>SUSW01000007.1 GCA_015063235.1 Thermoplasmata archaeon | reverse complement strand
CGATCTGAACGCGTCTGTGAACATACTCCGCCTTGGGTTGACCCGCAACCCTTCCCTTGCGACAACAGGGTGAACAGCCCCGCCCTCCAAAAGGGCAGGGGCACTGGCAGTTTGACGGATGTTCCGATGAGAAAATCTGTCAAACTCGGGTTAAAGTACTGTTTTCATCACAGGACCGATGGAAAGTGAATCTTTCTATATCCCGGATTCTGAAATATTAGCAGATTCGATTCGATTTCGATTCTAGTTAACATCAAATATGCTATACACGATTCATGACCAAAGGTGTTATGAATGGGATTCTTGGACAATGCAAAGAACAAGGCCAAATCTACATTTAATACGACAAGCAGCAAGTATGATGAGAGCAAGCAGGTCAGGGCTCTCGAGTCCCAGATCAAGGACGAGAGGAACAAGGTAAGGGAGCTCTACGAGACCATCGGAAAGGAGTACTACCGCTACACCGTCGATGGTGACGAGAGCCACAAGAACAATTTCGAATCCATGATCGCCGACATCAACAAGTCCAGAGAGCTCATCGAGGAGCTGGAGGGCCAGATCGAGGATGTCAGGGCCAAGGCCAAGGAGGACAGGGAGAACATCAAGGCCGAGGCAGATGCCAGGGCCAGGGAGATCCAGGAGGCCGACGAGCAGGCCAGGGCCGAGAAGAAGGCCGCCGAGAAAGAGAAGGACGACCTCTTCTGAAACCATCTTATCATACGGGCGGGGTCTCCCGCCCTTTCCACCAATCCAGTCGGTTTTTATCCATCTGGCATGATTCTTCCTCAGAGATCCGGTACCGCGCATACCGGAATGAATAACCTTTCCAGGAGGATTCTGGAACGGCTGGAAGATAATGTGGTACCTCGGAGTGATATTCACTGCGATCTCCCTGATATTGGGTATCGCTTCCCTCTTCACAGGAGTCTTCGTGAGTATCATCACCCTGGTGATCGATGGTTTGATCCTGTACTACCTGTTTAGACCCGGTGTCAAGGCATTCTTCGGGGTCTGACGGACAAACGTCCCGAAAGGGGCATTCTTCTCTCCATATCCCGCCTCCGAGCCGTTAGTTATCTAAAAAAACGATTAACTGCATCCCCGCAGCATGAAGACCCTGGAACAGATCCTCTCGGACATCGACTCGTCCCGCCAGGATATAATCGATACCGCAGCCGGCATGCTTAGAATCCCCGCTCTGGCCCCCGTCAACAATGGGGACGGGGAGGGAAGGAAGGCGGACTACCTTATGAACCATATGTCCGGCTTCGATCAAGTGCAGAGGTACGACGTTCCGGATGAGCTGGATCCGAGCATAATGAGGTCCAATATCGTCGCTGTCAAGAAGGGCAGGGGGAAAGGCACCGTCTGGATGGTCGCCCATATGGACGTCGTGCCCACAGGGGACGAGGATCTCTGGGATACGCCCCCCTTCGAGCCCTCCATCAGGGATGGCAGGATCTACGCCAGAGGGTCGGAGGACGACGGGCAGTCCGTCATATCGTCACTGTTCGCCGCGAAGCAGTTCCTGGACCAGGAACTTAACGGAATGTCCATCGGACTGGCATTGGTGGCGGATGAGGAGACTTCCAGTGTTTACGGCATTCAGTATCTCCTTGATCAAGGCATCTTCAAGAAGGGGGACATCATCATGGTCCCCGACCATTGCTCTCCCGACGGAGAGGATATAGCCGTCGCCGAGAAGAACATCCTATGGCTGAAATTCAGTATCGAGGGCAGGACCACCCACGCATCCACGCCCAGTCTGGGCATAAACGCATACAAGGTCTCCACCCTTCTCCTGATGGACTTGATGGAATCGTTCGAGAACAGATTTGACAGAACTGATGACAGATTCCTTCAGAGCAATTCCACCTTCGAGCCCACCAAGAGGATAGCGACCGTGGAGAACGTCAACACCATCCCCGGATACGACGAGTTCTGCATGGACATCCGCGTCATACCCGAATACGACCTCGACATCATCATCAGGATGGCCGAGGAGATCGCACAGGTGTATGCTGAATCCACAGGTGCCAGCATCAAAGTCGAAGTTCTGCAGAAGGCGGTTGCGGGAAGGCCCTCCTCATCGGAGTCGGAAGGGTTCACAGCACTGTCCGAATCGGTGGAATCGATAAGGGGAAGGAGGCCCTCCCCCGTCGGTATCTCAGGAGGCACATGCGCCAACTTCTTCAGGCTGAAGGGATTCGACGCTTACGCATGGCAGACCGGAGACGGTTCCCTGCACGCTCCGAACGAGTATCTGGTGATCGATAATCTGATCGACGATACGAAGGTGTTCGCTTCGCTGTTCTACAAGCTCTGTATGTGACGGTCACTCGTCGAACATCCTTGCGATCATCCACTCGGTGTCGAACTTGACGATGTCCTCGTATTCCTGACCGTTGCACACGAACGCGATGGGCTTTCCGATGGTGTGCGCTATGGACAGCGCCGCACCGCCCTTGGCGTCGGTGTCGATCTTCGTGAGGATCACTGCATCGATACCTACAGCATCATCGAAGACCTTGGCCTGCTCGATAGCGTTGTTGCCTGCCAGGGAATCTCCTACGAAGACCTTCAGGTCAGGTTTGGAGACCCTTACGATCTTCTTCATCTCCTCGATGAGGTTGCTGTTGGTCTGCATACGCCCTGCAGTGTCCACGAGGACCACGTCCTTGAACTTGGTCTTGGCATGCTCGATTGCATCGTAGGCGACTGCTGCGGGGTCGGCGTCCTGGTTCTGCTTGACGATCTTGCATCCGAGCCTGTCGGCGTGGATCGTCAGCTGCTCTATCGCGCCTGCCCTGAACGTATCGCAGGCTGCCAACACAACTGACTTTCCGCTGTTCTGGAGGCGGTTGGCGATCTTCGCGATGGCGGTGGTCTTGCCGGTACCGTTGATTCCAACGAACATGATGACCGTGGGCTTCTTCTGCTTGGTGATCCAGTCGTCGAAGTCGAACTCGTTGATCTCGAGGACATCCCTGATCGCGTCCTTGACGGCCATCTCGACGACCTCTTCCAAAGAGTAGGAACGGTCGTACTTCCTGCCGAGGAGGTTCTGTTTCACGCCCTCCCTGATCTTGTCCGCAACGGGAACGGCCACATCCGCTTCGAGAAGCGTGAAGTAGATCTCGTCGAGGATCTCGTCGAGTGCCGCTTCCTTGATCTTCTTTCCGCTGTCGGATACTACCGCTTCTGAGCTGCGTCCGCTCTCTGCGACCTTCTGCTGCTTCTGGAGCTTGAGCCTCTCTTTCCTGGAGAGCTTCGGCTCCTCTTTGGGCTGTTCCTTCACAGGCTCCGCCTTGACGGGCTCCTGTGCGGGAACGTTAGAATCCTGAATGGGTTTGGCTGGGGTTTCTGTGGGAGCGGCAGGCTGGGATTGTTTCTCTTCTTCCTTTCCGTATATCTGCTCCTCATCGAGCTTCTTGTCTGCTTTGCTGAAGATGCCTTTCAATTTGGATTTGAGAGAATCGAACATCCCATACCGCCTCACTGCTTCGGGGCCTGCTGCCTGTTCTGATACTCGATCTGAACGGCCTCAGACACGGTCGAGAGCGCCTGCTGGACTTCCTGGAGGGCGTTGACTGTCTTCTTCAGCGCCTCGTTGAGCTCAGCGGCGTTCATCTCCATGTAAGCGCTTGCGTCCTCGGCGGTCTTTTCAACGGATATCCCGGATCCGACGCCGACGATGATGTTCTTGTTGGAGGTGACCTTGACGTTCATGAATGACGAAGCTCCGATCGGAATCATGATCTCGTCGCCCTCTTTCGCATCCATCAGAGCCTTGATGGACTGGTTGGCCATGTTGACCTCGTCGAGGGTGCTGCGAAGCACAGTGACCTGGCGGCTCAGCGCTTCGGTCCTGTTCTTGTAGGATTCCATCAGAGCTAACATCTGACGGAGTTCGTCGTCGTTCACGTTCACTCACCGATCTGGTATTTCACGACGTGGTTGGTCACTTCGTCTGCAGAGAGCTCTTTGACTTCGGCGATGTTGATCTGCCATCTCTTGAGCTTGTGCTTGCTTCCGATTGTTGAGAGTGCCTTCTCTTTTACTGCGGCCTCATCGGCAGCTGCCATCTCGATTGCGAAAGGCTGCTGGTTCTGCCTGGGGTCGGCATAGGTTCCTGATACGAGGAATGCTTTCATTTTAATTACCTGTTTTGACGTGATAAAGGGGTCCTTTATAAAAGTATCGCGCGTTCCTATCTGTATCATAGGGAGAAGAATGGGGCCAAAGCCTGGAAAAATAACATGTGCCAGATGTCGGAGATCAGAACAATTTCTCTTTCTTGCTCTCCTCGGACGCGAAACCGTATGAGGCCATCTTCCTGCCTATCAGGAAAATTGCAGCGTATTCGGGTACGGTGGTCTCTCCGCTGAGGTCGAAATGCTGTCCTTTCATATCCAACTTGGTATCCTTTCTCATCGTTATCTTCACCTCGTCATCCGAATATTCGTCGGGAACGGCCATCTGCAGCGGGTCGAAATCGGTCAGCTGCGCTCTCGTAATAGGAGTGACCCTGAGTCCGCTCTTCCCGTGGACGGAACCCGGCAGACGGATCAGCCTTTTGATATCCGCCGTTACGGGCTCGTCTACCTCTCCCGACAGCCTGGGGGCCATGTCCTCCTTCATGATTTTGATGAGGATGTTCTGTGTGGGCTGTGACAGGATGGCCATCGTGTTCTTCTCGAACAGTATCCCCCTGGTCTTCCTCAGTTCCTCCTGGGCCTTGATCAGGGTGGTCGACTGGCTTCCTTTGATACTTGGATATTCCTTCTTGAACTGCTTGATGTCCCCATCGCACATGTCGGTGACGACATCCATGAGGGCATGCCTCATCATCAGCTTCCACCCTCCGGAATCCTCGGGAGGGATCAGCCTGTCCTTGGCGATGTTGGTCCTCACACCGTTCCCAGTGGCTATCTGGGATGTCGCGACCCTATTGTACGGGAACACCCAGTCTATGTTCAGACCGGAACCGGTGATGAAATCCACCAGTTCCCTCCTCTCCGGGGAACCCAGACCCATGATGTCTGGGGTCCTGACATGTGCGTGGTATCCCCTTCCCCCGGAGAACGTGATGTGGATCTGGTCCTCCTGGAATCCCAGGTTGTCCATCAGGAACGTATCGACCAGATGCATCATCTGGCTGCGGATCTCTATCAGCATCTCCGCATAGGTCATGTTCTCCGCTCCCTCCAAGTGGTCCGCATCCAGATCGAAGATCAGCTCCGCGCCCATCCATCCCTTCTCATCCATGGTCGGTGCATCCGGTTTCCTGTAGTAGGAGGTGGAGTAGTAGCTGTGGGACGGCACCTGACCCATCATGAACCTGTGGAGGTCCTGGGGGCTGGTGAATCCCATGTGCCTCTGCACATATGTCTTGTCGAAGAACATGAATCCGAACTCCCTGCGGGTGAACCTGTCCGGTAGGATGGGGGTGTTCACCTTGTAGTATTTCCTGAACGCCTTCAGCAGGAAGCGTTGATTCGAATCCATATACTGATGGATGGACCGAGTCTGATTTAATATCTTATGCCGTTCATCGGAACATGAGCGACAGAGTACCCGTCTACGACAATCATCTCCACATGAGCCCCTCGGGGAGGAATGTGGATGCTCTGAAGGAATTCCAGGCCGCAGGCGGTACCGGGCTCACGCTTGTGACGCTTCCTCATAAGGAGGTGCCGATCACATGCGGGCAGGATTTCGCCAGGTCCTACGAGGTCACATACTCATTGGCTGACAAAGCAAAGGAGCAGACCGATCTGGAGATCAACATCGCAGTAGGTCCGTATCCCATCCTTCTGATATCCCTGGCCGAGGTATACGGATTGGAGAAGGCCGAGGAGATTATGATCGAGGGAATGGAGCTAGCGGCGAAGGACGTCGCCGAGGGACGCGCATGCGCCATCGGGGAGATCGGAAGACCCCATTTCCCTGTGGATAGGGATATTTGGGATGCCTCCAACAGGGTGCTCCTGAGAGGCATGGAATTGGCAAGGGAGAATGACGTGCCAGTCATAATCCATTGCGAGAACGAGAATGATACGGACTCATCTTTGGCCGAGATCGCCGACAGGGCGGGATTGGACAGAGGACTGGTCGTCAAGCATTCCTCGCCGCCATGGGTGACACCTGAGGAGACCTGCGGCGTGATGCCGTCCATCCCAGCATCCAAATCCAATACGAAGGAAGCGCTGTCCAAGGGAACGGACAGATTCATGATCGAGACCGACTACATCGACGATCCGGACAAGCCCACCGCCATAATGGCGGTGACCACAGTCCCCAAGAGGGTCAACGCCTGGGTTGCCAATGGGCAGGTCCCCTTGGAATCCATTTATAGGATTTGTAAGGATATACCCGATTCACTCTACCACCGCTGAGGTATGACGATGACGACGAAGATCACATGTGTTTACGACGAGGGCTCTATACCCGGTACCAGTCTGATCGGCGCCAAAGGCACCGCCATGCTCATCGAGAAGGACGGGAAGAGGGTACTTTTCAACACAGGTATGCGCCCCAGATACCTTGCACACAATCTGGAATGGCTTAGCATCGAACCGGACTCCATCGATCTGGTCGTCGTTTCCCAGAGCAATCCATGCGACTCGGGAGGTCTCAACGGCCTCCTGAAGAACAGATCCTCATCCATCGATGTCCACTGTCCCGAAGGACTGTACGGGAAGAGGACGCTGCTGTCAAGGACCGGGCTGTCCGAGGAGAACATGGGAAAGACTGTTTTCCATGACATCGGAGTATGGACGGAGGTCCTTCCCGGTATTCACATCACACCCTTCTTCTACGACGAAAAGGGATACGGAGAGACGTTCCTCGTCGTGGAAGACGGTATGAAGGTCGCATTGATCAGCGGACGCTGCTCGTGCATGCCCGATAAGGTCATCTCCGACGTGCAGGAGCACATCGGCAAGAAGATCACCGTATTCATCGGACCGGTCTTCCTTGAAAAGAAGAAGAAGCCTGTCGCTAAGGAATATGCGGAGATGTTGGAATCCATCCCGGAGCTCTACATCAACCACTGCGTCGGAAGGGACGGTATCGTCAATCTCAGGGTCCATCTGGGCCTTGAAGGGGTCAACGACTTTTACGTCGGCAACGTCTACCAGTTGAAATGAACGAAACTGAGCCAGTACGTCTAATTATGGCTCTTTTTTATTATTTAATTATAATAAAAATAGTTAGTCTCCAATGGACTGTCTGATTGTTTATACTGTCTAAACCATTACCCCAAAACCTTTATATACTCACAAACCAAGTCTATTTTCGACCAAGAGAAAACAACTCCTCGTTTGTAGGATTGTCGACCGTCACCGCCACAAGCGGCTTCGGAGACTTGGGCGCAGGCGAAAGTCCTGCGCGTTAACGGAATATCTGTTGTACAACCGTCATAGCTCATCGAGCTCGCCAGCACCACGCTGGTGAGCGGGTTCAGCACCCGTGCGGTTCGCATAATATGATCATGGTCCGTATCAGTCCGTTCAGCTTCGAGCTGTGCCAGCACCACGCTGGTGCAGCGCCCGTTCGGACATAAGCAGCCCCAACCGCGCCCCCTGGGGGGCAGCGGTGTGAGGCACCAGGGTTAGCAATAACCGCAGCAGGCACAGTCCCGCGGCCCACCAGGGGTCGGGGACAGGTTAGCTGCCGGCCATCAGATCAGTTCTCGGCAGAACCTTGCGTCTCACGCAGGGGGAGCGGGTTCGACCCCCGCGCATTATGCAGCAATGGAACCGATCGTCACAACACAGCAGGCAAAGTCCCGCGGCCCACCAGGGGTCGGGGACTGGGTTCGCTGCCGCGATCGTCGCACAGCGTCAAGCTGGCCGACCACCGCCAAGGTGGCGGCGCAGACAACTGCAGCATCCGTTAACCAGCCGGTAACGTGGCTCTCGGCAGAGCACCCATGTCCGCATGGGTGTGCGGGTTCGACCCCCGCCGTTACCGGCATTCCCTTCTTCATTCCAGTGAGTTTCAGTGAATCGTATCTTGATCCCTATAAGTACGACGTCTGTGTCCGATTATCAGATATATTTTTATACAAGTACTAACAAATCCTTATCGATCGAAATGTGGCAATGGCATTTTAGGACGGCATTCATGTTCGTCGCTATGACGGGTATCCTAGTCGCACTGGGATCCGTGGTAGGTGCGATATTCAACAACACCTGGGTCGGATTCTATGTGATGCTGGGCATATCCCTGATGATCACGTTCGCCTCGTTCTTCTTCTCCAAACAGATGGCGCTGAGGGCGAACAACGTCCATATCATATCACGCGAGGAGGAGCCCAGGCTCTACGACACCGTTTACAGGCTCTCCCAGAAGGCGGGGCTTCCCATGCCTGAGGTCGGAATATCAGAGGTTAACATGCCGAATGCGTTCGCTACCGGGCGCAGTCCGAGCAATGCGGCGGTCGTAGCTACAAGGCCCCTTCTGAACCTGCTTTCCGATGATGAGCTCGAAGGAGTGCTGGCGCACGAGCTGTCACACGTCAAGCATAGAGATATCTTCGTGATGTCCGCAGCATCGGCGATGGCATCTATGATCACGTTCGTCACAAGGATGGCGGTCTGGAGCGCGATCTTCAACGACAGGGACAACCCCTCGGGTCTGATAATCGCGATCATAGCGGACATAACCCTGCCATTCGCAGCGATGCTCGTCCAGTTGGGAATTTCGAGGAACAGGGAGTACTACGCCGACGAGGCCGGGGGAAGGCTGACCGGCAAGCCCATGGCATTGGCGAACGCCCTCATCAGGCTGGAAACGGGATGCTCTGCCCAATCCAACGATTACAGCAACACATCCAGTGCGGGCATGTGGATCAGCAATCCATTCGGACTGAAGAAGGTCTCTGCATTCGCTGCTCTCTTCAGTACTCACCCTCCGACCGCAGAGCGTATCGAGAGGCTCAAGAAGCTCGATGAGGAGCTCAACGGGACCCGTCACTATTACTGAACGGGTTCCCATTTTGACAATTCATTTACCTTCGAGAGAGTGGATCCCCTTTTGATCTCTTCTCTCGTACGGTTCTCCCTTTCATGGACATCCAGGGAACGGTTGGCCACTTCCACGGCCATTTCCTTCGGGACCACGACGATTCCGCTCTCGTCACCTATGATCCAATCTCCCGTCCTGACCTTCTGGCCCCCGACGGTGACCTCGATACCGATTCCCCCGTATCCTTTGGGTTCGCCTGCACAGGGTGCGACTGTCCTCGAGAACGCCGGGAACTTCAGATCCCTGATGTCATCGATGTCCCTTATGGCGCCGTCTATGACGATACCTGCGGCACCCATGACCATCGCAGAGCATGTGGCGAGCTCGCCCCATACCGCAACGGGGGCTCCGCCGACATCCACTACTATGACATCGCCTTTCTTCACATGGTCTATCGCCTCGACAGGCTTGGCCCAGTCCCCGTTGGTTGTCTGGACCGTCAGAGCGCGACCGACCATCCTCTGCCTGTGCTGCAGCGACTGCGGAAGGATCCCGATCATGACACCTTGCTTGTGGAACGCATCAGATATGTTGCATGTGGACACTTTAGAAAATGCTTCGAACAGCTGATCCTCGGTGTATTTCTTCGATATACCCGTATCGATCTTCGCTCCGGCCATCGCCTTCTTCACGTTCTCGGCGGCTTCCTTGATGTTTCCTGTCTTGATTATTGCCCCGCCGACTATGATGTCGGTGGCTCCCGCCTCCACATACTGCCCTACGCTCTCGGCCGTGATGCCTCCTGCGACCGCGATCGGTATGGATACCGCTTCGACGACTTTCCTGAGGATGTCGATGGGCGGTTCCTCGCCCTTCATCTGCGTGTCTATGCCCATATGGAGACAGATGTATGCGACGCCCAGCTTCTCGACCTCGATTGAACGCTGGAGCTTATCGGGGACGTTGATCATGTCGACCATGACCTCCGCTCCGTACTTCCTTCCTGCCATGACAGCCTCCTCTATGGTGGAATCCTCGGAAAGACCCAGCACGGTGATGATGTTGGCACCGGCTTTGGCCATGATCTCAACTTCCACGCCTCCGACATCCATGGTCTTGGTGTCGGCGATGATCTTCTTGCCGGGGAATTCCCTGCGGAGCGTGCGTACCGCTTCCGCCCCTTCGCTCTTTATGAGAGGGGTCCCCACTTCGACCCAGTCGGCTCCGCCGTCCACCGCTTCATGGGCTATGACGACGGCTCTGTTCAGTTGCATCAGATCCAAGGCTATCTGCAATACGGGCATGTTCCGGCCAATCCAATCTCAATATATACGCATATTTACAGACGATTCGTCGTTCGTCGTTTATCAGAAGATGCCACTCAGCTCGCCCGTCTATCATCATGATCAGCTCGAAAACGATCATCACAGTGGCACCGTTACATGGATATGTCCTAGATAAAGGATGGGCGCTCGGGAGGTCTCAGATTAAAGAGCCTAGAAAAAGCCCTCTCATGTTATTTACTTCGATTCATCCTACGTATCATGATCAGCGGAAGCGAAAACCCGACGGGAGCATCATCGAATAAAGGAAACCTAGATACGATATTCAAGAACGCCATGGAGGACTCCTACATCCTGGCCACCATCCTGAAGGGTCTGGTGGACGAGTACAGGGATATGGAGATCGAGGAGATCCGTGCGTGTCTGCCCATCAGGGAAGGCAGGAAGGTGGCCAAAGGCAATACGGAGTTCATCAACGCTAACAACGAGAAGATAGAACTGGACAACTTCTTCGAGATCGATTCCCCGGATAACCGTAAGATAGGTATTCTGATGGATCTGGAGGGACAGGGGGACCCGAATCCCAGCGGTTATTCTCTGATAGACCGTGCCGTATACTACACATCGACGATGATCTCAAATCAGAAGGGGATATACTTCGAGAAGTCGGATTACAGCGGGCTGCGTAAGACGGTGAGTCTCTGGGTGATCTTGGACCCCAGCAAGAAGGATAGGAACAAGGTTACGGATTATGTTCTGTGTGACAGGAATTCGGATGATTGTTTCTATGACAGGGAGCACATCATCACCATCAACATAAGCGATCCCGATGACTCTCCTGATTTTGTCCACGGTGTATTGAACACCCTTTTCGGGGGCGGTCTGAATGACAGAGAACGCGCGGAAAGGCTGGAAAGCAAGTATAATATCCCTGACGCGGATTATATTTACGGACAGATAAGAGGGATATCGATGTCGATAGAAGAGGAACTTCACGCTTCATGGGGCAAGCATGCCATCGAGGACGGTATCGAGGCCGGTGACATCTATACTAAGGACCAATACGAGGAAGTGAAAGGTCAATATGAGGAGTTGAAGGACCAGTACGGGGAAATGAAGAACCAGTACGGGGAAATGAAGAACCAATACGGGGAAATGAAGAACCAATACGGGGAAATGAAAGACCGGTATGAGGAGGTCAAGGCAAAGAGAATTGCCGACATATACCGTATTGTCCTTAAGATGATTCAAAATGGTATGCCGATGGATGAAGCGATAGATATGTGCGTTCCCGATGACATCCGTACTGAGATCAGAAGGAAGTTGACAAACGAGTGATATCGATGTCGATAGAAGAGGAACTTCACGCTTCATGGGGCAAGCATGCCATTGAAGATGCTATCCAAGATGGGGAGCTCTATACGAAGGAGCAATACGAGGAAATGAAGGAATAGAGGATTTCTGAAATATACCAAATTGCCCTTAAGCTGACGCAGAATGGTATACTGATCGATGAAGTAATTGATGATTATATTCCCGCTGACATCCGTGCAGAAGTCAGGCAGAGATTTTCAGAAGAGTGAACTCTAATTTATTTAGAGTTAATCTTGGGAAAGGTTTTGGCAGAGGTTCCTGCTGCAGTAACACGATTCGATCATTTCATGCCTTTTTCAAACCGAGTTGGAGCTATTGTCCAGATGAAAAATACAGTAACACGAATATAGAATTCGTGTTACTAAGAGCGGGTATCCCGAAAGGAGGGAACCTGTGATGAAAGGTTTTCGGATGGTTCTTTAGGTGTAGGTGCAGGGGGCGAAAAAGCCCCCTGTCTTGGTTCAATCTTAAAGTATATTCAGAATGCTGGCTCGAATCTCATCTCGAGAGGCTGACCGCAGATCATGCATCTTGAGAATGGGTTCAACTCATCATTCATAGTGCCGCAGTACTTGCATACGCATCCCATGATTCCTTAATGGTACTTACCATATTTATTGAGGTCTAAAGGTCGGAACTTAACCGCTGAAATTTTGTCCGCAGGATAAGCCTTATTCCTCGTCTTCCTCATCGTTTTCGTCGAAGACGACCTGCTTGTTCCCGTCGTTCGAGGGCGGCACGTAATCCGGCGCGGCCTCGGGCCTGTCGGAGGGGTACTCCTCAGCAAAGGTCGCTTTGTAGTCCTCGTCGGACACTATTTTTCCCGACGGGAACTTGTAAAGGGTCATGATATCCTGAAAAGAAAAGAACAGAGGGTGTTACCCTCCGTGAGATGTTTCTTCAGAGAACCGTGGATGCAACGCACTCGATCTCGGCGATTCCGGGTATAGCGCGGAGTGCTTCCTCAAGCTTGCTTCCGATTTCCTGGTCGGTGTCGTCAACAACGAAACCGGCTGTGATCTTCATGAGACCGAATGCAACAGGGTTGATGCTGGTCTCAGTGATCTGTATACCTGCCGGGATGAGGGTGGGGAGCTTATCGATGATAGTCTGGAGATCCACTTCTGTTCCCTCGGGCATGAGGTCATATCCTGCAACAATCTGTCCCATTTCAACACCTCATGGTCCTATAAATCCGCATTTCTTGCACTCGTAGGGTACACTCTGGTCACGGCACTGGTCGCACCTTCCGATCTCGTACTCCCCGCATTTGGGGCACTTGAAGAAAGTGTTGCCGTGGCCGATGAGCCTCTTACCGCATGAAGAGCATATTTTGTCAGCTGCCATGTATTGTGCGATAATATAGGTTATATAAAAAAGAAAGGGCCCTTCGACCCCTTTTAATGCGGGGTAGCTGAACTCTCATTCCCCTGCAGGGGCAACAGCGGACAACCACCTGAAGATGGTTTCTGCGGTGTCTTGGTCCATCGGCCGGGAGGCCAGACGGGCGTACTGCTTCCTGATGCCCGTAATCCTGTTGTCGTCATCTACCTTCCTGAGGATATGGTTCACGCCCTCAGGGGTGAAGCATTGTACAGAGGGGATGTCTCTAAGGGCATCCAATCTCCTGTAGTCCATGTGCAGGTCTGCGGTACCGGTGATAGCCAGCACAGGTTTTCCGAAGGACCTGATCATTTCTTCGAAGTCGTTGCTGGTATAGGATCCGTGCTCCCTGAACCATTTGGCGCTGACCTTGGAACCGCTGATACGTATCGTATCTTCACTGCTATTCCTGCATTTCTCGAAGAGAGCATCGGTCTTGGCAGCCGTCTTCTCCGCGTTGGCTGTCCTGCGCATGATGGCACCGACTATGCCCTTCCTCTCGCTGGCCTCCTTATCAAGTAGCATCTGTTGGTAATCCAGGGCCTCCCTGAGGCATATGCCAGCTCCGCCGAGGAGTATCAGTCCTGCAACATCCTCTTTCCGGGACAGCAGGGTGGCTATCATGGAACCTTCGCTGTGCCCGCATACGATGATCCTGCTCTCATCCACATACGGAAGCGATTTGGTGTACTGCACGACAGAAACCGCATCGTCAACGATATCGCTGAGACCGGCGCTGTTGAAGTCGCCTTCGGATCCGTGCGTCCCCCTCTTGTCGTAGCGGACCACAACGTACCCGTGCTCCGCGAACATGTATGCCATGTTCTTGTAGAGGTTCATCTTGTAACCCGTCCCGTTCCCGTCGCGGTCCAGTTTCCCGGTGCCCATGATCAGCACGATGGCCGGACTCACTTCCCTGCCGTTCCTGGTGACTGTGGCTCCCAGGCGTACTTTCCCTTCGATATTCACTCTCTCCTCGCTGAATTCCATTCACTCCGCCTCCTCTTCGACAGGTGCCGATATTATCGATACGCTCCTGACCTTTCCGTTCTCCTCGTTCCTCTGGTATCTTCCGATGAGCTCCGCATATTCTTTGAGGAATGCGTCGAATGATCCGTCGGTGAGGCGCATCATGCATGTCCTGAGGCAAAGCCTATCGGCCATAGGATCGGCGTCTTCCTTCGAGGCGTATCTCTGGAACTGCCCGTAGAGTGACATCAGGAACTGGTAGGATGTGTTTGCGATGTCTCTGTTGACCTCGGCCGACCACATCTCTGTGTTGATGGAGAGCAGCCTTTCCGTAGTGCCTCTGATCTTCCTCTCCTCTTTCACGATCATAACGCCCTCTTTCAGAAGGAAGTTGATGTGGCGGTAGATCGTCGGGGCCGGGACGTCCTTCAGTGCTTCGGCAATCTGCTTTGTCGTGGCATCGCCGCTGATCTGCAGGTGCTGCATTATCCTCATTCTTACGGGATTGGAAAGGACGTCGGTCAGTTTCATCGGATCACATCATTATCATTATTTGATATTATTATCAATTATGATAATAATCATAGATGTATTTAAATCCGGCGAGAAGGCCCGTTGGAGGACATCTGACGAAGACTGTGAATCCTGATCAGATAATCCGAGGATCCTGAAAAGAGCCAGCAATGGATAATTGCTATCGATTTCATTGATTGGGAAAAATGAAAATGTGATAGGAGATAAAACCAAGAACCGACCGTGGCTATCGATGATTATGAATATGTTGATTCCATCGTGAGTATCATGAGGATCCATACCGACTGCGTACCATGTCTGATGAAGCGTGTCCTTTTCCAATCCAGATTGGTTGAAGGCGCCGACGAGAGGACATCCGTGGAGAACAGCCTGAAGGTGTTCGCACAGGAGTTCGATTACAGCAGGAAGTCGGTGGATGTCGCCACAGAGGTGCATAAGGCATCCTACGCCGTACTGGGAGAGGATCCGTACCACGATCTGAAGGTCCGCGCCGACATCATAGCGGAGCAGTACATGGACATCGCCCAGAGGTATGTTGACAGAGCCGAAGATAAGCTCAGGGCATGCCTGATGGTGGCAGTCATCGGTAACATCATGGATTTCGGATCCACCGGGGGCATAGATGACCCGGAGCTGTTCAGGGAGATGTTCGACGACCTTATGGATCAGGGGTTGGGACACGACGATTCCGACAAGATCGAAGCTTTGCTGGATAAGCCCGGGACCATAGTTTACATGTTCGACAACTGCGGCGAATCCCAGCTGGACAAGATCCTGATAAGATACCTCCGCTCCCGCGGGAAGAGGGTCGTCGGAATGGTCAGAGGGAGACCGGTACTGAACGATGTCACCAGAGAGGATGCGGTCCGTTCCGGATTGGACAGGGAGGTGGATCTCCTTCTGGATACGGGAACGTTCTACATCGGTATCGATTGGAGGTGTGTCCCGGACGAACTCATGAGGGAGATCGAAGGATGCGACATGATAATTGCCAAGGGCATGGGCAACTACGAGTCTTTATCGGATGAAGCCCTTCCGGTTCCTATAGTGCATGTGATGCGCACCAAATGCAGGCCCGTGGCGGATTCCGTCGGGGTCCCGCTGGACAGGAATATCGTCTTTGTACGCGAGGCAGGTCAATGAAGGTCAGACAGGCAGTAGTGATGGTAGGAGGGATGGGGACCCGTCTCCGCCCCTTGACAGAGAACAAGCCCAAGCCGATGCTGTCGGTGGCCGATAAGCCCTGCATATGGTATCTGATGAGATCTCTGGCACGTGCAGGCATAGAGGAAGTGATCCTCGCATGCGGGTATAAGCCGGGCATGATGGAGTCCCTGGGCGACGGAAGCGATCTAGGAATCAGGATCGTCTACTCCTACGAGGACGAGCCTTTGGGAACGGCAGGCGCGATCAAGAACGTGGAGTCCAGGCTGGACGAGGTGTTCGTCGCGGCCAACGGGGACGTGTTCGCGGACATCGACGTGAGGAAGGAGATCGAGACTCACTTCCAGAACAATGCCACGGTGACCATCGCGTTGACTCCCGTTGAGAATCCCTGCGAGTTCGGGATCGCACGTGTCGACGGTGACGGCCGTATCCTGGAATTCAAGGAGAAGCCCAAACCAGAGGAGGTGTTCTCCAACCTGATCAACGCGGGAGTCTACGTGGTCGACAGATCCGTTATGTCCCGGGTACCCGACAATTCATTCTACGATTTCTCCAAGGATCTGCTCAATGTCCTCATGAAAGAGGACAAGCGCATCCAGTCCTATCCGCTGAATGGCATGTGGATGGATGTGGGACGCCCCCACGATCTTCTGGAGGCCAATCTTGCCGTAGCGGAGCGCGAGTACGGTCTGAAGAGGTTCGATTCAGCTGTGGAATGCTGCACGAGGGACCAGTTCTATCTCGGACCCGGAGCATCGATAGCCAATTCATCAACAAAGAAGACGGTAATCTCCGAAGGCTCATGCGTCAAGGATTCCAATCTGGATCGCGTCCTGATATTGAAGGGCTGCAAGGTCGACGGTGCGAAGATAGTCAATTCCATCCTCGGGGACGGGTGTGTCGTGAAGAAAGGCGCGGAGATCCGTGATGCGGTCCTCGCAGACGGGACCGTCGTAGGGGAAGGCGAGAAGATACAGGGCGACAGGATCGTCTGAGATCAGGATCTGCTCTTCTTCTCGGCAACGACTTCCTTGTATAACTTGTCAAGAGCATCCGCTGTGTTCTGAATGGAATAGATCTCAGCGGTCTCTCTGGCCCCCTTCTTGAGGTCATCGATATGGGCCAGACCTTCGTTGATGACTCTGGCGCAATCCTCTACCGTGGTCTCGAACAGGTATCCGTTGACACCGTTCTTGATCACATCGGTGAATGCCCTTCCGTTGGCGCACATCGCAGGGATCTCGCAGGCCATCGCTTCTAGGGTCGTCAGACCTTGGGTCTCGAACTTGGATGCGGTGATGAAGATGTCCGCGCATGAGTAGTACGAGATGAGCTCATCATCCGGAACGAATCCTGCGAACACAACCTTGTCCTGGACCCCCAGGTCGACGGCGAGCTGTCTCCATTCCTTGTCGCACGGGCCCTTTCCGCACACCAGCAGAGCGACATCGTCGGGAACGACCTTCATCGTCTCTATCAGAAGGTCCACCTTCTTCTCGAAGGACATGCGGCCCACGGTTATGAGCACCTTCTTTCCTACAAGACCGTGCCTCTGGCGTATCTCGTCGCCCTTGTCGTTCTTCTTGAACCTGTCTATGTCTACACCGACAGGGATTATCTCCATCCTCTTCGGCTTGACCCCCATTGCAAGAAGTTCTTTCGCAATCGGAGGTGTGGGGACTATTATCGCGTCTGGCCTCTTCAGTTCCTGTCTAAGGTATATCTGGACAAGCTTGTTCAGGAAGTTCGGCGGGAGTTTGATAGGGGAATATTGGTATGCTACCTCGTTCACCATCGTGACGAAGGTCTGTATCGTCGGTATCTTGGTGAAATGACCCGTTATCAATCCCTTCAGTGTCATCACGGTGCATCCGTGCATGTGGATGATATCAGGCTGCAACTCTTTGATGATCTTCAGGTTGTTGTGCCTGAACGTCGGAAGGAAGTATCCCTCGTAGGATTTGAAGGGCTTGGCTTTGACGTAGTAGATGCCTTCCTCTCTGTCCTTCTCTCCCGGGTCCGGAGCGATGATAAAGACCTCGTGCCCCATCCTCTCCAGGCACTGCCTGGTGGTGAGGACCTGCGTGGCGACCCCGTCGCGCGTGGGGAAGTAGCTGTCGGTCACTATGGCGATCTTCATTTCACGGGCCTCCTGAGATAGGGGATTGGATGAGTCATACCCAAGGATGATTATGATGGTTTTGCTACCTTATAATATATCCAAAGCTATTTCCGAGCAATACGGAAGGAAAGTGACGGCAGACATGATGTCCGATGTACCCAGCAGATCATTACCGGAGCATATCAGGGAATCCCTTGAGATCAAGGTCCCCGAACAGGCGAAGGCATCCATGATCTGTCTGTTCAACTTCGAGGCATCGGGTATCGCCGGAGACACGGTCTCCTCATACGTTTTCAGCAATTCCGAAGTTCAGGTTCACACCATGGTCGACAGGTCCGTCCCCGCATGGGTGACCGAGAAGACGGATGTCATCATAATGTCATATTCGGGCAACAGTCCCGAGATCGAGACGATATACGATGTGGCCATGAGGAAGAAGGCCAGGATCCACTGTATCACATCCGGCGGAAAGCTGGCAGAGCTGTGCAGGAGCAACAGTGGCAACCTATTGACGATCCCGGCGGGTCTGAACAACTTCGATGCCACCGGATACGAGATCGGGGCGCTGGTCAACCTCTACGAGGCCATGGGGATCGCAGGCATCAAGGATGCCATGACAGCAGTGCTTCCTTCACTGACGGAGTACCGCGATTCGGTATGGGACGACTGCCGGACCCTGAAGATATCGGCGGAGATGAGAGACAGAGTCCCGGTGATCTACAGCGTGGGAGAGCTGAGAGCCGTCCACAAGAGATGCAAGATGCTGGTCAATCAGGTCCTGGGCAGACTGGCGTTCGCCGGGGAGCTGCCTGAATTCGATCATAACGAGATAGTCAGCTGGACCGAGGACAGCAATAGCGACGAGTTCATCATCCTGATGTTCAGGATAAAGACCGATTCGGAACTTCTCAACAGGATCCAGGATACTGTGATGGAGCTGCTGCCGGAGTACGATCTGAAGATGCAGGTCATCGACATCGAAGGCGGACTGATGGAACGCGCCATCAAAGGGATAATCCTTGCCGATGCGGTGGTCTGCAACATGAAAGGAGGGGAGTGAAACGGAGCAGACGCAGGCAAGATCCAGACTCCACAATTTCCTTGAAGACATCAGGTACAGCATCGATACCGAGATCGATCTCGGCACGAGGAAGGTGAACGGTATCTTCATGGGTGCGATGGGAGGTTCGGCAATAGCTTCGAACATCGTCGCTAACTGCTGCGCCCACTACTTGGACATGCCCCTTACGACCAACAGGTCCCCTATAATCCCCAAGTGGGTCGGGAAGGAGACGCTGTCGATAATCGCCACATATTCGGGCAACACAGACGAGACCCTTGAGATGTACCGTAAGGTGAAGGCGACAGGGGCCGTCATGGTGGTCATCACTTCAGGCGGGAAGATAAAGGGCATAGCGGAGAAGGACGGCATCCCGGTCCTCACCGTTCCCACAGGATTCCAGCCCAGATACTCCGCGGGATTCATGATCGGATACATCGCGGCCATAATGTCATCCATAGGCCTTCCGGAATTCAAGAACAGACTCAAAGGATGCCTAGCATCGCTGGAGAACTACCGCAACTATCTGGAATCCCCGGGCTCGCTCGCATACCTTCTTGCGGACAAGTACAAAGGGTCCGTACCCGTGATATGCACGGAGAGCAAGTACAAGTGCGTCTCCCTAAGATGGAAGGCTGCATTCAACGAGAACGCCAAGACCATATGCTTCGATACGGCTCTATCAGAATTCAGGTACTGCGAGCAGAATCCCTGGGCGGAGTACAAGGGGAAGAATCTGAGGCTTATAGTCCTAACAGGAGAGAACGACCTCGCAGCAGGCGGTCCCGTGAACAATGCGGTGAAGAACATCGAATCCCTCGAATTCCCGTTCGACCTCGTCGCCGTGGCAGGCTCGTCGCACGAGGAGAGAGTGTTCCGCGCGTTGATACTCGGAGATTATGTAACGGTCTACATGGCTGAGGCCGCCGGTATCGATCCGGAGACCACACCGGTCATCACCGAATTGAAGGAGCGCATACGCGGAGAGAAGTGAGATGTCCAAGATGTTCGGTACCAACGGGATCCGCGGAGAGGCGAACGGGTATCTCAGCTGCGAGCTTTCCCTGAAGACGGGGAAGGCGATAGCGGAGGTCCTCGGACCTGGTCCGATTGCGATTGCGATGGATACCAGGGTATCATCGGATATGATCCGTTCTGCGGTATCTGCAGGGCTGATGTCCATGGGCGTCGAGGTCCACGATCTCGGAATGGTCCCAACTCCCGCGCTTCAGTATTATGTCAAGATCAATGAGGACGTCACCGGAGGCGTGATGATAACCGCTTCCCACAACCCTCCGGAGTTCAACGGTATCAAATGTATATCCGCGGACGGAACGGAATGCTCCCATGAGGAGGAGTCCGCTATAGAGGATGCTTACGACAGGGATCTCAAAACCGTTCCATGGGACAGGATAGGAAGCGTCATTACGATCGAAGGCGCAGGCGAAGCATACATCGATGCAGTCGTATCGAAGGTGGATGCGGACCTCATACGCAAGGCGGATCTCACCGTCGTGTTGGATTGTGCGAACGGTGCATCCGTTCATACATCACCTTTGTTAATGGAGAAGCTCGGAGTCCGTGCGGTCGTCCTTAATGGAGAACCTGACGGCATGTTCCCAGGGCATTACAGCGAGCCCGTGGAGGAGAACCTCTCGGAACTGAAATCGGAGGTCGTGAGGGTCGGAGCGGATCTGGGGATCGCGCATGACGGCGATGCGGACAGATGCGTGTTCGTATCGGACACAGGGAAGTATCTTCCCGGAGACGTAGGTCTGGCCCTTCTGTCCATCCTTTGCATGAAGACCACCGAAGGCAAGAAGCAGGTGGTCTCGACCGTAGCGCTGTCCGATATGGTCGAGGATGCCATCATCGAGGCCGGCGGGACGCTCACACGTACGGCGGTAGGTTCTCCGGTGGTGGCCCGCAGGATGATCGAGGACGGTGCTCCGATAGGAGGCGAGGACAACGGCGGAATAATCTTCGCCGACCATCAGTTCTGCCGCGACGGAGCATTGGCGGCCGCGAGGATGATCGAGTTCGCCGCAAGGTACGGATCCATACAGAAGCATGTCGACGCCCTTCCGGAATACTGCACTATCAAGACTGCTGTCTACTGCGACGAAAACAGGAAATCATATGTCATCGACAGACTCGCAGAGAAGTATGCTTCCGAGAAGATCGACAGGACAGACGGACTCAAGATAATTTTCTCCGACGGATGGGTGCTCCTCAGACCTTCAGGCACGGAACCGAAATTCAGGATATATTCGGAATCGAAGGACCCCAAGGTTGCCAAGGACAGGTCTCAAAGTTTCGTCGAGGACGTAGCGTCGATCTTAGGATGATTCGATTATATCCGCTGTTACCGAGTAATCATCGGACACGATGGTGCAGCGGATCATCTTGCATTTCTCTCCGATGTAGAACGTGCAGAATCCTTCTTGGTTCTCCTGCGTGTACACGGATACGGCGACATCGCCGATGGTCTCCTCACCGACGTAATGGAACATGTCCTTCATCTTATCGTCCGTAGTGAAGATCAGCGGCATTCTTATCGTCTCGCTGTGAGACTTAGAAGAGATTCTGAGCTCGAAAGAATAGACGTAGGCTTTGGCGCTCTCGGGAGCGTACTTCGTAGTACCTGTTCCGGTGCAGTCCTCATCGTAAAGGACTCCGACAACGTCGTAATTATGGGTCTCCTCATGAACATCGGGATTCACCTGATTCATGACCTGCATCATGAAGAACAATGCGAGAGAGCCTCCCATGATGAGGATTATGAGCACTATGGCCACGCCTTTGTTCCCGAAATTGTCCATAGGAGGTAACCTCCGACCAAGCATTTAGTATGTTTGGACGGGCTTCGTCTAAGTATTTTAAACCGAGAGGCTTATTTGGTATCAGCTGTATACGGCTTCCGGAACGATGATACCGATGGGGTTTAAGGACAGATTTCCGATCATAGCCGCTTTGTTCATCATAGCATTGGTGTTAGTCGGAGAAGTCATAGTGACTGTCGATTCCCGTGACAGTTTCTCGTCATCCATCGCGGTCCAGGGGGATTCAGTAGAGATAACGATGGATTCCCACGGTTCCCACATCTACAGGGCTGTGGCCCTGGACGGCACGTTCGGCATTCCCGAAAGGGTCTGCGTCTATTTTGATACGGACTATGTGTCCGCGGCCGCTACAGGAGTGTCATCTACAGGCGGAAGGCCTCTCGATGAGAGGTACTATGTGGATCAGATGCATGATACTCTGAAGGTACGCGGAATCGATTATTCCGAGATCGTTGGCGCGAAAGGTCTCGCCGATGTCATGGGGAAGGACGGTGACGGGGTTGCTGTCATCGTGATATCCGGTTCGCTTCCCGATACGGTCTACGACGGTACTGCGGATTCCAAGATTTTCGAATGGATGGAATCCGGAGGAAGGCTCTATTGGATCGGGGGAATCCTCGGTAAATTCATCTCCCACACGGATGGCCTCGAGACCGTCGAGAACGGAACAACGCTGTTCCTTGGCTCGGAGTGCATAGACGACGAGGTCAGCAGGGGATACGACATGATCGAGAACGGATTCCGCGACGCATTGTACATTCAGAGCAACCTAACCACATTCTCGATAGATGTTTCCAAGCTTCCTGCGGGAACCGACTACCTCAGCATGGGGTTCACCGACGGTAAGCGTTCAAGCATTGTAACAGTGAAGGAAGGAGACGGTGCGGTATGCGTCATCGGCGGCGAGTACACGATACGTCAGCGTATTGACCTCGCACAGCTGGTAGCATCAGGCATTTCTCCCGATACGGAGATCGTCGGTATCGCCGACGGAACGGTGAACGGAACGGTCAAAGAAACGATCGCAAAGGCGGATTCGGTGTACATCACGATGGGAGGATTCTATCCGGTGTACTGTCAGAACCACGAGGTGGACCGATGTTCTTCAGCGACACCCGTTTGATATGCAGAGGGATGATTTTTGTCGTCGTCATCGGACTCCTGTTCAGGGTGTTCCTGGGATTCATGCTCGAGTACAACAACGATGTCACCGCATGGACACAGACATTGGCCAACATAGAAGCGGGAGCGGGCCTGTACAATATGGCCGGATACTACTATCCTCCCGTCTGGGGATACATCCTCGGAGTATTCTCCGAGTTCATAGGTTTCTTCGGTGTCGACTCGTGGGCAGATATATTCCCCGAGTTGCTCTTCGTCGAGGACTTCGATGATGCAACGCTTTCCACTCCCGCCTTCAACATCGCTCTCATGATCCTTCTTACCGTATCGGATTTCCTAGCGGCCTGCGGAGTGTATTGGATCGTGGACCACCTCACCGGCGACATGGTCAAGGCGAAGATCGGATTCACATTATTCTTCATCGGACTGCATGTGATGTTCGTCTGCGGATGCTTCGGACAGTTCGATTCATTCTCTGCTCTCATGGCCGTCATATGTGTATGCCTGCTTCTCAGAGGCAACGATTTCATGGCAGGGATGATGTTCGCATTGGCGGTATTGCTGAAGCTGTTCCCGGCCATGTTCTTCTTCATATTCATCGCATACATCCTAGTGAAGGGCGGTGAGAGATGGAAGCATAGATGCGGCATGGCCATCGCTGGAGGCCTCATCATGGCCGCTGTGATCATGCTGCCGTCGATCCTTAACGGAACGGTCATGGACAGCATGACATTCCTAACAGCCCGTGCCGAAGGTTCGGGAGCAGGACCTGCAGATCTGCTGAAGTACAGCTCTCTCATAATCTACCCGATCATCCTGATATTGGAGATCCTTGTCGCCAGATGGTTCGTCAGGCGTCACGGTGAGGATATCGACAGCAGTTTTGTATGGTTCGTGTTCCTTTCCGCTGTGGTCATCTTCCTGTATCCGAGCACGCCTCAGTACGTCATCCTACTAACACCGTTCGTCATCATAAGCGCCATGGTCCACGACAGCAGACTGGTCAAACCGTATTTCCTCCTGATGGCGGGTTCGACTCTGTTCATGTTCCCTTCGCTGCCGATGGAACTGGGAACGGTGACGTTCTACAACGGTCTGATGGATTACGATACATGGAGGTCGCTGTACGACATATTCTATACAGGACCGTTCGGCCTTCACAACATCATCGCTTTGGTTGCTGCGGTAACGCAGTATCTTGCCATCCTTTGGATGGGGTACCTTGCGCTCGAGAGCAAGGGCATAGACCTTCGCAGGAAACTTCAGAAGGTCATCAGACTGCCGTCCGGACAGGAACAGTCTTGAGAATGATTATAGTACCAGCGGGAGGGGGTCAGGCTCTGTTACTAATTGGGATGGTGCTATTTTCGTGCCCGACCCCCTCCCGCCAGGCCGGCACCGTTCTGCGGTCGGCGCCGGTCTGTAAAGAGGCCGTCTTCGAACAGGGCTCTCAGTCGGTCGCATCTGGGATTTGCGTATGGATAGGGTGGGATGCGGCCGTTCCCGGTTCTTTTGACGCTAATTCGGTATAATCTATTAAGATATAAGAAACAGAAGACGGGATTGTCAGAGATTGTATAAGTTGCTATACAATTATTCTTAGAGTGATTACCATCCTTCCGGGATCCTTTCCTCCATGGCGTCCAGGATGAGGCTGTCCTTCCCCAGGCACTTGGCGAAAACGACCGTTACAAGCGGTCCGGAGTCCCTTACAAGCGACGGTATAGTCTCCGTGACGCTCCTGCACTCTGTGAGGAACACAGGAAGCACTACGAGTCTCTCAGCGCCCTTCTCCATCAGATCGCCTACGGCCGATGCGACGTTCGGACCCTCATGATCGAGCACCGCGAAAGCGGTATTCGGGAAGCCACTGTCTTGTACGTATACGGAATTCCTCTTCATGAATTCCAGATTCATTTTCAGCACGGAACCTTTCGAGACAAGAAGGATGCCGTCGTCCTTCTCCGCCCCTGCTTCCTTCAGACGTTTGATGATGAGCTTTGAGATGTTCTCCGATTCTCCCAACGCTGTGGAGAAGCGTATCGCGGTGTGCATTCCCGTCAGATACGTGAAGGAGCAGGAGTTGTCCGGCATGTCCATCTCCTTGGGAAGTATCCATGTTGAAAGACTGCCTTCGGATATCACCATGGGGATGACGACGAACGTGTTGTTCATACCGCGTACGTTCATCCTCCTCATCGTCTCATCGATCCCGGGATCTCCTTTACGATAAGCGGTGTTGACATCGGTGTGTCCTCTTCTGCGGAGCTCTTCGGCATACCATTCGGTGATGTCGTGCGAGAGCGAATCCGCCCTGTGCGAGTAGAGGATCACACCTGTCTTCATGACGGGTACAATACCGGAGGATGAAAAGAAAGTATCGAATGCAGCCCATCATTCCGAAGTCTCATCCGCATGGAATATGACATAGGGTCTTCCGTCGACAGGGACTATCTCCGCTTTGACGTTGTAGACGTCTTGGATCGTCTCTGCGGTGAGCACCTTCTCTGCAGGTCCGTCCGAGTGCACGGTCCCCTTGCTGAACATGATCACACGGTCTGAGAATCTGGAAGCGATGTTAAGATCGTGGCAGATGATCAGCACCACGATTCCTTTCTGATGAGCGATGTCGCGCAGCAGTCTCATCGTGTGTATCTGATGATAGATGTCGAGGTTTGACGTGGGTTCGTCCAGCATCAGCAGTTCAGGCTCCTGTGCAAGACCGCGTGCGATCATCACTCTCTGATGCTGTCCTGCTGAAAGTTCGTTGAACATCCTCATCGCATAATTGCCCATGTTCATCTTCTGCAGACAGTCGGCCGCGATCTCGAGATCCTCCTGTGTGACCGTGTATCCTGAATGAGGATATCTACCCATGAGTACCGTATCCATTACCGTCATCGCGAAGGTTTCCCCGGAAGCCTGAGGCACGTATGCGACCTTCTTCGCGATATCTTTGAAAGTCATCTCCATGACATCCTTTCCATCGAGGAGTACGCGTCCTTTCGTAGGCTCAAGGATCTTGTTGATGGTGTACATGAATGTGGATTTGCCGACTCCGTTGGGACCGAGTATGCTCACGAGTCCGGGCTCGTCGATATCGAGGTTTATGTTCTCCCATACGAGGGTATCTCCGTACGAGACTCCCAAGTCCTCTGCCTGTATGCGCACCGCCATCTCACCACACCTCCTTCTTCTGTTTGAGGATAAGGATCATGAAGATCGGACCTCCTATCAGCGATGTGATAATTCCTATCGGCATGGTCTCTGCAACGAGCTGCACGGCGCAGTCCGCAAGGAGCATGAGTCCCGCTCCCATGAGTCCCGCTGCTGGTATCAGGATCTTGTTGTCCGACCCTACGAATATACGTGCGATGTGAGGCGCTACAAGTCCTATGAATCCGATGATCCCGGTGAATGAGATTATACCTGCGGCAACGAGCGATATTGTGACAAGAACGATTATGCGTGACTTGTTAACATCGATTCCGATGCTCTTCGAATACGCGTCTCCGGAGTTCATCGTGTTGAGGATCCTCGCCATCTGCATCAGTAGGGTCCCTCCTATGAGAGAGACTGCGAAGATGAAAGGAACGTTATCCCAACTTGCGTTGTTCAGTGAACCGACCGTCCAATTGTACACAGCGGAAGCCGAGTTGGGATCGGCTACGATCATGAGGTATGACTGTGCTGCGTTGAAGATGTACATGAGGGATATTCCCGTAAGGATTATCATAGCAGGCGAAGGTCTGCGGTATGTGGAAATCAGAACGATCACAGCAGCGGGGATGAGTGCGAAAACGAATGCGTTTATCACGGTTCCGAATTCGCCGCCGACGATGCAGATTCCCATCGTTATCGCAAGCGTTGCACCTAGCGCCGCACCCGATGAGATCCCGGTCGTGTAAGGGTCGGCAAGAGGGTTCTTCATCATGCTCTGCATCGCCGCTCCGGCCATCGCCAGACCTACTCCTGCAAGGAATGCTGTGAGCACGCGGGGCATCCTCAGTTCCCAAACGATGAACATCTCATTCGTCAGGTCCTGGCCCCAGTCCGTTAGCCTGTCGATTATGCATCTGTAGACCTCCAGGAAATCGATGGAATACGGTCCCAATCCTATGTCTATTCCGAATGCCAATGCGCACAGCAGGAACACTACGAGGAGCATCATCGCCTTGGCGTATTTGTATGCGCGGTATTGGCTGATTATCTCCTCTGTCTGATTCTCGGAATTGCCGAGATGATGCTTCCTGGCAGTATCGGAGAGGCGCAGCTTCTGGCCTAAGTTCTTCAATCCGTTCCTGTACTTTATCTTGGCCATTTCATCGTTTCTCCGTCATATGTCATAAGGCAGCAGACTGCTCTCTTTTATCTTCTCGAAGGTCCACTGATATTCGCCCTCTCCGTACACTCCCATCCACTGCAGGCTCTCGTTGACTATCTTCTCGATGTCATATCCCCAGTCATACAGGACGTTGGCGAGCATCGCATAGTACATCAGGTCGTTCGGACCTGTGGCGTACTCCCATCCGATGATCTGCAGCGTTGCTCCGCCGCAGCTCTTATTGAGGAAATCCTGGACCTTGTCCATGTAGTCCTTTGCCGGCAGTTTAGAGGGATTGATAGGAGATACGTTGTAGGGTCCAGGTATGGAACCTATCAGGTAATCCAGGCCTCCTGCCTCCTTGCACATGGCTATGAAGCTCTCCTTGCTGAGTGCGACTTCCCATGCTCCGTAGGCGATCCCTCCTGGACTGTGCTTCGTGATGTAATCGCCGCCTACGTCTATCACTCCCATCCTCTTGAGGCCCTGCCATTCGCCGGATGTTGTGTAGTTCATCTGGAATTCGTTCAGTGTGGAGATGTCGGTGTCTCCGAGCACAGCGATGGCGACCTTCTTCCTCTGATCGTCGGTCAGTTCGGATACCTTCTGCATGATGTCGTTGTAGTATCCGTCATGCCACTCGACCCATTCGGTCGCTCTGTCGAATTTGTGTATGAGGAATCCCAGAGTGAGCATGCCGTTGGCAATCCCTCCCCTTTCCCAAGAAGGTACACGGACGATCTGTACGCGGGACTGACCTTTCAGGATCTTCTCCATGTAACCGGTGTTCTGTGCATCCTTTGCGTTCATCACTGCGGTGAGGTATCCGTCGCCGTATTCCGTGGCGACCTGCAGGTACCTCTCCACGTTCGGAGACTTATGGGAACCTACGCTCCCCATTTTGCTGTAGTCGATCACGGAAGCGTATTCCTTCCAGTAGGTTCCCTGAGGATTGGCTCCTTTCACATCGCCGTTGGAGCATCTGTCATCCACCGCCACGATGCTCTCGGGGGCGAGGATGCAGAGCATCTCCAATGTCTGCGTCAGGATGTTCGAGGTGTGAAGGGGACGGCTCATATCGTAGCCGGCGATCTCGAAACCGCAGTTGAAATAGTAAGCCATCCCTTTGTATCCGTTGTAGTCGATGAGTTCTCTAGTTCTCTCTATGTCGGCCGAGTCGATCAATCCGTCGTAGTTCGCATCGGCCATGAAATCCTCGACATAGTTGTATCCGTTAGCTATCAGGGATTCGATGACCGTTATGTCGTTCCCGTCGATGACATCGTTCCCATCCGCGTTGCCGAGAACGAGAAGGCGGGCAGGATACTGTTCGTTCCCGTCGTTGTACCGTTCTGACCAGACGTCGTTCCAGGCTTTCTTGTTGAGGGATCCCTCGTCATCAGGGGAAGAACCGCCGAAATCCGTCGATATGGCGACAACTGATACCGCTATCGCGACCGCAATGGATACAATTACTATCGACGTCTTGATTCCCATGATATCGTTGGATTAGTTAGCCAATTGTTATGTTAGATAAAAAACGTGTTACTCATCTGAGTCGATTGGAAAAAAATGCTTTGCTATTTTATATATAACGACATAAAAAATCAAAATTCGTGTTACTCAAATCCTTAGGATTCACCTGGTATCTCAGGTATATTTTCGTCCTTCGAGCATCTTTCTTTACAATAATTGTTTATAATCGCGCGAAAGTACGAGGTCCATAGAGCAAGCCGATAGGGTCCTCTGACCCCCGACTCACACTTACAATACCAAAAGGTGTTCATATGGAGAAAGCGAAGAAGATTTGGCTCGACGGAAACATCATCAACTGGGAAGACGCGAAGGTCCACGTCCTCTGCCACGCCCTCAACTACGGAACCGGTGTGTTCGAGGGTATCAGGGTTTACAACACGCCCAAGGGACCTGCAGTTTTCAGGCTCAAGGATCACATCAAGAGACTCATGGACGGATGCAAGATCATGGGAATCGAGCCCAAGATCTGCGGAAAGATGATGACCGCTGAGGATATCATTGAGGCACACAAGACCATCATCAGGGAGAACCTCAAGCTCGGATTCACCACCGATTACATCAAA
Organism: Thermoplasmata archaeon; assembly: GCA_015063235.1. GTDB lineage: Archaea > Thermoplasmatota > Thermoplasmata > Methanomassiliicoccales > Methanomethylophilaceae > Methanoprimaticola. The sequence continues at coordinate 16,937 of SUSW01000007.1, read as the reverse complement.
CCCACAGTGTTCCTCTCCGGAGAAGAGGTCGGACTCAACCCTACGAAGGTCCCTTCCTCAATGTCCATCTGCTGTATCTACATGGGATCCTACCTCGGTGAGGGCGCCAACGCAGGAGCAAAGCTCATCACATCATCCTGGCACAGGCCCGATAACCTCTGCGCACCTGCAGGAGCGAAGGTCAACGGAACATACGTCACATCCACCCTTGCAAAGAGGGAGGCTCTCCGTCAGGGAGCTGACGAAGCGGTCATGCTCAACTCGGACGGACACGTCGCAGAGTGTACCGGTGAGAACATCTTCATCTACAGGAAGGGAGTCATATACACCCCTGCAGTCTCCGAGTGCATCCTCGAGGGAATCACAAGGGACTCCATCATAAAGGTCGCAAGGGACATGGGATACACCGTCATCGAGAAGGACATCACTAGATCCGAACTCATCTCCGCAGATGAGGTATGGATGACCGGAACCGCAGCAGAGATCGGACCCGTCACCATGATCGACGGCAGGGTCATCGGAACCGGAAAGGTCGGAGAGGTCGCGACGAAGATTCACCAGAAGTTCGTTGACATCGCCACCGGAAAGGATTCCAAGTACGACGACTGGCTCGACTACGTCAACTGAAACTCATTGCCCCTTCGGGGGCTTTTCTCTTTTGAAAAAGATTTATTCTTTGGTCTGCTCAGGCTTCTTCTTCCTGAAGACCATGTACTTGCTGAGGACCCAGTTGAGGACTATCTCGATGACTGAGACGACTATCTTCGCTACGAATCCCTCGGTTCCGAAAAGCATCTGATCCATTCCGAGCCACAGAAGGATCGGGAACAGTATCCATGCGATGACTCCTGTGAATATCCTCGCACCGACGAACAGGGACAATTCCGTAAGGACCTTGGTGGTCTTAAGGGACTTGCTCTCGAACACGAACCATTTGTTGGTGACGAAAGCGAAGGCCACACCGCAGATCCACGAGAGGATGTTTCCGAGGTTGAGTTCCATGCCCAGGTTTACGAAAATGGCGTAGGACACCCAGGTGACAAGGGTGGTCAGTACTCCGTAGATTCCGTAGAGTATCAGCTCCCTGTATTTTGTGTACATGTCAGTGATGAAACCCATCTTCTTTGAACTCCCGCTCTCTATATATGAATGTTTTTGCAATGAAATAATAGCAAATCAGGATCGCAGAATATTGCAGAAATCCTCCTATGCCTGAGATGAAGTTGTACATGTTGAGGCCCAGGACCTTGGTGTCCAGGAGCCATGTGTCGAAGGCGAACCATGAGCTGAATGAGATCAGATCCGTGTATTCCATGACGGATGTGAGCAGCGCCGCACTGGAGCCCAGGACGTATATCGTAGTGCCGACGGTTATTATGGCCAAGCCGACCCTGTATCTTCCATCGACGCATAATGCCGTGATGATGAGGAACGGTGCCATGAAGAGCACATACTGGGAGGAGCTGGGATAGATCAGTGTGAGAAGTGCTGCTACGAATGAGAAGAAAAGGAAATCCATGTCCAGGTTTTCGGACTTCCTCTTGGTGAAGTACCAAGCGAGGACGATCTCCAGTATTATTGCGACAGCGTATGCGATTATTGTACCGTATTGATCGAAGACATTAGTCGACACTGTCGCTCTCGAGAGGAGGAACGAGCCGCTGTCCAAGAGGTGTCCGTCCATTATTTGGGGGACCATGATCACCGCTGTGAATATCGCAGCTCCCAGAGCGGCCTTGCCTAACCTCATGGGGAAATCCTCCCTGTGCTTCACGAATATGTATGCTATGAGGATGAAGATGAGGAATGCGGGGAAGAACTTGAGGAATACTGCTACCGCGAATATGGATCCTGCCAGGAACTCCTGGTCCTTGATCAATAGTATCACGCACAGCAGTGCCAGCGCACCTGAGAGGCAGTCGAACATGACTCCGGCCGAACCTACAGCGATGATGAAAGGACACAGCATCCAGAGCGCTGCACCCAGGATCGCTTTCCTGTCATCCTTGAAGACCTCTCTTATCACGTAGTATATGAGGTACGATGCGAGTATATCGAATATAGCGATGACCCCTGCCATGAGGACGTTGAACTCGACGGTCGTGGTGAATGCGAGATGAGGGTTGTTCGCTATCTCGCTCTCGGTGAAGATGAGGTCCGGGAACCTCTCTGCGAGGACATCCATTCCGAACAGGTCGGTGAGCTGTGCCACCAATCCCAGGATGTAGCCCCAGACAGGAGGATAGTTGTATCCCGTTACGTCATAGAGTCCGCTCCCTGCCTGGATGTTCGATATTATCAGTGCCCAGGAGAAGACGTCGTAGTTGTATGAAAGAAGCCCTCCGATGATCAGTCTGACCGCGACTCCTATGACAATGGCGGCTATCATCCACGGGCAGAAGAACCTTATCTTCTCTCCGAGCATCAGTCCACCTCGTGGAGCTTTCCGTAGACTGTCAGGTCTCCTCCGAGGCTGACGTATACGGTGTCCCCTTCCTTCAGGGTCACTGTTTTCTTACCAATGGCGGCTCCCTCGTAGGAATCCACCACTTCCGTGTACGGCGATATCCCGGCGGCGATGATCTGGGCCATATCGATGCGCTGATAGTCGGAATAGACTCCTCCGACCACGCATATCGATCCTTCGCCGTTCGCCACGACTATGGAGCTGAAGCGGTCCCCGTCCGTGTATCCGAATTCCAGATATTTGCTGTATGAGGGAAGATAGTATGTGTTCGGCGTGTACCTGACGTTGTTATTGATGATAGAAAGGGCTTCGGTGACGCCGTTGTATTCGTGTTTGGTATAAGCTTTGGTCTCCACATCGTCCACGCATTCGCTTCCGAAGAACAGAGTGGTACCGTTCTTAACCGTCTCTACGCTGTCGGTGTGGGCAATGTATTTTCCTATGATGTTACCGGCCCAATAGAGCCTTCCTCCCGAAGAGATCCAATCGAGGATCCTCGAATCCTCCGTCCCATCGTACACCGTGTCCGGGAATGCGCCCGACAGGCATATCAGGGCGATGTCCGTGCCGTCGGACGAAGTTATCTCGGCGAGTCTCCCGGCATCGATTATCGATACATCGGTGATATCCCTGACTTTCAGGGTCTCGACCATCATGTTCACGTAGCTCTTCTGATCCAAAGGTCTGGCACCTACAGCCACGTTCACATCATCGTAGACGGACCTGTACGATTCGTCGTAGTAGATGTAGACCTGCTGCGGAGTCTGGTAAGAGCCCTTCAGTGACACGGCGTTGAGCTGGTGGGATCCGTGTGCATCGACGTTTACAGTAACATAATCCCCGTCGTGAGTGACGGATGATGAAAAGCTGTCATGATCGGAGGTCAGTACCAAAGCCTCTCCTCCGACCATCAGGATAAGAACGACTATCGCGATGACGACCGGTGCAGATAGCTTTATGTTCATCTAGACAGCCTCCTTGTAGTTCTGGATGTGCCCATAACGGGGTAATAAAAAGAGATTTCCCAAGATGGTTCAAAAGCCTGTACTTTTACCTACTATTTTTCATCCTAATATAGCCAGAGTACGTCTGAATTTTATTGAATAACTGCTAAAAAATCCAAACACTATTAATATCTGGAAATTGTGCTATTTCCAAGCTCTTATAGAGTGCAGGGATGACACTTACATGGATGGGATTCATTACAGGGCAAAGGCTCCGCTCCGTATCGGTTTAGTGGGCGGAGGAACGGATGTAAATCCGTATGCTTCGCAGAAGGGCGGTATGGTATTCAACACAACGATCAACAAGTACGCATACTGCACCATCACGCCGACAGGCGATTCTTCCATGTCGATCCATTCCACCGACTACGGAAAGTACGAGGCTCCGCTTGATGGCGGACCGCTCCCGTTGGACGGCAATATGGATCTCATCAAGGCCGTCACCAACCATTTCAACATCACCGACGGATTCAAGATGTTCCTCCAGTCGGAGGCGCCTCCGGGATCCGGACTGGGCGGATCATCCGCCGTCATCGTGTCCATTATCGCTGCGGTCTGCGAATGGAAGAAGATCAGGCTGACCGGAGACGAGATGGCCAGACTCGCGATAAAGCTGGAGAGGGAGGACATCGGTCTGAAGGGAGGCAAGCAGGATCAGTACACAGCCGTGTTCGGCGGCTTCAACGTGATGAGGTTCTCCGACGACTGGGTGGATGTCAACCGTGTAAGGGTCGATGAGGATACCGTCAACGAACTGCAGTACAGGTCCGTTCTATGCTATACCGGAACATCCCGCGAATCCGCCAGCATCATAGACAGCCAGGTCAAGAAGTTCGCATCGGGTCAGAACGAGGAGGCCCTCGATGCCACCAAGGCCATGGTTAGGCCCATGTCCGATGCCCTCAGTAAGGGTGACATCAACCTGGCCGGTAAGATCCTCGATGAGTCCTGGCAGCTCAAGAAGGAGTTCTCGGACAAGATCACCAACCCTAAGATAGATGAGCTATACAACGCCGCGAAGGAAGCGGGTGCCATCGGAGGCAAGGTCTCCGGAGCAGGAGGCGGGGGTTTCATGTACTTCATATGCAAATACGACACAAAGTACGGTGTCGCAAAGGCGCTGCAGAAGCGCGGTGCGAAGGTCACCGATTTCGCTTTCGAGCCCAACGGCGTAATTTCATGGAGTTATCCAAATGACGATTGAATCCATTCAAGCAGAGTTCAACAGAAGCGCAGAGACAATCTCGAAGATCGACCCCGCCCAGGTCAGGAAGGCGGCCGACATAATCCTTGAAGCTTTCCGCAACGGCGGACAGGTCATATTCATGGGAAACGGAGGTTCATCTGCCGATGCACAGCACATAGCGGCTGAATTCTCGGGAAAATACCTGATAGACCGTCCCGCACTGCCCAGCATCAGCCTTTCCAATATAGCCCCTGTGACGGCCATAGGCAACGATTACTCCTATGACATAGTCTTCAAGAGGCAGATCGAGGCCAACTGCAGGAAAGGGGACGTAGTCATCGGACTTTCCACCTCAGGTAATTCCAAAAACGTGGTTCTGGCATTGGAGAAGGCAAAGGAGATCGGAGCAAAGACAATCTCGTTCACCGGAGACGGCGGAAAGATGAGGGACATGGTCGACTGTGCTGTAATAATCCCCTCGAAGGAGACTCCCAGGATTCAGGAAGGATACCTTTGCGCATGCCACACGATGTGCGGCATCGTCGAGAGGGAGATGTTCGGGAACCGAGCGGTGTTCATAGACCGCGACGACACTGTCGCGAAGGATGTGCCTTACTGCCACGATCCGGACCTTTTCAACCTTTATGAGGGTGTCCCGGAGGCCATCAGGCGCCTGAACGAAGCCGGATTCAAGGTCATAATGATAACCAACCAATCCGGAATAGGCAGGGGATACTTCACCTTGGACGAGCTCAACGCTGTCAATTCCAAGATGTGCAGGGAGATCGAGGCCAAAGGCGGACATCTGGACGACATATTCTACTGCCCGCACACCCCCGAAGACCACTGTTCATGCAGGAAACCGGAGATCGGCATGGGTGTTCAGGCGGTGATGAAGCACGGGATCAACCCCCACAGATCCTTCATGGTCGGCGATCACGACAAGGATATCGAGTTCGGGAAGCGTCTCGGATGCCGGTCCATCAAGGTCAGTCCAGAGTTCACATTCGTGGACGCTGTGGAAATGATCCTGAGGATGAACTGACTTTCCTATAGTCATTAAATAGGAATCAGGCTTTTAGTTGTCTTGGTGACAGTTTGGCAGGAACTTGTACTATCGTCATCCCGACCTATAACGAAGAGATTAATGCGCCTAACATAGCGAAGGCACTGAGGGAGCTCTATCCGGACTTCCAGATCATGTTCATGGATGACAACTCAACCGATCGTTCCAAGCAGTTCATCGATGAATTGAACGATCCTCTCACCAAGATGGTCGTAAGGGACCCGAACGACAGAGGTCTTGCTGCCAGCGTGTTCCAGGGTATTCTGGAATGCGGCACCGATTACTTCATGACAATAGACTGCGACTTCCAGCACCCTCTCCATACCATCAAGGGTATGTACGACAAGCTGGAGGCGGGAGCGGATCTCGTCATCGGTACAAGGGATGACAGGACCGCCATGGGATTCAAGCGCTGGGCTGGTTCCTGGTGCTTCACGATTTTCGCTAACCTCTTCCTTCTCTGGCACGGAAAGCCCAGGTCCAAGGACAACATGAGCGGACTCATCGCCGGAAGGACTTCGGTGTACGTTCCAGTCATCAAGGAGAACTGGGATAAGCTGGAGATGCAGGGCTGGAAGGTCCTACTCGACCTGCTCAGGTGGGGTCCCAAGGATGTGAAGATTGCCGAGGAGCACTACATCTTCGAGAAGAGGGAGGTGGGAGAATCCCACATCAGCCCCAAGGTCCCTATGATGACCCTTCACCAGTGCGGATGCTTCGGAAGGTTCTTGGCGAAGATCTACGCCAAGATCAAGGGAATCGACTACTTCTACGACGACTGATCACTGGATCGAGCGCATATATTGCGCCAGGATCTTGGTGAATCCTTCCATCTCCTCGGGTCTGATATCCCCTATGTTCGCTATGCGGAACGTGGGGGCATCGCTCAGCTTTCCGGGATATATGGTGTAACCGTGCTCCCTGGAGAGGTCGTGCATATCGTTGAACGAGTACTTCGGGCTCCTTGGGTCCATTATGGTGACTATCAGATGCGATTGCTCCGATTCGGGAACTGGCATCTCCAGCCCGAGCTCCTTGATCGCTTTGATCAGCACTTTCCAGCAAGCCGTGTAACGCTCGTACCTGCCTTCGATGGTCTCTATCTTGGTCTCGATTATGGCCTGCCTCAAAGCATAGGCGGTCTGGACCGGGGGAGTGAACCTCATCTGGTTGTTCTTGATGAAGTAGTGGTGCTGGTCGTATATGTTGAGGTAGTAGTTCCTCATAGGATAGTCCTTGATGGACTCCAGCGCCTCCTTCCTGCAGAACACGAACGCTAGTCCGGCCATTCCCTGGATGTTCTTGTTGGATGTGGATGACATGAAGTCTATGCAGTCCCTGTCCATGTCAATGGGGATCGCAGCGAATGCGCTGACCGCATCCACGATGGTGACAATATTGTGCTCGTGGCAGAACCTGCATACCTCGGGAACGGGGTTGAGGATCCCTGTGGTGGTCTCATGGTACACAATAGCCAGATGTGTGAATTTCCCATCCAACAGCCTTGATTTGAGGGCCTCGACATCCATCCTGTGAATGCCGTCGCTGGCGAAGGTCTCGTAATTTATCTTGTATATGGAGGCCATCTTGGCCATGCGCTTCCCGTATGCGCCGTTGTCGACGATCAGGAGCTTCCCGTCCTGGGGGACGCATGACGATATCATCGCCTCGTCTCCCGCTGTTCCGGAGCCTCCGAACAGTACGGTCTCGACCCTTCCGGGCGCCCCCACCATCAGTGACAGTTCTTTCGAGATCCAGCCCATGACGTCCCCGAACTCGTTCTCCCTGGGACAGATATCGGCCTGGACCTGAGCGTACTTGACGCTGTCAGTCGTGGTGGCGGGTCCCGGATTGAGGAGGACTTCACGGCGGATACCGCGGAGGGACTCATTCTCGGCGATGCGGGGGAAGATCTGCTCCACAGCCCTCCTGAGATGGTTCTCGTCGTCGATCTCGCACCATGTGTAGTATTCGACCTTGCGGACCGCTATGGGGTTTCCGGATGAGGATACGGCGGACATCGCAACCTCATACTCCATCATGGGGATGTCCTGTCTGTGATCGTCCATATATGCGACCATGAGGTCCAATGTCTTCCTGCTGAGCTTGGTGATCCCTACAAGCTCGGAATAGACGGATTCCAGTTCCTCCTTCTTCTTGGAGTGCTTGACCAGGTTGCAATCATTGTCGACCTGCAGATAGACCTCGTCCCCGGATCCGGTCTTCCCGGACGACAGGATGACGTTCCTGCGGGTCTCGTTGATGAGCACGTTGAGTCCGATGCTGTCGTAGAGGAGATCGGATTCCAGCACGAGGCAGTCCTCTTTGACGAGAGGAACACATGCCGCGAGGGTCCTCATGCTTCCGGCATCCGCATATGCTGCATTATGCGCCAGCTTGATGCATGTGTACTTCTTCGCAAGGTCCTCGTAGAATTCCTTGTGATATCCGGTGCCGATGATGATCTCCTCGATCCCTGCGGCGATCAGCTTCCTGACCGACTGCTCCACGATGGGCATCCCTCCGATCTCGAGGAATCCCTTGGGCATTGCTTTCGTACGATCGCCGAGCCTCGAACCGAGGCCCCCGGCCATAATGACTGCTTGAGCTATCATATCAGATGCTTCCTATGTTTTTCATGAATGAATCCTTGTTCTCGGCAGGGGTGGACTTGGGCCTTCCCAGATCCTTCCTTGCCCCGCGGTGGACCATGACCTGTATGAGCACCGGGCCCTCCGTGCATCCCAGGGCCTTTTCCAGAGATGCTCTGTCCTCCACGGTGAAGACGTTGGCATATCCCATGGCCTCGGCGATCTCATGAAGGTCTATCTCGCGTGATACCGTGGGCTGTCCGCCTACCGAGTCGTGGACCCCGTTGTTGATTATGATGTGTGTGAGGTTGTAGGGGGATTCCGATGCAATCGTCGCCATCCCTCCCATGTGCATTATCGCGGCTCCGTCGCCGTCTATGCAGACCACCCTGCGGTCAGGAAGGTTCAGGGCGATGCCCAATGCGATCTGAGACGAATGCCCCATGGAGCCTACGGTGAGGAAATCGCTTTCGTGTGATTCCCCGTTCCTGTCCCTTATCTCGTACAGCTCCCTCGATGCCATTCCAGTGGTGGATACGAACAGGGAACCCTTCATCCTGTTCGCTATGACTTCTATCGCCTCTTCGCGGGACATCTCATATGGGGTTTCCTCGGTCTTCTTCGCAGGGGTGTAATCCGAGAAAGTGTTCTTCCTGACTACTATCGCATAAGCTGAATTGTTCCTGCAGAGATGCTCGGAGCATTCCTTAAGCACGGTCCTGCATCCTTCCTCGTCCTCGGGAAGCACGGAATACGGTATGCCCATGGTGTCCAGAAGCGAGCATGTGATCTTCCCCTGCTTGACATGCTGGGGCTCGTCGTGCACTCCGGGCTCTCCGCGCCATCCGATCACCAGGACCAGGGGGATGTTGTACACGTCCGGATCGGTCAGGGAGAGAAGGGGATTGGTGGCATTGCCCATTCCCGAGTTCTGCATGTAGACCAGCGGGACCTTTCCGGTTGCCAGATGATAGCCGGCAGCGAGTCCCACGGCGCAGCCTTCGTTGGCCGCGATGATGTTCCTCTCTTTGGGAACGTTGTCTTTCAGATATGCGCAGAACTGTTTGAGGAGGGAATCAGGGACTCCTGTGAAGAAGCCCACTCCCATCTGCTCCAGTCCTTTGTAGAAGAACTCAGGGGAAATCATCGGGATCACTCGTAATAGGGTATGAGGTTGAGTATCTCCTTGATGGGCATGCACAGCTCGTCTGCTTCCAGAGACCTCTCGTTCTCGAGGATCGAGTTGGCCACCTTGACCATCGCGGGATATGATGCTCTGAGCATGTGGTTGGCGTATATGATTATGTTCGCACCCCATTCCTGGAACTCCTTCTCCCTGAACTGGTTGTACGTGGTGGGGACAAGGACGATCGGGATGCGCTCGAACTCCTTGCGGAATCTCTGGCAGAATTCCTTGATGTCCATCCCGGATTTCTCCTTGCTGTGGATCATTATTCCGTCAGCACCTGCTTCCACATATGCCCTGGCACGTTCCAACGCCTCGTCCACCGAGTGGCCTGCGATGAGGCTTTCCAGACGTGCTATGATCATGAAATCCTTTGTAAGCTGCGCCCTCTTCCCGGCCTGTATCTTGGCGCAGAAGTCCTCGACGGGAGCCAGGGTCTGCTGGACGGATGTGCCGTAGAGGGAGTTCCTCTTAAGACCCATCTTGTCCTCTATTATGACTGCGGAGATACCGTTGCGCTCCAGCGTGCGTACCGTGAAGACGAAGTGTTCCAGCTTTCCGCCGGTGTCCCCGTCGTAGATGATGGGCTTAGTTGTGCATTCCAGTACGTTGGTGAGGTCCTGGAGACGTGTGGTCAGGTCCACCGCCTCGATGTCGGGTTTTCCTTTGCTGGTGGAATCCGTGAGGCTCGATGACCACATGCCGTCGAAGTAGTGCAGTCCGTCCTCTTTCTCGATCTCAGCATGCTCCACTATGAGGCCGGAGATGCCTGAATGCACCTCCATTATCCTTATCAGAGGCTTGGAATCGATGAGCCTCCTCAGCATCTTGAGCCTAAGTTCCGGTGTGGTACCGAACTCCCGGCGAGCGGTCATGATGACCGATGAATTGATACCTTGCGTATATGGGATGTCGATGACCTCTCCGCCCCATTCCGACATGATCTTGATGGTCTTCTCCCTGACGGGGCTGAGGTTGTTGTGGATCCAGTCATCGCCGTGTATCACATACTTGGGTTTGAACTTGCGGAGGTTGTCCTCACCGCACCAGTCGTGCTGCGGGACCACTTTGGATACGCCTACTATGTTCTTGATGATGGTCTCCCTCTGCTGGAAATCCAGGAACGGAGGTCTCTCGCGCTCTGCGATCGCCTTGTCCGTGAGGAGTCCCACGATGACCTCGCCCCTCTTGCTGGCTTCGGATATAACGTTCAGATTCCCGGGGTGTATGACATCCCCGATAAGGGTCACATAGGAAAAGCCATCTGTCATGATATCAACTGACTGAGTACTGAGAGTTGGACCAACCTTAATAATGTTGTGTACTTGGATATATCCTGCTCGGGCGTCTGTTATTGATTTATAAGCAATTCGATAACTAAAACAAATTTTAGTCGTTTGCAATGAGTCGATCAGGGCTTCACATATTCTTATGGATAGTTTTGAATCGTGTCATCGCCGATATGAAAAATACTGCTCTGAACCTAAGGCAGCCCGAATCGGACCCTATATGGTACATAATAGCCAGAAATCGTTCCATAACGGGTACATTTCCTATCAATATTATTTTTTAATTAAAGGGCGATGGACTTTCCAGAAGGTATCTGATTTTGTTCGTCCGCAATTTTACCTTCAAGGTATCATCCCAGTTCCTGGCGGCCGTCATGGCCTTCGTCTCGCTCCTAGTGATGGCCAGGTACGTTGCGGAGGAATACGGTATCATGATGTGGGGTCTGGCCCTCGTCAGCCTCATCAACACGGTGGCCGACATCGGTTTCAACTCTGCGAACCTCAAGTTCATAGCAAAGAAAGGGTACGATCAGTCGGCCTGTTTCAGCACGTTCATCGTGATCAAGCTCCTGCTGACCCTGATCATGATCGCAGGTACCTTGGTAACGGCATTCCTCATGCTCCAGGGTGGGTCGATCAACGATGAGGGGTTCCAGGTCTGTCTGGTGTTCGTCGTCTACCAGATCATCTCCAACGTCCAGTTCGCTATCTATTACACGTTGGACGGCATGATGCTGAGTGGAAAGAGCTCGATTCTGACATTGGTGGAATGTTCCATAAGGAATGTCATCCTGATTGTAATGGCTCTCTATTACGTGGATGCCGTGACGCTGAGTACATCATATGTCATCGCGACAGCGGTTTCCGGACTGCTGAGCATCTACATGATCTACAAGGTAGGAATCAGGCTGACCAAGCCCATTTATCTGAAGGAGTACGCAGTGTTCGCAGCGCCTCTTGCGGTCGCTCTGATCCTATCATCCGTCGTGACCAATCTGGATAAGGTCGTAATCGGACTGTTCTACGACCCCATCGAGGTCTCGTACTACAGTACAGCAGTGGGGATGATCGCTACGTTCACAGCAGTCGGAGTCTCTCTCAACAATGTCCTCCTCCCCCATCTGTCCAAGAATGTAACGGACAGGAAAGCTATGGAGAAGACATTGTGGGGTCTCGAGAGGGCATTGTGCTTCATCCTCTGCCCGTTCATCATATTCTTCATGATCTTGGGAGAGGAGGTCGCTATCGTCCTGTTTGGCGGAGGTTTCGGCCCCAGCGGACAGATGATGGCTGTGCTTTCCATACAGATCATCCCGTTCGTATTTGCAGGGATAATGACTCAGGTCCTTTACGCACTGAACAGAGGGGCCGCCTACATGAGGGCCTCCATAGTTCTCTGCGTGGTAGCGGTCGTGGGTTTCTTCATCCTCATCCCTCCCTTGGGGTACATGAACGTCGGAATGGGATACGGAGGAGTCGGAGCGGCGGCTTCAGTAGTCATCGCGTACGTCATGTTCACCATAACACTCATCTATATGGTGAAGAAGGCTACCGGATATAGGCTGTATCCTAAGATCTGGAAGATTGCGCTTGTGTTTATCGTGACCACTGTCGCCATTTGGGGATTGGACCAGATCATGCCGGTCCATGGATTCATCGGGCTTGCCTTCGAAGGCTTCGTCTGTGAAGTGATATTCCTTTCGCTGCTCTATCTTGTGAAGGAATTGAAAAAGAAGGATATCGGCCTGATCTGGAAGAAGTTCAGGGATGATGAGGACTGATCATTCCGAGCATGAGTCCAGTGCGGTCCTGAGTGCTTTGAAAAGATAGTACAGGAGTGACAGTGCCGCGATTCCCTTCAGTATATCGGCCAGAAGGTACTGTATCGTTATGCCGTCCGTTGCACCATCCATGAATGCTACGGTGAGAAGCGATGTAGCTGCCAGTGCGACCAGATGGTAAAGGAGTCTCCTGTAGTTTATCCCGAACGTCTTGAAGGAGTAGATCAGGAGCGGGTACAGCATTATGATCCACATGACATACTGTGCGCAGAACACCTTGTTGAACGACATAAAGAGCATCAGTACCACGGAACAGGCCATCAGCGTAAGGCAAAGTCTCTTCTCCAGGTCCGCATCGGTCTTCCACATCCTGACCAGGAAATAGATCATGAATGCCAGTATTACCGCTAACGTGAAAGGCATGATGAAGGGTGCGACAGCTTCTGCCCAGGGTCCGAACAGGTCCCAGGACTCGTCCATGCCGACGTAGACCAACGAAGGGTCGATCATGCTCACGACCATGAGGGGGATGGCAACGATGCTCTCTATCTCCAATCCTCTCCCTGAATGCTGCGACAGATAGTTGAACGCGGTGGAAGGGTCGTTGATGATGAAAGGGAGCTCGATGATAAAACATACCCCTACTGTGATCAGACCGTACCTGAAGAGGCTGTTCCAATCCTTCTTCACCAGGAACGGGGTGAGAAGCACCGGCAGAAGGAATACAGGGTATATCTTCGTCATTATTCCCAGTGCCAGTATTATGAACGCAGGTGCGTATTTCTGCTTCCAGTAAAGCAGAATGCACAGTACGACGAACACTGTCGTGATGGTGTCGTTCCTCGCGATGAAGAAGTTGTTGACCCCGATGATCAGGAGCAGGAACGTGATATAGACGTACTTGTGGTCCAGGCCCTTCGCATCGCAGAACTTCAGCAATCCGTGGATTGCTAAAAGCGAGAATATGTACGTGAAGATGGTAAATGTGTAGTAGAATGCACCCTCGTCAGGGGCCAGGAGGTAAGGTATGAGGTAGACTGCAAGCGAGAAGGGCGGGTAGGCCGTATTGAAATCCCTGTAAGGCCAGAGCCCTTCGAAGATGAAATTGGTGTTCTCCCAGTAGAAGTGGACGTCATACCATCCGTAGTTGTTCCCCACGACCCCGTTGACGACGTTGGTGAGCCCTATGATGAACACGTACAGAAACGTGTACAGGATATAGAACGAAAGGTCCGGATTATCCTTGACTTTGGTCATCAAAGCAGAGTATTCTAGGCTCATTCCGTGTAGACGTAGTCAGTCTGTCATAGATAATGGTTCAGACTTCTTCGGTCGATGCAAAGCGTCTGGTGAACAGGTGCAGGCACCATCCGATGGCTAATCCGCCTGCGATTGCGATGATGCAGGGCAGGAGGTAATCCTTCCCGGCTTCCATTTCCATGAACGCCTGGGCAACCACGGTGACTATGGATCCGACGGTCAGACCTAGGATTGCGCAGTAGGTGGACCTTCTGTTGTGGGTCATGAAGTGGTTGATGATCTTGGAGAAGCAGAGTACTCCGACTATGGCTCCGATGAGTAACGGAAGGATGGACATGAGCTTGAATTCGGTCACGGCCTCGAGCACCGGTGTGAGAAGACCCAGCGTGAGAAGAATTGTGGAACCGCTGATCCCGGGTGACAGGGCGCAGATGGCGTAGAGCAATCCGGCGATGAGCATTCCTGCGGTACCGTATTCGACATCCTCGATGCCGTCGACGGTGCTCATGAAGAGTACTACCATCATCACTGCGAAACCTCCGACCATCGCCAGGATGTTGTGTGTGGTGAGCTTGCCGCCCTCCTCATCAACATTCTTCTTGAGATCGGGGATCTGGACGGTTATCAGTGCTGCGAAGAAGAACATCGCAGGTATCGCGTAAGAATCGATGAGGGCATCCAGGCCTTTGGCGCATATCAGGAAACCGATGACTCCACCGATACCAATGGTAATTATGAAGGGCAGATCGGAGATAAGGTACTTGGTCAGCTTCGATACGTCGCGGATGAGTCTCTCGTATACTCCGAAAATGACCGCCATGGTGGCACCGCTGGCGCCGGGCAGCATCATGAATATGCCTATGAGCGTTCCGACGACGACGTTCTTCACTGCTTCTGCAGCCTTCATACAACTCCCTATGGGGCGGTCATATTTTAAAGCGGGTATATCCCGGTCGATTATTGGAGATTATTAACGGATCAGAGATTCGTCAGGGATGTATCCTTGGTCCAAAGTCCTCTTGCTCTCGTAGGTGGTTGTCCGTCTGATAAGTTGTTTAATAACAGTAATCCTTGCGCAGTATCAAGATGATTTAATGGTTCAGGGAAATGCGAAGGCCCTCCTGCCAATCTTGGTATTCGTGGTACTGTATCTGGGATTGGGGGTGCTGCTGGAATACGGATTGCATGTGGAGATGGGATTCTACACTATCCCGGTCCTATTCGTATTCCTCATTGCTCTCGCTCTGGCTTTCAAACAGACCGAGGGGACGGACTACAACGGTAAGTTCTCCATAATGGCCAGAGGTGCAGGCGATCCCAATGTATTCATGATGATACTCATCTTCCTGACCGCTGGTATCTTCACCGGTGTGATGAACCGTGCCGGGGCGGAGAGTGTAGCGAACTTCGTGTTAACTATCATTCCTGCAGATTTTGCCGTCATTGTGGTTTTCCTGGTGGCGGCTTTCGTATCATTGTCAATGGGTACTTCATGCGGAACCATAGCCGTTCTGACACCGATCGCAGTATCCATAGCGGAAACAACGGACTTCGGCATACCGCTGTGCGTCGCATCCGTCATAGGCGGAGCGATGTTCGGTGATAATCTTTCATTCATTTCCGACACCACCATTGCAGCTTGTAACGGACAGGGTTGCGGGATGAAGGACAAATTCCGGGAGAATTTCAAGATAGCATTGCCTGCGGCCATAGCAACGGTGATCATTCTGTTCCTGCTGACGATATCCGCATCTGGAACATCTTCTGAGGTAGGGCCCTACGACCTGATTCTTGTAATACCGTATCTGGTGGTCCTCATTGGCGGAATAATCGGTATCAACGTCTTTATCGTCCTTGCCGCGGGGATAGTTACAGGTGTCATCGTCATGGTGGGTACCGGGACAACAGAGGTTATAGACATATTCCCGGCGATAGGATCCGGTATGGCTGGAATGCTGGAGACGGCTATGGTCGCCATGCTGGTATCGGCGATATGCGCCCTCATAGCCCACAACGGCGGGTTCGAGGCCCTCTTGGCTTGGATCAAGAGGGCTTTCAAAGGAAAGAAGGGCGGTATGATCGGTACAGGTCTGCTGGTCAGTGCCATGGATGTCGCGACGGCCAACAATACCGTTGCCATTGTGATGGCAAATCCTATCGCAAAGGACATATCGAAGGAGTACGGCCTGTCACCTAGGCGGACAGCGTCGATATTGGACACATTCGCATGCGTCATGCAGGGCATAATCCCCTACGGTGCGCAGATGCTTCTAGCCCTTTCGGGAGTCGCAGCGGCAGGTTATGCGGTGTCCGCATTCCAGATAATTCCGTTCCTCATCTACCAATTCATGCTGCTCATAAGCATGCTGGTCTTCATATTCTTCTTCTCGGACAGGAAACGTCCGGCAGAGGTCGCTGCGGAATGATCTCAACGGTGAAGGGTATCCCCTTCACCTCACATAACCATATACGGGAGAATGTCCGATCGACGTCTTCTTTTTATATCATAATAAGATAGGCCATCCTGCTCTTACAGAGCCGATGAATGATGACGGCGTCTTTGTACGCCCGAAAGAGGTAATTGAAATGTCTGTATTTGTTAAATTCGAGACCCCTAAGGAGCTCTCTGACAAGGCATACGCACTGGCAGAGGCTGCAAGGGACGGCGGAAAGATCAAGAAAGGAACCAACGAGGTCACAAAGGCCGTCGAGCGCGGAGCCGCAGCAATGGTCATTATGGCTGTCGATGTCGAGCCCCCAGAGATCCTCGCACACATGCCTGCTCTCTGTGACGAGAGGAACGTTCCTTACGTTTATGTCCCCAGCAAAGTCGAGCTTGGAGCCGCAATCGGACTCAACAAGCCTGCTGCATCCGTCGCTATCATGGACGTCGGAAAGGGAAAAGCACTTTGTGAAGAGATCGCACAGGCTACAGCAGCTCTCAAGAACTGAGGTGAGCTGAATGGTCGACACTGACAGCATCCCTTCTGAAGTCGTTGAGATCATCGGAAGGACCGGAATGACCGGCGAGGCAACTCAGGTCAAAGTCCGTGTTCTCGATGGCCGCGACAAGGGAAGGATCATTACAAGGAACATCATGGGTCCTG
>SUSW01000052.1 GCA_015063235.1 Thermoplasmata archaeon | reverse complement strand
ACGACCCAAGGATCCTCCAGGTGCAGGAACTTCGTGAACAGCTTCTCGGCATTCCCCAACATCGGAGAATGAATCGGATACCCTCAACAAATACGTTTCATCCCTTCAGAACGCTGGCCCACTCGATTCTGCCTAGAGGCTCATATATCATACGAAAAGGATATGTTGTCGTCATTCGTCGGAAGGTTATTTCGTCACTATTATATACGCTCCTAGGCTACCCTCAGACATGGTGGAAGAGTTCAAACAGAGGATCGCGGGGGAGATCACATTGTCTCCCGATCCCGGAAAGACCATCAGGAAATGGAGGGAGGAGTTCGGACTGTCCCAGCATCAGGTGGCGGACAGCATGGGCATATCCCACTCCGTCATCAGCGACTACGAGTCCGGGAGGAGGAAGTCTCCCGGTGTCGGGGTCATAAAGAAGCTGGTGGAATCTCTGATCAAGCTGGATGAGGCGAGAGGCTCGCCTACAATCGCCAGGTACAATCCGGATTACAAGCTCGAATGCATCATCGCCTCCGAGGAGTTCCCCGTCGGGATAGAGATGGGGAAGTTCATCGAGGCGATCGGCGGCAGGAACCTGGTGAACGATGAACTTCCGAAGAAGACGGTGTACGGCTACACTGTGGTGGATTCCGTGAAGGCGATCCTATCGCTGGGTTCCGAGGATTACATGAAGATGTATGGATGGAACATCGAGAGGGCGCTGATCTTCACCAACGTGCATTACGGCCGTTCGCCGATGATCGCGATACGCGCCCATCCGCTGACTCCAGCCATGGTTGTGTACCAGAGGCCGGATGCGGTGGATCCGCTGGCCATCAAGCTGGCGCGTCTGGAGCGCATACCATTGGTCAGCACGGATCTGGATGTGGATTCTATTGTGAATAATCTTACCTCACTGAAGGGAGAGGGTCAATGATGGATGTAGGAATAGTTAGTTACGGGGCATACGTGCCCAGATACAGGATCAAGCCCGAGGAGATCGGGAGGATCTGGGGAGTTGACGGAAAAGGCATGGGGAAGGGACTGATGATCAACCAGAAGTCCGTGCCCTCGCCGGACGAGGATGTCGTCACGATCGCTACTGAGGCGGCAAGGAGTATGATGGCCAGAGTACCGGAGGTGGACCCGAAGGACATCGGAGCGATGTACGTGGGTTCGGAATCCCATCCGTATGCGGTGAAGCCGACGTCCACCATAGTCGCGGAGGCGATAGAGGCCACGCCCAATATGACCGCTGCGGACATGGAGTTCGCATGCAAGGCCGGTACCGCCGGCATCCAGGTATGCATGGGACTGGTCGGAGCAGGTATGATCAGATACGGTGTCGCCATAGGGGCGGACACATCCCAGGGAGCTCCCGGTGATGCTCTTGAATATTCCGCATCGGCGGGAGGAGCGGCATATCTCATTGGTTCCGAGAAGATAATCGCAAAGATCAACAAGACGCTGAGCTTCACAACCGATACGCCCGACTTCTGGAGGAGGGAGGGACAGCCCTACCCCAAGCACGGAGGGAGGTTCACCGGAGAGCCTGCGTACTTCAGGCACATAACTTCGGCGGCGAAGATGATGCTGGAGGCCATGGGCACAAAACCGGAGGACTACACCTACGCGGTGTTCCACCAGCCCAACGGCAAGTTCCCCACGAGGGTGGCGGCACAGCTGGGATTCACGCCCGAGCAGATACAGTACGGATTGTTGACACCGGAGATCGGTAACACGTACAGCGGCGCAGTGCCGCTGGGATTGGCCAACGTCCTCGACCATGCAAAGCCCGGGGACAGGATATTCGTCACATCATACGGTTCAGGAGCGGGAAGCGATGCCTTCGACATCACCGTCACGGATGAGATAAAGAACTACAAGAGGGACAACGCTCCCGTACTGGAGAAGATAATGTCCAACACGATCTTCCTGGATTACGGCACGTATGCCAAGTTCAAAGGTAAGATCGTCATGCCGGAGTGATTGAGATGAGGGAAGTAGCGATAATCGGAACGGGAGTGACCAAATTCGGAGAGCTCTGGAACAAGTCCTTCAGAGCCCTGGGAATCGAGGCCGGTACCAAGGCGATAGCCGATGCGAAGCTGTCGGGAAGCGAGATCGACGCACTGTTCATCGGGAACCTCTCGGCGGGACGTTTCATCAACCAGCAGCACATAGATGCCCTGGTGGCAGATTATTCGGGGATGGCGACCAACCACATCCCTGCCACGAGGGTGGAGGCCGGAGGGGCTTCGGGAGGAGTCGCCTTCAGACAGGCCGTCATGGCAGTGGCATCGGGGATGCACGACGTCGTGATGGTCGGAGGAGCGGAGAAGATGACCGATCTGGATGATGCTTCCATCAACGCTGTGATGGACGCTACGGCGGACTCCGAATGGGAGGCCGAGATGGGCGCCACATTCGCTTCGTTGCACGCCATGATAGCGCAGAGGATGATCCACGAGGGCATAGCGACAAGGGAGGAGATAGCCTCCGTCGCGGTTAACAGCCATTTCCACGGAGCCTACAATCCCAATGCGCAGTTCAGGAAGGCGGTGCCCATTGAGACCGTCCTCAGGTCGGGACCGGTGGCGACGCCGCTGGGGATGTTCGATACCGCACCCATCTCCGATGGGGCGGCATCGGTGATCCTGTGCCCGCTGGAGGATGCGAAGAAGTACACGGATTCCTATGTGAAGGTAGCGGCATCCACACAGGCGAGCGATACGCTGGCACTGTTCCAGAGACCTGATATCACGACATATGGCGCCACCGTAGCGGCGGCACAGAAAGCATACAGTGCAGCAGGCATCACAGCAGCCGATATCCAGGTGGCTGAGGTTCATGATGTGTACTCCGTGGGAGGCATAATGGCGATGCAGGACCTGGGATTCTACAAGAAGGGCGAGGCCGGGAAGGCGATGCTCGATGGCCAGTGCCATTTCGATTCAGGGAAGGTAGCGATAAACACATCCGGAGGCCTCAAGGCCCGCGGACACCCGATAGGAGCCACCGGCGTGGCTCAGATAGTGGAGATCGCTGACCAGCTCAGGGGAAGGGCCGAGGGAAGGCAGGTCAAGGATGCCAAGTACGGATTGGCGCAGAACGTGGGCGGAACCGGTTCCGCTGTCACCGTCAGTATACTGGAGGCGATCTGATGTCCGGAGTAGCGAGAGAGTGGAGGGAGATCCCCGGAAGGTACAACCTGAAGGGGACCAAGTGCGGCAACTGCGGAAGGATATTCTTCCCCGCACGCAGCTTCTGCCCGGTATGCCGCAGGGCATCCGCCGGCAAGATGGAGGAGTATGCGCTGAGCAGGACCGGGAAGGTGTTCTCCTTCTCTATAGTCCATGAGGCGCCGGAATCCAACATCCTGCAGAAGCCCTACGCCGTGGCGATGATCGAGACCGATGACGGTGTGAAGATCACCGGACAGCTGGTGGATGTGGAGTTCGACAAGATCTCCATAGGCATGCCAGTCCGCGCGGTGCTCAGGAAACTGGACTGCGACGGCGAGTCCGGAGTCATCAGGTACGGATACAAGTTCGTCCCTGCGGAATAAACGAGGTGGGGGTGACCCCCCTCTTTTTACACAGCCGTAGGTCGATCGATATGGCCGTTC
Source organism: Thermoplasmata archaeon (assembly GCA_015063235.1). Lineage (GTDB taxonomy): Archaea > Thermoplasmatota > Thermoplasmata > Methanomassiliicoccales > Methanomethylophilaceae > Methanoprimaticola. The sequence continues at coordinate 12,371 of SUSW01000052.1, read as the reverse complement.
CTCAATCCCTCAGACACCCTATCGGTATGACGTAGACGCCGTCATCCCTTCTGTAAGCATATTCTGTGCCGGTGATCACCACTTTGACATCCGGCTCCCTTAATGGGGCCTGAGTTTCGGTCTCGTTATGCTCTTTGATGAGATCTTCAATCTTGTTCAGGTGTTTGGCACCTTCCTCAATCTCCCTCTGTCCCAGTTTGACCTCTATCAGTGCATATCTTCCGTCTTCCAGATGGAGAACGGCATCAGCTTCCAGACCGTATCTGTCATGATAGTATGATATCCTGCCATTCGACAAACAGTATCGGTTTCTTCCCTTTAAGCAGCTGAGAAGGGCGATTTTCGGCTTGCAGAAGGTAGCTTTCACGCTTATCCTCGTCTTGGAACTCTATTACCATATTCGCCAACTGTTTGGCGGTGGTGGTTTTTCCGCACCCTTTGGGACCTACAATTTGGGTGGCTCCCATGGATTCCATTCTGATCCTGAATTGATTGTCAATTATCCTGTGCTATATTCCACCGTTCTCACAGTGCAATACTGTGTTTTGAGATATGTAATCATAAGGATTTGAGGCATTTTATCATAAGGATTTGGGGCAATTTATCATAAGGATTTGGGGCAAATTTGATCCGAACGGTTTTTGTCAGAGAAATTGGAAACGTTGCCGGCGGTCCCGACTCATGCAGGTATATGGTTATATTCTCTCAGAGCAACTGCTGTTCCATGAACGGGGATCGCAAGGTCTCGTGCGTATGCAGTATCCTCATCAAAATCGTAGCGGATGTTCGGATGCTGTTTGCACAGGGCACTGGTCCCGTATCCGCTTTCAGCCGGCAGGATCGCGTTCATAACAATGGAGCCGCTGATGTTCCGATAAGCATCCAACGGGGCGTCGGAGAAGCGTCGGGGTACGGCGGTTCCCTAACATCTGGCACATTTATCATTGTTATGTTATACAACGGTAGTCAGACCTTCAGCAGCTCTACCATGGCAACGTTCTCCACGGCCTGCTGCTCGTACGAAAGGAAAGGGTCGTTTAGCCCTAAGGTCTTCGCTTTCTCAGGGGTGGCATCGATCAGCGAGTCATTGCGCACCATCCTGATGGCATCGAGCTGAGGATCGTCGATATCGATCAGCAATGCAACGTATTTCCCGTCCTTCGGTTTCATTTTCGAAAGTGCTTTGGAGATCTGCCTCTCCCATGCGGCGTACAGAATGATCTCGGTCAGTACGGATTTGGAACGGTTTGTGCCTTCCTCGAAAGATCTTTCTGCATGGATGGCAGCGGATATGACATGCTCCTTACCTAGAATCTTGTCCGGATCCATGAGCACCACCTCTCCTCCCATGGAGGTGAAGTGTGAAACTATCTCATCGAAGGGTGTTTTGCCTTCCATCCCGATGACCTTGAGATCCATACTAGTGAATCGGGTGGGATGTAGATAAAATTGATGAGGAGGTTTGGAGTAACACGAATTGGTTGTTAGTATTGCTGGCTGTGTCTTCGTAAGGAAAATGTTCGCATGCGCGAGAAGTCGCTGCATTTGTCGTATTTAAACGATGCTGGCTATCAGGAAAATAGGTTCGTTGATACGAATATAGCAGAATTATTACGAATTTAAGCAATTTTCTTACTGATTCAGTATTCTTTCTACAAGTTTTCGTACTCTTATATTGTTGTCGATTCGATTTTATACAATTTGGTTAGAATTTTTCTTTAAAAAGTTTAAACCAGTTGTACGTCATTTGTCGAAAATTTTGATCTACCGCAGATTTCCGAATTTTTTTTGTCAAGATTCTGCAACCAAATGGATGGTCAAACGATTAGATTGTGTAAAATCATTTTTTGTTAGCCAGACATAGGAATAAGCGCATACATCCAACTCATGATAGACGGTATTTATTTATATTGGATTGTTTAAAAATTGAACAAATATACTACACAAAAAGTGTATAAACAACGTCGTTTAAATACAACGAGGTCCAAATTTCTTTTTATAATAAAAAGAAAGGCAGCTGCTAACAACTCTATTCGACAAATGTTGATTAGTGAGGGAGTTAGCATCGGCAGAGAGATGAGGGGCGGCAGGCTGAGCCGACTCCTCTTCCTGGTAATGCTCGCCGAGTCGCCGTATGGCGATCCCGCCTTGTTGACGCCCCAAGCGACATGAGGAAAAAAGTGGTAAGCATGGTCATCATGATTGTGAAAGCAGTCGGATCGATCCCAGATACAGAGGATGTCGGTCGTTCAACCGCTCCGTTTTTGAGGAGGTATTGAGCCTATGGCATGGACCTCCAAACTGCCACTCTTCGCGTGCGCGTGCATTCTGGTTCTTTCCGCGTGCGTAATTTATGACCTCAACGGCAGCTCCCTGGACTTCTCCGACAGCGAGTTCGTGCTCATCGTTACGGACTCGATGGACGGGGATGTCACCGGATACGATGTGGATTCGTACCCTGCGGATACCGTTGCGATCATCCACCATGTCCCCTCTCATGAGGTACATTACATCAAGGTCGGGGATGTGGTCGCTTATCATAACGGGAGCATGCTGATCACCCACCGTGTGGTGTCCATCGATACCGCGAACTCCGTCATGACTCTGAAAGGGGACAACGCTTCCACATCCGAGATCGTTAGCTTCGATGATGTGGAGGGCGTAGTGGTAGGAACTAACCATGCCGTCGGAGCAGTGTTCTCGTTCGTGAGGTCGAACATACTAGCAACGGTATGCTTCATAGGCACGATCCTGGCAGCAGTTACTGCTTTCAAGTACTACAAGACCATCCCCAAGGAGAAGATCCAGGGTCTCCGCAGGGGTACCGCATTCGCAGTGGCGATGGTCGCGGTCCTCGGCATAGCATTCGCAGGGGTGGGTTACGCCTATACGGCGGCGACCGAGAACTCCGGCAACAACATCTTCTCGGAATACACGGTGCTGGCGCAGTCGACTTACACATACTGTGACGGAAAGCATTACACCTACTATTCAGTGACGAACAACGGGTCGTACTTCATTCAGGTCGGAAACGGGGCCCAGACGGGACCGTTAAAAGAGGATGCGGACTGTTTCCTGTCTTTTTCTCAAGAGAAAACCAAATCGGCGGTGGTAATAACAGGCGGCGTCAATGCGGGAACATATACGATAGATGCGAGCGGAGTGACTCTGTCTTCAAGCGATAGTAAATTTCCCACAAGTTCCGGCGTTGTCCAGGACGGTTCAGGTAACTACAGGGTGAACGATATTGATTCCAAATCCGGTTTCATAGTCCTCGTAGATAAGGCGGTGACTTCTTCCGATATACCTGGGTACACTGTCATCGAAATCAATAAAGCTGGCGATGTTCTCGAAGCATCAGTTCTCAAGGATAGGACGGGAAAGATAACGGGTTCATGGAAACTCTGGGGCGTCGGACAAGCAGGTAATTATACGGTGAACGGCAATGATTCCAAATCTGGTTTCATAGTGCTTGTCGATAATGCTGTTCCCGACTTAGATCTGCAGGATTATACGGTGATCGAGCTCAACAAACAAAACAATAATCTCAAAGCAGACGTCATCAAAGCCCAGTCGGGGACGATAAAGGGTTCATGGAAACCGTGGAACGAAGCGGTAACCGGTCCTCTGGATTTTATAGCAAAAGACCTGGTATACGAAGGGGTCAAATTCGACAACAAGACGATCGGGAACAACATCACAGTGACGTATGACGAACTAACGAGGACGTACACCATCACCGGCACTCTGGAGTACCGCGAGGGTGCATGCAAGACTGCTATGGATAAACTGGGGATGCCTGCATCGGATGATTGGGGTCTGAGCTTCAAGGTGAAGTATGAGAAACCGATGACCAGGTATTTCATGACAGATTCAGAGGCTCTTTTCAACGGATACTACGGTAAGAAGATTGGAGATACAAACATTTTGAAGATAACGAACGTCCGTCACAACGGTGATGATGAAATCAAAGATAAGATCAAAATGACATCGGATACAGGCTTCGGCAGTCTCACAGGCGGTTGGAGATACATTTTGAAGGTCACAAACAACTCTGATACAAGTGAGGTGCAGTATGCCATGTCATCTGGAGGAGATTGGATCTATTACCTTTTTGAAGATAACAAATGGCTGGAGCGCGACAGTCTGATCCTATCAGGCAGCGATGATGGTTATAATACGGAGTTATTCCTAGCCGGACCTGATGCGAACATAGATTCTGATAGTTTGCATTATGCATCAGGAACGTCGGAACCGATCTATGTCGGTGATGATGCAAACAGGACATCAAGACAGTTGGTGAAAGAAGGGACAATCACGTTCAGGTACGACAGTACAGTCGAGTAAGAAGCAGAAGGGAAACAGTAAGGTTAGAAGGTGTGCAAATGAATGTATTGAATATTAACAGAAGGACGACAGCAATGGTCATGGCCGTTGTTATGGTAGCTGTCCTTCTTACATCGGCAGTATTGGTATTAGGTTCCAATCAGGGTGACAATGAGAATCCCACCTATGAATACACCGTCAGGTACTATGCGGAAGGAGCAGAAAATTCTGATAGAACTGTGATAACCAATGGATACATTTCAGTAGGTTATGACGGAATCATCAGCACGGAATACAACCCGGAGAAATGGATAGATGGATTGGCCCCAAGCACACCTACCAATCTTAATGCCAAGAACTGGATTGGACCTGAGTACACTGCGACTGCAATCCTTACTCTGCCCGCAGTAACGGCAGATACCTACGAGATAACCCTCCCGTCAAAGTATACGCCTGTTGATTGGAGTAAAGTTTCTACAAGCGATAATAAAACAACTTGGTCATATACTTCCACAGGATCTAGCACTTCTTTAGATGTCAGGTTGGAGTTCAAAGATCACAAGGTATATGGCGGATGGGTCACATGCGATGGTACCGAACAGTGCACTATAACCAGGACAGTAAATGGAGATGTTGTGACCTGGACATACACGCAAGGCGGCATCGGATATTACAAGGAGATGTACGATCCGGCTGCAGAAGTGAAGTGGACATACCAAGAATCATCTAACGGTAGCGATTGGATTACATGTTCTCAGCATACGGATCGCTATTACTTGAAAGCAAACGGTACCTATTATCTCTCTACCTCTCCGTTATATTACATCAAAGACGACCAAATGAAATATGCATATAGCTTCATGAACATCGATACCTGGCAGAATCTGGATTCCAGCAAAACCGGAACAGATGTTTTCGGAAACGTTTGGGAGTCTGAAGGGTTAATCACCAGCTACAATGTATACAAGGGGGAGAAAGAGTACCTCCCTGGCGATGTCGTTCCCAATACGGTTCATACACTCAGGACCAAATGGATCCAGCAGGATCATTTCTACAAGGTCGGAGATTGGAATTGGAATAATAAAGAGATAGATCTCAGTGCACTTGAAGTTACCAGTATGCTTACACTCGGAATAACCAGTGACAAACTGATCAATCTTCAAAAAGAGGAATATGTTAACGATCCTAAGGATGATGGGGTAGCGACCATTACTTTGAAGAGCGGTAATCCAACCGTTTCAGCTACATACAAGATCACTTTCGGAAAGGATGACGACAGTGATCTCGTTCGTCAGGACCGTTCCATGTTCGGAACGATCTATTACCTGCCATATGCCAATGGCGATACCGGCATGTACAATACGACGGGGAGTTTGGGTAATGACAAAAAACCTTTGCCCACAGGTACTTACCGTTCCGACTTAAACAATAAAGCACGTCTCTATCCGGGTACGAGCAGCTCTATAAGCCAAATGCGGTTAGGTGGCGACGCAGTATTTGATTTCATCAATTTCGGTTCGAATAACAACGTAGGGCAGCACGGCGGATCATCAGGCGGAATATATGCAAACGGTCACGTTCTTATAATCGGCATGGGCGTCGAGATGAAGAATAGCAACGGATCCACGAATGTCTACCTCCAGGTCTTCGGCGGCGGGGATTCGAATTTAATTGATTATCGTGACAAAGAAGTGGTATTCGCATCGGGCGAGACTGCTACCGTGAAGGCGGCGACTTGTGTCATTATCCATAGCGGAGTATATTACAACGTTCTCGGTGGAACCTATAAATGGGCAATCGGTACGAAGGATGATCCACGTTCAACCTATTTGGTCATGAAAGGCGGTGCAGTCACCGATTCGATATTCGGAGGCAGTGCTTCATTTGATGCTTCTAAAAAAGATGTCGATGATACCATCTATGGTGACGAAAGGTACGAGGGCACTTACGTGTATCTAACCGGAGGTTTCACCTCCGGAGATGATTGGGTGGATTCCCAGACTGGCGATAGAGAATCGGGCACCCAGAGGGCAAGTTACACTCCTCTCAGAAACGATGTGAGCGTAATTATCGGCGGTAGCAAAGCTTCACAATTGTTGGGTTCCACTCATGTTTTCATCACTGATCATGCTTCGGTATACGATGTCGCTGGAGCCGGCCGTGAGAAGGGAGCATATTCGACTTCTTCGTATGTGGAGATCAGCGGTGTAGCGACCGTGAGGCATGCGGTCTCCGGAGGTGTGATGAACGGAATGGACAGTCAGATCCAGATGATTGATAACACACATGTGGTCATCACCGGAAATTGCAAAGTGGCCAGCGTATACGGTGCAGGATATGACATATGGAGCGAGCCGAAAGGAAACTCGATGAAGAATGGCGGCACAATAAGGATCGATATGGATGGAGGTACCGTAGGTAATATCTTCGGCGGCGGATACAGAGGTACGGTTGGAGACAGTAATGATTATAAAAATCTCCAGATCACGATCAATATCAAAGGTGGGCGGGTACTTGACAGTGTCTACGGCGGAGGAAGCGGAGGGCTTGAGAAAGCCAAGCACGCCAGTAATGGTGGGGCTGGGAACCAAAATGATGGTGGATTCAAGGATTCAACAGGGAACTCTAACGTCTACGCCAATGTCAATCTGAACATCTCAGGCGGTACTATCGACGGAAACGTCTACGGCGGCGGTAAATCGCTGCCGATGCTTTACGACTACAACGGATATAGGGACGAATCGCAAAACAGGAGATTCATTGGAGACAACAGGTCGGTCGCACAGGTGTTCGGTACGATCGATTTGTCCATAACCGGTGGGACCATCGGCGGAAGCGTCTACGGCGGAGGCAGAGGTGTTGAATGGGTTTATGAGAATAACGTTTTCAGAATAGATTCCAAGCCCATATTGCCGCTTATGAATTCTTCAGGCACAGCCATGAATCTCAACTGGTATCTGAAGGATGGTAATGTAACGTACACTTACAACCTGGACGCCAATCACATCAATTACAGTTCCGGTATATTCAGCGGTTATTACTTGGATTACGCCAAGGTATCGGGAGATGTCAATGTAACGATAACCGGTGGAACCATTGCCAAATCGGTCTACGGAGGAGGAGCTTACGGAAAGGTGGCTGCCTACAGCCAAGGAAAATTATCAGGTTCCACCACGGTGGTGGTCACAGGTGGAGCAATTGGTGAGGCTGTCTTCGGCGGAGGTATGGGAATCCAGAGCGTTGTTGCAGTTGCCGGAGATAGGAGCGTATATGTCGACTATAGTTCAGTAGATCTTGAGCATCCGAAGAACAATATCGTCAATGGTTCGGTCTACGGCGGATCCAGAAACGGAGATGACGGGGTAGCAGGCAAGACAGATTCCAAGACTACTGTGGTTATCGGTCAGGCCATCATCGGTAATCCCAACACCGGTGACGGTTCATCCGTCTACGGAGGCGGATTCATGGGAAAGACCTACGGAAGCACCGATGTCTACGTAGGTTACTACTATGTCGGGCTGGTCGGAAAGAGCGCGCCTACTATAAACAACAGGGGAACAGGTTACAATGTAACCTTCCTCAACTCCATATATGCTGGAGGAGACATTACAACCGAAGGGGGAACAGTCGTCAACCCGTTCACTCAGGATCTGGTGATGGGAGACGGTTCGGTCTTCGTTTACGGTGATGGAGATAACGGTCTTTTCTACATTAAGGGAAGCGTAATGGGTTCAGGAAATTCCTGTAACACCAAGGGATACACATCGATCACCATCGACAGTGTGGACATATCCAATAAGACGCTGAATTCTTCGCCGGTGAGGATGACGGGAATACACCGTGCGAATGTTCTGACGATATCCAACTCCGAACTGGACATCACCAGCAGGAGTACCATGTCGGAGGTCGTCGGGTCTTTGAGCGGTAAGGATCTGAGCGTGTTCGCTATCGATGAGATGTATCTGAAGAACGGAACCTCGCTGACGGTGAGGGCCCCCATGGATAAGATCGTCAACTATTACAGTTACAATAAGGACAATGTTCCGACAACATTGGTATCGCCTTCCAACAGGCTGATTAATGCGACCGGTACCACTTTCTATGTAAGGGATATGATAAAGGATGAGAACACGGGACACTATTCTCAAGTCAAGTATGGAAATGTGTTCGGTTACACTTTGTTGGAGAACATATCCGGACAGGATTACGGAGCATACGTCATTGCGGACATGCTCTCACCGGGAGGTTTCGTAGTTGCCAAGAGCGGTACCTACAGAGAGGCCGACACTACGATCATGGGCAGTGATTCGGTTAAATGCTGGTTCCTTTCCGGAACACAGACCAAGGTCGTCACCATGAACCTGGACTATAAGGGCGGTAACCAATGTCTGACAAGTGCATCCCTGGATATCATGAAGATGCAGTCGGGAACAAGTATGAGGTATACGGGTTCCACCTTCACGTCGGTATCCACTGATAAGGATGGTCACGATTTCGAATTCATTAGACCGGGAACCGAGGAGTACGGTTACCAGTTCGGTATGGTCATAGGTTACGGTACATCCAGCTCTCCCGAAGATAACGAGATGCAGGCAGATACCGCACGTTACCTCCAGGTTGTGGATAACGGTGACGGTACCTTTAGGAACGGATGGGTCAGCGGCACATATTATTCGGAGGATCCTGAAGAAGCGAACGGAAGTTATGAGCCGATGGTCGGTGAGGAGACCAACCCGCTGAGGACCTTGACAAAACTTGCACCGGTCACCATGAAGATAGGTTCGGATGCAGGTACGTACAGTCTCAATCTGCTGTTCACAGGAAGGCCCGATAACACCACGATGTATGTGGGATATCTTACGATCAGTCTTCAGGAAATCGAGAACGTCGAATACGATGCCATGGACAGTTCCGGAAACATCATCAAACAGGTCAACACCATGGTCACCAACAATGTGAACATCCGTGTGGACCTGTATGTTATTGGATCAGGAAGCATAGAGGATTCCTCGACGTACAAGGTCATATTGAAGGGTGATGAGGTTCAGTCCGGACTTCTTTCGGGATTCGCGGAGATCATCATCCCCAAGGGATACATTTCAGGAAATCTGGTGCTTAAAGGCGTCAGTACCAACCAGTATGTCCTCGACGGACAATCGATTTCGATTTCGGCGGTTATCAACCAAGATAATACCACAGGATGGATGACGGTCAACAATGCGGTCAAATGGACCAAAGGAGGGACGAATGAGGAGAACGCCCCCATAGGGACGATGTCCGGAACCGTGGTCGCGACCATTCGGTACTCCATAGAGAACTTCTCCTATTCCTCATTGGGTGAAGGTCAGAATCCGCAATTCGTTCTGCATTTAGAGACCACCATAAGTACGAGCAGTACGCCCATACCTTCGGACATCACCGTCGTCATAGACAAGAAGCCCACACGTACGGTCACCTATCATGACGACTTCCACAATACCAGCGGTTCAGTGCAGTATCCTGACGGAACCTACATCACAGCCAATTCCTGGACCTCGATGGGAAGTAACTTCATCGGTTGGTATCTGGATGATGATTTCGTCAACGCTTTCGATTATAACATGCCTATAACCAAGGATATGGATCTCTACGCCAGGTTCTCTTTCGTGGTGACGTTCGATCATATGAACGGAAACAGCTCTAGGATGTATATCGCAGCTGACAAAGAAGGGTCCCTGCTGAGTAAGGACAAGATGCCTCATCCCACATATTATGGATACGAATTGATGGGTTGGTATAAGGATAAGACCCTCATAGTAGAATGGGATTCGGCTTTCGATTCAATTAAGGAAGATACGACCCTGTATGCTAAATGGGAAGGTATCGAGGTCAAGGTCAATTTCTTTTATTATGACACGGTAAATTCTGTTACGACCAGAGTTCAATTTGAGAGTGCTGAAGATCTTACAGAGTCTGTAGTAAAAGAAACGATAAAGAAAATAGGTGACGATTACATCGATATGTTCGGTAATGTGTACAGCGATGCACAAGGCGGAAGCATTACCACAGATGGTCATAAGGAAATGTCTGATGCGGATGCCATCAAGACCATCTATCGCGATGACAAAGCTCTAGGCCAGTATAAATATTTCGACATATTCGGAAACAAGTATGAAAAGACTGATGATGGTTATGTATTGAAAGAAAGGATTGTGAAAAAAAATTATTACTATGAGGATATAAACGGCGGTCTATCTGGAGAGACAGCTGCTACGCATTTCCTTTATATCAAAGAACAGAGCGGGAACAGTGTCGTATACAACGCATGCAATTACGGCGGATACGTCATCAGATGGTTGGATAACACGCCATATTTCCCTACAGTCAGGTATGGAAGCAATTTCAACACCATAGATTCTATTCAGTCGACGAAGGGAAATCCCATTAACATCCTTGATTATGCAGAGGCTTGTGTCAAGACCAAAATCGAAGGCGGCGGTGATCAGTTCGTCCGTTGGCAGGCAGAATATATCACAGAGCAGAATGATGTGAAGAAGTTTGGTGTTTATGCTGATACAATACTTTCCAGCGGAATGGTGGATCTTAACGTCATAGGTCAGAACGGCATGCCCGAGATCAACCTGTATGCACTTACAGCTAAGGTTGCAATCCAGTTGGTGATGAGTGAGAACACCGAAGATGCATCGGCCATAGTTTCAGCACCTTCCGAGTTCCTTGTGTACCCGACCCCTACAAACATTACCAGGGATTCGGGTAAATATTTCGATAATCCGTGCCCCTATCATCTCGATAACTATGTGGAATATGAACAAGTCGGATCGAAGATACTATTCCCCAGATATGTGGACGATAATGGCGACTATTACTACAAAGTCAGAGGTTCTAATCCCGCGGTGTATGTCAGCAGCGACGGTTTGACATTGTACAGGCTAAACACAGAAGGAACATACTGCTATGCCCAGGATGACGAAAACGTCTACAAGCTGTATGAAATAAAGGAAGAGGAAGCCACGGCATGGTATCAGGACATCTACGGCAACATATGGCAGGTCAGTACGACCGGAAATCGCTGGATACTTTCTGAAAAGATGGATACTTCCAGCTATACGACTACTAAAGAGACATCAAGTAAGTATAATCCTGAAAATATGAAGCCAGGAGACAAATGTCCACTATACTACCATTATGAAGAGGATGGGGAACAAAAGGTCAGGCTGGTCGCGTATGCGAAAATGGCCGGCAATGTCATCTATTACTATGATGCTGATCCAGGTTCTGAAAGCGGCGATAATAATCATGCATACTACAGACAGACGAAAGTAACTGTTGATACTCTTCATATGTGGGTCCATGAAGCAAAAGTCACTCTTTATAAGGGTGTTGTTTATATCGATTCAAAAGACGGAATCAAATATCATATCGATAAGGACACCGGAAAATTCACCATTTTCGATGAGCACCTGAAGACCTGGATAGATTGCGACAGTGTTTCGAATTACTACTACAAGGAGGATGACAGATACACAACTCCGTCCGTTTCCGCAGACAGAGCCGATGCAGGTCTGACGAAAGAACTGCTTAACGGAGGCTCCAAATTTGTATATAAAGGGTCCCAGAAGACTGTAAAGTTCTATGGTGACGAAGGAGTTACATTGGCTGAGGCCTCTTCTTCATATAATGAAGACAAGACCATCAATCTGGAATTGTCAGGGAAGACGGCTAACAATACAGTAAAGGATCCCAGCCTATGGGGCAATATTACAGGATATGGATACTTCACAATGAATCTTAGCGGTCTCAACTTTGGTGGGGATGCAAGCAATCCTAACATAGTGGTGTATCAGAAGAATACAGCGCTTTCGTTGGCTGTTAACGGTAAAGCGGTGGATGGTTCGGATTATACAGAAAGGACGAGGACATGGGCTTTCTCAGTGTTTGCCGAAGATAACTACGGGCATGATCTGGGAATTCTGATTCCTCAGGATGGAAAGGATATTATCATCGAAATCTACGATGGAAGTAAAGCTGCAGGTAATCTGATTATT
>SUSW01000006.1 GCA_015063235.1 Thermoplasmata archaeon | reverse complement strand
GTCGTTGTGTGCCCCATAACCAGCGGAGATACCGCCATCAGGGCGATCAGATTGCTGATACAGGACGACAGAGGATATGATTCCAAAGACAAGCGTATTGCGATCGGAATAACACTCGTTGCGGCATTTATTATGATTGCACTGTGTTTGTTGGACTTCCAATCATTGTGGTATTACATGTCATGGCTGAACCAGACCCTGGCATGTTTCACGCTCTGGACCTGTACCGCGTTCCTGCTAAAGGTAACGAAGAGGAGGATTTACTCTTTGATTACAGCCATCCCTGCGATGTTCATGACCCTTGTGGTATCATCATTCATCATGAATTGGAGCCGGGGATTGAATTTGGATTACGAAATTGCCATGGTGATAGGAGCTATCGTGACAATTGTGCTTGCATTCTTCTATCTTAGAGCATATATGTCTGCAGAACCTGTCAAAGAGCAGTACAGCGGTCAATGATCAAAATTACTTGGCCCTTGCACAGCCGTATTACGTGCAATCACGTCGCTATTGCACTCACATGATCGGTCCACTCAAAATCAGAGATAACCTGAATTGCTGAACACAGTTTGAATCATCGAATTCTTATTATCCGTGGATTGTCCTCACGGTCATATGGATCGCCGTCAGCTGAAGACCAGAGAAGCAGTATATCGCGCTTTCACTTCACTGCTCGAGTCCAAGACCTACAGCTCCATCACGATTCAGGACATCATTGATGAGGCAAATATCGGAAGGAGCACATTCTATTCGCATTTCCAGACCAAGGAGGATCTTCTGAACGTCCTTTGTACAGAGATATTCGATCATGTGTTCTCTGAACATCTGATGACTGAACCCACGCACGATTTCTCGAAGGCGAGAGATCTCAGATCCGATCTCACACACATCCTTTACCATCTCGATGAGAAGAAGGGTTACATCAGGAGCATCCTATCCAGCGACGGAGGGGAGGTCTTCATGCGTTACTTCAGAGAGAATCTTACCAATGTGTTCGAGAACGAGGTCAGAGAGGCTCCTGAAGGAGTTCCGAAGGATTACTATCGGCATTACCTGGTATCCGGTTTCAGCGAGACCGTAAGATGGTGGATGAACAGCGATTGCAGCATAGAAGAGGTCATGGATCTCTTTACCAGGCTCTACCGTCTATGATTTCAGGGTTGCACCGTTATGCAAGTTTCCTTCTGACGTTCCTCTCGGTCCACAGGGTCAGGAGGATGTTGGAACCTGCAGCTATGGCATGTCCGCATATCAGTGCATAACCTATCGCGGTGAGCTCATCCTGCTGTATGGCTATAAGATAGAACGTGATCAGCAGCGCGTTCCTCCATAGAGCTATCAATAGAGACCTATTGGGATGTCCCATGGCCTGCATATATCCGGAACAGATGGGGTTGAATGCGAAGAATGCGATGTAGAAACACATCACCCTCAGCATCGCCACCATCTCCGGACGGTTGTCCAGCATCTCCCCGGAATATGAGAATATGTAGAGGAACTGTTCAGGGAACAGCTCCACGACCATTGCAAGGGCGAACACCACCAATACACCGACCTTGAGGGAGAATCTGAAGGATTGTCCCATCCTTTCCTGGTCCCTCTGTCCCAATGCGGATGATGCTACGGGGACCAATGCCGAACCGATGGCCATGGCGGGGATGACAACAAGCATCATCAGGTTGTCCGGCACAGAGTATACGGTGAGCGCATGCGAGCCCTCGGGGGACATCAGGACTATGCAGTTGAGGACCGCATCCATGAACCACAGGACCGCATATTCGAGCATCTGCGGCACGCCTGCCTTGAGCAGCATCCTCATGCATTCGCCGTCATATCTCATCGAGGGGCGGGTTATAGGCAGATATGTCTTCTTGCTTATGATGAGGATGCAGCCCAACACCATCGATACCATCGTCGCTATGACGGTGGCGATCGCAGCCCCCTGGAGGCCCAGATCCAACCCGTAGATGAAAAGGGGATCGAGGGCGATGTTCACCAGAGCCTGTATCACGGTGAGGTACATGGAGTAATGAGTCGCACCTTGTCCGTTCAGTATGCCCGAGATGACTCCGTTGAAAACTATCACTATCGTGAATATGCTGTACGAGAGCATGTATTCCTCGGAGATGCCGAGGATGTTATCCTTGCTAATTACAGACAGTAGGCTGTCCTGTCCCAGGACAAGGATGGGCGTCAGTACCAGACCGAAGAGGAGCCCGAAGATCACCGATTGGACCACGGTGGATGATGCCTTCTCCTTGTTTCCGGCACCGATCATCCTGGAGATTACAGCGGATGCTCCCACTCCGATCCCGCTGCCTAAACCGACGACGGTCATGTAGACAGGGGTCACTACGGCGATGGCGGACATGGCATCGTCGCCCAGCTCTGCACACCAGGCACGGTCGGCTATGACGTTGACCTGAGAGACCAGGAGCGAGAGAATCAGAGGTATCGCCATGATCATGACGGCATTCCTGGGATTCCCCAGAAGAATCGATACTCTGTCCTCCGCCGTCATGATGTAACATCTGCCTCCTGGTTATAAACGCTGGGATGGGAGAAAAAAGGGTTCCGGGGATAACCCCCGGTAAATAATTTGTCATTCGGATGCCGGTGCTGCTTCTTTGCTCCTGACTATCATCCTCATAACGAACAGTCCGCCGATGATGAGCGCGACTCCGACGAGGAGAGGTACGTATGCGTTCTGAACGATTCCTGCTATAAGGAAACAGACAGCAGATACTGCAGCTACAAACAAAGCGTAAGGGAACTGTGTGCTGACATGCGTCATGAGTTCGCATTCCGCTCCGGTACTCGCCATGATGGTGGTATCCGAGATGGGTGAGCAGTGGTCTCCGAATACGGCACCTGCCATACATGCAGACATGCTGATGATCATCATGGTCATGTCGGTTAGGAACAGAGCCATACAGATGGGGATGAGGATTCCGAAGGTTCCCCATGAGGTTCCGGTGGAGAATGCGAGAAGCATCGCCACGACGAAGACTACGAGGGGGATGAGGTATTCCAATCCGGCTGCGTTGGTCTGTACGAGGTTTGCAACGTACAGGTCTGCACCCATCAGGTCGATGGTTCCCTTGAGGGTCCATGCAAGGATAAGGATCATGATCGCAGGGAACATTGCCTTGAACCCTTCAGGGATCGATGCCCATACATCATCGAACACGATGACCTTCCTGTAGTAGTAGAATGCAAGAGTCAACATGAATGCAAAGAACGATCCGAGGGGAAGTCCGATACACGCGTCACAGTCGCTGATCATGCTGTAGAAGTCGGTCCCTCCTGCGAGGTATCCCGTGTAGAGCATTCCTGCTACACAGCATATGACGAGCAGGATGATAGGTACCACGAGATCGGTGACGGTTCCCTTGTGGTCGCTGATGTCAGTGTCGACCGGGGCAGTTCCGATATTGGCGCCGGAGAACAGGTCTCCCGTCTCTATGGCGTTCTTCTCGTATTTCTTCATGGGTCCGAAGTCGAACTTCAGAAGGATGATTGTGATGACGAATACGACGGTCAGAAGTGCGTAGAAGTTGTATGGGATCGTGTTAATGAATGTCTCGAACGCTCCCTTTCCCTCGATGTATCCAGATACCGCACCTGCCCATGAGGAGACGGGTGCGATGATACAGATCGGGGCAGCGGTCGCATCGATGAGGTATGCGAGCTTGGCACGCGAGACCCTGTACTCGTCGGTGACGGGCTTCATAACGCTTCCGACCGTCAGGCAGTTGAAGTAATCGTCGATGAAGATGATCATTCCGAAAAGCATGGTCATGAGCTGAGACTGTTCACGTGTCTTGAGTTTGTTCCTAGCCCATTGAGCTAGGGCGGATGTCCCTCCTGCTCTTCTCATCAGGTAGACGAATGCTCCAAGGACGATAAGGAAGACACAGATTCCGATATTGTCAAGGCTGCCCAGCGTCGCGGCAAGTCCCTGAGCCTCTTCGCCGTTTCCCGTGAAGAGGGCCTGGAAGGCGATATCGGGATCCAGCATGGAATAGATGAGAACTCCGCAGAGGATTCCGACGAATAGAGATGTATAAACTCTCCTGGTTATAAGTGCAAGTCCGATAGCGATTGCCGGTGCCAAGAGACCCCATAGCATATAGGACTCTCCCTGGTGATCGTCATCGATGAAGATGAACTCCTTCTCCGGCTTGAAGATTGCCAGAAGGGCGATGACGATGACCAGCACTACAACGACAGTAATCGCTGTTGTTTTCGTAGAAGCTGCCATAATATGACCCCTTATGTGAAAAACGAAGGCCTGTGTCTTATTATAATGATTATCAGTAATTTTACGAAATTCGGTGAAAATATAATGTAATTAGTAGAATATAACAGTGAATACGTAATATATTCAACATATTCTTTGATAAACAACGTTTGACTAAACTTATCATTTATTTTAATGATGGATTAATGGTCCGAATCATCGGAAACAGGATTGTTCGGGATTAAAAACAGGTCGAAGAAGCAGGCAGTTCTTCCTCGTGAAAATCGCAGAAGCGATATATTTGCGGCTGTTTGCTTCATTTACGATTATTTCCGGGAAATCGGTAGCTGATATTCAAGCATTCAAGTTTTGACTAGTTAAGACGCGGATATTCGAAATCCTAGGGTCGAAAGGGGGTTGATCGATTAGTTCAGCAACCTTCTGAGACAGGAGCGGTTTGATATCGGCATTCACCTGTTTGCACATGTGAATACATCATTGTCATGACGGTAGCGAAAAGATAGAAGCCGCATCCCGGAGGATGCGGTTTGAAGTTTGAGAATCAGATTCTGTCGGCAGTTTCTTTCTGGACCATCGCGATGAAGTCATCCAGTTTGACGGTACCGATGTCCTTTCCGTCCCTTGATCTGACGGTGACGATGGTTCCGTCCTGGGCTTCGTTCTCTCCGATGACCAGCATGTACGGGACCTTTTGGAGCTGTGCCTCACGGATCTTGTATCCGATCTTCTCGCCCCTGTTGTCCAGCTTTTCTCTGATGCCTGCGGCCTTCAGCTTGTTGGCGACCTGCTCGGCATAGTCGAACGATTTCTCGGAAACGGACAGCACTCTTACCTGAACGGGTGCGAGCCAGGTGGGGAACTTTCCTCCGTAGTGCTCGATGAGGATTCCCATGAATCTGTCGATGGATCCGTAGATCACGCGGTGGATCATGATGGGTCTGTGCTTCTCTCCGTCGGCCCCGATGTAGTTCAGGTCGAATCTCTGAGGCAGCTGGAAGTCCAGCTGGATCGTTCCGCACTGCCAGGTCCTTCCGAGTGAGTCCTCCAGGTGGAAGTCGATCTTGGGTCCGTAGAATGCCCCGTCTCCTTCGTTGATCGCATACTCGCGTCCGAGGCTGTCAAGGGCGTTCTTCAGTCCGTTGGTGGCCATCTCCCAGTCCTCGTCGGAACCCATGGAGTTCTCGGGTCTGGTGGAAAGCTCGATGTGGTACTTGAATCCGAATTTGCTGTATACCTCGTCCACAAGCCTGACGACGCCGGCGATCTCCTGGGGGATCTGCTCCGGGGTCATGAAGATGTGCGCATCGTCCTGGGTGAAGCACCTTACTCTGAACAGACCGTGCAGGGTTCCGGACCTCTCGTGCCTGTGAACGGTACCGAGCTCTCCCATCCTGAGGGGGAGCTCCTTGTAGGAATGGTTCTCGTTCCTGTATACAAGTATACATCCGGGACAGTTCATGGGTTTGATGCAGTAGAGCTCATCGTCGATGACGGTGGTATACATGTTCTCCTTGTAGTGGTCCCAGTGTCCGGATCTGAGCCAGAGTTTCTGGTCCAGGATCATGGGAGTGGAGATCTCATGGTAATTCTCACGGGTGTGGAGCTCCCTCCAGTATTCGATAAGGTTGTTCCTGAGGATCATTCCCTTAGGGAGGTAGAACGGGAATCCCTGTCCCTCTTCCATGATGGCGAAGAGGCCCAGCTCCTTTCCGAGCTTCCTGTGGTCCCTCTTCTTCGCTTCCTCGAGCATGTTAAGGTACTTCTCAAGGTCCTCCTTGGATTCCCATGCGGTACCGTAGATACGGGAGAGCATCTTGTTCTTCTCGTCTCCTCTCCAGTATGCTCCTGCGATGGTTGTGAGCTTGAATGCCTTGACCGCTTTGGTGTAGAGGGCGTGGGGTCCTGCGCAGAGGTCCACGAACTCTCCCTGCTTGTAGAAGCTGATCCTGGCGTCCTGAGGGAGGTCGACTACGAGCTGTACCTTGTAGATTTCCCCTCTGGATTTCAGATAGTCTATGGCTTCCTGTCTGGACAGGGTGTATGTCTCCAGCTTGAGGTTCTCCTTGATGATCTTCTTCATCTCGGCTTCGATCTTTTCGAGGTCCTCGGGAACGAATCCCCCTTCCTTGTCGAAATCGTAGTAGAATCCGTCATCTATCGCTGGTCCAATTGCCAATTTGGTTCCGGGGTACAGCCTCTGCACCGCCTGAGCCATTACGTGGGAAGCAGTGTGCCTGAGGACCTTCAATCCGTCCTCGCACTCCTGTACGCTTCCGTCGCTGTACAAAGCTTTCATGTTAATCACTTTCGACCCGTCGACATACGTACGCCGGCTGGGATTATTTGGTAAGGGGCGGTATGCTTTCTCTTTTTTATATGTTGCTATCCGAGGTTCGGGCAGATGGTCTGTTCTGGGGGTTGCTGACGAGGATTAAATCTCAGCAACATGATATGCCGATATCCAATCCCGGATGTGCCCAGATGAAATCGATTCTCCGTTTCCTGACCGCGAAGCATTGGCTGCTCATCGCGGCGATGGCGTGTCTCATATCGCTTCAGGTGTGGTTCGATCTCGAGATCCCGGGATGCATGTCCAGGATAACCGTCCTTCTCAACGATGGAAGCCCTCCGGAGGCCATAATGGAGGAGGGTCTGTGGATGATTCTGTACTCCGTGGGCAGCGTTGCATGTTCGATCTGCGCCGGAGGTTTGGCGGCCTATGTCGCATCGGAGTTCGCGAAGATACTCCGCAGGGAGCAGTTCCTGAAGGTTCAGTCTTTCTCGCCGGAAGAGATGGGCAGGTTCAACATATACAGTCTGATCACGCGTTCCACGAACGATGTGACGCAGGTGCAGAACGCAGTCGCCAGAACGTCGCAGCTCATCGTCAAGGTGCCTGTGATGGTCTATATAGCTCTGACGAAAGTCGCTACGGGAAGCTGGGAATGGTCCGAGGTCACCGCGGTGGGCATCGTCGCGATCGTCATCGTACAGACGTTCGCTCTCTGTTACGTCATCCCCCGCTACAGGAAGGTCCAGTGGTTCACCGACGGTATGAACCGCACGGTCCGCGAGGGGATGTCCGGGGCAAGGGTAATCCGCGCTTTCAACGCAGAGGACTATCAGAACAAGAAATCGGACGATGCCAACGAAGCGCTTACGGAGAACAATCTGTTCGCTTCGCGCCTTCTAGCTTTCACGCGTCCGTTCAACGGCGTTGTGCAGAATATCCTTACAGTCATGATCTACCTCATCGGTGCGGAGCTTATACTCGCTGCCGCTACTGAGGAAGATGCCCTCAATGTGTTCTCGAATATGGTCGTGTTCTCGTCGTATATCCTCTATGTCGTATCGTCATTCATACTTCTCGCTCACGTTGCGATGGGGTTGCCCAGGGCCATAGTCTCCGCACGCCGTATCAATGAGGTTATATGCACGGAGCCGAGGATCGTCAACGGGGATAGGAAGGAATCGGAGGATACCGATGTCTGCATTTCGTTCAGGGATGTTTCCTTTGCATATCCGGAAAGTTCTGGCGATACGCTCACCGGAGTTAATTTCGATGTGAAGAGGGGAGAGACCGTAGCGATAATCGGACAGACCGGTTCGGGAAAGACATCCTTGGTCAATCTGATACCCCGTCTGTTTGACGCGACGGAAGGATCGGTCATCGTAGATGGGGTAGATGTGAAGGAATACGATCTCGACGTGTTGCGTTCCAAGATAGGTTACGCTACGCAGAAGCCCATGCTGTTCTCAGGAACCGTAGGATTCAACATAGGCTACGGTACCTCCGGCTGTACGGACGATGACATGATGGAAGCTGCACGCATAGCGTGCATCGATTCGTATCTGGAAGAGCATGAAGGTTTGGACACGGTGATCGAGCAGTTAGGCGCTAACCTTTCCGGAGGTCAGAAGCAGCGCGTGTCCATCGCACGTGCGGTATGCAAGAGACCGGAGATCTACATCTTCGACGATACATTCTCGGCATTGGATTTCAAGACGGATGCAACGGTACGCAGCAACCTTAAACGCGCCACGAAAGGTTCGACCACAATCATAGTCTCACAGAGGATAGGCACGATAGCGGATGCTGACAGGATAATCGTCATCGCGGACGGAAGGATAGTGGGATCCGGAAAGCACGAAGAGCTGATGTCCGGATGCAGCATCTACAGGGAGATGGCCGAGATCCAGGAGTACACGGGGGTGAGACAGTGAGCATGTCCAAGAAGCCCGATGACTTCAGGAAGGCCTGGTCCGATATTTTCAGATACATCAAGCGCTACCGCATGATGTTCATTCTCACAGCAGTATTTTCAGCGGTCGCATCGGCATTAGCCTTGATAGGCCCATACATTCTCAGCGAGATGACGGATCTCATTCACGACGGTTTGTCCGCTGACATGGATATCGACGCCATCAAGCAGTTGGGAGAGATCCTGATTATCATCTACATAGTGAGCGGTCTTCTGACGTTCGCAGAGAACTATATGATGGCGACGGTGTCGCAGAGATGCGCACAGATGCTGCGTAAGGACATTTCAAGGAAGATGAACCACATACCGCTGAGCTATTTCGACAGGTCCTCCAAAGGCGATGTGATGAGTCGTGTCACGAACGACGTGGACACATTGGGGATGTCGATGAATCAATGCATCGGAATGATGGTGAGCGCGACGACTTCTCTCGTCTTCGCATTCATCCTGATGGCGTTCCTTAACATCCCGCTCACACTGCTGTCTGTAGCCATCGCAGTGGTCGGATTCGCGATTATCAAGTCTATCGCGAAGCGTACGCAGAAGTACTTCAAGTCACAGCAGAAGAACCTCGGAGCGATGAACGGTCTGGTGGAGGAGCAGTACACGGGACACACAGTCGTTTCGATCTATGCAGGGAAGAAAGAGGCTTTGCTGAGGTTCGATGAGATCAACGAGGAATTGGGGCACACTGCCTTCAGATCGCAGTTCCTGGGAGGTATCTCCAGCCATCTGAGCGGACTCATCAGCAATGTGGGTTATGTGCTGATTTGTGTATGCGGAGCGATGCTGTACATGGGAGGAAGCATAACCTTCGGTGTGATCGTAGCCTTCATGATATATGTGAAGCTGTTCACCGGAGCCTTCAGTCAGATCTCTTCTGCGATAGTGAGCATGCAGTCGGTGGCGGCATCCGCAGAGCGCGTGTTCATATTCCTAGGCTATGAAGAGATGTCCGAAGAAAAGGAGACGGTAACGCTCGGCGACATCAAGGGCAAGGTAGAATTCAAGGATGTGTGCTTCGGCTACGATCCCGGGAAAGAGATCATCCACAATCTGTCCATAAGGGTGCAGCCGGGACAGAAGGTTGCGATCGTAGGTCCCACGGGTGCAGGTAAGACCACTCTGATCAATCTCCTTATGAGATTCTACGATGTGGATTCCGGAGAGATAACCATCGACGACATTCCCATTAGCAGAATGACCCGTCAGCAGGTGAGAGGTCTGTTCGGTATGGTTCTGCAGGAGACGTGGATGTTCGAAGGCACTCTCAGAGAGAATATAGTGTTCAACAGGACCGATGTGAAGGATGAAGATCTAGACAGGATATGCGAGGCGGTTGGATTGCATCATTTCGTGTCATCGCTTCCCGACGGTTACGATACCCGCATCGGTGACAGCGATTCCATGTCCGTAGGACAGAGGCAGCAGGTGGCCATCGCAAGGGCCATGGTAGACAGTCCGTCCATGGTTATTCTCGATGAGGCTACAAGCTCTGTCGATCCGCTCACGGAGAAGCAGATCAAGGATGCCACAGACCGTATGATGGAAGGAAGGACATCATTCATAATCGCGCACAGGCTCTCAACGATAATCGATGCGGATCTGATACTGGTCGTGAAGAACGGGTCTATCGTCGAGACCGGAACGCATAGGGATCTGATATCGAGGAACGGCCCGTACAGGGAGCTGTATGAGAGTCAGTTCGATTCGGAGTAATCGCAATATGTTTATCGAAGTCCCATAACATCTACGAACCAAGGGATGGTTCAGCAGGAACAAGCAGCCATTGGGCGATTACGAACGGAACATCGATGAGAACGGCGAACTAACCATCACGGGATGCGGATTCACCAGTGACAAATCTATCGGAAGGATGCGGAAGCATTCGTCAGAAACGATCCGTCGTTATGGGAGAAAGAACAGGGGGATGTCCTATCGAGTCACGCTTCTGCATCCCTTTCAGGGACGGTAAGAAGAGATTCTACATCATATGCAGGAAATGGAAGGGCGAGAAAGGTATCTGGATGGGTCTGGATCAGGAGCTTAAGACGGAATCATTCGGAAGAGCGGTCCCCATGAGAGGATGCAGGATCGACAGCACGGAATCCGGCGATTACCTCCGTATATACGGCGATACGGGATATTTCGTCAAGCTGAGAGTCACGGATGAACCTGAGCCTAAGAATGGATTCAAAGGTCTGCTCCGCCGCGACGATGTGGAAGGAGAGAGTCTTAACGACGATATCTATGAAGTAGAAAACGGATGACCGTTCTGTCAGCCGCACGAAGCACGGGAACATATGTTTATCTTTTTGTTCCTGCATACTCGTACCATGGACCCGTTCCTAATTTCCTGTATCCTGTTGATAGCTGGTGCGGCATTCGTAATCTATGAGGCCTTCGTACCGGGCGGATTCATGCTCATACCAGGGATAGTGCTTCTGGTCATGGGTGCGATTGGTCTTCTGGCCCCCGACCTCCTCATGAGCGTCTGGGCCCCCGTGATCGCGTTGGTCGTAGCGGTGCCGGTCACATTGCTGACGCTGAAGCTCTATCAGCATCTGGCCAAGCCGGAACCGCCGGCTACGACAGTGGCCGATTCACTGGTCGGCAGGACCGGCAAGGTGATGGTACCAACAGAGCTGGATAACATGAAAGGCAAGGTGAAGATAGGTAACGACACATGGTCGGCCACTTCCGACGAGCCTATCGAAGCGGGAACGGAAGTAATCGTGGAGAGCAGCGAAGGCGTGCACGTCCACGTACGCAGAATCTGAGGTGTTCAGATGGATTCTACCATTATAATTATCCTGACAGTGGTCGTTATCGTCGCCGTCGTCATAACGATCACCAGCGGAGTGAAGATTGTGCAGCCTTACGAACAGGCCATCTACATGAGGTTGGGAAAGTTCGTCAGAGTCCTCAACCAGGGTCTGAATGTCGTCTGTCCGCTGATAAACAAAGTGGTCAAGATGGATCTCCGTACAGAAGTATTGGATGTTCCTAAACAAGAGGTCATCACTAAGGATAACTCGCCTGTAGATGTGGATGCGGTCATCTACATCAAGGTCACCGATCCGAAGAACGCGTTCTTCGAGGTCACCGACTACAGGTTCGCAACGGTCAATCTGGCGCAGACCACATTGAGGTCCATCATCGGAGACATGGAGCTCGATGAGATCCTGTCATCGAGAGAGAAGATCAATGTCAGCCTGAGGGATATCCTCGACGAGAATACCGACAAGTGGGGTGTCAAGATAGAGGCTGTCGAGATAAGGGAGGTCAATCCTGCCAGGAAGGTCAAGGACTCCATGGAGGAGCAGACCTCCGCTGAGAGGAAGAGGCGTGCGGCCATCCTCGAGGCGGACGGACAGAAGAGGGCTGCAATCCTGGAGGCCGAGGGAAAGAAGAGGTCCCGTATCCTCGAGGCGGAAGGTCTAAGGCAGTCAATGATCCTTGAAGCCGAAGGTAAGAG
The DNA here is from genome assembly GCA_015063235.1 of Thermoplasmata archaeon. Lineage (GTDB taxonomy): Archaea > Thermoplasmatota > Thermoplasmata > Methanomassiliicoccales > Methanomethylophilaceae > Methanoprimaticola. The sequence continues at coordinate 32,610 of SUSW01000006.1, read as the reverse complement.
GCTAGCTACGATTCTTGAAGGGCAGGGAGAGGCCCAGAAGCTGAGGATCCTTTCCGTAGGGGCCGCGACCATGGATTCAAAGGCTTTGTCGGTCCTGTCAATGCAGACCCTTCAGAAGGTCGGAGAGGGAGAATCCTCCAAGATATTCTTCCCGATGGAGGTTACCAAACTTGTCGAGGGCATCTCCGAGTATGTCGGGACCGCGAAGAACGTTCCGGACAGAGAAGTTTCGGATGTGGAGTCCATTCGCAACGCCGTAGGCGATCCGGATGATATCCTCGGACCGATTCCGACCGTCGAGGAGATGGCCAAGGAGACCGAGATCATCAACAAGGAAGTGGAATCCCTGGAAAATGAGGACATCCCTCCCGAGAAGTTCTGAAACCGGAGGGGGGATCCCCTCCATTCATCGTCTTTAGATTCTAGCCCCATCCTCAGATTGTCCTTATATACCAATCCAGTGATGCGAGTCGCATGATTCAATGTCCGCGCGGTACAAGGGACTTCCTCCCTGATGAGATGGAGAAACGCAGGTTCTACGAGAACAAGCTCAGGCATACCGCTCAGACATTCGGCTTCAGGGAGATCGAGACCCCTATCTTCGAGGATGCGGAGCTATTCATCCTCAGGTCAGGACCCAACGTCCTCAAGGAGCTCTACGCCTTCAAGGACAAGGGCGACAGGGATATCGCACTGCGTCCGGAGATGACGGCACCCGCGATCAGGATGTTCGTCAACGGTATGAGCAACGATCCCAAACCTATCAAGATATTCTATTTCGGACAATGCTTCAGGTACGAGAGGCCACAGAGTGGAAGGTACAGGGAGTTCTTCCAGTTCGGCGCGGAGCTGATAGGTTCCGCCACACCCGAGACCGACGCGGAGGTCATCTGCATGGCGGCCGCCATGATCAAACAGCTAGGACTGAAGGACTACAAGATCCACATCGGTCACATAGGCGTCCTTAGGCAGGCCATAGCCGATGCCGGGGTCCCTAAGGAGAGGACTGCGGAGGTCCTCCAGAAGCTCGACAAGAAGCTGTACGATGAGGCAAGGCCACTTCTCGAGGATATGAATGTGGATCCATCGACGATAGACAGCATCTTCACCCTCACAGAGACCGTCGGGGGAGAGGAGGTTCTCGAGAAGGTTCCAGGAGATGCCGGGGATTACCTCAGACAGGTCACCGCCTACATGCATGCCATGGGTGTTCACAACTTCGACATAGACCTCGGAGTCGTACGCGGATTGGACTATTATACAGGGATGGTCTTCGAGGCAGAGGCTCCGGCTCTCGGTGCGGAGAAGCAGATCTGCGGAGGAGGATCCTACACCCTTTCCGAGCTGTTCGGTGGGGAGAAGGTGTTCTCCACAGGATTCGCCATCGGATTTGACAGGATACTCCTCGCGATCGAGAAGGAGGGGCAGGTTTACGAGCCCAAAGGCATAGGGGCTTATGTCGTGCCGGTATCTGATGATGTCAGGCTCAAGGCGGCCGAGATAGTTGCGATGCTGCGCAGCGAGGGAGTATCCTCAGATATCGACATCATGGGCCGTAAGATGGCCAAGGCGATGAAGTACGCCTCATCCGTCAGGGCGAAGTATGCGGTGATCGTCGGTGCGAAGGAGCTCGAAGAGGATTCAGTGACGCTGAGGGACATGGCCACCGGAGAACAGACTTTGGTGAAGATCTCGGAGCTCTCGAAGAAGATCCTCTGACCTATTCCATCATTCTTTTGGCCTATTTTCTCGGCTGCGTTATATCCTTCAGGGCACCCTATTCGTATGTCAGTAACACGCAGGATGGATCGGGTGCCATTTCATGTTACGAATATTTGAAAGGTATTATTATTGGATATATGGATAGAGTTTCCCTATAGGTGTCCGGATGAGATCAAAAATACCCGCGTTCATTCTCGTATCGCTTCTGGTAGCATCTTCTCTGACGGCGGTAGCGGCAGCAAATCCTTCCGACGCATCCATTCTGGTGAGGGACGGCGACGGCACCATATTCACGCTGGACGGTCCTGCGGAGAGGATAATCACGATAGGCGTCGGCACCACCGCGACTGCGATAGGCGTCGGCGCATTGGATAAGATCCTGGTCTGTGACAGATATTCGAAGACCAACGGGGATCCGCTCTTCGACGATCTGAGGAAATATGTGGACGAAGGCCGTATCGCAGCCAACGGTACGATCTACGATTCCGGGAAGGAACAGCTGAGGACGGACATCATCACGGCATCCGAACCTACGAGAGAAGGCCATTTCGACCGTGAGAAGGATGTTATTTTCGCCGTGGTATCCCCCTCGTACAGAGGCAATCTCAGCTTCCTCAAGGAGGAAGGGTTCAAGAATGTAATGTACTGGGGAGATGTGAGCACTTACGGAGACATCATAGATTTCGTAGAGACGATCTCCATAGTTTGCAACGGAAAGGTGGATCACAACGCAGCCACGATGAGGGCCGTTGTGGAGAAGATAGACGTCACCCTCTCGCAGGAGCAGCCTGAGAGGATCGAGGCGTTCTACGTTACTCATTCTTCAGGGGTATTCAAGGTCGGCAATACGAAATCGATCACGACTGCGATGATAGAAGCAGCCGGCGGGATTGTGATCACCAAGGATGATTCGAAAAGCGAGAGCACTATAGAGGTAAATCTCACGGATCTGGTCTCCAAGCATCCGAATGCGATGATATTCGCTGACAGCCAGGTCTTTAACAGTGAGGACCTGATGAAGAGTCTGAGGACCCAAGTCGGCAATGATATCACGGTCAAGGGGCTCAAAGGCATATGGAATAACTTCTCGATAGAGAGCGCCAAGGGTGTATGGGCCATGGCCGGTTCCATGTATCCTGATTATTTCGACGGCGATATGCCTTCAGGAGGGACTTCGGACAGTGACATAACGATGTACGCGATCTCCAGCGTAATCGCATCTGCGGTTCTGCTGTGTGTAGCATATTATTACATGAGGCCGCAGAGGTGAGACGATGAGTGGAAAGATATTGTCCAAGAAGAAGGTCGTCCTCACGCTGGTTCTCATTCTCATCTTGACTGTAATCTGTGTCCTACTCGATCTGTCATGGGTATCTGCGGACCTCTCGTACTCGTTCCAAGAGGTCATCGACGCTCTGATGGGCAACGGAACATGGTCCTCTAATATTATCGTCCGTGAGATCAACGCGCCCCGTGTGGTCATCGGACTGTTCGTAGGAGGGGGGCTTGCGGTGGCGGGCGCCGCGATGCAGGGGGTTTTCAGGAATCCTTTGGCTTCACCGTACATACTGGGTCTTTCATCCGGCGCATCCCTCGGAGCAGCCATCAGCATAGTGTTCGTGGTATCTTTCATTCCCGCAGCTATATGCACACCGGTGCTGGCATTCGCAACCTGTTTTCTGACAATGTTCCTTGTCTATGCGATGGCACGTTCGGGAGGCGTGGTGAGGCCGGAGACCCTCATACTGTCGGGAGTAGCGGTATCCTCATTGTTGGCGGCACTGGTCTCATTCCTGACGTTCATTGCAGGAGAGAAGCTGGAAGGGATCGTTTTCTGGACCATGGGAAATCTGGGAAATGCCGATTGGGGAGAGGTCATCTTCGCAGCACCTCTCATAACCATCGCATCGATACTGCTGGTGACGCAGGCAAAGAATCTCAACGTTATGATGTTGGGGGATGCACACGCAATGGATCTCGGTATAGACGTCAAGAGAACTAGGCAGTTCATACTGATCCTTACAACCGTGATAGTGGCTTCCGCGGTATCTTTCGTAGGAGTGATCGGATTCATAGGTCTGGTCATACCCCACATCCTCAGGATCATCCTTGGTCCGGACAACAGGGTAATCATGCCCCTCAGCGTGTTCGCAGGAGCATGTTTCATTCTGATTTGCGATTATTTCACACATATCATCGCACCTTACTACGGAACATTGCCGATAGGTGTCGTGACCGCACTGGTCGGAGCACCGCTGTTTATCTATCTGCTGCTCAGAAGGAAGAAGGAGGTGGGATGGAGTTGACGCTGGAACTCAGGAATGTAGATTATGGCTACCGCGATTATACGCTGCTGAAGGATCTGTCGCTGGAGGTGAGGGAAGGCGAGATATTGGGCATATTAGGTCCCAACGGATGCGGAAAGACTACTCTGCTGAAGCATCTCAACAAGAATCTCTCCCCGCAGGGAGGACACATCCTTCTGGATGGGGTGGATTTGGAGGTCATCACCAAGAGGGATATCGCTAAGAGGGTGGCAGTGGTCCCTCAAACCAACGAGGTCCATTTCTCCTTCACGGTAAGGGACATTGTTTCGATGGGGAGAATACCTTTCCAAGGCCTTATGGAGGGAATGTCCCACTCAGACGACGAGATCGTCGATCGTGCCCTGGAACGTGTAGGTCTGGCAGGCTTCGGGGAGAGACACATCAACACGATGAGCGGAGGGGAGCGTCAGAGGGTCATCATAGCAAGGGCTCTTGCACAGACTCCGAAGATCCTGCTGATGGATGAACCCACGCTACATCTGGACATTAATTCGCAGTTCGATGTTCTGGATCTTGTAAGAGACCTCTCTAAAGAGGACGGACTCACAGTGGTAATAGTGTCCCACGATCTCGGAATGGTTGCGAGATACTGCGACCGTATTCTCATGATTCATAACTTTGATATCATGGCCCTTGGCACTCCTGAAGAGGTATTGACTCCGGAGAACATGGACTTGGTGTTCGGAGTGGATGCGGAATTGGTCTTTGATGAGAAGACCAACGAGAACACAGTGTTCCTGCACGGTTCCTCCAAACGTCTGAAGAAGCAAGAACAGTAACACTAATATTAAATTCGTGTTACTAAATTGATTTGTGGAAGGTCATCCGAAATGATGTGGAGAACAGCAGAAACACAAGATTGTTAGTGATTTAGAAAGATGAGCGCCCTGGACGGAATTCGAATCCGTGTCGAAGCCTCGACAGGGCTTCATGATAGGCCGCTACACTACCAGGGCAACATTCCAGTGTATAATGGGGATGTATTTAACTCTTAGGGACGGGCACTCACTGTGTATCCAGCATCTCCCTGTCATGATTTATAATCCAGCCTTCAGATACTCTGTCCATGCCTTTAGGGGATCCACATGGAGCTAACTTCGAATATACTGTAGAAGGTCTTCCCGAATCCATATATGTGTGTACGATACCCGTCAGAGATGTTTCCCGTTCTGTTTCATTCTATGCAGATGTCCTGCATATGGAAGTCTTAGCGAAGGATGATGATTCCGCATATCTTGTAAGAGGAAATTGCAGGATCATTCTGAAGAGATCCGAGGTATGCGGGATAGACACCGGATTGTATTTCGGAGTAGATTCTCCGTACAATACCCGCAGGCGCCTGATCGACGAAGGTGTCATTTTCGTGCAGGAGCCGAAGCGCGGACCGTTCGGCACATTCTGTTCTATCCGTGATGATGATGCTAACATCATCCATCTCATCGAGACGAAGGCTCCATTCCAGTTTTGACTACTTTAGTTGTTCAGTTAAAGTGGCATTGTTGGATGATTATGCCTATACCTATACCCCCTATGGGTAACAATAAATACTACACTAGCGTATATAGTAATTGCATCCATCTTCCGATGGTGTGGAGAGATACAATGAAGAAAGCAATAGTTTTGTTATTCGCCATAGCGGCTATCGCAGCGTTGATCGTACCCCTTCACGATTCATTCTCTGCCGAAGCCGATTCGGTTGTTGAGACTCAGAAAGATCCAGCAGTCCTAGATGGAACTTCGCAGGGAATGGAAGCCTCTGATTACAGCTATTGGGGCTATATCGCTCTCTTTGGCGCAGTGGCATTCATCGGATCCCTGATCTATTTGGAACACAGAGGTATACTTAAAGACCCGATGCTTTACTGAGAGGAGCATCTTTCAAGAAAGATCAATGTGGTTTGCGCCATCCAAATGCTGGGTTCCCCCAACCCAGCACACTTTTGGTTATTGTTTTTATCAACTGATAAAAGATGAAAGAAGGGGGAGACCCCTTCGTTACTGTTTCAGTCGCCCACATTCGCTGCGGCGATGGCCTCGTCGAGCTCTTTCTTCAGCTCAGGCGGGAGTCCGTTGATGGATCCTCCCGAGAGGAATCCTTTGACAATCATGCTGACTGCCTCGTCCTCAGAGAGACCTCTTGACATGATGTATTCTATCTGATCCCTAGCGATCTTTCCGACCGCAGCCTCATGGGTCATCTCCACATCTGCAATATGAGCTTCGAGCTCTGGGATGGCCATGGTGGAGCCGCCGTCCTTAAGGATGATGCTCCTGCATTCCAGGTGTCCTTTTGCCTCAGGTGCGTTGCCGACCATGCGTCCGCGTGCGGTAAGCTTTCCGCCCATGGAGATGGACCTGCTCATTATCTCCGCTTTGGATTTCCTTCCGTTCAGATAAACGAGCCCTCCGGTATCGACCTCCGAGTTCTCATGTGCGATGCACATAGTGTTGTAGGTAGCCGAAGCACCGTCGCTGAGGTATGCTGCGGGGAAGCTCTGAAGGGATCCGACCGGGTTCAGGATGACATAGTTGTTGACGTAGTTGGAGTTCTTCCCAACGATCGTACCGGTCCTGGGACGCACTCCAGTCTGCTTGCCCCAGCTGTGTATCATGCTGAATGAGAGGCTGGAGTTGTCTCCGATGAATATCTCCGATACGCCGACGTGCAGTGAATCGTCCGCGTGAGCGGTGGAGCATCCGGTGATCATCTCGAGCGATGCGTTATCCTCGACGATGACGATGTTGTGGACGTTCTGAATGGACCTATTCATGTTCATGAGCATGCAGGTCTGGAGAGGATATTTGATATGGTATCCGGCCTTGACCCTGACGAAGTAGCCGTTGCCGTCCTCGAGATAGGTCTTGGCGGTGTACTTGTCCTTGGTGGGCTCCACTGCCTTCCAGTAGTAGTCTGTGAGGCCGTCGTATTTCTTCATGGCGTCCTTCACGGACATGACCTCCAACCCCTCTTGTATCTTGGGGGAGCAGTGGCTGGGATTGTTGTCGATGAACATCATCGTACCGGAACGCTCGATCTCGTTGGCCACGACACCGACGTTCTCCATGTATTTCCTGTATTCGGATTTCTCAAGGTCGTCTACCTCGATGGTCTCGTCCGCCCTGACATCGTAGTGCTCGAGATCCAGGTCCTTTCCGTATGCGCCTTTCTTGTTCAGCGCTTCCCTAACTGTCTGACTTTCCGGCATCTCTTCACTCTCCGTAACCGAATTCCCTGATCTCCTTCAGGAGCTCGAAGGGCTTTCCGGACCTTGCGATCCTGCCCTCTTTCATGACGTACGCCGTCTCGGCACCGATGTAGTCCATGATCTGACCGGTGTGTGTGATGACAAGAGACGAAACGTGTCTGCTGTCGTTGGATTCGGCGTTGTAATATAACAGGTCATGGACTTTCCTTCCGATAAGGTCGATGCTCTCGAGATCCACTCCCGATTCAGGTTCGTCTAGAAGGATGAATTCCGGTTTCTGGGCTGTCAACTGCAGGAGCTCGGACCTTTTGATCTCCCCTCCGGAGAATCCGACATTGATCTCCCTGTCCAGGAATCTGTCCATGTGGAACACGTTTGCGTCGGCGAGGACCTTCTCCGCATCCGAGGATGACGCCTTGATAAGGTCGCAAAGCTTCACCCCGTATACATTGGGGGGCCTCTGCATCATCATCCCTATACCGAGCTTCGCACGCTCGTCCACGGGCAGGTCAGTTATGTCCTGTCCCTTGAACTCGATCCTTCCCTTAGTTACCGTTATGGAGCTGTATCCCATGATACAGGCGAGCAATGTGGATTTCCCGGAACCGTTGGCTCCGAAAAGGACACAGGTCTCGCCCTCCCTGATTGTCAGATTCACCCCTTTGAGGATCTCTCTGCCGCCGGCTTCTGCGTGGAGGTCGGTAATCTTCAGCATGTCGGTCATGTCTACACCTTTGATGTCTGAGCGATAATGTGGACGTATATATTAACGCGCACGGACAAGTCTAACTGTCCTAAGTAAAAAGGGATGTCCGATTGGCCGGAGGCCGTTCATATCTCGTCAGAATCGTCAGATTCTGAACAATTCTCGGTGATGGCGTCCCCGTCATCCTTTACGATCAGCTGGATGAAGAAACCATCCTTCCCGTAGATTCTGACCAGATTGCATGAACCTATGTCGCAGGTATCTGTCCATATCCCTTTCAGCAGCAATCTGAAGCTGCTGATGCGGTTGATCAGCATCATGAGGCCCGATGCAATCATTACGATGGCCAGGAATGTTCCTGCGGTGTGATTGCTGGGGGTTTCCCTTCTCAAGCGGTTATCCAACGGTTCGCCTCCTTGGTTCTATCAAGGCTCGATGCGGAAAATGATGTTCCGCACAACGGAAAGACGGTCTAGTTCGGATAAAGCGTTTATGCCTCAGAATCGGCAGTTCTTTCCCAATCAGAGCCTGAACGATAGACTTTTTAGCAAAGGCATCGATTTTGGGGCGGAACGGTGGAGAGAAGTTGAACGTCTACGATTTCGACGGTACGCTGTATGACGGCGACTGCATGGTCGATTTCTACAAGTTTTGCCTTAAAAGAAAGCCGTACATGATCATATGTTTCCCGTGGCAGTTCACCGGATGGTGGGGGCACAGAAGAGGAAAGCTCGATATCAGGGCCATGAAGCAGAGGTACTACAAGTTCTTCAAATATGTGGACGTAGAGGAGATGTCCAAGCAGTTTTGGGACAGCCATATGGACAGGATATTCCCTTGGTATCTCGAGCAGCAGAAGGAAGACGATCTCGTTATATCTGCCTCCCCTGAATTCCATATCCGCGAGGCATGCTCGCGTTTGGGGATAAAGTACTTCATCGCATCCCAGGTGGATACGGGGACCGGAAGATGCCTCGGACCCAATTGCAGGGACGAGGAGAAGGTCAGGCGCTTCAGGGAGATCTACGGGGACACCGAGGTGGAGGCGTTCTACTCGGATGAGGATCATGACAGGCCTATGGCGGAGATAGCTGAGAAGGCGTATAAGGTCAAGGATGGCGTCGTGACCGAATGGATACTCTGACGGCGAAGGATGGTTTTCAGTGGGTGCGTTAGGGTCACTGATGCCCTGCAGTTCTACAGACGAATGGCTATCATTTCAAAACGGGTCTATCGGCAAAATCTATTAGTGTGTCCACGGATGACGTTCCATGAAGATAATCGCCATCAACGGAAGCCCCCGCCCTATCGGCAATACCAGCAACATACTCAATGAGGTGCAGGATCAGTTCGAGAAGGAAGGCATCGAGATGGAGATTATCAACATCTATGAGTACACTCTGGTGAACTGCAACGTCTGTCTCACATGCGAGATCCGCGGTGACGGAAGATGCATGGACGAGGATGACGGGCTCAATGACATTCTGGACAGGCTCAGGGAGGCAGACGGCATCCTAATCGCCTCGCCCACCTATTCCAACGCGTGCCCCAGTGTTCTTCAGACATTCCTCGAAAGGGCCCAGCTTGTGTATGAAAAGGGCGATCTGGGTCTCAACGGAAAGGTCGGCGGCGCGATAGCCGTTTGTGGCCACGACGGCGGTTCGATGGTCTACAACCAGGTGGTGGATTTCCTGCTCCGCAACGGTGTGAACGTATGCGGTTCGAATCCTCTGCCCATAGTGCATGCTCTGAATTCCCCTCAGTACGAGGATGATAAGAAAGGGATGAAGGGTGTGCATGCCCTTGTCAGGAACATGTCACAGCTCCTTCTCCGTCTGAATGGTTTTGCCTGATCAGAAGAAGTACCAGCCGCAGCCTTCTGCTATCGAGATCTTGGCCACTGCCTCCATCCTCTCGACGGGGCCCTTGTAGCGGTTCACGAAGACCTTTCCTTCCTTGGGGAGGGCTGTCTTCAGGATCTCGATCTCCTTCAGAAGGTTCTCTGCATCTTCAGGAGTGAACTTCTTATGGGATTTGGCTGCGACAGGTGCCGAAGCTGTTATGGGACAGCTGTACTTCGCTGCGATCTCCGGAAGCTTGCTGGTGTCTGGTCCGAATGCACCGATGCATCCGCGCCCTTTATCCCATGACAGGGGGCACTTGGAGCAGAGTTCGTTCATCTCGTCGAACTCGAGCTGGTCCCAGCCGGATATGATGTCATCACCGTTCGCTTTGTCCAGGATTTTCTTCTTTACGTCATCGGAAAGACCATCCATCATAATCCATCCGGTGCAGACCTTCTTGGACACAGGTGCCAGGAGTGCGATGTCTTCGTCTTTCTTCACCTTGCTCATGTAGACGGCATCGGTCTCGGGATTGATCCTGTTTCTCTTGATGAATGATTCCCAGTCGCCGACCTTCTTCTTTGCTGTCTCGAGGTCCACTACATCTTCGTATTGGACTATGTCCTCGAATCCTGCCGGATCGCTGACATGGACCTTTATAATCTCGGACCTGAGGTCTTTGCACATTGAGTTCTTGGCTTCCATTTCGCATATTCCGATGTTGATTCCCATAATAATACCTCAGAGCGAACAAAGAAGTATCTGCATCTAGGTTAATGAATCTTCGCTGTCTTGATTAGACAAATGTCGAAATATGCCAGGTGCATATTGGACAGATGTTCCAATCATTTTTATCGTGAGGACGAGATATTCGCAAAAGACATCCATGTATCAGATAGCCATGTACGGAAAGGGCGGCATCGGAAAATCCACCATGGCCGCCAACATCTCGGTAGCGCTGGCCAAGAAAGGTCTCAAGGTGATGCAGATAGGCTGCGATCCCAAGCACGATTCCACTAGGCTTCTGCTGGGAGGCAAGGCCCAGAGTACCGTTCTGGACTACGTCAGGAACACCCCGATTGCCAAGAGGAAGCTTGACGATGTGATCATGACCGGTACCGAAGGCGTGATATGCACGGAGGCAGGAGGGCCGGAACCCGGCATCGGCTGTGCCGGAAGAGGAATCCTGACGACTTTCGATACGCTGAAGAAGCTGGGTGCGGACGGTCTGGATGTGGATGTCAAGGTCTACGACGTCCTGGGGGATGTCGTATGCGGAGGATTCGCCGTTCCTCTCAGAGGCGAATACGCGGACGGGATAATCCTCGTAACATCCGGTGAGTTCATGGCCATGTACGCTGCGAACAACATTATGAAAGGACTTTCCAATTTCGATACGGGCTCGCCGCGTCTTATCGGTATCCTCCTGAACTCCCGCGGGGTCGTCGGAGAGGAGGAACTGGTAAGGAGATTCGCCGCTGCCACAGGTACGGAGGTAATCGCCGTGATGCCGCGCGACAAGCTGTTCGCGGATGCCGAAGGCAAGGGCCACACCGTCAGGGAGTTATACCCCGATTCAGACATCTCCAAGGCTGTGGATGAGATAGCGCAGCGCATCATCGACGTATCTGAGGGAAAGGTGGAATGCGTCTACCCACACCCGTTGGATGACGATCAGCTATCGGATCTGGCCGCAGGAAGGGAGATACGTCCCGGAGGAGCTTCAGGCGTCACGCGACATCCGTGCGGCGGATGTACAGGATGCGCTAAGAGATCCATCAAGGATACGCGCATAATGATGTCATGTGCCGCATACGGAGCACTGGCGGCCTACATGAAGATGAACGATTTCGCCGTGGTGCTGCACGGTCCGGAAAGCTGTCTGTATTTCATGAACACATCCCGCAGCAAGGCCGTATTGGAGCTGTACGACAGAGAGATATTCGATGTGGCCCCGGCTCAGAATGTGAGATGCACCATGATGGACGACGCCGTCTCCATATTCGGAGGCGTGAAGTATCTGGAGAAAGCGATCGATGATACGGTCGCGGACGGATTCAGCAGGATCGCCGTGGTCACCACATGTATGCCCGGGATAATCGGCGATGACTGCGTCAGCGTCATCGACAGGAAGATGAAGCAGTATCCTGATGTCGACATTCAGTACGTTCCCACAGACGGGGATGTTGTCGGCGATTACACCGATGGTTTCATGATGGCCGCCTCGAACATCGTCCAGATGATCGACCCGTCAGTCGTTCCGGAATCGAATTCAATCAATCTTATCGCCACATCCTTCTTCGATTTACATTCGAAGAAGCATATGCAGGAGCTCGAGAGGATGCTGGATAGGTTCGGTCTCAAGGTGAACTGCAGATTCATAGACGAGACCACGTCGTCCACCATACAGAACTTCTGCAAAGGTACCTATGACATGCTACTGACGGACACCGCCAACAATAGGGAGCTCTGCGATATGATACATCAGAGGACTGGAAGGGAGCTGTTCCCTGTACCTCTCCCGGTGGGCCGTTACGATTATGAGGAATGGCTGGACAGGATGGGGGACCTCACAGGGAAGAGAGAAGAGGCCGAAGAGGAGATCGGTTCTGTGGAATCTGAGTACGCAGCATTCATCGATGCTCACCGCCACCGCTTCGAAGGGAAGAAGGTCATTCTGCTGAACAAGCTGTCGTATAACATAGATTGGCTTATCGACATGTTGCTGGACCTCAAGGTGGATTTCGTAAGGATAGCATGCCAGCCAAATCCCAGAAGGAAGCAGCTGGCAGCTGTGTCCCGCCATATAGGCCTCATCACGCAGGATTATGATTCGGACAATCTTAAGAAGGATATCAGTGAGAACAGGCCGGACCTGATAATATCGGATATTATGATGCCCACGGACGGCGTCAGATTCGCAAGGGTGGGCAAGATAGGTCTGGGGCTGAAACCCTCTCTGGATTATGTGGAATATCTGGAGAACATAATGCGTCTTCCCAACAATGAAGGATGGAAGAAAGGAGGGATAATATGAAGAGGACGCTTCCGGATGGATTCGTCGGCGCGGTAATGGCCGTCGAAAGTATCACCGATGCGATGGTATTCCTGCACGGTCCGGGAGGATGCAGGGTCAGGTTCATGGTCTATTCCAGTGCAGTATTCCCTAGGATGACGCTCGAAGAGAATGATTCCTATTTCGTTCCCTATTTCTGCGGGTATCCAAGAGTGCCAGCAACATTTCTTGACGAGTATGATTACATAAATGGGGCCTTCTACAAACTGGAGGAAGGACTCCCGATAGTCGATTCCAAGAAGCCCGGATTGGTAGTGGTGATCAATTCGCCCGGAGCAGGGCTCATAGGGGATAACCACGAGAAGGCGATCCGCGAGGCAGGGATGGAAGACAGGGCGATTTACATGGATGAATCGTTAGTCTCCATACCGATGACCCAAGGATACGACCATACCCTGAGGCAGATTGTGGAGCACCTGAAGCCGGTCAGGGACAGGCCCGAGAAGGATACTGTCAATCTCGTGGGCATGACAGTCCTGGATAAGGATTGGATGGCGGCCGTTGAAGAATTCACGGAGAATCTGGAGTCCATGGGCCTGAAGGTGAGGTGCGTTCCCGGGGCCGGAGCGGAGCTTGACGATCTCAAGGACTCGCTCAATTCCGAATACTGCATCGTGGTATGCCCGGAGGCATGCGCATCTTTATGTGATTATTACGAATCCAAAGGGCTGAAGATCATACGCTCCGAAGCGGGAGCCCCCGTTGGTTTCGATGCAACCGAGGAGTGGTACAGAAATATCGGAGCAATCACCGGCAAGGATGCATCCGCCCCTATCTCGAAGGTCCAAAAGGCCCGTGACAAGATCTATCAGAAGTTCGTCGGCATGAAGTACAACGCATTGCGTATTAAGGGACTGAAATTCTCCGCGGCGGGGATCGCCTCGGTAATCAGGCCGCTGACAAAGTGGATGTACGAGTATCTTGCCACAGCACCCATAGCAGTGGATGTGGATCTGGGATCCGATGAGACGGAAGTGGAGAAGCTGAAGGCATTCCTGGATTCCATCGATTATTCGGAATCATTCGGTGTCGAGCCTAAGAAGGGGTCGGACATCGTTCTGTGCGAAGGGATAACTGCGCTTACCATGAAGATAAACGGAGAATGCTGCATAGGCATACCCATCGGACATTCCTCGATGGGCCTGGATGATGTGATCCCCCGTCCCATTTACGGGATCCAGGGGACCAGATACATCCTTGACGAGATACTTCACGGTGTCCGCGGAAGCTGATCAGATCTTCCTCACTCTGAGCATGTGATAGCTTAGCAGGAACACCACAACTCCGAACAGGAACAGTACGAGAAGCGATATCCATGGGAAGTCGAGATATCCAGGCAGGCACGCTGCTCTTACGCAAAGGCTTGAGTGGGTCAGAGGCAGGCAGTAGAGTATTCCCTGGAAGATTGGATCCAGGTCGGATACGGAGAAGAACGTACCGCACAGGAAGGTCATCGGCAGGATGATCAGGCTGTTGAAAGTGGCCATGCTCTGGTGCGATTTCGCGAGCAGAGCTGCCAGCATGCCCAGCATCGAGAATACCATGCAGCTAAGGACGATCGATATCACCGCAAGCGGGGTGAGTTCCAGCTCAGGTGCGAGGACGAGCCCTATCGCGTACATCAGGAAGCATCCCATCAACCCTCTTACCAATCCTAGCATGCTCTTCCCCAAAACGATGGCACCGTTGCTCAAGGGGCACATCATCATCTCATCGAAGCTCTTGTAGTACAGCCTCTGGACGTTGATCCTTGTGGATGTGGATGCGAACGACCCCGACAGAGATGTCAGCGCCATTATACCGGGGATGACGAAGGCAACGTATGATACGCCGATATCTGTCTCCCCCGATCTGAGTCCGTATCCGAACGCTATCAGATACAGTATCGGACCCATGATTGTCATGATCACCGTATTGATGAAATTGTGTTTGAGGAACATCAGGTCCGACCAAGCGACGTGATACACCTGGTGGAAGAATCCGGTGTTCCTCTTGTACACTGTCTCGCTCATTTCTGATCACCTACTTTCTTACCGGTGAGCTCTACGAACACATCCTCCAGGTTGGTCTTCCTGATGGTCACATCCTCGAATCCGCTGTCATGGACGAAAGCCTGGGCATCATCCATGCTGCGGAAGTATCTGTAGCATGTCTTCTCCCCTTCCATGTATTCGACAGCCGTCTTTCCTGTCTGCTCGATGAGCACCGATGGTTTGTCCAGAGCGATGATCTTACCGTGGTCGATGACTCCTACTCTGTCGCAAAGCGCCTCGGCCTCCTCGATGTAGTGGGTGGTCAGGACGATGGTGGTTCCGCTCTGGTTTAGCTTCTTGACCACGTCCCAGAGGAGACGTCTGGCGTTGATATCCAGTCCGGATGTCGGTTCATCTAGGAAAAGGACCTTGGGCTGATGGAGCATGGCGCATACTATGGCCGCCCTCTTCTTCCATCCTCCGGAAAGCGAATCGACGGGCTTGTTGAGATATTCCTCCAGACCGAAATAGTCAGAGAGCTCCTGAATCCTCTGGTCCCTCTCCTTCTTGCCCATTCCGTGGTACATGGCATGGGAGATCATGTTCTCCTTGATGGTCAGGTCCTTGTCCAGGGAGATCTGCTGCTGTATGACTCCCATGTACTTCTTGGCCTTGATCTGGTCCTTGACCACGTTGACTCCGTTGACATAAACCTCTCCGGAAGTTATGTTGGTGAGCGTGGAGATGCATCTCACGGTGGTGGTCTTGCCCGCCCCGTTGGGTCCGAGGAATCCGAACAGTTCCCCTTCTTCAACATCGAAGCTGATGCCGTCGACGGCGACCTTCTCCCCGTATTTCTTGACAAGGTCGACTATTTTGATTATCGTGCCCGTACAATCACGTCCTAGATATCTTAGGACCTTGATTTCGATATATAGGATTTATCATCCAAATTTAAGGCAGACTAAATAGCCAGTATGCAGATGAAATCTCCATCGTACCGGCTATGGTAAGGCGCTCCGTCGCTGTCTGTCACTCTTTATCGCGGAACTGATCCAGGACGCTGTTCAGCGCTGCCGGGTCGTTCTGGAGTTTGCGGAATGTCAGCTCTACAGGGTTGTATCCGCCGTATCCGTAATCTATGTAGAGGCCGTTCTCGTCCAATAGCTGCTTGATGTAATATGTGATGGAGTACGTCATCCATTCCGTTTTGTCTTCGGTGGACATCGCCAAGACATCCTCCACAGAGGTAATCTTTCTTTTCTTGTCGATCCCGAAATGCGGGGCCATCTTTTCTGCCATGGAGTCGAGGCCGTCGAAGGTGAATGCGATCTTCACGAAGCGGTCCGGGTCCGAGCCTAGCAGATTCTTGGTCACCTTGGTGAATCTGGATTTCTGTTTCACCGAATCCACAAGCTCACAGACCTTTGAATTCTCGATGTCTAGATACAGCGTTCCAGATGAGGGTATCGAGAACATCTGGCTCATTGCGCCGACCATGCTCACGTTTACGCTCCTGCGTCCGTCCCTCTTACCTGAAGGTATGTATGTGGCGACGGCGAATTCCGCATAGTCGCGGGTGCGCGGAGGATAGTTATCCATCCAGGCCTTGGTCTCCTCATAATCGGAATTGTTGGGATCGTTGAGGATCTTCTGCATCATCTTGAAGCCCTGCAGTCCACCGGAATCATCCACCGGACAGACCTCTTGGAAGTCCAGCAGCTCCGGTATGATGCTGTCGGATTCGCCCTCCCATTCCACCGTGACCTCCCATCTGTCACCGAAATCGTAGTTGTAATGGATGGGTTCATCCTTGAAGTCCGAGATCAGAATCTCCCTCTCATCCTCGACATCCGGCAGCATTGCCGGACCTATCTGTCTCCTCTCCTTCCCAGCGATGAATTCGTGAAGGTGGATATCGGTCCATCCCATACAGTCCTGTATGTTGCGGTGCAGGTCGTAGAATGTGGAGATGTCAGGAACGGCCATCTTCCTGCATATTGCGGGTTTCGAACCATCCAATGTGAATTTGAGGATGAATGAGGTCATGGTTCCTTAGAGAAGCGAGCAAAGATAAAAGCTAAGCTATGAATCGGTCGGTTTTGATACGAAAATATCGATTCGCCACATCAGGAAATAATCAATTGCTCCGGATTTCAGAGAGACATATTCCCTAAAATTCGGAATTTAGGTTTGAAATGGTTAGGTAAGAGGTTGCAGCCTTGCATACTTTGGGAGCTGAATCTCGCGGTATGCAAAGCTTCTAAGTGATCCTTCACATCATCTTTTTGGCATCCTGGACTATGCTGGTGACGGTCTGGAGGACCATGACGGCGCACATTGCATCCTGTCCGCCGGACGCGCTCTTCATTCCCGCAGCCGCTGCAGCTTCTGCACCAGCGGCAGCGGCGCCTTCCTCTTCCATTATTGGGACGATGGGCTGTACCTCGTCGAATTCCTTGAGGAACGCACTGCCGAAGTTCTCTTCGATGTATGCGTTCATAGCACCGGGGTCTCCTCCGGTGAGGCATATCTCGAGATTGTTCATCTCAGTGAAGTTTCCGGGCATCACCAAATCGTTCTTTTTCACTTTCATTTCAATCCCTCGCTATACCCTATAGGGTTAATGATTATCCGTTGTCCATTATCAATATAATGAACTCGTAGAGGAAAAAAAGTGTATGAGTGGTATCTTGACGGGAATTCTGAACTGAGGGATTGTTCTTCTGACAGAGAAGCGTCTTCAAATACGAGAATATGGATGTATGGACCAATCCGGAGCGCCATACGCATGATCATAGATATCAACGGCATCGAGTTCGGCTATTCCAGTGAATCGGTACTCAAGAACGTGACTGTGAAGATAGAAGGTCCTAAGTTCGTATCGATTCTCGGGCCCAATGGTGTCGGAAAATCAACCTTGATCCATTGTATCAATAAGATTCTCTCGCCCAGACAGGGTGTAGTGATGATTGACGGCAAAGACGTCAAGGAAATCACGATCAAGGAGATGTCCAAGATCGTAGGGTATGTCCCCTATTCTTCCAACGATACATTCCCGCTCACTGTCGTCGATACAGTGCTCATGGGGAGGCATCCCCACAGCCACAGAGGCTCTCTGGATGAGGATCTCGACATCGTATATGACACACTGGAGTTGCTGGAGATTCAGGATCTGGCCATGCGTCCATTCAATGAGCTGTCTGCCGGTCAGCACCAGAAAGTCATGCTTGCCAGAGGCTTGGCCCAGCAGCCGCAGATTCTTTTGCTCGATGAGCCTACATCCAATCTCGATGTTCGTCATCAGATAGATGTGGCAAAGCTTCTGAAGGATCTTTCTGTTCAGAAACAGATCCTTGTAATCATGATCTGCCATGACATCAATATCGCCGCGAAGTACTCGGATGAGATCATATTGATGCATGAAGGCACGATCTTTGACGTTGGAACTCCTAAGGAAGTTATAACCGAGGAGAATCTCAGAACGGTGTACAATGTCGTTTGCAAGGTAATCGACGATGATGGTTCACCGCATGTAATTCTTAAGGATTCAATCAAAGAACCAAAGGTCGAAAAGACGGTATCGGGAGAATTAATTTCTAGAGTGCCAGATGACGATTCTGTAATGGATTGTTCGAATTGATAATTAATTGATTCGACTATAATTCTGTACGAATTTTTCTGTTGTCAATTGTATAATAATAAATACAAAATGGAAGATACGTCCAATATCTTCCTTATAGGGAAGAGGCGATATTATGGATAACAAGATGATTGCTGCAATCGCAGTTGTTGCAGTTGTTGCCATTGCAGGTGTCGCTGCCTTCATGATCATGAATCAGGATAAGAGCAGCGAAGATCCTTTGGCATATTTCGATGGTGTCGGCCTCAAAGTATTGGGAAATGTCGATAAAGACAATGATCTCGATAAGGCTGACTATGACGCTGTTAAAAAATTGATAGATGACGGAAAATCGGTCAAGGACAACAAGTTGGCCGATGCGAACAACGATGGAGCTTTAGATGATAAGGATCTGGCTGTTATCGATAATGTCATCAAAGGAAACAAAGAGACAATTTGGCATGTTAACTATTACGACAAGGACGGAAACGGGACAATGGATAAGGTCCTTGATTCAACTGTCGTGCCAGTTACCTCAGCTATGATGACTGCGTCTGCTAACTCACTTATGTACTTCGACCTGTTGGACATTAAGGCAGGAGACGTTGTAAAAGCAGCAGCATACGGATCTACCAATGATAAAACCCTTTACGGAAAGACATATCTGAATACCGATCTTGTTAAGAAAGTGGGCGGAAATTCTGCAACATCGATTCCTTATGAGGATGACGAGCAAGGGTCTGCTCAGGTAATCAAGGAAAAGAATATTACCTGTCTTGTAACCGATTGGAACAGGTCGTATATTGAGAACTGGCAGACTTATGAGAGTGTCGGTGTGGATGTTGTCAGGATCGCTACCGCTTCCTTCGACAAGGAAGTATACACACACAGTCTGATGCTCATGGGACTTATATTCGATGTCGAGGATCAGGCTAACACAATCTTAGAGATATATGATCAGACCAAAGAGGAAATTACCGAGGCGGTTTCCGCACTCGATAAGGAAAACATCAGGAATGCTGTCGCCTCATCAATGACCGGATCAGTTTCTTCCGGAGATTCAGATTATACTGCCGTCGTTGAGGCTGCCGGTGCAAAGTTTGCACTCGAAGGATATGATTTCGGAGGATCTGCCTCAATCTATATCGAACCAGATAATCTTGCAATTTTCGATACACGTCAGTACAAGATTGATAACATCGTACACCTCAGGACTGCACTTTCCTACAGCTCTACACCTGCGCAGGTAGCAGATTATTGGGCAGAGTATGCAAACGCAATGAGCCTTTGGGAACACGTCTATGACGGCCAGGTCCTTATCAGTGGGGTGATCCCTGTTCCTGCCAGAGTAGCTTACACAGCTTATGCGATTTACAATGATGTCGCCCCTGAACTTTCCGAAGATTGGGCAAAATCAATCCTGACCGCGTTCGAGGCGTACTATGACGCAGACATATCGAAAGCAAACAAGACTCTCGCACTTACATCTTATGAGTACACCGTGACCATTTCCGATGACGTTCTTGTCACTGATATGAGCGGAAGAGAGGTAGAAAGCGGAGAGAAGTTCGCATACGGAACTACGCTGAACATCAAAGAGAGAGTTCATTCGGATTCTAAGACACTCATTGTTTCCGGAAGTTCCATCGACAAGGGAAAGTTTGCTGTAATCAACAATGTCAACGCCCAGTACATCGAGAACTCTATTCTCGAAGCATTGAACAAGGTTGCAGACGAGCTTGTAAAGTCTTACAACGGCAAGGTGTACATGCAGAATGGCGTAGCTAACGTTGAGAAACCGGGAGCAATTCACTTCGTGAATGAGTATTATAACCACACGGACAAGTCATACGATCTGTATTTCGAGTATTATGACACGGTAGAGGATGCAAAAGCTGCTTTTGATGCATATTCAGAGAAGGTTAAACCAAAGTCCAGTTATGATTTCGACGCTTCTGAAATAATCGGATCAACAGAGGACAACGATTTCTGCATCAGATACTCAGGATCTCATACCGATGGTAAGGATTATTCAGGATCTACTGTCTACATGACAGCGTATTACAAGAATCTGGTCCTGTATAACAACGCGCCTTCATACTTCAGTTACTATAGCTTCGATGAGAGTCTTTACGACAAGTCTAAGGAAGAGGTACTTGCATACTTCACCGGTGAATTGACAGTTTTCATCCAGGCTATGGAAGATGCGATGAAGGCAGCAATGGCCTGAAATTTTTTAGCCGGGGAAACCCGGCATTTATAATGAGTGGGCGAAAAGATGGAACAGGATTTCAAGGAAGAGTATTCGAGATATACCTACCGCAAGTTTCTATTCATAGTGGTTTTTTCGCTCTTAGTCGTACTGCTTTTCTTCGTATCGCTCAGTATAGGTACTTTGAAATTGTCTTTGCAAGAAGTGTATCAGCTTTTCATCGATCATATAATGGGAACTCTGCCTGACGATCCTGATACGAAATACAGTGACAATATAATATGGAACTTTAGGGTGCCCCGTGCACTATTCGCAATAGTAGCGGGTGTGGCGCTCAGCGTAGGCGGAGCTGTCATGCAGAGTGTGATGAAGAATCCGTTGGCAGACCCGTATACAACCGGAGTTTCATCCGGTGCCATGCTGGGTGCTGCCGTTGCTATGATTCTAGGGTTTTCCATTGCAGGGACAGGTAGTTTTGCAGTCGTTTTCAATGCACTGATATTTTCGATGATTCCGATCGGGGTCATTGTTCTAATGGCACCGTTCTTCCGTAGATCTCCGGCCACTTTGATTCTTTCAGGAGTCGCCGTATCTTTCCTTTTCAATTCGCTCACATCTCTGCTGATGGTCTCTACCGATTCTGCAACCTTGGCAGTTGTATACCATTGGATGGTAGGGACATTATCGGAGCTTAATTGGGATGTCCTGCCGTTATCCACGGCCATGACGCTTATCGGATTGGTCATCCTGTTGCCGCTGGCAAGCAAGCTCAACATCATGGCCTTGGATGATAAGGATGCCAAATCCCTGGGAGTGGATGTGGAGAGGTTAAGGGTTCTGTGTTTGGTGGTACTGGGAGGTATGACCGCAGTAGTCGTCAGTTATGTAGGTATAATAGGTTTCGTAGGTCTGGTCATCCCGCATATTATCCGTATACTGATGGGTTCCGACAACAAGTATCTGATCCCGGCTTCGGCGGTCTTCGGAGCATTCTTCCTTCTCGGATGCGACATCATATCGAGGGCGATTGATATCGGAGCGACCATTCCTGTGGGTGTAATAACATCCGCAATCGGTGCCCCCATTTTCTTATACCTCATAATAAGGCAGAAAAGGAGTATATGGTGATAAGATGGCCAAATATCGTTCTGCCCACCGTGATGAGTACCTGTCTAAGCGCAAGATGCAGATATGTGTAGTCACGATACTCTTGTCGATATTGGCAGCCTTGATAGTATATTCCTTATCAGTAAACAGTTTCAAGGTCACGTTCGAAGAGTCTATTCAGGTAATCATAAACAGGATCAACGGGGTGGAACCGCAGACATACATTGAGAAGATGATCGATTATGTTGTTATGGAGGTGGATATGCCCCGTGCTTTCGGAGCTTTGGCGATAGGTACGATATTGGCAATATCCGGGGCGGTTATGCAGACTGTAACCCACAATCCTCTGGCAGAACCTTACACCATAGGGATCTCTTCGGCTGCTCTATTCGGAGTGACTATCTCGATAGCGTTAGGGATGTCAGTGATACCGGGTTTGGGAAAGGATGCCGCTATAGCGACTAATGCGTTCATCTTTGCATTGATACCTGCATTGGTTATCGTATTGGCAACGACATTCAGGAAGCTCACTCCGAACATGATGGTGCTGATTGGAATTGGAATGATGTATGTATTCTCTGCTTTTACGACATTGATAAAATTCAATGCAACGGAGGAAAGTCTTCAGGAGATCTACATTTGGAGCATAGGGACTGTAGGAAAGATCGGATGGAGTGAATTAGTTCCTTTAAGCATCACGGCCGTTCTGATCATCGTTGCTTTCTACATCCTGTCA
Source organism: Thermoplasmata archaeon (assembly GCA_015063235.1). GTDB lineage: Archaea > Thermoplasmatota > Thermoplasmata > Methanomassiliicoccales > Methanomethylophilaceae > Methanoprimaticola. Next base: position 10,079 of record SUSW01000006.1, on the reverse strand, counting down.
GGTCGTCTGAATGTCCTGATGTCCGGAGATAAGGTCTGTCAAAGCCTGGGTGTAAATCCGTTTAAACTGAGGATAATAAGTTTCGTTCTGGTTTCCTTAGGTGTCGCAGTTTGTGTCTGCTATTCAGGAACAATAGGTTTCGTAGGTTTGGTGGCACCCCATATAACGAGGCTGTTCACCGGAAATAACAACAAGCTGCTTATTCCGTTATCCGCCATATCTGGAGCATTATTGATCCTTGTAGGAGACATAATCGTGAGGATGCTTCCCGGAGGTCTACCGGCCGGAGTCATAACTGCGCTGATCGGCAGTCCGCTGTTCCTGTACTTCCTGTTCAGGCAAAGGGCCAACAAGAACTTCTGAACCGCTTTCGATTCAGAAACTGGCCTGTATTAATACGCTCAAATACTTCGTACTAGCATGGTCAAGACGATAGTAATCGATGAATCCAAGTGCGACGGATGCGGACTCTGCGTAAAGGCATGCCATGAGGGTGCGCTCGCTCTCGTGGACGGGAAAGCGAAACTCGTCAGACCTAACTTCTGTGACGGAATGGGAGATTGTCTTCCCGCTTGTCCCCAGGATGCCATCTCTTTCAAGGAATCAGAACCTGTTCAGAGGAACCCGATGCAGCCTCTCATGGCGCATCCTAATATGTCCGTTCCCGGAGTACAGTGGCCGATCCAGTTGGCTCTTGTATCTCCGATGTCCGATGTTCTCAAAGGCAGACTGGTCATCGCAGCGGACTGCACCGCGTTCAAGGTCGATAATTTCAAACAAAGATTCGTGGGGGGCAATCCTCTGGTCATAGGATGTCCGAAGCTCGACGACCGTGCGAGATTCGACAAGCTCACCGAGATTTTCAGGAATAATCCCATAGAATCTGTCGAGGTCGTCAGGATGGAGGTCCCCTGCTGCAGCGCACTAACCAGGATCGTCACGTCGGCGGTGACGATGTCCGGGAAGTGCATATCCGTCAAAGAGGTCGTAATCGCCAGAGACGGTATGACACTCTGATTACCGTGTTGTAGGCGGAGAGCGAATAACTTCGTCTTCTTCAACCCTTATCGGCCCTAGACTTTCCAAGGTTTCCAGAAGGAAAGGGATATCGTTCTCGACCGTATACCATGCCGATGCGAAATCCATGTCATGATAGATGTGAGCCGATACAACCCTAAAAACCTATCACCTTTTTCCAAGGTATTTGCGGAATCTCACGCTGTAACCACAAGTCGATCCAACTAGCATATTCGCCTATATGCTCTTAACTGTATAGCACTGTATTTTGATACAGTCTGTTTAGAGCGAACTCCTCTGCGTTCCCAAATACTTTCCTGGCTTCTATAATGTCCAGGCAGAAAGATTTGATTTGTTGTAATGCCAGTTCAACAGTGTTTTGTTTAGAAGACATGGATTTCGTCCTCCAAAACTGTTCTTTTGAATTCGCCTGTTATGCTTCTGCGAGTTACAACGTCAACGTTGGTTTTCAGGGCATCAGAAACGTCAATGATGAACGCACCATAATCTCCATAACTGAATTGATCCGTGACATCGATCAACAGATCGTAATCACTATCCTCATCAAAATCGCCTCTGGCTCTGGAACCAAAAAGTGAAACACCAATCACATTATATTGTTCGGCAATCGGTTGTATTAATATTGCCATCTCTTCCAACGTAAAGTTCCTTTGATTCATTCCGTTGCTGGATGACATAGTATTATTATCGGCAGTTTGTTATATAAAACCCAAGTTAGGCAGTACTTGGAGATGCTAATCGCAATAGTTTGATTAATGACGTAATGGATATCTCGTCCAATGACTCCCCTCAAGGTCGTCTACATCTCCATCCAGAGCTCGGATTCCAGCACGTTCAGGACAGGTACCGACCTGTATCAGGAGAGAACCGGGAATCCAGTCGATCTGTTCCATGTCAACGGCGAAGCGGTGGACGACGATCCGCTGATTTATCACGAACTGGTCCTGAGGTCCAAAGAGGCCGATCTCATCATCATAAGATGCATGGCCGACCCTACCAGGATGAAGAGGTTCGAAAGGTACGAGGAGGTGCTGAGGGAATGCAAGGGATATGTGATGATCCATCTTCCCAGCGCCGATGTCGGCCTGCTCTACAGGGATTATTTCAAAGGGACCGATGAGGAATTCCTGCTTCTCAGGACGTATCTCATCAACCGCGACAGGGAGAACGACGTCTCGATCCTCCATTGGCTCAACCATAAGCTGACGGGGGAGGGCAGCGTGCCGGAGCCCGTGACATCCAGGGAGAGCGGGATATTCCATCCCGATTTCAGCAGGGATATCACATTGGAGGAATACCTAGATCATCTGATCCCGGGAAGACCGACCATAGGGATATTGTATACTGCCAATCTATGGATCTACGACAATCAGATGCACATCATCAGCCTGATCAGAAAGATGGAGGAGCTGGAGATGAACGTCATCCCAGTGTTCTTCAGCGCTCTGGTCCACAATATGGACGGTAAGTCAGGTACCGCTGCGATTGTTCAGAAATACTTCATGGACGGGGACAAATGCAGAGTTAACGCTATTGCGATGTGCTCCTCGTTCTCACAGATAAACAATTCAAGGGACTGCTACGGCATATATACACCGGATGAACAGAACTTCTTCCATACCATGACCGACGTTCCCGTCATGCAGGTCATGCAGGTCTCTGGCCATTATGCGGATTACGAGGAGACTGCAGAGGGTCTGAGCAAATCCGAGTTCAACATGGGCGTAATCTGGCCCGAGCTGGACGGACAGATAATCACCGTGCCGATAGCGAGCGGTGAAGGCGGGAAGAAGATGAAGAAATACACCCCGCTGGATGACCGTATCGACCATCTGTGCAGGATGATAAAGAACTGGGCCGTCATATCCAGCATACCCCGTTCGGAGAGGAAGATTGCCATCCTGATGTATCAGTCGCGTCCGGATACGGGCCGCATAGGCGGAGCCGCAGGATTGGATTCGATCGAGAGCGTATGCGACATGCTGAAGAGGTTCGCCAAGGAAGGTTACACATTGGACCACGTCCCCGAGAACGGCACCGAGCTGGTGAAAGAGATAATAGACAACATCACCAACGATCTGGAGTGGTCGTCCTCGCAGCGCATAAGGGACAAGGCAGTAGCACTAATCGACAATTCGTGTTACTTAAAGGAGTACGAGAAGCTGTCGGAATTCAACCGCAGGACCATCGAGGAGAGCTGGGGCAAGCCCCCCGGGAAGATCTCCGTGGACAACGGCAAGTTCGTCATCCCAGGGATAGTCAACGGCAACATCTACATCGGCTTCCAGCCTCTGAGAGGCTGGGCGGAGCAGATGGAGGCCGTGTATCATGATCCGGTCATACCGTGTCCGCATCAGTATATCGAGTTCTACAGATGGCTCAAGAATGATTTCAAAACTAATGTGGTGTTCCATATCGGAACCCACGGCACGGTGGAATGGCTGCCTGGGAAGAGCCATGGTCTATCATCCAAATGCTTCCCCGACCTGGTGCTGGACGGGATACCAAACGTGTATCCGTACATCATCGACGATCCCGGAGAGGGGGTGCAGTGCAAGCGCAGGTCCGAGGCCGTCCTCATAGGGCATATGTGCCCGACGATGACCCGCGCCGGCAGCTATGACGATATCGAGGCCATAGACGCTCCTTTGCAGGAGTACTTCAAGTTCAAAGCCTCATTGTCCGGTGACAGGAAGGAGGCAGTCATCGGAGAGGTCCTTGAAGCGGTACGCAGACAGGATATGCTGAAGGACCTGAGCCTTCCGGAGGATATAACGGCGGAAGGGTTCGAGGAGCATCTGGAGGATGTCCACGATTACATCATGGAGATCAAGGATGCGCTCATCAGGGACGGTCTTCACATATTGGGAAGGGCGCCCGAAGGCGAACTGCTGGACGAGACGATCTACGGTCTGACCAGGCTGAGGAACGGGGATGTACCTTCGTTGAGAGGAGCATACTACGCATCGCTGGGATACGATCTGGATTCCATGCTGGAGAATCCATCCTCGATGACCGGCGGTGAACTGAATAGCGTCATAATCGACAGGACCGACGGACAACTGATGGAGCTGCTGGCCCATCTTAGGGAATCGGGATATGATGCAGATTCGGTCAAAGGATTGAATATGACCGAAGACCTGAGGGAGGCGATCGAATACGTATGCGACGAGGTGTCCAAGAACGTCATGAAGATGACCGACGAGATGGACAACATGATGCACGCATGCGACGGCGGCTATGTGCTGCCGGGGCCCTCCGGGGCACCCATGAGGGGGAACGCCCATATCCTCCCGATGGGAAGGAACTACTATGGCATAGATCCGGACATCGTCCCTCCCAGGGCATCCTGGGAGATCGGAAAGAAGATGGCGGATCAGATGATCCAGCGTTATATCGAGGACAAAGGGATATATCCCAAGGAAGTGGGATTCATCATATGGGCCACTGACACGATAAAGACCAACGGCGACGATGTCGCATACATTCTTTGGCTGATGGGGGTCAGGCCGGTATGGGGCAGGAACGGCCAGGTGAACGGATTGGAGGTCATCCCGATATCCGAGCTGGGAAGGCCCAGGATAGACGTCACTGTGCGCATCACCGGACTGTTCAGGGACGCCTTCCCCAATCTCATCGATCTGATAGACGATGCCGTGAAGATGGTGGCCGAACTGGACGAGGATGAGAACGATAACTACCTGGCAGCGAATCTGCGCAGGGACATAGTCGAATCCATGGCCAACGGGATGACCGTCGACGAGGCCAGGAAGAAGAACTCCGTCCGCATATTCGGATGTCCGCCCGGAGCGTACGGAGCAGGCGTCAATCACGCGATAGAGAACAGTGACTGGAAATCCGTTCAGGACCTGGCCGATCTGTACATCGAATGGGGAAGCTACGGGTACGGAAGGGGACTGTCAGGCGTTGCGATGAAGGAGCAGTTCGTCAAGAGGTTCGGCAAAGTGGGTGTGACGGTGAAGAACGTGCCGGACCGTGAGATCGATGTGCTCGACGTGGATGACTTCTATTCCTATCTTGGGGGACTCAACGCATTCGTGAAGGCCTACGGCAACAAGGATGCCATGTCGTTCATGGGTGACGGCTCCGATCCGGACAAGGTGAAGATCAGGGATTCCAAGCAGGAGCTGCAGTTCGTCTATAGAAGCAAGGCCCTGAATCCGAAATACATCTCCGGACTGAAGAACCACGGCTTCAGAGGCGTCGCCGAGGTGGCGAAGCTCACTGAGTTCACGTTCGGGTGGGATGCGACCTCCGATATCGCCGACGATTGGATGTATGAAGGCCTAGCGGAGAAGTATCTCTTCGACCCGGATACCAGGAAGTGGATGGAGGAGAACAACCCCCATGCGATGATGGAGATGATCAACCGCCTTATGGAAGCCTACGACAGAGGTATGTGGGATGCCAAGCCGGAGACGATCGAGAAGCTGAAGGATCTCTTCATGGATCTGGAGGAGAGGATAGAGGAGCTGCAGGACAGATGATGCAACACATCTGAAATTCTTTCAGACATCCTTATCTATATCTTAATCAACTATTACGACCATGGCGAAGGACTTCTGTCCAAGGTGCGGATGCTATTACGGAGAAGGCGTGTACAACTGTCCCGAGTGCGGTTACGCTGTGCGCGAACCGCCGCAGAAGGAATACGTTTCCGGATTCTCGGAGATGCCTTCCAGGAAGCAGGTGGATCTCGTCTCCCTGATATTCAAGGACAAATGGTTCTACGTCGCATTGATCGCATCGGCGGCGATATGCTTCTCGATAACATACTTCTGGAGGTTCTCGTTCCTGTTCCTGTGCTTCCCTTTGATAATACCGATGAGGAAGTACAGCATAGCTGCCGGAGTGTTCATGGGGATATGCCTCGGCTCCATAATCGCGATATCCCTCAAGTATTACTGGTTCGGAACGTCGCCGTTCGTGTTCTGATCTGTGGATGAAAAAGGGAAAGACGACGGCCCGAAGGCCGTCTGTTTCATTCCTTGCTGAAAGCGAATTCGTACACGCAATCCATGTTCTCGCCAGTCTTCGCCGATACGGGGATGACAGGCTTTTTAGGATAGTTCTGCTTGAACCATTCCGTGATGTGCTCGACCTGTCCGGGCTGTGCGATATCTATCTTGTTGATCAGGACGATGTCAGCTGCGGACATCTGCATCTTGTAGAACTCCTCCTTCTTCTCGATGAGGAGGTCGAACCTCTCCACATCCGCAAGTCCGATTATCCTGCAGGAGTCCTCGTCGATCATCGCTGTGTGGACGAAGTTCTTCACCTTGTGGGGGAGCGCCAGTCCTGTCGGTTCGATGATGAGCATATCGGGGTCGATGTCCCTCTTGATGTTCCTGAGGGCAGCCTGGAGGGTACCGACCAGGGTGCAGCATATGCATCCCTCCGGCAGCTCCGTCGCGCTGTATCCCTCGGCCTTGATGGTGGCACCGTCGACTCCGACCTCTCCTGATTCGTTCACTATGATCGCGGTCTTCAGCTTCCTGTCGGTGAAGACCTTCGCCAGGCTCAGCAGCATGGTGGTCTTTCCGCTTCCCAGGAATCCTCCGATTATCAGCACGTCCATTCTATCATCTCAGAATGTAAGCTTGAGGTTGTCGTACTTATATACCTTCTTCGGACAGCTGAACTGGCATCTGTAGCATGCAGTTCCGAGGCAGTTCTTGGTCTTGACTACGATCTCGTTGTCATCCTGGACCGTGAGCGCATGCTCGGGGCACTCCTGCTCGCACTTCTTGCATCCGATGCATCCGTCCATGTATCCGCGGAGCTCGGTTCCTATGTCGTGCAAGATGTACAGTCCCCTCTCTCCCAGATCGGGGATGTCACGCTGCACCATCCTGTGGATGGTGGGTTTTCCTCTGGGCTTGGGGAGCTCCTGGATGCCGACAAGGGCGTTGTTCCTGTTGTACATCTCCATGCTCATACCCTCGTCGCACACTGCGAGCTCTTGGGTGTAGATCTGCTCGAAGATTTTGTCTCCGGCGAACATGATATGGTTGGCCCTGATGCCGTTGGCGATATCTTGGAGCTCGTCGAGGAGCTCGGGGTTCCTGAGAATGTCTGTCGCCATGGCCAGAGAGGTGTTCCCGTACTGGTAGATCGTGTTGCAGGAAGGCGGAAGCAGTCCCACTTCCCTTGCCTTCTCCGCATCGACGTATGTTCCGGATGCTCCGGCCATGTACATGATGTCGAGTTCGTCGAACTTGATGCCTGCATGCTCGAGCAGTGTGAAGTGTCCGGCCCTCATAGCTCCGATGGCCTTCATAGCCTCGGAGATGTCGTGCGAGTCGATGTACACTCCGTCCTGGAGATGGAGCAGTCCGTCGGAGGTCGTGAGCTTTCCCTTCCTCCAGAGGTGGCTCGACATGACCGCGGACACGGCAGCGACGACTCCGGTTCCGGTGATTCCCGTGGCCTTACCGGACATGGGCCCCTCGTCGGTTACGGTCTCGAGCGCCAAGTCGACCCTGGCGCCGTTCTCGGGGATGATGTCGTCGTTGAGTACCTTACAGATGTATTGGAAGTCATACTCGAGATCCGATATGGCTCCGGGCCCTGCGAGCATTCCGCATTTGATGGACTGACCTTCCATTGCAGGTCCCGCAGCTGCGGATCCCGTGTAGATGTCGTCCCCTATCTTCAATGCCATCTCAGCGTTGGTACCGTAATCCGTTACGAGGCAGTTCTCCTTCTGCTCGAGGAAACCGCTCTTGTACATCATGGCCAACGCATCGGCTCCGATCTCGTGCCTGATCGCAGGAGGGACGCACAGTTCGCATCCGTCCTTGACGTTCAATCCGACATCCACCGCCGAGAAAACTCCCGCATCCCTCTTCTGATCCACGATGCCTCTCGCCTTGTGGGCGTTCTCTCCCGCGAATGCGAGATCATCTACAGGTATCCCCTGGAACAGGGATAGCTGTATGGGGTTACCGCAGATGCTGACCCTCTCGACCTGCTTCAGGTCGATGCCGAGTGTTGCGATTAGCTTGTTGACCGTATCTATGAGGATCTTGTGGGCCGTTTCCGTCCCTGCGTTGATGCAGAACGTTAGGTGGTCCATGATGTTCGCGCCGGGCAGCGGGTGGCATTCGGTGACCGATGTCGAAAGGATCTTCCCATTCGACAGGTCAACCGCATGGCCTCTGGTACCGCTGGTACCGATATCTAAAGAAATACCGTAAGCCATCTTATCTTCCTGTTTTGGGGAACTGTCTCTAGGCATAAAAATTGTTTGAAAAACTTACCAATAACTTTGTTGACAAATCATTTAATTTTATTGACTAAACAGTATTGTATACGTTATAATATATAATATAAGTATCCCGCATTTATATACTTGCTTGGACAATGCATCCATCCATCCAACCAAATAAATAGTCAATGATTCAATATCACTCACAGTAGGTGGTGGGAAACTGTCACCGAAAGCAAAGGAGGAAACACGAATGATTGATTATTCGAAAGTGGATTTCAGCAAGATCCTCAGGCGTTACGACGTCGAGGGTCAGAATGAAACAACACCCGAGGCAGTTGCAAAGACAATGCTTCCGAAAGACCCCGTCCTGTACAAGGTCGCAGAGTGCGTCCTGTACATGAAGTTCAAGGACGTTGGACCCGCAACAGCAGAGGCGCTGAAAACCAAAGACGCTTTGGATATCATCAACAACGGACTCGTCGTTGGAATGGAGTGCGTTGCCAAATTGTACGCAGAACACATCTACTATCTGCCCGAGATCATGATGGCAGCAAAGACAATGGAGATCGGAATCGCTCTCGCAGAGAAGCAGATCCCCGGTGGAAGGTCCACAAAGGGAACTGTTGTCATGCACGCAGCCGAGGGAGACCCCCACGACATTGGAAAGAACATTGCAGCCGTTATGATGAGGTCATCCGGATACACAGTTGTCGACATGGGTAAGGATGTCGCAGTTGACGATGTCGTCGCCAAGGTGAAGGAAGTCAAGCCCTTCATGGTAACCGGAACCGCTCTGATGACCACAACCATGACCGCATTCCCGCGCGCAGCAAGCAAGCTCGTCGCAGCAGGAATCAACATCCCGTTCATGGCAGCTGGAGGAGCAGTTAACAGGGACTTCGCAGAGTCCTTCGATCTCGGTATCTACTCAGAGAAGGCACCTCAGACACCCCCGATCGCGGACAAAGTCCTCGAAGGATACGACTGGAAGAAGATCAGGGACGAGTGGGACCACATAGTAGGAGCGTGATTACAATGGCAAAGTACACAAAGATGGCATACAGCAGTGCGGATGAGATGGTATTCGGACACGCAAAGGAGCCCGTATCCTACGGATTCGGAATTAAGGTCGGAGCCGGCAGGGTTATCCCTGAGCTCAACTACGGACCCAGGCCCGGATCTGAGGCATCACCCGAGAAACTCAGGAAAGAGTACGTCGACTACATCTCCAAGGATGTTCTCAACAGGTGCGTAACACTCGGATTCCCCGATGTCCAGCTGGAGACAGAGTGGATCTCTCAGATGGGAGACCCCAAGATGTCAACACCCGTCGTAGAGGGACAGAGAGCGATCTGTGAGAAATTCCACGAGGAATATGGAATCAACTGTGCAGTAAGGCAGACAATCCCCGACCAGCGTGAGGCAGAAGAGGGATACAGGCCCGGTATGGGCGGAAAGCACAGCTACCCCGAGCACCTGTTCCAGTGTGCAGAGGTCGCTTGTGAGAACGGAGCAGATGTCCTCTCATGTGAGACACTCGGAGGAAAGGAGATCGGAGACTACGCAACAACCAATGGAGACATTGTTGCATTCCTCTTCGGAATCGGATACCTCGGATCCATCGATATGGAATACGTATGGAAAGAGTTCGTCAACATTGCTAAGAAGAACAAAGTCGTAGCAGGAGGAGACACCAACTGTTCCGGAGCAAACACCTCGATGTTCATGGCAGGAGGAATGCTCGACCAGGATGTCCAGAGGACCTACTCTGCAGTCACCCGTGCAATCGGATCCGCAAGGACACTCG
>SUSW01000050.1 GCA_015063235.1 Thermoplasmata archaeon | reverse complement strand
TATGACCAACGATCTGATCCGTTTATCCTTCAATCTGCAGCCTCCGATACATCATCCTCCTATCGGTATAAGAAGCTGAGAAGGGGAGGTGAGTGAAAGTCCGGAACGGAAATCTCTGGAGTAAATCTAAGAACCCTAGTGAACCCCGATCATCTGGCCGCCGTTACGGATCCCGTATCCGGACTAGCTTTCTTAGAATCCGACGAGTGAAAGTGGAGTGAAAGTCCGGAACGACAAGATGATAGTTTCAGATAATCGGGGCCTATTTCCACACACTTTCGTACAGAACCGTATTTACACATGACCTTGTGACAACAATCAATTGAACCAATGCATCATAGGCTTCCCGGAGGCTCTCACCATCACCGTGGCACCGCGGAAGACCTTCTTGCCCTTGCCTTCGACATCGATGCAGGTCTCCTCTATCTTGTGCTCAATGACCACATCCTGAGCACCGGATTCTATCGCCCTGGCGGTGGCTATCCTGGTGGCCTCTTCGACAGCGAACTCCATCGCCTCCCATTTGTCAGAGAACTCGAAAGCTGTCTCGCCATTGTAAACCGTGCATTCCGGCTCATCTGAGAAGTCCTGGAACGCCGCACGGACAGAGAGCTCCACCACTTCCGTGACGGAACTGGATATCGCACCGATCGCGTTACCGACATCGTAGTTCTCTGGAAGTATCAGCTCGGTATCAAAGAAACCGGCGACTTCGGGAAGCCATGCCCCCACGGGAGCCCCGATTCCGACTATGGGCATCCTGAGCTTCATTCCGATGTTATAATCGCTGGTATCCTTTATGATCTCCTCGATTACCCTGGAATCCGCCTCGGTGAGCTCGTCCTTGCCGGTCTCCGACCTGATCATATGGTCCATGATGCATCTGCAGATCTTCTGCGTGATCGCCTTCTTAGCGGCGGCTATGAAGGCATCCATCTCCATACCGGCCTTGTGTGCCAGCAAGGCTACCGCCTTCTTTGCAGCCTCTGTATCGTACTCGCTGTATGAGCCTTCGGCGGCCAGGATATCCGTAGGTGTGACGCCTATCCTCGTCACATAACCCTCGGACTCCATATCCTTGAGGCAGAATCTGTCGAAAGGTATCTCTGTGGCCTCGGAGACCTCCCTGACGGGATACGGCCTGTCCTTCAGTGTCCTCAGGAACCTCCTGTCGTACTCGGTCAGATATGAATACTCCTCATTGGAAGCGAGGGTGTAGAACTCGCAGTCAGAGACCGTATCGGAAGGCGATGACTTCAGATCTGTTAGATTCAAAATCCACTCCTTCACACTGGGCCATTTCGATGCCGCTATGCAGATCGGGATGATCCTGATGGCGGACAGCCTAATCTTTCCGTTCTCCACGGAGATCCTGCTGTCCCCGCCCATACCGTATGTGCTGACATCTGCTGCACGGACCCTCGTCCTGTGGCCTCCTACCACCGCACCGGAATCCAGCGTGCGGACGAATCCCCCATGGATTATCCCCAGATCGGTGGTGGTACCTCCGATATCCGCGATGAGCGCATCGCTGATGCCCGTGTGAACCATTGCGCTGGTCAGACTGGAGGCGGGACCGGACATTATAGTCTCGATCGGTCTGCGGATCGCGGTCGCAGCGTTCATTATCGAACCGTCTCCTTTGACTATCATCAGAGGGGCATCTATACCGAGATCCTCCAAGGACTTGTTGACCGCATTGATAAGATCGATGATCGTCGGGATCAAACCCGCGTTGATTATGGCCGTGTTCGCCCTCTGTTCGAATCCGAGTTTGGAAGTAAGGTCGTGTGCACAGACCACCGGGATCCCCAGTATCCTTTCCGCCAGGGACTTCACCGCCTCTTCATGCGCCGGATTCCTGACACTCATGTAACCCACTACAGCGAGGACATCGACCTTGCCTCTCATGGATTCCACGGCCTTCTTGGCCTCCTCCATGTCGAGCTTCTTCACAGTCCTGCCTTTCAGGTCCAGCTGGGCATCGAGATATGCGTACTGTGCGACCCTGACGGTATGCCCGAACTTCTTCCCAAGTACTATCAGTCCTACACGGCAGCTCTTCCCCTCGACTATCGAGTTGGTGGCCAACGTTGAAGACAGAGATACAATGGATATGTGATCTGTGAATTCCAATCCTTTCAGTGACGCAACGATCCCCTTGATCAGATCATCGCGTGTGGTCAGCGCCTTCGAACGGCATACGATCTGTTTAGTATCCATATCAATTACGACGGAATCGGTATATGTTCCGCCCGTATCTATCCCAAGCCCCAATACCATAGAAGGCGAACCGCGGATGAACGTATTAACCGTTATGGACGCAGAGGTCATGATGAACGGCTGCGGATTGTCAGCAACCCGTGTTTTGGGCCTTTTTAGCCATAATACGGTCCAGTACCTTCCTGGCGGCCGAATTGTCACTCAGGACACCGGTTCCGGAAGCATCTGCTCCACTCACAAGTACGTCCATGCGAACGATTACTATATGCACGAAGACTATGCCTACGATGAGCATACCCTTCAGCACATCCGCGGAATCTAGACGCTCCGAACTGTCAACCATGATATTAGTCAAGTTTTCCTTACTCTTAATTCCTTTGAACATATACAGTTGAACTAGTTGAACTGACTGAAAAATGTACAGTCATGGGTAATGTAATAATACGGCAAAGCTTACAGACTGCCATGACCTCCAAAGTATACTTCACCGACCTCAGGACAAAGGACGATAACAGCCTCCTTGTCAAAATGGACAGGCTCATCAGGGCCGCGGGCCTAGAAGACATGGATATGGAGAAGAAATTCGTAGCCATAAAGCTCCATTTCGGAGAATACGGCAACCTTTCGTATCCCCGGCCTCAGTATGTTCGCGTCATAGCCGATTTGGTGAAATCCAAGGGAGGTATACCATTCATCACCGACTGCAGCACACTTTACGTAGGTATGAGGAAGAACGCAGTAGAGCATCTGCAGTGCGCCGAACTCAATGGGTTCAACTCTGTCACGACTGGATGCCAGACCATCATCGGCGACGGTCTAAAAGGATCAGACGAGATCGAGATACCGGTGGAAAACGGAGAATACGTGAGGACAGCTAAGATCGGACAGGCCATCGCTGAAGCCGACATAATCATCACGCTCAATCACTTCAAAGGCCATGAGGTCACAGGGTTCGGAGGGGCTATGAAGAACCTGGGAATGGGGTGTGCCTCGCGCAGAGGTAAGATGGAACTCCATACCTCCAGCAAGCCCGGCATCAACGAAGATCTGTGCAGAGGATGCGGCAAGTGCGCACCGATATGCGCTCAACATGCCCTTTCAATGAAAGGCAAGAAAATGTATCTCGACGAGAACCTCTGCGTGGGATGCGGAAGATGCATCGCCATGTGTCCGTTCGACGCAATCTTCGGAAAGTACGACGAGAATATGGAGGTCGTCAACTGCAAGATTGTGGAGTACACGAAGGCGATCATAGCCGGCAAACCGAACTTCCATATCAGCCTGATGACGGACATCTCCCCGACATGCGACTGCCACAATCACAACGACGTCCCGATCATCCCCAACGTGGGGATACTCGCATCCACCGATCCTGTATCCCTTGACAAGGCATGCATCGATCTAGCACAACAGCAGCCGATGCTGCCTGGAAGCGTACTCTTCGAACAGACAGGAGGTGTGAAGCCCGAAGACATCCTAGGCGCCACCAACAAAGGCACCCGCTGGCAGTCCCACTTCGAACATGCCAAGAAGATAGGCCTCAGCGATGGTTCCTACGATCTCATCAAACTTTGAAGAGAGGTTACGCATATTGTCCGTATGAACCGCTCCGGTAGAGACTGATGCGGCGTACTATCAAAGAACACGAAACCTTTTACCAAATGTTCTTATAGAAGTTCTAACACTCAATCTCACTTAGTAATATTTTAGGGGGACTTGAAATGAGTAAGAAACAGTTCAAGGCAGAATCCAAACAGCTTCTCGATCTGATGATCAACTCCATCTACTCGCACAGGGAAATATTCCTAAGAGAAATCATCTCCAACGCTTCGGATGCGATCGATAAGCTTCATTACAAATCCATCACTGAATCCGACGTTCCCGTCTCCAGGGAGGATTTCCGCATAGATGTCAAGGTGGATAAGGAAGCAGGCACAGTAACCGTCTCGGACAACGGTATCGGAATGACCAAAGAAGAGATGGACGCGAACCTCGGTGTCATCGCCCACAGCGGAAGCCTTGACTTCAAAAAGAACCTCGAAGAAGGGAAGGATGTAGATATCATCGGACAGTTTGGAGTCGGTTTCTATTCCTCTTTCCTGGTATCCGACAAGGTCACCGTGATATCGAAGGCCTACGGCCAGGACCAGGCTTGGAAGTGGACCAGCGAAGGTGCCGACGGATACACGATCAAGGAATGCGAGAGGGACTCCTACGGTACAGATGTCATCATGCACATCCGCGAGGATGATGAGAACGAGAGCTTCAGCCAGTATCTCAGCGAATACACTCTGGAGGAGCTTATCAAGAAATATTCCGATTACGTCAGATGGCCTATTCACATGTATCTCGAAAAGGGAGACATGGAGGAGACCGGCGAGACTAACGAGGACGGCACTCCCAAGAAGGAATGGAGGACGCATATCGAGGACACTGTCGTCAACAGCATGGTCCCGATCTGGCAGAGAGACAAATCCTCAGTCACTGATGAAGACTGCAAGAAGTTCTACAAGGAGAAGTTCCATGACTATGAGGAACCCATCTCCGTCATCCGCGTGAACGCCGAGGGATCTGTTAGTTACAAAGCAATGCTGTTCATCCCCAAGGTCGCACCGTACAACTTCTACAGCAGGGAGTTCGAACCCGGACTGCAGCTGTATTCGTCCGGAGTCATGATCATGGACAAATGCAAGGACCTGCTGCCGGACTGCTTCAGGTTCGTCAAGGGAATCGTTGATTCGCCCGACCTATCACTGAACATATCGAGGGAGATGCTCCAGCACGACCGTCAGCTCGCCATGATAAGGAGCAATCTCGAGAAGAAAATCAAAAACGATCTCGATAGGATACTGACCGAAGACAGGGAGACCTATAACGAGTTCCACAAGAACTTCGGACCACAGCTCAAATACGGAATCGTCGAAGGCTGGGGTGCCAAAGCGGATCTCCTCAAGGACCTTATCATGTTCCATTCCATGGAGAAGGATGCACCCATCACCCTCAAGGAATATACAGAGTCGATGAAAGAGGGCCAGGATAAGATCTTCTACGCATCCTCCGAAAGCATCGCCAGGGCCAAACAGCTCCCTAAGGCCGAGCAGGTCCGCGACAAGGGCTATGATATCATCTGCCTCACAGAGGAACTGGATGAGTTCACGCTGCGCACACTCAGGAACTACAACGGAAAGGAGTTCTGCGATATCAACAGCAAGGATCTGGACCTTGGTACCGAAGAGGAGAAGAAAGAGGCTGAGGCCAAAGAAGAGGAATCCAAGGACCTCCTGGGCTTCGTCAAGGATACCCTGGGTGACAGGATCGATTCGGTCAAGCTCTCCAGAAACCTGAAGACCCATGCTGTATGCCTGAGCACCGAAGGAGACGTATCGTTCGAGATGGAGAAGTACTTCGCCAACCTCCCGGGATCGCCCGAACAGAACGTAAAGGCGAAACGTGTCCTTGAGATCAACCCCAACCATGCAGCGTTCAAAGCGCTGGAGGACGCCTATGCCAATGACAAACCCAAGGCAGAGGCTATGTGCAAAATTATGCTCGATCAGGCGCTGCTGATGGCAGGAATGCCTGTTGAGGATATGCTCGGATACTCCGAAAACGTCTTCAAACTATTCTGATGGGAAAGGGCGGCAGACCGCCCGCCCATCCTTATCAGAAACTCTCGTGGAACAGACACTTGGTCTGATGTTCCGGTTCGCTGGATGTGTTCATGCCTAGCTTCTTGTATACATTCTCATCTACCGCCGACAGGATCACTGACGAATGGACATCGCTGCCTCTGAGCTTAGGCAGCATGGAGAATGCCTTCTCCGCATTCCTATCTGTCCTAGCGAGAATCGACAGAGCGATGAGCAGTTCATCGAGATGCAGCCTCGGATTCTTGTAACCCAGGTTATCGACCTTGAGCCTCTGTACCGATTCGATGACATCCTTGGAGATCAGCAGAACACTGTCATCGATTCCTGCCAGCGTCTTCAGCATGTTAAGCATCATCGAGGAGGACGCTGTGGTAAGAGGCGTGGCCTTACCTGTGATGATGGTTCCATCATCTAGCTCTGCTGCTACGACCGGCCTCTCGGTCTCCTTCATGATATTTCTGACCGTCTCGACCGTTTTACGGTACTCTGGCGTGATTCCTGCATTCTTCATGTAGATTTCGGACTTGAGCAGCGTCTCAGGCGTGGCCCTCCCTTCCCTGCGGTCCCTGAGCGTAGAGAAGTAGCGTCTGATGATCTCGTAATTGGCTGCCTTGCGGACAAACTCATCATCGATGATGCAGTTCCCTGCCATGTTGACGCCCATGTCCGTAGGGGACTTGTATGGCGAGCTTCCGAGGACACCTTCCAGAATCGCATTGACCACTGGGAATATCTCGATGTCTCTGTTGTAGTTCACTGTCGTTACACCGTATGCCTCGAGATGGTATGGGTCGATCATATTGACGTCCGCGAGGTCCACAGTGGCTGCTTCATAGGCGATGTTGACAGGATGTTTGAGCGGGATATTCCAAATCGGGAAGGTCTCGAACTTCGCATAACCTGCCTGAACACCCCTCTTGTTCTCATGGTAGAGCTGCGACAGACATACGGCCATCTTCCCGCTTCCAGGACCGGGTGCCGTTACTATGACCAGAGGCTTCGTTGTGGGGACGAATTCGTTCTTTCCGTATCCTTCATCGGATGCGATGAGGTCGACATTGGATGGATATCCGTCGATCAGATAGTGCCTGTACACCTTCAGCCCGTTGGACTCTGCTCTCTTCTGAAAAATCTCGGCCTCGGACTGTCCATTGAAATGGGTGATGACCAGGCCGCACACGCCTATCCCTCTGTCGAGAAACATGTCCACGAGCCTGAGGACTTCCAGATCGTATCCTACACTGAAATCCTTGCGTATCTTCTTCTTGACGATGTCCTCTGCGTTGATCACAATGATCGCTTCTGCATCCTGCCCGAACTGCATGAGCATCCTGATCTTGCTGTCAGGCATGAATCCGGGAAGCACGCGCGACGCGTGATAATCATCGAAGAGCTTGCCGCCGAACTCCAGATACAGCTTGCCGCCGAATTTGGCTATACGTTCCCTTATGTGTTCGGACTGCGTGCGAAGATACAAGTCGTTATCGAATCCGATCCTCATTTTGCCACAAGGCTAGACCGATAAAATCCTATAAAACTTAGGCGGCCTAACACCAACGTCAGTCATCCTGAAACTGGATGCACCGAGGAACGTCAGTACAGGGTGCTCTCCTGTACGACGTATCCATAGGTCATCGCCGGAAGATGCGGGATGAGAATCAGATTATAGTTGGCGATCATCGACAGCAGATACTTGTCGGTGATGAGGTTCATCAGACTGTCGTTGCAATAGCGCTTCACAAGATTCGAGACCTGATAGAGCGAATTGACAATACTGTCAGCATACTCTGTGCAACTATAGGTCTGAGCGGCCTCATCGATTATCGGCTTGAAGTACTCATCGAATGCTGCCTTATCTCCCGATTTCTGATACAGAGCCGTGATGAACAGAATAGCCCCTCCGGCCTTCTCCAATATGGCCTTCGGCATATCCGTCTTCGTGAACACGACATAGATCATGTTGACGAAATCCGACTCCACGGCCTTATTGTAGAACTCTCTGGAGCCCAGACTGCTGAAGAACTTGTCGAAGAAACCGTTCCAGATATCCGACGGATTGTTGAGATCGGCTATGACCACAAATTTGGACAGGTCATAACGGGAGGCCACTTCACTCCCGTAGTATTTGGAGACCATCTCGATCATCCCTGCAGTCTTATCTGCATCGTGGGACTGGATGGTGAACTGCTGTCCGTATCTTACGAAACCGTAGTTCTTCGTCGGGACGTATGTGACGGGATCGTCAGGATTAGTGACATACCAAATATTATCGTAACGGCTGTCGGTGGGAGAGATCCTTCCGCTTCCGTTCTCGTAATATCCGCATAGTGGCGTCTCGAAAGAGAATCCGTAGACGTCCTCCTTCGTCAGCTCGATGTTTCCGATCCTCTCGCTGACCTTGCCTTCCGCAATCGCGTCCGAAAGGTAAGCAGCTGTGAGGTTCGCTCCTGCTGCAGTCCTGCTGTATCCGGTGACAAGAATCTTCGCCTTTCCTGTGATGCCGTTACTGGATATGAATTCCCTGAGCATGGAGAGAGCCTGATCCTTCGCGAGCGTGAATCCCTTGTGGTCCCCAGACTCGCCCAGCATGGCGTTAGCCGCGAATTCCGTGGTATACTTGGTACCGTTGAGAGCAAGGAATATGAGAGTGTATCCATTCCAAGACTTCGAACCGATGGCGACATCGGTGCTGTAGATAGTCGGAGGTTCGCTGTATGCTTTGTTCGCTGTAGCATTGGCGCATCCTATGTCCTTCAAGAGCTCCATGACTGATACGGACCTGTCCGTCGCATCGACTCCGGTAGACAGTTCAAGACCGAGAGCAAATGCCATCAGGTCTGCGTTCTTGGCCGTCGCGGGACTGGAGAACAGGGTATCGCCGTAGTACGCTGACAGCGTCACATTGCCGCTGGCCATGAATTCGTAGGTCTGGAACTTGTATTCCTGGACATCGGCCATTCCCTTATGATCATAGTATAGCATCTCGATGTCTACACCAGACTTGGCATTAAATTCCACTACTGGTTTGCCATCCTGGATGTATGCATTGAGACCTTTAGATGTCGTATCATAGAACCTGAAGATGTAGTTCACAGGGTTCAGGCCCTCATAAATCGTGAAGATTGCAAGGTTGGATCCGGGTTGTATCTCAACATTCTCGGACCAGCCGGTAAGACTTCCGACATATCTGATGACTGCATGTTTGCTTACTTCGACCCCAGACTGGATAGAGGATTCCTTCCCATCTTTATCCAGGATGATGAAATCGCCGATCTTCCCATCCTCGTCCATCACTTGGTCTATACGAATGCTGTCGCTGCTGTCTGAATTCGCGTATGTAACGATGGCGATCGCTACGACGGCAACCACTGCCGCAAACACGAGGATGTGAACTGTCTTCATCGCCTACCGCTCTACTCTTAAATATATAGGCTTTATCGATTGATACTCCGAGATTGTGAAAAACCCGGCTTAGGAACCCCATTCTCTAACACCGTTTTTATCAGAGCTCGCCCATACGCAAACGATTCATATGGCATTCAACCCTTACGAGGAGAGACGCGACTACGACGTTAACCATCTTCTATCGCAGATCGCCAAGTACAGGGATACCCACGGTGAGGAATGCGAATACGTCAAATGCGACCATAAGAACGCCGACTATTCCGTGATGGACAAGGGGCAGAGGGCATACTACCTCTATTGGAGGGACGAGCTGGCACGCGGGAACTGCCTAAAGGCCGACAGAGGGTATGCAAAGCTTCGTGTGGTGGAGCTGATCAACTCCGACATGGACCCTGAGGCCGGAATGCGGGAACTCAGGCTACTGTTCGACAATACTCGCATGCACGGCATGCCCCAATCCGATCTGGCTGCCACCATGTTCGATTATGCAGTGGTACATGGCTTGGATCTGCCGATAATGTGGATGGGCAAGGGTTCGGTCAGATCGTTCATGGTCACATCCGAGATCATGTCATTCCCGGCGGACAGACTCGGAAAAGAGCTGATCTGGTACCTGTCAGGAGGTCCGAAGGTCCATGCCGACGGTGTCGACAACATGAAGCACGTGGAATTCTTCAACGACTGCCTCTGCGAGATAGACCACTTCCTCCATCAGAACACCGGGAAAGGGGTCGCCCAGACATACTCCGAAGGGCTGATAACGGAGCTCTACAAAGTGTTCCTCTATCTGCCCTACGGCAAGGACAAGGATTATCAGATCACATACGAGAAACTAAGGACCGACGGCATATTCGGCGAATTCATGCTGGGTCTGTTCTCATACACCAGGAAGATCCTTTGCAAGGAAATCGGAGAGAAAGGCCCTGCCACACCAAGTTCGTTCAACAAGGAGTACAGGGCGATCGTAGAAAGGGTGTTCGAGGAAGGCCTGCCGGACTACAATGACGAAGGGGAGTTCTGGAGGGGAACGACCAGGACCTCCATGTCCTCGAAGGAAAGGGCACTGGTCGATATGGGCGCAAGACTGGAATCGCAGTTCGGAACGCCGGACAAACCCAAACCGATTCTGAATATCGACGAGAATGCGGAGAAACAGCACGTCAGCCCGCATCTCAAGAGCGATATAGAGAGGAACTGGAATGTGGAATCCAAAGAAAAACAGAACTACGTTCCGTCAGGATTCATCAATCCCGATTATAGATCCTTCTCGGAGCAGCAGAGGAAATTCTATGTACACTGGAGGGAACAGTGCCGCAAGGGCAACTACGGCGAGACTGATACCGGGTACGTATGGCTGTATCTGTGCGAGCTCATAAACATCAAGGCCGAGCCCTATGAGATCTTCGACCAGATATTGGGACTCCATGATGCCTACGGCGACTTCGGGGACGACCGCATCATCGGAAAGACCTGCTTCGAATACGCGATAGTGCACAAGCTGCCGATGCCCAGACCGTCAATCTACGAATCCAACATCTTAGGATGCATGGTCATGGAGCAATTCCTCAAAGGGATGGATACCGAACCCGATAAGACCCTTCTGATGTTCCTCTCCGGGATCAACGACAAGACAATCGTCAGGGAGTTCGACGAGGACTGCATTGGAATCACCCTCTCCTTCCTGACCAAAGTCCAGGAGAAGATGAAAGAGGAAGATACCACCATCGACAAATACTGCGACGTCGAGAGGCAGGCCACAGTCCTTCAGGTCTTCGACGGTCTGAAGTACTTCAAGGAGATCAGGAAGGCCAGATTCTCATACAGCAATTACATCTACAACGCGGCGTTCGATGATTCGCTGAAGGAGATTATGAAATCCGCCTTCTCCGCGGTCCGTCTCAGAAGGACCGGCAAGCCCATCAAGATAACCAAGTTCTCGGCCTTCGGTATGGATGGCAAGGATATGATGTCGGAGACGGTATCCGAATGGTACGAAGGAAAGGAAATAAAGGAGATCAAAGACAGGGCAAACAGCATGGTCCTTGACCGCGAAGCCGTCAGCGGTGCTGAATCCGCTCTCAGAGCGGTGACTGAGATGATGTCCTCCGAACAGCCCGAGGTCCCTCTTGCCGAAGAAATCAGAGAAGAGCCTGCCAAAAAAGACTCCAACAACTCATGGAAAAGCCTTTCCGATAACCTTGATGAAAAGCAAAAGGGGTATCTTAGAGCATGCCTGGAAGGCAGCGGTGCAGCCTATCTCAGATCTGTCGGTATCCCGGTATCGAGGATGGAAGATTCCATCAACACCATGGCCGAGGACTGTGTCAGCGACATCATCGTCGAGGATTCCGTGGTTTTCGAGGAGTACGCGGCAGAACTAAGGAGCGTACTCTGAACGGCACAAGTTCCGGCCTTTCCCGGATGTGAGCTCGGACGAAATCCCGAGGTTGCCAAACTACGGCATCCTGTTTCTAAGAGTCCATTATATTTCAGAAATCGAATATATTTCCAAAAGAGCCAATAGGCTAAAATCGGATTCATGCAAAATGTTTTAACGAATACCGCATTCCTTGTACCGATGTGGTTACTGCTGGTATGTCTGCTATGCCTGGTTTTGGGCTACGTGTTATACAGCAGGTTCGTCGAGAGGATGGTCATACCGTTCCGCCCCTCGACACCAGCCCTCCAGCACGGAGACGGCATCGATTACGTGCCGATGACGAGGAGGAAGAACCAGCTCATTGAATTGTTGAACATAGCCGGTACCGGACCCATATTCGGTGCCCTCATGGGTGCGAAATGGGGGCCGATCGTTTTCATCTGGATCGTCGCCGGGACCATCTTCGGAGGAGCGGTCCATGACTACATGTGCGGAATGATGTCCGAGCGCAACGACGGCAAATCCGCGTCCTTCTTGGTGCGGCGCTATCTGAGCGAGAAATCCAGATTCCCCGTACTAATCCTGCTCCTCTTCGTTCTTATAATGGTCTGCGCGACATTCGCAAGGAGCGCCAGCGACCTTCTCTGCATAATCACGGACGTCCCGTCCGAGGTGTGGATCATATTCATCATCATCTACTTCGTCCTGTCAACGGTGCTGCCCATAAACATGGTCATCGGAAGGATCTATCCTGTGTTCGGCGTGCTGCTGATTGCGATGGCCGTAGTGGTCACCGGCGGACTTATCATGGGAGGCTATGAGTTCCCCGAATTCACGCTGGAGAACCTCCACCCCAACGGGACGGAGTTCTTCCCGGACATGTTCATCACCGTTGCATGCGGAGCGATCTCTGGATTCCATGCGACCCAGGCACCCATGGTCGCCAGATGCATCACCGACGAAAGAGACGGCCGTACGGTATTCTATGGCGCTATGGTTATAGAATCAGTCATAGCCCTGCTCTGGGCAATGGCGGGGCTCGCCTTTTTCCATGGCACAGTCGGACTGGCCGATGCTCTTGCCGCAGGAGGGGCGTCCACCGTGGTATACGATATCGCCACCGGCGTGGCGGGACCTGTCGGAGGGATCCTCGCGGTCATCGGTGTAATCATCTGCCCGATTACCTCAGGAGATACTGCTCTGAGGTCCGCAAGACTGATGGTCCAGGACGACAAGGATATAGAGTCCAAAAGCCTGAAGAAGGTCGTGCTGATCACAGGCATACTCCTGATACCAGTCATATTCCTGTGCACCATAGACTTCTCAGTCCTGTGGAACTACTTCTCTTGGCTCAACCAAACGCTGGCATGTCTGATGCTATGGACTGCAGTGGTGTTCGTCCTATCGTACAGGAACCATATCAACTACGCTCTGTTCATCGCCATACCTGCGGTGTTCATGACCATGGTAACCTCGTCGTTCATCCTCCACGCGAATATAGGTCTGGGACTCGACTACAACATATCGATGATACTTGGAGCGCTGTTCACAGTCTGTGTCGTGGTGGTCTTCGTAAGGTACTACATCAGGATGCGCAAGAAGTTAGAGGCAGAGGCCTCATAAGCACCGATACTCTCCGTCCGATACGGCAAAGATTTGGATGATCTCGTCGACAGCCTATAGCAAACGGCGGTATCGCTAATTCCCAATGTTCGGCATGTCCTGGGAATCAAACAATTCCGGTAAACCTAAGCGCCACTCCTCCTCTACGATAATGGTATATCCTGCTAAAATCATGCGCCAACACTGAAAGAGGTCCTATAATGACTGCCGAAGTGCCGAAGAGAACACTCATAACGATGATGAACGCGCTCTCCTCAGGTGTCGTGCCTAGAAGAGGCTTAGAGTACATAGCCGTCGGCAGGAAGAAAGAGACTGAGACGTTTGTCAACGATCTCGAGGACACATACCAGGGTGGAGGAGCGTTCAGATTCATCTCCGGCCGTTTCGGTAACGGTAAGAGCTTCATGACCCAAATGATACGCAATTATGCTATGGAAAAGGGATTCGTGGTTATGGATGCTGACCTGGCGATCAACAGGAGGCTGACCGGATCCAAGAAGGAAGGTCTGAACCTGTACAGGGAGCTCATCAAGAACATGGCCTATAAAGCAAGACCCGATGGAGGGGCCATGGAACCCATCCTCCAGACTTGGATACTCGACACGAAGGACAGGATCGAGAAAGAAAAAGAGTCCGAGGCCACTAGGGAGGATATCGAGAAGGCGATGCGCTCGAGCGTGTCCGACATCTCGAATCTCCAGAACTATCAAGATTTCATGAGGGTCATCATCTGCTACATGAATGACTTCCTGGACGGGAAGGACGACATAACGGCGGTCAGATGGCTCAAGGGTGAGCTGGACGTCAAGAAAGAATCTAGGAAAGAGCTCGGAACCAATGCTCTTATCGACGACAGCAACTGGTACGACATGATCAAGATCTGGACCGGGATCGTGAAAAGGATTGGATTCAAAGGCATGGTAATATTCATCGACGAAGGGGTGGTCCTGTACAAGCTGCAGAACAAGGTCTCCAGATCGAACAACTACGAGCGTCTCCTCACGATGTTCAACGACATCATGCAGGGAAAGACCCAATATCTCTCGATCTACGTTTGCGGAACTCCCGAATTTATCGAGGACCCCAACAGAGGGTTGTACAGCTACGAAGCTCTGAGATCGAGACTGGTGGCAGGACGCTACGAGAACGGTTTCGACAACTACCTCGGTCCCATAATCAATCTCAAACCTCTGACAAATGAGGAGATATTCGTTCTTCTGAGGACGATCAAGGATCTGCACGAACAGAGATACGGATATGAGTCCGGAATAACGGATGATATGCTGGAGACCTACCTCAGGACGGTCATGGGAAGCGTGGTATCATCGACCATGATCACCCCCAGGGAGATAACCAGAGACCTTATCAGTCTGCTAGATACCCTGCATCAGAACAAGGATCTGGAGTTCCTGGACCTGGTGGAAGGAAGGGCCATAGCCGCCGATACCAACCCTGACGATGAGATCATCGAGGACCTCGAGGTATGACGGATTATTTCGAGAGACTGCCCTGGTTCATAAAGGAATACATCCACACCTGCAGATGGTCCGGATTCAGAGATATCCAGACCGCGGCCTTCGATTGCTTCTATTCCAAAGACGACCACATTCTGATATCCGCACCGACCTCCAGCGGAAAGACCGAGGCGGCATTGTTCCCGATTATTTCCAATCTTTACAACAATCCAACTGATAGCATCGGTGCGCTCTACATCGGGCCGCTGAAAGCCCTCATCGACGATCAATTCCAGAGAATGGGCCCGGTACTCGGAGAATCGGAACTGAAGATCACTGGGTGGCATGGTGACATATCCAGTAGTTCCAAGGATAGACTCATGGAGTCGCCTTCAGGCATACTCCAGATAACTCCTGAGTCCCTTCAGAACATATTATCCTACACTCCTGAGGAAGTGGAGAGGCTGTTCAGCGACCTCAGGTTCATCATCATCGATGAAGTCCATGCCTTCATGGATACGGACAGGGGGCTCCAGCTCCTCTGCTGCCTACAGAGGTTAGAGACTCTGGCACACTGCAATCCGAGACGTGTAGGGCTCTCGGCCACCATATCTGACTGCAGCAATGCTGCAGAATGGCTGAAGGCAGATACCGGCAGACAGGTATCGATCATCAGAAACGATGCGCTGAACGAAAGGGAGATACACATACACTTCAACCTATTCCCTCCGCATGATCCTGAAACGGAAGATATGGGAAGGAAGAAGGCGATCACATCATACTACCTTCAGCTGTTCAAAGAGACTCACGGCTACAATTCTATCGTTTTCACCAACAGCAGGGCCGACGCCGAGGCAACAGCGAAATCCCTGCGTATAGTGGCAGAGAAAAAAGGATTTCCAGACGAGATATCCATTCATCACGGCAGCATTTCCAAGGAATACAGAAAGATTGCGGAGGACAGACTGAAGGATCCGTCGTTGAAGAACACCACAGTAGCGACGGTAACGCTGGAACTGGGTATCGATATCGGGAATCTCGACAGGATCGTTCAGATAGATGCGCCGTTCACATGCTCCGGCCTGGTCCAGAGGATGGGACGGTCCGGAAGAAGGAGCGGGAAGCAGACGCTCATACTCATGTGCAGGGAGGATGATGACGAATGGTGGTCCACCATAGACGGCGTATCCATGAGTCTGGTCAAAGCCATAGCCATGTCCGAGCTGGTCCTCAAGGAGGGCTGGACGGAACCTGCGGAACGCGACAGCCTGCCTTACGGCCTCCTATACCATCAGACGATGGAATATCTCAGGGCGGGACTCGGCGCCAAGTTCTCTGTACTGGCCTCCGACATCCTTACGATGTATCCTTTCCGTGACATATCCAAGGAGCAGTACAAACTCCTGATCCAGCATCTGGTCAACCTGGAACATCTCCAGATAATGTCCGATCAGACCATACTCATCGGTCCCAAGGCAGAAAGAATCGTGTTCAATCGCGACTTCTGCTCTGTGTTCTCCACCAAGAAGGAGATTACCGTCAGATCCGAAGGAAAGACCGTAGGATCCATCCAGAATCTTCCGCAGGTAGGGGAGCTGATACAGCTGGCCGGACATGTGTGGTCCGTCACAGAGGTTTCAGAGGACAAATCAAGGATCGAAGTGGAGAAGACTGAGGGCGAAGCCTGCAACCCATGGAGATCCGGGACGCCGCCCACCCACACACGTATCATGCGGAAGATGCTCGAGGTGCTCTCATCAGACGATGACTACCCTTATATCGACGATGCTGCGAAACAGCGCCTGGCCGAGAGCAGATCTACAGCGAGGGAGCTTGGAATGACAGATGTGTTCTCCGAGAGGAGGGGCGGCTACAGGATCTACCCCTGGCTGGGAACTAAGCAGTTCGACACGCTGACGAGGATCCTGCATAAGATAATCGGAACAGATAGAGTGCGCGCATTCCAGCCATACTACGTCGATGTCCGCACTGACATGTCCGAGGACGAGATCGTACGTAAGATATATGGATACATCGAGAAACATGACAGTCTGGCACTGGCGTATGACGACGATATCATGAAGATCGGCAAATATGACAGATACATTCCGGAATCCCTGCTTCTCAGGGAATATGCCGCATCGAGATTGGATCTGGATTTCGATTTGTGAAGGATGAACCCTTGGCTGCTTTGCAATTGAAGCATGCACCTACGGGCCGGATGCAGGACCCTTACTAAAATATAATAAAAGATATCACGGGCACATGCAGATTTCACAGAGGATAAACGACATCCCGATGTCGGGTATCAGGAAGATGTTCGACCTCGCCGGACCCAACTCGATAAACCTTGGTCTGGGCGAACCGGATTTGGCCCCTCCGGCGGAAGCAGTAGAAGGAATGAACAGGGCAGCATCCGAAGGACGCAACAAATACGGTCCCACCGCAGGCATCCCCGAACTCAGGAAAGCGGTTGCTGAAAAGTTCAGGAAATACGGTGACATAACCGGCGACAACATCATGATAACGTCAAGCGGATCGTCTGCGCTCTACGAGATCACCATGACGATGATAAACCCCGGCGATGATGTGCTCATCCCCAGCCCCGGATTCGTTATTTACGGCCCCCACGCCAAATTGGCCGGAGGGACGTACACGGAATACAGGCTCACGGACGGTGATTTCCAGCCGGATATAGACGATATCCAATCGAAGATCACATCCAAAACCAAAATGCTGGTTGTCACCACGCCCTCCAACCCTACCGGGGGAGTTCTCAACGAACAGAGCTATAAGGCCCTATGCGACATCGCAGCAGACAAGGACATCACCATCCTGGCAGACGAGGTCTACGAGCCGTTCATTTACGAGGGCAAGCACCTATCATTCATGAACCAGCTCGATAAGGCCATCGTGGCGAGCGGATTCTCGAAGATGATGGCGGTCACAGGCTGGAGGATGGGATTCCTCTGCGCCGACACGAGCATAATGGATGCTCTCATCAAGATGCAGTACCACGTCGTGGCCAGCCCCAACATGCCGGCCAGCTACGGTATTCTCGCGGCACTGCCGAACATCGACCCGTACCTCGAGAACGCCAGGAAGGTCTACAAGGCCAGAAGAGACCTAATATGCAAGAGGATCAACGAGATCCCCGGAATGAGCATCGAACCTCCAAAAGGAGCGTTCTACGCATTCCCGGCCTTCGATATGGACATGAAATCCGCCGACCTCGCTGCAGAACTGGTAAAAGCGGGACTCATTTGCACACCCGGATCGGCATTCGGAAAGTATGGAGAGGGACATCTCAGATTTTCCTACGCCGCCGATGAGAGCAAGATCAACGCAGGAATGGATATCCTGGAATCCACAATCAAGAAACTTAGGTGAGATCAATGGTCAACGAAATGGATCCAAACGCAGGCCTCTTCGGAGAGCCTGAACCAGAGAAGAGCCCAGAGGAACTTCTTAACGAATACGCGTTCGGAAAGAACCCCAACAGAGCGGTCGCGATGGAAACGCTGTTCGGCAAGAGACTCATAGATGATACTCTTGCAGACGACAAACTTCCAGTAGAAGGAAAACTTAGCTTCGTCTTCAAGGCCACCGCCCACGGCGTCCTCGACATGATCATGGAATGCCTCCCTCCGGAATACAGAGAGGAGGTTGCGGTCAGCCTGGATTCGTTCATCGGAATGAACCTGGTGAATCAGAAGTTCCAGGTCGATCTGGTCAAGGCCGTCATGGAGGAACTCCAGAAAATCGAGCAGGAGTCCGACGAATCCGACGAACAGTTCGAGACCAGGCTCTCAGCGATGGAGGAGGGATGGTGGAGCATCCCCCAGCCTATCCTCAACGGACGCAATCCCAACGACGCCATCAGGGAAGAGATGAACAAATACGGATTGAATCAGTGATGAGCAACAGATGGTACAGTGCCTCCGCACCCGGCAAGTTCGTGGTGCTCGGAGAGCATTCGGTGGTATACGGCAAACCCGCCGTGGTCCTTGCTACGGACCTAAGGATAAAGTGCAGCGTCAGGCGCTCCTATATGAACAGCCTCAATGGTGAAAAACTTGACCTGTACAGGCAGCCCCACATCAAATATCTCACACGTGATGTCCACTACTGTCTGGATTTCCTCACCACAAGCCAGGTTCCCTCAGGTTCCGGAATGGGATCGTCAGCCGCACTCTCTGCAGCGATAGCCTTGGCCATCAGCACGGAAAAGGGAGAGGAGCCTTCCGAACGCCAACTGGTCGACGAATCATATGGGGCAGAGCTCTACGCACAGGGCAACGGTTCCCCTATGGATGCGTCCGCATGCGTGCATGGAGGAGGCATAGCCATAAACATCCCCAACACGAATAATGAACTATGGACCATCAAAAGGAATGACAGAACCTGGAGGGTCAGCGATATCAAGGTTCCGGATCTGTCATTCGTTATCGGCAACACCGGGATCAAGGCTCCCACGGGCCCGCAGGTGGAGAAGATCCGTAGATTCAAAGAGAAGAGCGGATTCGCATCGGAGATAATCGATGAGATGGGCAAAGTCACACTGGAAGGCTACAGTGCCCTGAGGAAGAACGACAAGGAAAAACTGGGCCGCCTCATGACACAGGACCACAAACTGCTTTCGATCCTCGGTGTATCTTGCAACGAACTCAACAAGCTCGTCAACGCATCGCTTCCATACTCTTACGGAGCAAAACTCACAGGTTCCGGAGGCGGAGGATGCATGGTGGCCCTCACTGACAGACCGGACAAGGTTGCGGAGGCCATTGCCTCTAGGGGCGGGACCCCCATCGTAATCAACAGCGGTTCTGAAGGTGCCCGGATAGAGAAATCGATTGCTGATGGAAAACGCATGGATATTCCGCTACAATGAAGTGATAATATGGGAATGATCGAGGATGAGATCGCCAGACTTATGCAGAAGTGCATCAGTTGCGGCAAATGCACACCGTACTGCCCTGCGAACAAATACGGCGGGGTTGATCCCCATGAGATCATGATAGGCGGAGAGACGGACGTCTCCACATGCATCCTCTGCGGAACCTGCTCACAGGTCTGCAGGAGATCGGATCCGTTCACAGTCATGAGGGACCTAAAGGCATTGGCCAACGACCTCCATGTCTCCCAAGCGTACAAGGACACAGGCTATGCGATGCCGATGGTAGACCATCCCTCCCGTTCAGAACTGAAGATGGAATGGGACGGAGACGATGTCTGCATAATGCCCGGATGCGTAGTGGAATGCAAAGTACCCTATCTCGAATATGCGGCATTGACAGCCGTAAAAACAGTAGGAAAGACATGCTCCGAACTTGAAGGTTCTGGATGCTGTCTGCGCCCGCCCCAGTTCAGAGAGATGATGGAGACAGAGAGGCATGCAGATATCCTGTCTATGGTAGCGAACGGTCATGGAAAGGAGATCATCACACTCTGCGGAGGATGCACAGATGCACTGAACGCCCATGGTCAGAAGAATACAAACATGGTCGAATTCCTTTACAACAACATTGACAAGCTCCCTAAGTTCGAGAAACACTTCAAGGTCGCCCTTGAGCCCGGATGCTCATGCATGCCTCTCAAGAAGGAGATGATAGCCGTCGTAGAGGCGCTGGGATGCGAATTCGTCAACAATGGGATGGGATGCTGCGGAAAGGATACGACACTGTCCGAATCCATGATGAAGGATCGCGAAAAAGAATGCGGCAACGGGTGCATGATCATCGTCGCATGTCCCAAATGCTTCACCAAGTACGATGCTCAGCCCGGAGGGATGCCTGTCCTGTTCCTATCAGAGCTCGTCGCGTGGGCTGCCGGCCACACTGAGACTTTCAAATACCACAACATCCCGATAGAGCCGGATAATGAGGATTTCTTCAAACCACGGTTCGAGGGTTTCATTCCGAAAGAGAGCAAGGGAATGCGCTGGTGAAGAAGAATAGTAACACGAATAATTAAATCGTGTTACTCAAATTGATACCGAAAACAGAAAGAAGGGGTCGCCCCCTTCTGAAAGTTTCAGATAAGGTCTTCGAATCCTTCGACGACCTTCGGATATTTCTCCTTGATCGCCTTCAGCAGGTTGTAGACCGTGACATTCTCGATCTTGGCGGTGCTGACCATTTTGATGATCTCATCGATGACCTCGTCGTCGAGGCTCGCCAGCTTCTCTTTGGCCATCCAGTTCCTGAACAGCTTGTCCTCCATCCTGTCACGCCATCTCTTCTCATAGGGCTGAAGCGCCTTCTTCGAGAAGTCCCCGGTCTTGTTGCACTCGACAAGGACCTGTCCTGCGTACATTCCGGTCCTGCATGCGTGGCAGATTCCTCCGCCGGTGATCGGGTCGATGATCCTCGCGGCATCTCCGACGAGGATGATGTTGTCATCCACCGCCGAGTCCAATCCGGGACATGTGGAGACGAAACCTCCCATGATCTCCAGGATCTGACCGTTCTTGAATCTGGGGTCCTCAGCGATCCATTTGTCGAGATAGTACTTGGCATCCGCTCCCCTGGTGCAGAGCTGTCCCGCAACGCCTATTCCGACGTTGGCGACCTTATCTCCCTTGGGGAAGACCCATATGTATCCTCCGGGCGCGCATGACCCTATGACGAACTCACAGTAGTCGGGAGCGACGTCGATGTTGCACATCCTGTACTGAATGCATGAGTCTATGTCGCTGAGTTTCAGAGTGGTATCGATTCCGGCCCACCTTCCGACCTGCGACTCGTATCCGTCAGCTGCGACGACGACCTTGCAGCGGATCTCAATCTCCTCGCCCATGGATTTGGCCTTGATACCGACGATCTTACCGTCCTCGCGGATGATTCCCGTACAGGAGGTCCTCATCATGATCTTGGCGCCTGCATTGGCTGCATCCCTTGCGAGGGCTTTGTCGAAGAGGTGCCTCTCCAGCACATATCCGACCTCGTTTCCGGCCTTGGACTCGTCGAGCTGATAGGTCGTACCCTTCGTGGATTTGATGATGGCGCCTTTCATGTCCCCTCTGATCCATGTCCTGTCGGGCTCAATCCCGACCTCGTCCAGCCATGACTTGGAGACTCCCTCGGCGCACCTGAGAGGCGCACCGATCTCGGCCTTCTTCTCTATAAGGATCGTATCCATGCCGCCTTCGGCGCAGTACCTTGCGGCCATGCTTCCTCCGGGACCTGCTCCGACCACAACAACATCGCATGTGTATGTCTTCATGATATCATCCCTTCGTAAGTGCTCCTACGGGGCAGAGCTTCACGCATATCCCGCAGTTGATGCAGTCGCTGTTGAATTCGAGAACGAAATCGTTGAGGAAGATCGCGTTCTTTGGACACGATCCCACGCATCCTCCGCAATGGAGGCATTTGTCTACATTGACTGTAATCATGTTGATCACTCCGGTCCTCTTTCATCAATCGGCACAATGAGCGCGGCGTCGATTTTATCGGCCTCCTCCTTGTGCTGTTTCTTCCACTCCTCGAGAGGGATGGAGAACTTGGCCTCGATCTCCCTGCGGAACTCGGGACCGCTGTTGTAAGCGCAGAACGGGTACAGACGGCAGTCGGGTGTTATGTAGTGCACACCGCAGCGCCTGACCCTTTCCAAATCGTAATTGTAACTGTCCTGGAAGTGCATACCTGCAATGAGCATCATCTTCCATGAGAAATTGGCGAGTGCTTTCTTGGAATCGCTTCCCATGACTCCTGAGAGCATGTTGACGAACTTCTTCTTGGTCATCCCTTCAGGCATCTTGCTCTCGTCCACGCAGCTGTTCAGGAGCTTTATGAGCTTGGCTGCGTAGAGCTTCTTGAACGTTGCCTTCTCCATCTTCTCGGAGATCTTGTCGAGCTCTCTTGCGAACCTGTCGACATCGACGAACCTGGGGAACGGTGTGACGTTACCGTGCTCGTCCTGGAAGAGGTATGTTGCGATACCGCAGTGGGGGTGCGTCGTGAATGTGACCTTGGTCTTTCCGAGCAATATTGAAGCGAACTTAGAGATAGGTGCTACAACAGGGACGGGGTACCAGTCGTCCTTGGTCGCATATCCAGTCTGCTTCTCTACTCTGTCGACGAGGTCTGTGAGCGTGAACCTTCCGGACTGCAGCTCTTCGGTAGTCACCCTTCCGGTGAATGCTACGGGCTGGAAGTTTACTCCCCTGATCACATCCGAGTTCTCGAATGCGTACTTTACTATGTCACCCACAAGGTGGTCGTTGACACCGTTGATGATGACAGGGACCAGAACAATCGATGGGGGGTGGATGCCTTCCTCTGCAAGCTTCCTGCAGTTCTCGATGACCTTCTGCTTGTTGGCCCACATCTTCCTTCCCCTGACCCTGAGGTAGATCTCGTCATCCATTCCGTCGAACTGGAGATAGATGGTGTTGAGACCCGCCAGTTTGGCTGCCTTGAGGAAGTCGTAGTGGTATGCGAACTCCAGACCGTTGGTGGCCACCTGGCGCTGGGCGAATCCCAGCTTCTTCGCGTCCTCGACTATCCTGATGAAATCAGGGTGGACGGTGGGTTCGCCTCCGGCGAACTGAACAGCGGTGTTCGCGATGGGCTTCTCCGACCTGAGGGCAACGAGCATCTTGTGGACCTCCTCGAAGGAGGGCTCGTAGACGTATCCCTGGTCGTTCGCGTTAGCGAAACAGATAGGACAGTGCATGTTGCATCTGTTGGTAAGATCGACGTTGGCAATCATGGTACAGGAGAGCATGTTAATGCGCTCCCCGTTGATGATGATATGGGAGATATCATCGTTGTCGGATATGGTCTCGTTCATCGCATTGTGGATTCCGATACCGTCCGAAGCATACCTCTCGGCCTTGAGATAGAGCTCCACATCGGTCCAGATCTTGTCACTGAAATGTCCGTGCTCCGGACAATCCTTCTCCATCATGACCATACCGTCCTTCTCGAGGATCGTTGCGTCGATGATCTTTCCGCATTCGGGGCAGATTGAACGTGTCTTCTTCGGAAGACCTTTCTGCGCCGTATATTCCACTGACGTTAATGTCATAGTACCCAAGGTACCCAAGACATATTAATATAAAATAAGGACACACGAGCAGTCGCGTACATACGTAACATTTTAAGGTCCCAGCGATTCTGTATTAATCCCTGTTAAGGAAATCGTCGGCTGACTGCAGCAGTGCCTGTTTAATAATCTCAACCCTCAGACGTCCCGATGAACGGCGACAGAAGAGGGAATATGCCTTTCGCTGTGGTAGCTGTAACAATACTCCTGCTGGCCTCGGCCGCAGGGGTGATGATGGCCGAACATGCGAGGTCCGAAAGCGGAATAGAGGAGACTATGGACGGGACAGATGCTCTTGAATCTTCTCTGGACAATGTGCGCTCATACGTCAACCAGGAGCTGGGCGTGATCGTACTGGAGATCTCCCTAGACGACAGTCTGGGAACCCTCGACCGGCGTGCTGAGGTCTTCACAGAGAGGGCTGGAAGATGGATCGATGACAGATTCCCGATGAAGAGCGGGGACGTCACCGTAAGCCTGCATTCGAAGGACATAATGCTGACTGCCGAACCCATGGAGATAGTCAGCGGGGACAGGACAGTCGGCGGATACATCCCCTCCTACCTTCACGGGAAGGGCAATCTCGAGGTCACCGCATCGTCGGAATACGGGCGTTCGGACTTCAGCATAAACATCTCCACCGACGGAAGCTATGCCCTCCCCCTTGCCGCAGAGCAGGGATCGCTGTTCGAAAGGATGGTCGCGGACGGCGGGATATCAGTCTCGCAGATGATGACTTATGAGCTCCAATCGTTGGCGCAGTATCGCGTAATCAATGGATACGGATCAAAGAACCAGTATGGGAAGAACGGTACGGATTCCATTCTAACCAGACAGGATGTCGAGAAGGCGTATGACAATACTCTGACGCTGATCGAGTCGATGTGCTTCAGGGACGCGGACGGAGAGGTCATCTGCGGGAGCAGGGACCTTGCAGAGACCATGGTAGGCCAGGAGGTCTGGATAAACTGCTCCGCCTTCTACGGGCAGGTACTCATGTCGGTGATGGACGATCTGGTTCTGAAATGGTACGGCTATCTGTGCGGAGACATCCTGCTTGACGCGTTCCAGGATAAATTCAGACCTTATAAGGTCGCCATAGACTGCCTGGTCAGATTCATCACTGGCGAGGACCCTTTCAGCGCCGAAGGATACATAGAACGGATAATGGAGTCCGAAGGGATAGATTCCGACATATACCGCACACCGGGAAAAGGATACACCACCGTGACCGCAGGCGGATACACCGTGAGTGTGGAGAACCCTGCTGTTGACATAATGGATGAGGGCTGGATCAGGTTTTTCAATATCCATTATTCCGGGAACAGAGATTATCTTCAGGACGACATCAGATACATACTGAACTCCGCCGCCCAGAATATGTTCTCGGGAAGCAGCTATGCGAAGGTAACACTGGATCCTGGCGACCCGAGTTCGTTCATCTCCAAGGTCGCTGATACATTGCATATGCAATCGGCCGATATCGATAGAGAGTTCAGCAGAAGCCTGATGGGTGTTATCAATAAAGAGCGTGCATATGACCCGTTCTACGCGGAGATAGCCGATACGGTGATGAGACACGCGGACAGCATCGCAGACTCCGAAACCCTTCGCAGCAGGCTTGCCGAAGCTTTCGCCGAGGCATCTGGAGGAGAGGTAGACATCGAATCCATAATGGCCTCGCAGGAGATCGAAGAAGCTGTTCACAGATACATATCGAAAGTCTATTCCGATCTGTCGGTTTACGATGCGATGAGGACTGTCGAGGGTGGAAGCACCGGGATCGTCCTCGAATCGATGGTGGAGATTGCCTCCTATGGGCTGAACGCCCTGGACATATCCGGGCTTATCGACGGAAGGGCCAACATACTGCTGGAGGAGGTCGTTGCCAATATGGACATGAATCCGTACTCGGGTGCCTTGGAACTGCCTGAGACCGACTGTTTCATACTGGTGGACGAGGCAGGGAACAGGACAAGAGAATCCCTGAGATTCGAATACACCAACGACCCCGTGATCTCGGAACCCGTCGTCAAGATAGACAAATGCACCCACGTCACCGGCTTCCGCGAGGACCTCAGCGCTGCGTACTCCACAACATTCTCCGTATCGGTGAGGGACATAATAGAATACCGCATCGAGTGCAGCGGAGCCCTAAGCAGTGCCATGGGAAGCGGCCACACTGGAGCGGTCTCGAACACGATCCGCAACGACATCGAACTTGAGATCTCAGTGGCAAGCGCCTGGGCACTGGCGGGTGTGGACTACAAAGCCAGCGAAACGATAGTGGATGATGCGTTCAAGCTTCTGTGGGAGTATTTGGAGCCTGTGATGGAACCTCTAAGACAGATAATGACAATCGTCATGGATACAATCGATACCCTGAACAGATGCGTTTACGAAATTGCCCGCTACGTCTCCGACGCTCTCTCGCAGATGTATGAAAAGCTTTACGAGCCCATGTGGCTCCTGACGATGTGGATAGAGCAGAACATAGAGCGGTTCCTCGAAGACAACATGATAGATGTCTTCATGAGTCTAAACCTATCGGAGCAGAAAGTGGGTTTCGAATACATGGGATACAGGTTCGAGGTCAAGATGGACGTCGCATCACTCTATGCGACAACGAAGACCGTCTTCATAGCCACCCTCTCGGGCCCCATAGCCGGGATGGACACGGAAGTGATCATTTCGCTCAAAAGCAAAGGGGAGCTCAACACAGGAAACGTGTATGTCATTGGCAAGGCATCCGTGAAGGGCGACGACTGGAAGATGAAGATGGCCCTGGACCCGCTGCTGAAGGGCGGCAAGCATCTGGCCACCGTCTCTGCCGATGTGAAGGGCGTCGACATAACTGCTGTTCTGCCGGATCTGGAGGATTATAACGAGCTTGGATTCGCTCTGAGCGACATCCCTGGAATCGGGAATGCACTGCAGAACATACCTGTGCCGGGATTGGGTGTGAACGTGGGATTGGACGTCGGCGTCAGCCTCAAGTATTCATCCCCGTCATCCAAGGGCCTCGTCATTAACGAATTCGAATCGAATCCCGCCGGTAACGATTCCGGTAAGGAATGGGTAGAGCTTTTCAACAACTCCTCTGAGGATATCGACCTCACAGGATACACGCTCGTGGCTTCATCCGACCGTACCAAGAAGACGATGATGCTCAACGGTTCCATCGCTCCCGGAGAATATATGCTGATCTACCCCACGTTCCTTATGGTGAACGAATCCGGGAAACTGACCAAGAACGGCGAGGGTCTGACCCTGAAGGATGTCGAAGGGAACATAGTGGATAAGACAGCGGTGAAGAAGGACACCGATGACGATGGGAAGACATGGCAGAGAAGCTATGATGGAGCGAGCCAATGGGAGCTCAAAGACGGGACCATGGGAAATTCCAACGGATCTTACATCTCATCCAACTTCCTGACCGCCGAAGTGGCTAAGGAGCTAGTTCTGGATTCCTTGCACGATGCCTTCTCCAAGGTCGATTCGGTGACTGATGCGGAATCCTTGCAGAATCTGCTGAATGAGACGATAAAATCGGCCGTCAATACGGTGATCAACAAAGTCGCAGCATGCCTCACTGAGGCATCCATATACGTCAAGGTCGATGTCAAGGATCTAACATCCACAGCCTCCACAGGCCTCAGGATAGCGCTCAGATGCGATTCGGACCTCGTTAAGGATGTACTGAGATTCATCGCCGGGAAACTTGAAGAGATGTTCCTCAATATCAAAAACCCGTACAAAATCGATGCAGTATCCATGTTCACTGACAACATCGACCTCGAAGTGACCTTCGAGACCGAGATCAAGAATCCCGGCATGTTCTCCACGGCCTTTGATGAACTTCACAAAGCTAATCTGGGAGTGACCTTCAGGACGAACATATCCGCACTGACCCAGATATTCGGGAAAGATACAGGGAAATCCGGTGTGGAATGTGGGATCAGATTCATAGACTGCCCGATGGAGGGGATACCTGCGAGGCTGTCACCGAAGAACGGAATGGACCACGACCTTTGGCTGATACGTGCCGTTATCGAGTGGGATTGATACCTCTCTTCATACGCTGGCGCGCACGCGTGTAACGTTTATCTATGCGGATGGTTTCACCGATATCATGGCCGGAATAGACTTCAAAATACCCACGGTACTTACGTCTGAAGAGCTCATGGAGAAGGCATTCCACAGGGCATCCAAGATATACAAGAACGGCACCAACACGCTGGACACCCGCAAGAAGACAGCGCTGGCCAAGGTGACCGCTGCAGGCGATATCGTAGTGACCGCTCTATCCGGCTATGTGGACAGGTTCCCCAGGATCGAGAAGGAGGATGACTTCTTCCCACAGCTCGTGGACATCGTCATAGGCATCGACGGCTACAAGAAGTCGTTGGGTGCCGTCAACTGGTGCGCCACAAAGGCAGAGAAACTGAAGAACGACACCCTCAAGGAGATCAGACGCACCAAGGACCCGGAGATCATCGAGGCTACCAGGAGGGGATTCTACGGCAGACTCAATTCATATGTCGACAGGATCTCCGACGACCTACTGTTCCTTCAGGAAGCCAAGAACAAATTCAGGAAGCTGCCGGCGATAGATCCGGCAGTACCCACCATCGTGGTTGCCGGATTCCCCAATGTCGGGAAGAGCAACCTCGTCACTGTAATGTCTACTGCGGAGCCCGAGATAGCCCCGTACCCCTTCACAACGAAGGGAATTATCGTCGGACACATAGAAGATGACTGGAGGAAATATCAGATCGTCGATACGCCCGGACTTCTCGACAGAGAGTTCGAAAAGAGGAACGATATCGAGAAGCAGGCCGTATTGGCACTCAGATATCTGACGGATGTCATGCTTTTCGTCATCGACCCTTCGGAGACTTGCGGATTCAAACTCGACGTTCAGGAGAAACTCCTGAAGAACGTCCAGGAGAACTTCCAGGGAGTCCCCATCATCGTAGCGGAGAGCAAGTGCGATATCCTCAAAACAGGCAACGGAAGACTCTTCTTCTCCGCTCAGACCGGCGAGAACATGGAGGCTCTCACGGACATCGTCATCAAAGAGATGAGGGAGATCAACCGCAGGAAAGCTGTAGAAGCGGAAGTGGAATGATGGACGGCCCGGTGTACAGCCAGGAGATGGCTAAGTACTTCTCGGAGCTCAATGCCAAGAAGGATGAGATCTACGAACTGGCAAAGAAAGCCAGATCCTTGGGTTTCGATCCGGAGGACTATGTGGATGTACCTCAGGCGGAGGATCTGGCCTCACGCTGCGAGGAACTTCTGAAAGATTATCAGGTAAAAGGCGTAGCTGAGATCATCAGGCAGAAGACTCTGGAAGCGGGAAACCGTGAGGTCGCATGCCTTCTCACCGCAAAAGAGGTCGCCAAATGGCCGGCCGAAAGCCAGGAGAAACAGCTGGACAGAGCAATCAGGGTTGGTCTGGCTGTTCTGACCGAAGGTATCCTGGTCGCTCCGCTGGAAGGTATCGCGGAGACGAGGATCAGAAAGAACGATGACGGCTCCAGCTATGTGGATCTGCTGTTCGCGGGACCCATCCGTGCGGCAGGAGGAACAGCGCAGGCTATGAGCGTCCTTATCGCAGACGTCGTCAGGTCCGAGCTGGGTATCGGAAAGTATATCGCAACGGATGCGGAGATAGCGAGATTCGACGAGGAGATACCGCTGTACAAACAATGTCAGCACCTGCAGTACTCCCCCACATCGGAAGAGATCGACCTAATCGTCAGGAACTGCCCCATATGTGTCGACGGCGAAGGGACCGAACAGATTGAGATATCCGGATTCAGGGACCTGCCCAGGATCGACACCAACCGTGTCAGAGGAGGAGCCGTGCTGGTCATCGCAGAAGGGATGTGCCAAAAAGCTGCCAAGCTGAAGAAGCACGTCGACAAGCTTCAGATCCCTGGCTGGGAATTCATCGGGAAATACCTGGATGCACATAAGATGAAGGAACCCACCAAGAAGGCGGATGACAAACCTGTGGAGAAAAAGGTCCAGCCCTTGGACAAATACCTCAGGGACATCGTCGCAGGGCGCCCTATATTCGGACACCCGTGCAGAGTAGGAGGGTTCAGGCTCAGATATGGAAGGGCAAGGACGTCAGGTCTCGCATCCCTTGCGTACAGCACCGCAAGCATGTATGTCATGGACGACTTCATGGCCATCGGTACGCAGCTGAAGATCGAAAGACCCGGAAAAGCGTGTGTTGTCACTCCCTGCGATATTTTGGAGGGACCTACCGTCCTGCTCAAGAACGGCGACGTAGTCTACTGTCAGACCAAGGAAGAGGTACTGGCGATAAGGGATAAGATCACAGAGATCCTCGACAACGGAGAGATCCTTGTCCCGTTCGGAGAGTTCTGCGAGAACAACCATACATTGGTCCCCTGCGGTTATCCCATCGAGTGGCACAAACTGGAGATCAAGGCGAAGGGCGACCTTCCACCTGATTGGCTGGACCCCACATATGCGCGTGCCAAGGAGATGTGCGCACAGCTCGGAGTCCCGCTGCATCCGAAATACAACATGTTCTGGTCGGACATCCCGCTGGATGACATCAAGGCCCTGAGAAGATATGTTCTGGAAACAGGCACATTCGACGGAAAGAACCTCAGGATGGATCTGGTTCCCGAATCGAAGAAGATCCTGCAGGACATCTGCGTTCCTCATAAGGTGGCCGACAAGAAGGTCACGATCGACGAGAGATATTCGGAACCTATGCTGGACTGCATGGGCATTAAGCACGATGGAGGCCGGTTGTCCGCCGGCCCAGAACTTGAGGGAAATACCACCTTGGAAGCTATCAGCAAAGCAGCCGGTTACGAGGTCCGCGCAAGGGCCATGACCCGCATAGGTACGAGGATGGGACGTCCCGAGAAAGCAAAAGAACGTGAACTCACACCCAAGCTCCACTGCGTATTCCCCGTCGGCAAAGACGCCGAAGCGGGAAAAGAGATCAAGGCGGCCATAGGTATCCTGAAGAAGAGCCTGCCTGCCTATGGCGGAGACACGCCTACTATCACTGAAGTGGTCGCGAACAGATTCTGTAAGGAATGCAACATATACACATTCCGCAACTGGTGCAGGAACTGCGGCGGACATACCGTATACGTTCCGAAGCCGAACCAGTTCGGAACTCCTGGTCCTGCGGAGATGAAGATTGATCTCGAAGGAGAACTGGATGCAGCATGCAAGTATCTGGGAATCCAATCATCACCGGACATCAAATGCGTCGACGTGCTGATATCTAAAAACAAAACCGTGGAAACCCTCGAGAAGGGCATCCTCAGGAGCAAGAACGGCATCTCCGTGTTCAAGGACGGTACCGTACGTTTCGATATGACCGATATCCCCCTCACGCACTTCAAGCCCAGGGAGATCGGCCTCTCGATCGAGAAGGCTCACGAACTGGGATATCTCACGGATTGGAACGGCGACCCGCTGGTGGATCCGGAGCAGATATGCGAGCTCAAGGTCCAGGATGTTGTCCCTGCAAAGGACTGCGGGGACTATCTTGCAAAGGTCGCAAAATATCTTGACGATGAACTCGAACTTCTGTATCACCTTCCGAGGTACTACAACGTCAACAACAGGACGGACCTGATCGGGAACATAGTCTTCGGCCTCGCACCTCACACGTCCGGATGTATCCTCTGCCGTGTCATCGGTTACGCCGATGTCCGCGGATGCTACGGGCACCCGTTCTTCCACGCAGCGAAGAGAAGGAACTGCGACGGTGATGAAGACTGTCTGATGCTAGGGCTGGACGCACTATTGAACTTCTCCAGGAGTTTCCTGCCCGATAGGAGAGGGGGACTCATGGATGCACCTCTGGTCCTTACGACAAGGCTCGATCCCAACGAGATTGATAAAGAAGCTCACAACGTGGACTGTCTCAGAGAATATCCTCTAGAGCTCTACGAGGCGGCCATGGCCATGAAGGAGCCGAAGGAGATAGAAAAGAAGATGGACCTCATCGCTTCGCGTATCGGAACGGAGAAGCAATATGAGGGCATGGGATTCACCCACGACACCAACGACATCTCCAACGGTCCGAAGTATTCTGCTTACACTACTTTGGAATCAATGATGGATAAGATGAACGCGCAGCTCATGCTCGGAAAGAAACTTCGCGCAGTGGATGAGAAGGATGTCGCCGTGCGTGTCCTCAACAAGCACTTCATGCCTGACATGATCGGAAACCTCAGGAGCTTCTCCACGCAGAGTGTAAGGTGCACCAAGTGCGGAGAGAAGTACCGCAGGATGACCATCAGCGGACTGTGCTACAAATGTAACAATCCGCTGAACCTCACCGTTCACGAAGCATCTGTGAAGAAGTATCTCGAGATATCGAAGACCATCGGTGAGAAATACGGCCTTGATTCCTACACAAGGGAAAGGGTCGAAATCCTTGAGATGAACATGAACTCCGTGTTCAACAACGACAAGATCAAGAAGTGCAAGTTGTCCGATTTCTTCTGAGAATCGAAACAGAT
The DNA here is from genome assembly GCA_015063235.1 of Thermoplasmata archaeon. Lineage (GTDB taxonomy): Archaea > Thermoplasmatota > Thermoplasmata > Methanomassiliicoccales > Methanomethylophilaceae > Methanoprimaticola. Next base: position 20,424 of record SUSW01000050.1, on the reverse strand, counting down.
TAGCTCAGTAAGATATTCAGACGATGAGTATAATATGAATCCCCTCCCGAAGGAGGGGTGAATAGTTTCAAAGGGACTCTAGGTCGCTCACGAATTCCTTCGCCTCATCGGCGAGGACCTTGAGCGCCACATCGAGTGCCTGCTGTGCGGTCATGGAACCATCGGTCTCGTACTTGAAGATGAAGTTCTTGTCATCCCAAGTGACGTTGATACCGTCGATGTCGCTGATCTTCTCGATGCATCCGGTGCAGAGTCCGCACTCGAGAGCACTGGTGACGACCAGCTTTCCGCCTTTGACCTGAAGTCCGTTGGGACAGATGTCCGCGCATGCGACGACCTCGTCGTCCGAAGCGTGCTTGGGGTCGATATCGATGACGGGCATGTAGCTGTATCCGACACCGTTGCAGACCTGCCATTTCACATGCTTCCTGGCGGTTCCCATCACTGCTTTCGCATAGACGTATATTCCCTGATCCGCGGTGAGCTCAACTATCGGGATGAACTCGTCGACGATCCTCAGCTTATCGCTGTTGGGGCCGCCGAGTGGCTGCAGATCGGATGAATAGACTGTCGATGGACCTGTCTTCCTGATGCTGTACATGATTGAACAGCTGGGACATCCTTCTCCGCCGCAGGAACACTGGTCCTGGGGCACGAAAAGGTCCAGGTCGGTCGGTACAGGGATCATTCCCAGTCTGTGGGCGATGATCTCTTCGAACAGGGGCGTGATACTCTCATACTCCCTTCCGTCATCTCCCTCGATCTTTCCGGTCATGAACTCGACCTGATCGATCGCCATCTTGGGGATGTCGGACAGAAGTGTCCTCCTGAGCGCATTCGCCATAGCCGGGGAAGAGTTCTTGAGAACGAACTTTGCCTTCCTGTCGGCCATTTCGATAATCTCGATCTCCATGGTAGCCATGGGGTAACCTCCTCAGACCCTGCGTCCTCTGCGTCCGCCCTTCTTCTTGGTTCCGTCGTGGGGTATGGGTGTGACATCCTCGATGCGGCCGATCTTGAGTCCGGCCCTTGTGAGGGCACGGATGGCGGCCTGAGCACCGGGTCCGGGCGAAACGGACTTGTTTCCTCCGGGTGCACGTACCCTGACGTGGATCCCGACGTACTCCTTCTCCTTTGCAACCTCGGCGATCTTCTCTGCCGCCCTCTGTGCTGCGTAAGGTGAAGACTGGTCCTTCGCCTGCTTGACGACCATTCCACCGGTGACCTTAGCGACGGTCTCTGCTCCGGTGATGTCGGTCAAGGTTATCATGACGTTGTTGTAGCTAGCGAAAATGTTAGCGATTCCCCATTTTGCTGTCATCACTGCTCACCATCCTCGATTGTGATTCCTGCTTCCTCTGCATCTGCCCTGGCTGCAGCTGCGGCCGCTGCGGCTGCATCTGCCTCAGCCTTTGCCTTGACTGCAGCGTTGGCTGCTGCCTGCTCTGCTGAGATCCTCATGGGGTGCATCTCATCCGTGAAGGGTGAAGAAGGGTTGTACTCGATGGAGGACTCCTCTTTCCTGGTGACGATGTATCCAGGAACGGTGACCTTGTGTCCGTTCACGAAGATGTGTCCGTGAGTGATCATCTGCCTTGCCTGCTTGATAGTGCTTGACAGGCCCTTCTCGTAGACGATTGTCTGGAGACGGCGTGAGAGAACATCCTCGTTCTTGAGTGTAAGGATATCATTCAGGTTTGCGTCTGCAGGCAGGAATCCGAGCCTTCCGCACTTTGCGAGAAGCGCATCTGCTTCGATCTTTGCCTGCTTCTCCGGTCCTCAGGCGTGCCTGAAGGTCCCTTGACTGCTTCCTCAGGTTCCTGAGGGTGGTGTCTGCCTTCCAAACTTCTGTCTTGTTCTTGAGACCGAATGCGTTAACGACCTCGACCTCTGCCTTTATCCTCTCTCCCTGCCAGGGATGTGAGGGGGTGTCATATGTCTTTCTTGAAAACTTTGGATCTCCCATTTAAACCACCTTCATTTCTTGGAGACTCCCATGGTGAGTCCGTGTCTTCCGTTCGAACGAGTCCTCTGTCCCCTTACCTTGTGGTGGGTCTCGTGCCTGATTCCGCGGTAGCAGCGGGTCATCTTCATCCTGTTGATATCCTCTTTCTGGATGACCTCGAGGTCCTGTCCAAAGAGGTGCATGTCTGCTCCGGTCTCGTAGTCCATCTGCCTGTTGATTGCCCAGGTAGGTGCGTACTCGACGTAGGATTTGACGAGTGTCTCGATCTCTTTGACTTTCTCGTCGGGGAGGGATCCCATCTTGACTGTAGGGTCAACGCCTGCCTTCTTGGCGACGATCTGTGCAACCCTCTTTCCGACTCCTTTAATGCTCTGGAGACCGATGACTGTCCTCTTCTGACCGTCGATATCGGAGTTGACGATACGGACGATATAGTTGAAGTTCTCATCCTCGGTCTGCGATTCTTTCTTCGCTCTGGCCATTTTTATTCCTCCGTAAATGATCCCCTTGGGGATTCGATCAAGCTCTGTTCCTTCCGGAAAGAGCTCTCAGTTTTCACCCCCTGACGGAGAGTGGGTCCTGAGTTTACGTAAACGGCCCGATGTCCTTTCCCTATATAATAATTGAGAGGGTTATCCGTGCGCACGCCCGTCGTTGCGCAGATTTAGCCCTACGATCCCTCCGAGGATCAGCGCCAGGAATAGGTATCCGACCAGCCCAAGACCGTTCTCGAACACCAGAACATCCGCTATCGCGGCCCCGGCAACGCCCACTCCGACCCATACGGCATAGCTTGCCCCCATCTGCAGACCCCTTTTGAGACCCTCGTTGAGAAGCACCGTGCCGACTATGCTGAACACAAGACCCAGTACAGTGAAAAGTATGTCGGTCATGCCGTCAGCGAGACCCATGAACGTGGTGTATACGGCCTCCACCACCCCTCCAGCTATAACCCAAAGCCAAGCCGCCCTCATCTCATGCCCCCGTATACAGATTGAATCCTACGACTCCGACCAAGATCATCGATACGAACAATATAGTCCACTTGTCCAGCGGGTCCTTGTAGAACAGCCATCCGATCAATGTTGTCATAACCGTGCCTATACTGACCCAGATAGAGTAGGCGATACTTACCTGGACGGCCCCTTCCGTTGCCATGGAAAGACATGCCGGGCCGATAAACATGAACGCGAGGACCACGGCGCCCCACAGGAGGTTCTTGGAATCATTATACTTCTTTAGCGACACCATCCAGATGGGTTCCATAAGACCGGCAGCGACTACCCAAAGCACCTCGATTTCCATGACGCATTCCTGGAAACCCATCCCCGATTAGGTATATGAAAGGTCCATCGATACCGAAAAGAAAGGAAAGGGGACAAAGCCCCTTGGTTTCAGGAAGTTCCGCTGTCATCGAACTTCTTGTCGAAGTGATAGTTGATCTCTCCGCCCATATACTTCTTGATACCCGATAACCTCTCGTCCGGATCCGTAGAGAATCCGAAGGTCAGTTCGTAGCATATCGGGCACAGAGAGATGTAGGTGTTACCCACAAGAATCACTGGCAACGAATCCATCTCGCTCATTATGTCTTCGGTCTCCGCAAAATCCAGATTCTTCTGCTTGGTAACGTATGCATTGTAATCATCCACCGATCTCTTGCAAACGAAACAGCTCTCCTCCGCCTTACCGTTGGAGTACTGCAGTATGAACCATACAGGAACGTAAATCAGCAGTATGACGGCACCAATAATGACAGAGAAGGTACCGTTCTCAATTCCCCCGTTGATACACCAATACGCCAAACAAGGGATCAATACGAAGAACTGATAGATCATCAGGAAGCAAGCGACGTAATACCATCCACGGGGAGCCTTATAAGGTCTGGGAAGATCCTTAAACCTGGGATTCTTCTTGGAAACGATATATGCCAGCATACCCATTCCAAGGGCAAACGAGAATCCAAAGGAAGATGCTGCCAGGATCATTCCTACGGATCCGAAGTGAATGATGATGATGAAAAGGATGCCCATTGCGAACTGGAAGAACATAGCGACCAGGGGCGCTCCGTTCTTATTGGTATAGGTGAACATCTTGGGCATGTTGCCCTCGTGTCCCATGAAGTAAAGTGTCCTGGATGACCCCAAGAATGCTGTCTGGATGAGCATGACCATTCCTGCCACCAGCAGAATGAGCGCGATTATCAGGCCTATGTCCCCGAAGTCGTACTGAGCAATGGGGTACAGCGTTGAAACGCCCCATGCGTCTATCATCGCAGGATCCATCATTCCGTACACCACGAAAGGCACGATGAAGTACATACCAAGACAAACCAAACCTGCGGATATCAGAGCCTTAGGGACATCCTTACCAGGAGTCTTATACTCCGCTCCATAGGTGGCTGCGGATTCCCATGCACAAGCACACCATTGGGCATATGCGAACATACCGAATACCATCATGAAGTCGGATGCCGTCCAACCCCAACCGTCCGGTACCAGATTCTCCATGATCCTGTCAATGGAGAATCCCGTAAGTTCACCGCCTCCGACCGTAAGTCCGAGAAGGGGCATAGCAATAACCACCAGCAAAGGCAGAATGGCCACCAATGCCAGTATAAGACCCAATTTGGCCCCTCCGGACAGTCCTTTGGAACCGACAAACACGATAGCGCTGAAAACAACAATACCGAACATCAGCTGCAGACAAAGGGTCATAGTGCTGTCCAACGGATCCATACCCATACCATACTCCAAAAACTTAGAGATGTAATCAACCGAAGTACAAGTGAAAATGGGGATGACAGGGGTCCAGGTGAACCAATAGGACCACGCTGTGAATGCTCCGATAAATTTACCAAACCCGTATCTGCCTCCATTAGGCTTTGTGAATACTTTCTGTGCACAGCCTCCGATACCCGGCATTTCTAATGCAGCCGCCATCTCTCCGATCGCCAGATTCTGTGCGAAACCCTGCAGAACGGAGATTGTCCAGATGAAAATACTGAGACCCCAAGCCGTTCCTGCGATATCATAGATTCCAGGAAGAATCAGAATAGGAACACCCATTGCGATAATCATACCCTGCTTCCAATCGATGGATTTTACAAGACCCGTGTCTGAGGAGAAACCAACGAATGCGTGACTGTTTCCCTCAGCAAGGATCCTGACTCCATGCTTTACCATAAATTTTCCTCCCTTACGGTAGTTTCCTACCAGTTGTAATAAATTCAAATTTTTTATTTAAAAAACTATCTATATTTCTAAGATAAATTTATATAATATTATTTAAATCTAACAAATTAATAATAATTGTGTATAATATATATATCTAAATCTATCTTGAAATTAAGATAAACGCCGAATCGATATTATATAAATATTTTCATAGAAGCAAGATTCCAGGCCTCAGTATAAAAATTAGTAATAAAGGCCGCATTCAGCCAATATCTCAGACGCCGAACTGTACAGATCCAGATATTCCTGGGTAGGTTCAATAGAGTTGACATCATAGCACTGGCTGAAGGTCTTGCCCTTGGGCGGGTTGGCATAATCGTTCTCGTACCTTCTCAGAATACGGTTGACGATATCATTCACCTCTGCAGGATCCATACCGCATGTGGCCATCGATGCATCACCCAAGGCCCTAGCCTCCATTCCGGATACCATGTTTGTCTTGACGCCTTTAGATGAAGCGACTCCCGACAGGAGTTCCCTGCCGGTAACGGTATCGCACATAGCCTGCGCCGAGATTTCGAGTATATTCATCTCCGTACAGGAATCGGCCATCGTGTAATATTGATTGGCAAGCAGAACATCCGTATTCGTATCCATGGCCATCGCCGTATGCGAAGCGACCTGCAGCGACTGCCTGTTGGTGGTCGTACCCCATCTAATATGTATAGGGCCGCCGAGATGGATATCGGCATTCATTACCGCGAAAGAGGCCAAGGTCGTGGCGATGTCGCATATGGCCGTCTCTTCCACGCTCCCTGCATATCCTCCGATGATCGGCATCTGTTCCACGAGTATGTTCACTCCGGAAAGGTGCCATGCGGCAATCATATTCAAAGCGGACGTGTCTATCTTAAGCTCATTCATCTGAGAGCACTCGTGAAGATCGAAATTGTTCAAACCGGATTGTCCTCCGAGATCCGCTACGATGCGTCCCTGTGCTGTGAGCGGGGTCTGAGGGCCCTATATCGCCATACCGGGCCTTCCTGCGTTGTAAAGGGCCTCGCGGGTATAGCTGAGCTCTGCCAGCGCGCCCCTGATCTCCCACGGTGTATTCTTCTCCGCTGCCGAACCTTTCACAGTCCTCAGCACTCCGCTGACTATCGTATCAACAGCAGGCTCCTGGGCATACGATTCTATGATAGGGATGTATAAATCCTCTGTGAGTGGAGCACCTGTGGGGCCGCCTTCGATGATCGGTTTATTAATTGAATTCCCTCTGCGCTGAGAACATACGATGGAATCCTTTCCTGATCCCAGCTGAAGCTTTCTCGGAGCCATCTTGAGTCCCTCGTAAAGCTCATCCTCCGTAATGAGCATCCTGGTGCCGGTAGCCTTGTTGTAAATGCCGGAAGTAAGGAGCATATCCACTCCTGCAACAAAAAGACGGTCAACCATATCTTGGTCGTTGGGGATGATCCTGTTACCGAATGAGATGTCATAGCGCTGCTTCATTAGTGCAGCGTTATGTGGAATGATGTTGTAATCCCAATCCTCTTCAGAGATGCGGTCGCCTACAACGCAACGGTTGTACATCTCGAATACATCAACATAACGTTTTGCAGCCATTGAATCAGCTCTTGGAGTTGTCTGTCGCAGGCTTGAACTGCATCTTGTAAAGAATCGCTGAGCCCAGCAGAACGGCAGTTCCGGCCAGGTATGATAATGCGGCTCCTGTATCTACACCCACTTTGGCCCCGTCGATGGTCGACATGGCTAGAACCGATGTGAGTATCAGGGTGAATACGCCTAGGAAGAATGTGATGAACGGTATGAACCATCTCGGGCTAAGGAAATAGGTCGAGGAAAGAAGGATTTCAATGACTGACAAAATCATTACCAGAACAGGCACTAATCTCACAGGATCGGCAACTGATCCCTCGAGGAGATCGATTCCGTTCAATCCGGAAACCCAAGGACACATGAATGCAATGATGCCAATCGCACTTCCGATAGGCGTTATTGCAGCAATGCATCCCAGATGGTTCATATCATTGATTCAAAGTAATATTTTATAAATTTTACTATAAAATATAGAAAATATTATAAATTAATATCATTAGAATTGAAACTTTCAATATATGAATGGTCTTTGTTGCCTTCCATTATGGACCTCTTTCCTGTGAGGCGGGTGTTCTGTGACTCTATCATATACTCATAATACGGGTCCATCCTCCATGTCGGGCTGCTATAGCCTTCGGTACTGATGTTTTCGAACAAACGGATGAGCGTATTCTTCATCTTTTTGTACTCGTCTTCACTGATCCCCTCGAAATACCTCGATACCAAAGAGTACATAACATCCATCAGCTTGTTCGATATCAGCTCACCACGATGCGTCAGGAAAAGAGGATAGTTCTTGCTGGTGGGAGATCTGCGCAGATCGTACACCATACCCTTGTCCTCCAACTCACGAATGACGCGGCAGGAATTAGAACGGTCCATGTCGAGGAAGTGCGACAGCGACATTAGCGTCTGTCCGTTCTTGATGTTAAGGGCCATCAGATAAGGGGCATGCATACTTGACAGACCGTACTCCTCCAATTCCTTGGACATGTCGATGCGGATATTACGCGATATCTTGTCGAACAGCAACGGCAGAAACACACCCCAAAGCTCATCATACTCACTCTGCGCATTCATCTCATCACACCTCTGATTATCCTCCAATGATCCTCTGAAGCTTCATGAGCAGCCTGTCCGCATCCTCTCCGATAAGCGAACGGGGAACGACGACGATCTCCGTCTTCCTGCCGACTAGAGTGAAAAGATGCTTGGACATCTTGACCGCCTTGAACCTTCCGTAAAGAAGCAGCTCAGATTTCCCTTCCATCGTCTCTATGAGGCCGTCCTCATAGAAGTCATAGCATATCGGAACCTTCTTCTGAAGATTGTCGGCAATCCCTCTGATAGAGAACTCCATGTACAAGGCTATCTCGACTGCAACTATGATAAAGAGGAGAAGAAAGAAAGCAGAAACGACAGCGGACAGGAAGAAGACTGCGAATATGGAGACCAACGCCACCATCATAATCTTCCTCGAATTGCTATATCTGATTGCACGACCCATACGGAGGAACTCTTTCCTTCCGAGATCCTTGTCGATCGTGAATGAGAATAATAGCTTCCCAATGTCCTGTGCCACTCCCTTCACCCGCTACTTTTCAGCGCGGACAGCCTGTCGAGAGTCTCGAACCTGAGCTCTCTTAGGACGGAAATCTCGACCTCATACTCGAACTTATCCTTCGTATTTCCGGACTGTCCTGCAGAAATGGCTGCATTCTGGAGCATGCCCACGCGCTGCCACATCGCACCCAATCCCTTTTCCAGAACATCCGGATCATCGGAATTCAGACTGAAGTATTCGATCAATTCCTGTCTGTCAACGATGCTGTCCTTAATGGCCTGGACCGAATCCTTGTGGTTCTCGAGTATGCTATCGATCTCTGCAACGCATGCACGATTCTTCTTCATCTCCTCGGGGGATTGGGGGTTCCTTCCGTCGATATCGACCCTCTACTCGAAAAGACGTCTGATGTCCGAATCAGATATGGATTCGTTATTTCCAGGACCATTTGCCATGATACAATTTACTTGATAATATTATTTAATTTTATCTTAATAATATAGAATGTTTTTTAAAGAGAATGGTAATTTCAGGCTGATTATTATGACCACAAACACATTGCTATTCCCCTTTGTTCGTGTTGTTGGACAGGAGAAAATGAAGAAGGCTTTGCTGCTCAACATCATCGACCCCGGTATCGGAGGCGTCCTCATCAAAGGAGAGAAAGGTACGGCGAAATCCACCTCAGTTAGATCCCTCGCACAGATACTTCCTGAGAGACCGACCGTGGTAGGATGCCCGTTCCACTGCGACCCGAGGTATCCCAAGAGGATGTGCATGCAGTGTCAGGAGAAGGTCAACGCCGGGATCCAGTTGGAATCGAAGATGATGCCAATGTCCGTCATCGAGCTCCCGCTCAGCGCCACGGAGGATCGTGTCTCCGGAACCCTGGACCTGGAACATGTTCTCAAGACCGGAGAGAAGAAGTTCGAACCTGGTGTTCTTGCACAGGCCAACGGCAATGTTCTTTACGTCGATGAGGTCAACCTCTTGGACGACCACATTATCGACCTGCTTCTGGACTCCGCGGCGATGGGCGTCAACTACATCGAGAGGGAAGGCGTGTCCTTCTCACACCCCGCTAAGTTCATCCTCGTAGGAAGCATGAACCCCGAAGAGGGAAGCCTCAGGCCCCAGCTCCTGGACAGGTTCGGACTGTGCGTGGACATCGAGGGAGAGAAGGATGTCAACGTGAGAATGGAGGTCATCGAGCGCAGGATGGAATTCGACAGGAACCCGGAAAAATATCTGGAGGACTGCGGATCTGACATAGAAGCTATGCGTAGCAAGATCGTCGCTGCAAGGGAGCTCCTACCCGAGGTGGTCATGGACAAGAAGATCGTCCATGACATTGTCATGACATCTATCCATTTCAACATGGAAGGTCATAGGGCAGACATCACCATGATGAGGGCTGCGAAGGCCAACGCCGCTCTGGAGGGTAGGAAGGAGGTCACCAAGGAGGATCTCCGTACCATTGCACCGCTGGTCCTCGCCCACCGTCTCAAAAAGCGTGCATTCGACAACGTCACCTTCGATGAGAAGGAGCTCGACCTATGTCTGGGAATGTGAACCCCACATACTATCCGTTCTCCGCTATCTATGGAATGCATCAGGCCAAAAAGGCATTGATGTGCGCGATGGCCAATCCCGGGATCAAGGCCGTCCTCATAAGAGGGCCTTCAGGAACTGGAAAGACGCTCGTGGCCCGCTCGTTGGGCCACATAACCGGGAAGACTATAGTCAACGTCCCGCTGAACGTCACGGATGAACAATTATTCGGATGCCTCGATATCGAGACAGCGGTCAAGGAAGGCAGGATATGCTTGCAGGAAGGTCTTCTGAACAGGGCCGACGGCAACATCCTTTACATGGATGACATCAACCTTTTCGAGCACAGGATAATCACAGGCGTCATTGATGCTGTACTGTCGAGGAAAGTGAGAATCGAGAGGGAGAACATGTCTACATCGTATGATGTGGATACAGTACTCATCGCAACGATGAACAACAGCGATGCATACCTCAGCCCGTCGATATTGGATCACTTTGACATATGCGTCAACATAGATTCCGAAAGCGACGAGACGGGCAGGACGGAGATACTCCTGCGCGGCCTCGAATACGATGCTGATCCCGATGCGTTCGTCGAAAAGTACAGGGAACAGGATCAGGAGATCCACGACAGGATAGTGAATGCATCCAGTATCGTCGAGGAGCACATGCCTGATGAGAACCTGAGAAGGACGATAGCCGAAGTATGCAATAAGATGGGTATCGACGGACATCGCGGAGACCTCACTGCAACGAACGTAGCGATCACACTTGCGGCCATGGACGGACGTACCGATGTTAACGAGGACGATATAGTAGAAGCATCGGTGCTTTGCCTCAATCACAGAGTCAAAACAGTGAGGGGAAGAAGGGTTGACAAGCAACAGAAACTAGCCCGCTCGACCGTGGGTTTCAACACCGAATCCCCAGCCATCACGAAGCTCCCACACGAGTCAATAAAGAAAGACGATGTGGCCCCGACGGATGCGGTCCTCGACGCGGAGACCGGGCCCTCTGATAACAAGGATGAATCGAGGCTCGGATCCAAGGAGGCAGAAGACGTCATCACCAAGATTGGCGAGACATTCAAGACCATCGACCTGTTCGAGGACACCGAGGCCGGCAGACGCGGACAGTCCTCTGCAAGAGGCAAGAGATTCCAGCAGAAATCCGGCGACAGAGCGGGAAGATACATCGGGTCGAGGATGACAGAAGAGAAGAATCCGGATCTCGCTTTCGATGCTACAGTACGTGCGAGCGCACCATATCAGATCAAACGCCATCAGGAGAAGGACACCGACATGGCGGTCATCATCGAGAAGTCGGATATGAGGGAGAAGATCAGAGAGACCAGAAGCTCATCGACGTTCCTATTCGCAGTGGACACCAGCGGCTCGCTGATCATCCGCAACAGAATGGTCGCCGTCAAAGGAGCGATCCTGTCTCTTCTGAAGGAGCACTACGTCAAGAAGGACCGTGTGGGATTCCTCACGTTCAACGAGAAGGCGATCACGATGCTCCTGCAGCCCTCAAGAGAAGTGGAGGTCATCTACAAGCTGCTAGACGATCTTGCCATCGGAAGAAGGACACCTCTGTCGGGTGCTCTGCAGTACATCAACGACTACATGTCCATGTATGTGAAGAAGCGTCCCAACGACGACTGCTATGTGGTCCTTGTCACGGACGGGGAAGCGAACGTTCCCCTGGATCCGAACGACGAGAAGACCGACCCTCTCAAAGAGGCGCTGGAGATCGCCGGAAAGATCAATCTCCCGACGGTGAAATGGATCGTCATCGATACTGAGAAGAGATACGATACGGTCCACCATTCAAAGGAGTTCGCCGATGCGCTCCATGCGAGATATTACACCTTGGACGATCTGCGCATAGAGACCTATGAAGAGATCAACCTGGTGCGTACAGCGAATGCGAAGATAATATGAGAAAGACCGGGGCATCGGAAGATGTCCCGGCACCTTAATCCGTTTTCATTCCTCGATGTACTCGACAGGGGTCATCTTAAGTCCGACCACGCCCGCTATGATGAGCGCGAGACAGACTCCCATTCCCCAGGAGAATCCCGTACCATCGAGTCCGAGAGCATACGAGAACACCACCGTGAGGAACACACCGATCCCGATCCATACTGCATACGCAGTCGTGAAGGGCACGCCCATCCTCATCGGATACTCAAGGCAAATCATGCTGAGCACCAAAAAGACGATGGTGACGATATCCCAACCGATGTTTGTGAAGCTATCCGTATATGCGAGTCCGATGGACCATCCTATCTGAAGGAATCCGCCCAGGATGATAAGTCCCCAGGCGATCCTTGTATCCGACTTCCAATCACCTTCCATGGTATCATCCCGATATGAGCCTCACACCGATGATGCCTACGACGATCATGGTGATGAAGACAAGCTTCTTCGCAGTGATCTTCTCTTTATACAGGACCCTTCCGATAATGACGATCCCTGCGGCTCCGATGCCTGCGAGGATCGAGTATGACACTCCGGGCCCTATGTTCTCGGGATTCGATGGGATCGATAGGAGGTACAGGCAGAGGAGCACCAGAACGACGGCCGATATCCCCCAGCCCTTCTTCTTGAAATTCTCGGATTTATCCAAACAAGTGACCCATATGGGCTCTATTATGCTGGCCACCAGGAGGATTATCCAAGCCCACAGTATATCCATTATCCCGACCTTCTTTCCTAAAGCATCCGCCGATAGGCGGAACGGTTTCGATAATCATGTTTATGAGGGGGAATGATCCCCCTCTCGGGCTTGCGCCCTAATGAGTTTCAGACCTCTTTGAAGATCTTCCTTGACTTTATCAGACCGTATATGCACAGTCCGATGATGAAGGCAGACATGACGATAGCGCCTGCGTTGCCTCCGAAGATCCCAGTGGACATATAGTCTACCAATTCGTCCCAAACTGCCATTTTCACACCTTCTGGGGTTTAACTGTTTTCTTAAGATACTCGAGATAGTCCTGTCCGAGTCCGCTCAGCGAGTATGTGATGAGCAGCTTACCTTGCTGGAAGATGCCCTCTTCGTCGACGACGATGTCGCTCTCGTTGAGGATACCCGCAGATGCGAGCTCGATGCAGTCGTACTTGATCTTGGCCTTTCCATAGTCGTTATCATGACCGGGATACTCCTTGGCGAGAGCGTTGCAGATCTCGTCGGTCCTCTTGGGTCCGTCCTCAACGAACTCGAGGATACGGAATTTGATAGGGCAACCCTCCATCATCACGATCCCTCCCTCAGAGTTGCGGTGTTCTCCGCATCCTCGGTGACGAGCAGGAACGATCCGATAAGACAGATGATCAGTCCGGCTATGGTGAATCCGACGATGGTCCACATCGAATCATCGTTGTACTGCAGTGCCTCGGCAGGTCCGAGGAAGATGCACAGGAAGATGACTCCGCATGCTGCGTACAGCGATGCGATGGCCTGTCCTCTTGCTACACCGATCATCGGGAAAGACTTGTACCAGGTAACGTAACACCAGGCGAAAGACAGACCGATGAGCAGTACCAGCAGGAAAGTGGTAGGCTCGAAGAGTCCTCCGATGGTATCGAAGATGGGCACTCCGCAGATAACGAGCACGATGAGTACGATGATCCAGAACAGTCCTTCGAAGATGAACCTGAGGTGAAGTCCGATATCGGGCTCTGTGAGGTCCAGTGCCTTTCCGGCAACTGCTCCCTCGAACCCCCATCCGACAGCGGCCATGATTCCACCGATACATCCGATCAACGGGTTGGCTGAATCGACACCGCCTGTGACAAGGCTTCCGGAGTACAGCGTGATTCCTCCTGCAAGCAGAACGATGATAGCGAGGTATCCCCTCTTGGAGACCTTCTGCTTCAGATAGAGGACAGACATGATGGTACCGATGATGGGGTACAGAAGTCCGGCAATTGCTGCGAATCCGGGGCTCAGGAAGAGTGCTGCGATGTAAGTACCGGAAACAGCGCATGCTCCGCAGATACCTGCAAGAATGTAGTATTTGGTAACCGATTTGACCTGTACGATGGTTCTCTTAAGCTCTCCCATCTTTCCGAGTCCCCCGTTCCAAACGAACAGAAGAACAGCACAGGCTATGGCGTTGACTGCTGTCAGGAAGACCGCCTGAAGAACTCCGGCGACATCCTCGGAATATCCGGCAATAATCATGTTATCGTAAACGTCAGCGATCAGAGGCGTAACGTATATCGCATAACCAGGTGCATACCAGACACCCCAATACAGGGCACACAGAATACCCATGAGAAGACCGATTCTCTTCTTCTTCTCGTGATCCATTGCCCTAATCTCTTTTACATCCATTTTGTAACCTCCAATTAGGTTTTTGGGAGGGTGCCAAAGCACCCTCTTAGAATGGTTTAGTTAAAATTCATTTCTTCTCAAAAGCTGCAGAGAACTTTGCGGCAGCATCGGAAGCATTCTCTGTGTAGAGATCCGCTCCGATCTCGTCTGCCCACTGCTGGGTGACGGGTGCTCCACCGACGTTGGTGATACAGCCGCCCTTGAGGCCTTCCTTGACCATCTTCTCTTCGAAAGTCTTCTGGCCGACCATTGTTGAGGTCATGAGGGCGGATGTTCCGACTGCGACAGCCTTGTTGTCCTTGATTGCCTGGATGATCGTGTCGAGAGGCACATCCCTTCCGATGTTCTTGACATTGAATCCGGCTACCTTGAGCATGATGGCGACGATGTCCTTTCCGATGGAGTGGATATCTCCCTCGATGGAACATATGACGACTGTTCCGAGTCCGGTTCCGACTCCGTCTCCCTTCTTTGCGATCTCGGGCTCGAGGATCTCCATTGCAGCGTTCATTGTCGCTGCAGCTGCCATGACGTGGGGGAGGTAGAGCTTCTTTGCTTCGAAGAGAGCTCCGACCTCTGTCATTCCGGCCGAGTATCCGTTCTCGATGAGGTCGACAAGGTCTGCGCCCTCTGCGACTGCCTTCTTGGCAACCTCGACGGCGGCTTTGTTGTCGTACTTCATAATTGCGTTCTTTGCATCCTCTGCTAATGTCATTTTTACTATTCCTCCTTGTTTGAAATCAGTTTATTCATGCCTTGTTGAGGAAGTCGTCATCAGCCTTCTTGACGATTGCTTCCATCTTCTTGGCGATCTCGGGGTCGATAGGTGCGACCACGTGGTTCTTGAGTACATCTACGACGATCTCGTGAGCGACATCAACACATGCCTTGGATCCCTGTGCTCTCCAGTCTCCGATCATGTCCCTGTTGAACACTGTGGGGTCGGATGCGAGCTCGATGTTTGCCATGGTGGTGGGGTGTCCGATGAAGTCCCTTCCTACTCCGAGCTCCTTGATGACGGGGACGGCGAGTGTCTCGTCGTTGACGACGATACCCTCGAGGGCCTTCCTCTCCATCGCGATGATGTCATTGTCGATGACGAGCTGCTCAAGGGAGAATGTCTGTCCGAGCTCGAGCATACCAGATCCGTAGATCATGTTGACTCCGGCCATTGCGGGAAGAAGAGATGTGATAGTCTTCTCGTGTGCGGCCTGGGAGTCGGGGACTTTGGCGTCGGTCTACATACCGGCTGTGAAGACGGGGAGTCCGTAGTACCTTCCGAGCTCTCCGACAGCTGCGGAAATGAGTGCAAGCTCGGGTGCTCCGACGGGTGCTGTTCCGTGCTTGAGGTCGAAGATTGTGGTAGAAGATCCGTAGTAGACGGGTGCTCCGGGCTTCACGATCTGTGCGAGAATGATTCCGGAAAGAATCTCTGCGTTGTGGGTGACGAGTGTTCCTGCAAGGTGGACTGAGGATGATCCTCCGGCCATTGCCATGGACAGGACGTTGACGGGGATTCCGTACTCTGCTCCCTGCTTGATGACCTGTGCTGCGTTGTGTGACAGCTCGAGGGGTGATGTGGGGCAGACGAGCATGGACATAAGAGGCCTGTCGCGTGCCTTCTTGGCGTCTCCGCCGTAGTATGCGACGAGCATCTCCCAATAGTACTTGACGTGCTCGGCGACGGGGTCGATGTGGTGGAAGTGCTTGACGGTGTTGGCGATTGAAATGTACATCTCGTGGACATCCTCAGCTCCCTTTCCTGCCCAGTCTCTTGCGGAAACGGGGAGTGAGAAGTAGCTGATTCCGTCTGCCCAGTCGCAGAGCTTTGCAATCTGTGCGAGGTCTGCTGAGTTGGAGTCACGAGTCTCGTACTTTCCGTCTCCGAGGTAGTTACATACCTGGATACCGGTTCCGAAGCAAGTGTAGTGGACACGTCCGTTCCATGCCTGCTCGACTGTGTGCTCATCATCCCTTCCGTAGAGGTAGAATGTCTTGGGTGCGGATGCAAGGGCCTTGTTCATGAGGAAGTCGGGGATCCTTACCATCTTTGTCTCGTAGTCGACGATACATCCTGCGTCCTCGAAGATCTTGATGCATTCGTCGTCTGATACCTGGACACCGTAGTTCCAGAGGACATCCCTTGTTGCGAGATCAATGGCTCTGCAGTCGTCCTCTGTGAACAGGTTCATCTTGATACCGTTCATTCCGATTTTTCCAGGGTACTGGATTGCTTTCATTTGTTTTCCTCCTTTTTTATGGAATAAGGGGTTTGATCTGGTTTGTTGAATGGTTTGATGTTCTGATCGGTCTGCCGGCCTCTGCCAGGAGGCCGGCAAAACCTCATTCAGCGTTTCTGTGTCTTCTCGCGGAACTTCTCACAGCTGTTGATCTTGATGTCGAGGAGATTCTCGATGTTCATCTTGGCCGCGATTCCACGGGGTGCTCCGGGAACTCCGGTCACGACTCCGATTCCGAGCTCCTCACGGAGGTCCCTCATAACGTACTCGTCGACGATGTCAAGAACATCGATTCCGAGCTTCTTTGCGACGTATGCCTTTGCATCCTTCGCCCTCATGTTCTTGGCGAACTCCATCCTTGCGACGAGGTCTCCTGCGGATCTGATTCCTCCCATTCCTGAAGCCATGAAGTGAGGGAGGTCCATTCCGGCGGGGTCTCCGACTCCGACCTATATTCCGTCGACGCCTGCGACCTCGACCATTGCCTTGCTGCATCTGGAGACTGCATCGATCGGAGGTGTCTCGCACATGGGGATTCCGCCTACTCCCATTCCCATGTCTGCGTGGATGGGGATGTTAGAGGTCTTGACGGCTTCCTTGATGAATGTCACTGCCCTTGCCATGTTGAATGCCAGGGACTTGCTGGTGTTGGTGTTGACGACTGTACCGCAGACGTTGGCTCCTGCCTTCTCTGCGATGTGGACGTACTGGTGAGGGTACATTCCTGCGACGACCTGTCCATCGAACTCGATCATTCCGTGGATTCCCATGATAGACTCGCCTGCGAATCCTACCTGGATGTATGCCTCGGGGCACTGCTCCCTCAGGAGCTTGACTCCGTTGAGTGTTCCTACGCAGTCGGCATCTCCTGCGGATCCGGTAGTATCGAAGTTGAATCCATCGGAACCTGCTGCCTGGAGCCTTGTTGCGACGTACTCGATATCCCTGGTAACGTGAGCGGAAGCGAGTTCGGACTGCTGCATGGACTCTTCGATCTTGAACTCCCTCATGAGGTCTGCCGGGTTTCCGTAAGGTCCGTCAGGGGCGTAGTAGAGTCCCTGGTTGGGCATCGCTCCGTAGAAGAAGGGTGCGACGATCTCCGCCTGGACCTCCTCCATCGTCTGCATCTCCATCGCGATGACGGGCTTGACGGGCTTGATGGAATAGTCTGAGTGGGCCAGTTCGAATGTGTCGGCTCCCAGTGCCCTTTCATGCAGCAATGCTGCTTCGAGCCTTCCCATGTCGACTCCGTTTCCGGAGTTTCCATTGTCACCGGTGAAGTCCAGCTGACCGATATCGTAGGAGAGGACGACCTCGTTTCCGGGCGTTACTCCGACGACCCTGTCCTGACACATGATGATCTCGGCAAGGTGCTCGAGCTCGTTTGCGTCCAGTGAAGGGACGGATGCCATGTCGGCTGCGTCTGCTGTTCCGGCCTGCAGATCGTCCATGATCTGCTGCTTGGTCATGGTAACCCTCTTACCATCACCCATCCTGGTGTAGTATTCTGTCATCTAAAACCACCTTAGATTGAAAATCAGGCCTGTGCCTTCTTTGTCGTCTCAGAAGCGGATTCTCCATAGATGTCCGCACCTATCTTGTCAGCGTATGCCTGTGTGATAGGCGCTCCGCCGACCATGACCTTTACATTGTCACGAAGTCCCTCAGCCTTGAGACTCTCGATGACGGTCTTCATTCCGACCATGGTTGTTGTCATCAGAGCGGACATTCCGCAGAAGTTGCATCCACCTCTGACCTCCTCAATGAAGTTCTTGAGAGGTACATCCCTACCAAGGTCGTGTACATCGAAACCTGCACACTGGAGCATGGTGGAACAGATCGACTTTCCGATGTCGTGGACATCTCCTTCGACTGTTCCCATGACGACGACTCCCTTTGCCTGACTTGTTCCTGCACTGGTCTTGAGCTCATCGTCAAGTGTGTTCATTGCATTCTTCATTCCGGCCGCCGCGCTCAATACGTGAGGCAGGAAGAGCTTTCCCCTCTCGAAGAGGACTCCGACATCGGACATCGCTGCTCCGAGAGCATTGATGATGTCCTCTGCAGGCATGCCTGCATCGTGGGCCTCCTGAACTGCTTTAGCGATGTCTGGAACCTTACAGGATATCAGAGCATCCTGCAGTTTCTTCGTCTCACTTTCAAAAGCCATTTTATTCCTCCTATAGGCACTTTAAGTGCTCTATGAATCGCATGATGAAATTGATTAATATATCTTTGTAGATATTTATTTATAATAGAACAAAAGACTAGTTTTTTGTATACCATTTTGTTGTACTTTTTATATTTAATAGATTCTAATTCCTATGTAATACTTTAAATATTAGTTTTTTCTAAATTTTATAGTATATAAATTAAATGTTGATTTTGAATGAAATATGGATGGATATATCATACATCCATCAAAAATCTTGAATAAATCAATATTTTATCGATGTTTATTATCGGGATAACGCTATGTTTTAACAGATCCTTGTTGCCAGTTAGGACGCCCTTTATTACTGTCATAGAATTGAAAATTAAAACGAAATATCCGGCATCGAAATCTAACTGCAGGGCAGAAGTGTTGGCGGACAAATCCTACAATCAACAATTCTGGAATAATGATGACTGCCTCATTAAAATCGTGTTACTAAAAGCGTGTTATTTTAAATAAAATTAAAGTTCTGTATTTAAATTTAATTGAGTTGGATGTATCATCTAACTTATACATTTATATATGGGTTATACCTGCTTATGTCAAAATACAATACATTTAAATATATTACTATTTTAGTTGTAGATATATGAGAAATCATTAAATACATTTTAACGACATGTCAAAACATACAGCGGGAAACCGCTGCATAGGCTATATGCCGAAAGGAGGAATACAATATGGCAAACGAACAGATTCTCGCTGATCTTAAGACAGCAGTAGAGACTTGGAACATCAAGCTCGCACAGGAAGCAACCCAGGCCGCAATCGACGCCAAGATGGAAATCGGAGTCATCATTGGTGAGGGACTCGGTAAGGGAATGGAGACCATCGGAGTAAGGTTTGACAAGGCTGAGATCTACCTACCCCAGGTCGTTGCAGCATCCAAGACAATGGAAGCAGCACTCAACATCCTCAAGCCCCTGATGGAATCCGGAGAGGGAAACCTCAAGGGAACTGTTGTCATGGGAACAGTCGAGGGAGACATCCACGAGATTGGAAAGAACGTCTGCTGTGCAATGCTCAGGGGAGCAGGTTACAACGTCATCGACCTCGGACCCGACGCATCAGCAATGGACTTTATGGATGCAGCTGAGGAGAACAACGCTCAGGTCTGCGGTGGATCTGCACTCATGACCACCACCCTCGAGTCACAGAGAGAACTCGTTGAGACAATCAAAGAGATGGAAGCCCCCTACAAGGCGATCTTCGGTGGAGCACCCTGCTCTAAGGAGTGGTGCGACGAGATCGGAGCGGACGGATACTCTGAGACTGCAAACGAAATCATCGGACTCGTCGACCAGCTCACTGGCAACTGATACCACAAACTAACAGGTGAATAATAATGGCAGCAACAAGGTTCTTGACAATTACAGACGTCTATGAGAGATTCATAAAGGGAAAGAAAGTTCCCGAGGCAGACTGGGATTACAAAATCATCCCTGAGACAGCCACAGCAATGAAGGAGAAGTACAAGCTCAACTTCGGCGACAAGTTCGTCCCCGAGGACAACGAGACGAAGAACAACCTGTTCCAGGCTGGTCTCGACATGCTGTGCACATGCGGATTCTACTGCCAGGACCTCGGCCGTGTAATGAAGTTCACGGAAGAGGAGATCTGGGAGGGAATCAAGAGGGCTCCCAAAAAGCTCATTCGCGGAGAGGGAAGGGACATCGCAAGGTTCTACCCCAGACACGGAAACGCACCCATCAAGCCTGTAATTCAGGGAGGACCTACCGGATCAC
>SUSW01000049.1 GCA_015063235.1 Thermoplasmata archaeon | reverse complement strand
CAGGCACAGGTATGGCATATCCTCATGGTCAACAAGGTCCGTACGAGCGTAGCGAGGCCCGGACCGTCCTTTCTGAACTTGTACGTAGTGCAATCGCCGCGGAGCAGACGATTGCACACGTGCAGATTTACCCACTTAAAAGTGTCTAGAACCATATATGATGATCCGGCGGGCGAATTCCCTTTATATCGTTCTGTGAATATACCTTAGTAGTGATCTGATGATTCGAGTCCCTGAAAGGGTCCTGATCCGTCAAATCATGAACCACTGTAGCAGTTCGATGAACAACCAAACCGCCGACAGGGCAAGAGAAACGATTTGGACTGTTTGGCTCTTGTCCTGCCTCTTCTCATCCCTTTCGGGCGTTGGGCATCACCTCCTTCCTTTTCAGGGCGGAGCTTCAAGAGATCCGGTCCGCAGAACAGATGTCCTGTGCACCGGACATCCTGCTTCTCTGCCTATCCTTGTCTATAGTCGTTCTGCATTTAAGTTTAACAGGGGGGTGAGTGAAAGTCCAAAACAGAAATCGCGTGTGCCAGACTAAGAAGCTTAAAATGCCCGTAAGCTCTGGCTCCACATTTCCCGCATCCGATTCCGACTAGCTTTCTTAGATTTTCGGCACCGAACAGACAGTGAAAGTGCAGAGAATCCGATCCACCTCTTTGGGTAGGTTATATCTATTATCCTCCTATAGAGAGCACCATAGAGGAATGAAGCATGACCGATATCGGAGAATGCATTAGAACAATCGACACCGCCGAGGGCAGCATCCAGATCTACAGTCTGAAGGAGCTGGAGTCCAAAGGCGTAATCAAGGACCTCTCCAAGATGCCCTATTCCATCAAAGTGATCGTGGAATCCATGCTCAGGCAGAGGGACGGAAGGGTCATCACCGACGAAGACGTCATCACGGCGGCATCCTGGAATCCCGAGAAAAACACCGACCGCGACATCCCATGGATCCCCGCAAGGGTGCTCCTGCAGGACCTGACCGGAGGAGCGGCCATCACCGACCTCGCGTCCATGAGGAACGCGGTCGAGGCCATGGGCAAAGACCCGGAACTCATCAACCCGATGATACCCGTAGATCTGGTGATAGACCACTCGGTCAACACCGACTATGCTGGAAGGGACGACGCCCAGGAGCTGAACGAGCAGCTGGACTTCCAGAGGAACAAGGAAAGATACGCGCTGTTCAAGTGGGCCCAGAGGTCGCTCAAGAACTTCCGTGCGGTCCCTCCCGGAAACGGGATCTGCCACCAGGTAAACCTCGAATATCTATCACCGCTGGTCCACGTCAAGGAGAAGGACGGAAGGACCATAGCATACCCCGATTCATGCTTCGGTACGGACTCTCACACCACCCAGATCGACGGACTCGGTGTCGTCGGTTGGGGAGTCGGAGGGATCGAGGCTGAGGCCGTTATGGTCGGCCAGCCCAGCTACATGAAGCTACCCGATGTCATAGGATTCAAGCTCACTGGAAAGCTCAGGGGCGGAGTCACCGCGACCGACCTTGTCCTGACTGTAGTGCAGATGCTCAGGAAGAAGGGTGTAGTAGGAAAGTTTGTTGAATTCTACGGACCCGGATACAAGAACCTCTGCCTTGCGGACAGAGCGACAATAGCGAACATGGGCCCGGAGTACGGTGCGACCATGGGATTCTTCCCCGTGGACGAGAAGACCATCGACTACCTCAGGCTCAGCGGAAGGGACGAGAAGCATATCGATACGATCGAGAAGTACATGAAGGAGCAGACCATGTGGTACGAGGGCGAGCCCGAGTACACCGACACATTGGAACTTGATCTCTCGACGGTCGAGCCCTGTCTCGCGGGACACAAGAGGCCCCAGGACAGGATCCTCCTCTCGGAGATGAAGGAGAAGTTCGCGGAATCCCTGAAGGCACTGGGAGTGGAGGAGCAGAAGAAGCCCTTCTCCGACCAGCTCGGGGACGGTTCCCTCGTCATCGCGTCCATCACATCCTGTACCAACACTGCGAACCCGTCAGTGATGATCGCAGCAGGACTCGTTGCCAAGAAGGCGGCTGAGCTCGGACTCAAACCCAAGGATTATGTCAAGACATCCCTGGCCCCCGGATCAAGGGTCGTCACCGAGTATCTGAAGAACTCCGGACTCCTCCCTTACCTGGAGAAGCTAGGGTTCCAGGTCTGCGGATACGGATGCATGACATGCATCGGTAACAGCGGACCCCTGTCGGAGAAAGTGAGCAACGCCATCATCGCCAACGACCTCGCTGTCGCAGCGATAGCATCCAGCAACAGGAACTTCGAAGGACGCATCCACCCTCTGGTGAAAGCGAACTATCTTGCATCCCCGCCGCTGGTCGTCGCGTTCGCGATAGCAGGACGCGTCGACATCGACATGGACAGGGAGCCTCTGGCGAACGTCAACGGGAAGGACGTCTACCTCAAGGACATCTGGCCTTCCGACGAGGAGATACAGGAGATCACAGACAAATACGTCACTAGAGAGACCTACGTGTCCAAGTACAAGGAGATCTTCAAGGGATCCGCCAGGTGGGACGCGGTGGAGTGCAGCGATTCGCCCCTGTTCAACTGGGATGAGAATTCCACATACATCAGGAACCCTCCGTTCTTCGACGAGATCTTCGAAGAGCCGGAGATCAAGAGCATTAAGAGAGCCAGATGCCTCGCGAAGCTGGGAGATTCCATCACCACTGACCACATCTCCCCCGCAGGAGTGTTCTCAGCCGATTCAGATGCAGGAAGGTACCTTCTCGCCAAGGGTGTGAAGAAGGAGGACTTCAACTCCTACGGTTCCAGAAGGGCCAACCACGAGGTCATGGTCCGCGGAACCTTCGCCAATGTCAGATTGAAGAACCAATTAGTGCCCGGATCGGAGGGAAGCAGGTCCAAGTACATGCCCGACGGATCCGTGGACACTATATTCGAAACATCCCGGAAGTACGAGGAGGATATGACCCCGCTGATTGTCCTGGCCGGAAAGGAATACGGAACCGGAAGCTCACGCGATTGGGCAGCAAAGGGTCCGTTCCTCCTTGGAATAAGGGCCGTCATCGCAGAATCCTTCGAGAGGATCCACAGGTCCAACCTTGTGGGAATGGGAATCGTTCCCCTCCAATTCCTCCCCGGACAGAACTGCGAGACCCTCCAGCTGGACGGAACCGAGACGTTCGACATCGACCTGTCCGATCTGGAGCCTAAGGGAGATATCTACGTCACCGCCTACAAGGACGGCAAGAAGCTGGAATTCAAGACCATATGCAGGGTCGATGTGCCCGCAGAGATCGATTACATCGCCAACGGCGGAATCCTGCAGTATGTCCTGAGAAGGATGGCAGAACAGTAAACACTTATGCCGTCACCCGGAACGGGTGGCGGCCCGTATCCTTTTCACCCCGGGATCATCTTCTAACATCATCCAAAGATAAGGATTCAAAGGATACGTCATAATCTTTGAGATTATGGCTGATGGATTCGGCTTTCTCTTTCAAGGCTGCAAAGTTCATCTTCTTGGGATTCCTTTTGACCTCGATCAATCTCACCCTCTTTTCCAGATCGTCAACGACGATTATGTCTATCTCCACATCCCCTTTCCTGTTCCAATACCCGCCGACCTCTGTATAGTCGTCCTCCTCGGAGATCCTGGTCCTGAAGAACTCTTCAAGGATCCGGCCCTCATATTCGGGGAGATCACGGTCTATAGTCCTCCTCAGGAGATCGTACCTTCCGGATTCGATATAGCTGGAACCCGGGAGCATGAATCTGAAATAGAAACGAAGGTACATGTCCTTCAGGACCCATCTCGTATTGCGGCCGTCGGGAGCAGAGAAGACGGGGGAGACGTGTCTTATTATTCCGTACTCCTCTTCCAATCTCTTCAGATATACTCCCAGCTCCACACCCAGGATGTCCTCCATCTCGGACCTCTTCTCTTTTCCGGAAGATAGCATCTGCAGAATGGAGAAGTAGGTGTGATACTCTTTCCCGAGCTCGGAGACCAGGACATCCTTCCCATCCACGAGGAACACCGAACCTATGGATGCTACCTTGGACAGCATCGTTTCGGACGTGTACGCTCCGCTGTCCATGAGCACCTTCATGTACAGAGGGACTCCCCCTGTGAGCATGTAGAAGGTGAGCATATCCTGAGCACTGTATCCCGGGTTGTGATCCCTCATCACCTCCTCCATCACCCTGATAGGGAGAGGCTTCAGCACTATCTTGGATGTCAGGCGGCCGAACAGAGGCTCCTTCTCGTCTTCGAAGATACGGGTCATCATCGAATGGACCGATCCGCTGACTATCAGATTGATGCGGGATTCGTCCTTGTATCTGTCCCAGACATCATGTATCTCGCTGAATATGGCCTTATCCACCTTCTCCAGATCCTGAAATTCATCCATAATCAAGGTAATATTCTCATCACGGGAGAACAGCATCACCGCCTTCAGGATGTCTGCAACCTTGGTCATGTCCCCCGCCAGATCGATACCTTCCATTCTGAGAACTTCCTGCATATCCCTGCAAAGGATATTCTGATTGACACGGGATACGAAAAGATACACGAATCTGGAACCCTTGACCGATTTCAGGATCAGCTCAGTCTTACCTATGCGGCGCCTGCCGGTCACCATCGTGAACTGACTGTTAGTCCGAGAATATTCGCGGATGGTCTGCAACTCTGACAATTCCTTCTCGCGCCCGTAGAACCTCATAATCTGAAAAAGAAATAAGAGTATTAAATGTTAGCGTAACGTGGATTACGGTAATCTAAATTACGATAACTGTCCAATCATGCCATCAGGAATTCTGCTTCGGAGCATCTGGCACGTTGACCTTCTTCCTCTGACGGCCCCCGGTCTTCTTGAGCTTGCCCTGGTTCAGCGCCCACTCGAAGCTCTTCTGATCCGCAGGAGCGATGAGGACACGATCCCCCTTGACATACTTCTTCCCGGTGACCCAATTGGTGAAAGGCGACAGGACGCGGTACTCGTCCGCATCCATGACTATCTCTTTGGTGTTCTTGCGGCCCTTCATCTCCGAATAGGTTCCCGAGAACACTATGGCATGATGATCCTTGACCTCGATCATCTTCGTACAGACTGTATCCAAAAAATACCTGTCGTGGGTTACAGTGATTACAGTACCGTCGTATTCCACGAGGGCTTCTTCGATAGCATGCTTCGCGGGGATGTCCAGATAGTTCGTGGGCTCATCCAATATCAATAGGTTGGTTGCATCCAGAAGCAGCAGGCACATCGCTACCCTTGCCCTCTGTCCCCCGGACAGCGTGGACATGGGGCGCTCCACATCCTCTCCGAAGAGCAGGAACCTTGCGAGCATCTGCCTGGCCTCTCCCCTGCGCTCCCTTCCGATTACTGTCAGGATCTGCTCCTCCGCCGATAGCTTGAGGTCCAACCCTTCGTGGTTCTGTGAATAATAACCGATCTTGGCACCGGGCGCCATCCAGAGCTCTCCCTTGCAGGGGATCTCCTCCAGGATCGCTTTCAGCAGGGTGGACTTCCCCTGTCCGTTGGCCCCGAATATGCCGATCTTCTCACCCTTCTGGACATCCAGATTGACATGTTCAAGGATCATCTTGCCGCTGTAATCCACGGAGACGTCCTTGGTGGTCAGGACGTTCTTACCCGATTTGTGAGCTGCCTGTATCTTGACGGTGATCTCCTCGACCTTGTCGGGCTTCTCCTTGACATCCATCTTGTCGATCATCTTCTGCCTGGTCTTGTGAACGGTTAAGAAAGGATTGTCGATGTACATCTGCTTCGCGACGGATTCCTGATGCCTCTTCTCGGCCATGTACCTCTGATACTCCTTCCTGGCCCTTTCCAGATCCAGCATCTTCTTCATGATGAAATCTGAATAGTTGCCTTTGTACTCGCGTGACTTCCCGTGCTCGATCTCCAGCATCCTGGTGGCGATCTTGTCCAGGAAGTACCTGTCATGGCTTATCACCAGGACGGCGCAGTGGGAATCCAGCAGATAGTCCTCCAACCATTCCACAGTATCGATATCAAGATGCGAGGTGGGCTCGTCCATGACCAGCAGATCGCATTCCTCGGCTTGGACTACTATCCTGGAGAGCATGACCTTGGCCCTCTCCCCTCCGGAAAGGGAATCCATGGTCCTGTCCATGAACTCGTCGGACAGACCTACCCTCTCCAGCGCCTTCCTCTGGTTGTCCTCGTCATCCATGTCGCACTTGGAAAGCTGGGATTCCAGATTCGCGTTCTCTTCGGCAAGGGCGTTCCAGTCTATGTCGCCTCCGGCCATCATGATTTCCTCTATCTCCTTGAGGCGGCGCTTGATGTTCTCGATGTGCCCGTAGGGTCTTCCAAGGACATCTCTGACGGTATACTCATGGGAGGATTCTGGGAACTGTTCCAGATAACCTATCCTCTGCGTGTTGCGTGTGAGCTCGCCGGTATCGGGCTTGAGCTCTCCCAGCATGATCTTCAGGAACGTGCTCTTACCGGCGCCGTTGACGCCGATGAGGCCTATGCTGTCGCCCTCGTTGATCTGGAGACTCACATCCTTCAATACCTTGAGCGGACCGAATGCCTTGGTGATCGACTGGGCTTTGATTAGCATACTGTGGGCAAAGGAATCATCATACTAATAGGGATTGGACGGATTTCAGTAACACGTATTGATAACTCGTGTTACTTGATTTTCTCCCAGCCGATCTCCGACACAGCCGTTTCACAATCAATATAGTCCAAAATAGTATAATTTCAATTAGATTATCGAATTGAAAAGCTATGCTGATCCACGAATAGAATGCAAACTGAATCAGCGCTTCCTATCCGGAAGGGCGTCATCGATGTACTCGTCGTCGCAAGGCTTCAGCATCACATGCCTCTCGGTCAGATCTGTTATCCTCTGGACGAACTCTTCCTGATCCGCTATGCGTATCCATGCCTTCACATCCACCTTATCTGAATAATCGCACTGCGGAGCCTTGGCCATGAGATCCCTGCACTTGCTCTCGAACACGCTGTAATAAGGGTAATCGAGAGTGAACCTATACACCGCGCAGGCGGTCCTTGCGTGCCTCTCTGCCCTGTCCAATGCAATCCTCGCGCCTTCGGTGTATGCGTGCACCAATCCGCCCGTCCCCAGAAGGGTACCGCCGAAATACCTCACCACAACGCAAATCACATCGCTCAGTCCCGATCCCTTCAGCATGAAGAGTATGGGCTTCCCTGCGGTCCCCGAAGGCTCGCCGTTGTCGCTGGATTTCTCCTTCCTCTCGGATCCTCCGAAGATTGTGGCATAGCAGTAATGGGTGGCGTTGGGATATCTTCTTGAAACGTCATCCAGACATCCCGGGATCGCATCCTCCGATGCACAGGGCATCAGTATCCCGATGAAGCGGGAGCCCTTGAGGCTCATCTCGTCCTCGAAGCAATCAACGACTGTATCGTAATCTGCGATGCGGTTCATAGAAGTGTAGAAAGATGAGGTCCCGGAGGACCTCTGTTGTTTCAGTAGAACTTACCTTCCGTGGCCTCGTCGAACTCCCTCTGCATCTCCTCCGAAGGTTCGGCGGTGAGCAGGCTGACGACGACAATGGCGATCAGCGAGAAGATGAATCCGGGCAGGAGCTCGTAGACTCCGGTATCGACGATGCACAGGTCGAGGTTGAACGCAACGGACAGCGCACCGCCCTGATACAGGAAGATGTTCCAAATGATGGCCGTAAGAGCACCTACGACGATACCTGCGATAGCTCCCTGCCTGTTGATGCGCTTCCAGAACAGCGACATGACCATCGTGGCTCCAAATGCGGATCCGAATCCGGCCCATGCGAAGGATACCAGCTTCATGATGCTATTGTTCTCTCCCAACGCCAGTGCCATGGCGATGAGGGCGATGGCGACGACGGCGAACCTGGAGATCCACATGAGCTTGCTCTCCGAGATCCTCTCCTTGGAGAACCTGTCCGCAAGATCGTTCGCGACCGCAGATGATGCTACCAGAAGCTGAGAGTCTGCGGTACTCATGATCGCTGCCATAATTGCAGCGAACAGGATACCAGCGACGATGGACGGGAACAGTCCGCTGTTGATCACATCGATTATGACGTTCTCAGGATTCGTGAGAGGACCCATGTGTCCTTCGGCGATGAAGGCATGTGCGAACATCGCTATGATGGCGACTGCACCGAGTGCGATTATCACCCATATGGTTCCCACGCGGCGGGCGACCTTGACCTCTTCGGGATCCCTGATCGCCATGTATCTGACCAGGATGTGGGGCATACCGAAGTATCCCAATCCCCAGGCCATGAGGGAGACCAATGCGATGAATCCGATGGGCGAACCACCGTCGTACATGATATCTGTGAAATGATCCACCTCGGCGTTGGCGATGTCGACGATCTCTCCCCATCCGCCGTTGATGGCTCCGAACATCGACAGAGGTATGACGATGACTGCGATCAGCATCAGCATTCCCTGGACCAGGTCGGTCCAGCTGACCGCCTTGAATCCTCCGAGGAACGTGTATCCGATGATGACGGCCGCGGTGATTATGACAGCCACGGTGAAGTCGATCTCCCCGCCGAAGATCACCACGAACAGGTTACCTCCGGCGACGAATCCGGATGTCACGTAGAATGTGAAGAACACGAGGATGACAATACCGCAGATGAGCTTGAGCACACCCTTGTTGTCGTGGAAACGGTTGGAGAAGTACTGTGATACAGTGAGCGCGTTCCCGCATTTCTCTGAATAGTTTCTGAGACGCTTGGCAACGATCAGCCAAGCGAGGTACGAACCGATTGCCAGTCCGATACCAATCCAAATCTCTCCCAATCCTGCGACGAATATCGCTCCGGGGAGTCCCATGAGAAGCCATCCGCTCATATCGGATGCCTGTGCGGACAATGCCGTGACATAGGGATTCATCTCCCTTCCGCCCAGGACATAGTCCTCTAAATTCTTCGTCCTGCGGTAGAAATACGTACCCATTGCGAGCACGAACACGAAGTACAGGACGAAGGCAACGATTATCAAGATGTCCATTGGATCTTACTCCGTAATGGTCGCTGTTATGTTCTATAATTATAAAACATAGTGAGAGAGATTGACACCGTTAGCTGGACCATGCATCCATCGTTCAGATGTGTGGAAACAACGGTCTTTAACACCGGTTCTGATCGGATATAGCCCTTATCAAACGGGAAATCGATGAAGATTTGTGAAGGAACACCCATAATGAACAAAAGAATAATGCTGGGCTCCTGCCCAGCTGTTTGGAACCGTTCTCAGGCGCCAAAGGCCTGTGTTATTTGAGTGTCGTTAGTGAATAGTAATCCGTATCTTGTACGATCAGTCGGATCTTCCGGGACCCTGGGCTATCATAGCTCCGCCACCTGCAGTCACTCCCAAGAATCCGCCACCAACCAACATGGACAGCCCTACACCTACTATGGCTCTTCCAGTGGCCAGCTCTGCGCCGGAAGCTAGGGCGCCACCCCAACTAACACCGACTGCACCTACTGCTAAACCGGATACAGCAATCACCGCACCGACCGCCGCTACGATGAACAGTGCCTTGACCCAACTGAATCCCCCTTTGTATTGAATCTCTGCTGAATCCATATCCAAATAAGAGGTAGGCATCTTCATTTGGTTAACATTGTTTCCCATATCAGCACCTTCTGGACATTCTTCGTCCATAATTATCATGGTGCAGGCACCGTTATTAAAGTATCGTTTAATCGCTTCAATCATTTGGAATGTATCCATGGATGCAGCAATCACTTCTCTACCGATTTTGAAGCTAGGCGTCACGTTCGATCCTCATAATATCGCTGAGATTTCCGAATAGTTATGACTACTTCTCAGCGAATCTGGATCTCGAATCACCGAAAGATGCAGACTGCCGTCCATAGCATCGGTATCTGAACGCATCTCACAGGAGACTCACTCGGCCTCTTTGGTCTTCCTCTTGACGAACGGCCCCTTCCAGTTCCAGTCTCCCAGCAGGTGCATGATGGCAGGCACTATGTACGTACGCACGACCAGCGCATCCACGAGGATGGCGAAGCACAGAGCGAATCCGATCTCCTGAAGCAGAGGCATGCTGGACAGCATGAGCGTACCGAAGGCCCCTCCCATGATCAGTCCGCAGATGGTGATGACGGAACCAGTATGAGTCACAGCATGATGTATCGCTTCGTCGTTATCCATCCCGAGCGACATGACGTTCTCCTTGATACGGGTCGTAAGGAGGATGTCGTAATCCATTCCGAGGCCCAGGCATATCACGAGGAGCATGATGGGGACGAGCCACAGCACATCCTCCCCGAGGATCTGCGTGAACAGCAGATGTGTGGCCGCCAGCGTCCAGGAGATGGACATCAGGATGGTCAGCACGGACCTGACAGGTATCAGGTACGACCTCATGACGACGAACAGCAGGATCAGGATGAGGATCACAACGAGGGCTTCGATGAGGGTGAACTCTCCCTTGACCATCTCCGACACCTCGTACATGATGACTGCAGATCCAGTCCCCCACAGTCCGAAGACGAGACCCTGGTTGGCATCCCTGTATGCATCGAAAACCTTGTCGGTGTACTGGATGGACTCCATCGATCTGGGGGACATCGCCGCATCCACCGTGGCCGTGGTGACCTTGACGTATGTCGCATCGCCGTTGCCTGTCTCCACATAAGGTCCTCCGACCTTGGTGCCCGAAACATTCAGTGTATAATCGACCATAGGTCCGAAACCGTTCACCAGCACATCGGCGGAACTTCCAGATTGGATCAGGACATCGAGATAGCTGTTCAGTCCCGGGTACTCGGCTTCGATGTTCGCCACTATCGTGTCGGGATCTGTTACTCCGGCAGCCTTCTGTGCAGCGACCTCGTCATCCCAGCAGAATCCGGGGAACGAATCCTTCACCAGATCATCGATATAATCGCCGAATCCGTCGAACAGTATCTCCGGATGGCCCATGACCTTCAGAGCAATCATGACAGTATCGATGATGCCTGCGAAATACAATGCATCGGTACCGGGAAGCATGGCCTTGATGGCCTTCACCCTCTCATCCGGATCCGTTATGGATGATGTCTTCTCCACATACTCATCCCAGACGAACGGGCCGGATGCATATGAGATGTTCTCATCCTTCACCACTTCCTCCAGAGTCTTTTCGAGGTCTCCCGATACATCCTCCCAATGGTCCGTCCAATACAGGAATCCCTGGCCTGGGACAGATGTGGATTTCACGGTAGCGATCGGGTTGTCGTATTGGATCACCGTATAATTGGGCATGACCAGACCCTGGTCCGCGTATTTGGTAAGCAGATCCATTCCGTCACCTGATTCGCCTGAGAGCATGGAGGATATCATGTCGTACGAATCCTCGGACTCGGATACGACATACACTGCCGGAACGGTCACGAGTATCGCGCATACAGCGATCGCCTTGGCATGCTTAAGGGAGAAATGGGACGACTTCTCGAAGTAGACGGAACCTATCTTGGAGAACCATGCGAACCACCCCTTGGTGGCCTTCCCTCCTTCCTCATACTCCTTCATGCGAGTAGGCCAGAAGACCCTGTCTCCGACGAGCTGGAGTATCGCCGGGATAAGGGTGAGCGCCGCCAGCAATGCGATGAGGATTCCCAGCGCAAGACAGAGCCCCATGCTGGAGATCATCGAGTACTTGCATATGGCCATAGCACCGAATCCGATGATGACGGAAGCTCCCGATATGGTGATGGATTCTCCCGCCCAGACTATCGCCTGATGCAGCGCATCGTTATGGTTCAGGCCCCTGCGCAGTTCCTCTCTGTATCTAGAAATGATGAAGATACAGTAATCGCACCCGGCACCCATCATGGATACCAGGATCATCATGTTGGTGATGTAGAAAACATTCAGCACATGGCCCACGAAGAATATCAGCCCCATCGTGACCACGAACGCGAAACCTATCGCCACCGGAGGTACGGCGGAGGTCACGAAGGACCTGAAGAACAATCCCACCAGGATGAGGATCATGAGGATCGTGAACGGGTCTATCCTGGAGATGTCCTCGGCCGAGTTGTGCTCCATGTCGTATGCGATGGCACCGACTCCCGTGAGGTATGTCGCGCCGGTGTAACCGGAGTCGGCCTTCACCGATGCGATGAACGCACGCAGATCCGGAGTGTATTTGACCGGATTCACCGAGGCATCCAATGATACCGTCGAAAGGATGATACCGTCGCCCGTCTCCTTGGGAGTCGGTTCCATCATTGTGAATAACTTGATATCCGGATTCTTCAGGGCCGCCACATTCAGATCCTGAACGAACCTTCTCGCCTTGTCCATTCCGTCTTCGTCTTCAAAATAGAGAACCAATATGGGTAGATTGTTCTCGTTCGATTTCGACGTAGGGAATTCCTCTGCGATTATCTGCAATCCTATTATGGATTCAGAATCCTCGGGGGCCATATCGTTGAGATTGTAGCTCATGATCTCTCCGGAATGCATTGCGAAATACGACATTCCGAGCAGTATGACAATCCACACTGCGACGATCAGTTTGGCATGTCCCTGGATGCCTGTGGCGAGACGGTCGAATATCATGTACAACGAATATCATTATCCGCTTATTATAACTACTCTAAGAACATGAAAAATAGTATGCAATCTTTCTAAACAACCAATGTCTTATAATTACTCTCTATTTATAACTGGGAATGGTAAGAAATACCGTATGAGAATGGCCTATCCTCAAATTTTATAGGCTTACTACTATATGCCGGCATGAACAGAAAGATTCTCCTAGCCTGAATTGTCGGGCTTGTAGTTATCGGTGTGCGATATTCGCATACGTACAGTCGGACAATGGGGAGACTCGTCAGCACAGTGGAAGCCTGATCCTCCGGAACACGGCACATGTTTCTTATGATAGATAGACGTTGGAGCCACGATAACAATGGTTGACGAGAAAGCAATCCAAGCGGCGCAGGAGAAGTTCGCCGTCCTCCTCAGGAAGCAGCTCGAGAGAGTTGAGGTGCTCAAGAACGAGCCCGACTGGACGGACTACTCCAAGCTTGACAAGCTCATCATCGGAGTGTGCGGAGGGGATGGAATAGGCCCATACATCTGCGCATCAGCACAGAAGGTCATGGAAGTACTCCTGGCCGACAAGATCAAGGCCGGAAAGGTGGAGATCAGGCAGATCGACGGACTCACCATCGAGAGGCGCGTAGAGGTCATGAAGGCCATCCCCGACGACACCCTGGCGGCACTCAAGGAATGCCACGTGATCCTCAAAGGGCCCACCACCACGCCCAAAAAGGGAGACCCTTGGCCCAACATCGAGAGCGCCAACGTCGCCATGAGGAAGGAGCTGGACCTCTTCGCTAACGTGAGACCGGTATCGGTTCCCGAGCTGGGGATCAACTGGGTCTTCTACAGGGAGAACACAGAGGGAAGCTATGCCCTCGGAAGCGACGGAGTCAATGTCACGGACGACCTCGCTATGGACTTCTGCGTCGCCACGACACAGGGTACCGAGAGGATCATCCGCGCAGGTTTCGAGCATGCGAAGAAGACGGGTGTGAACTACGTGTCTCTCGTCACCAAGGCCAACATCATCAAGACCACGGACGGAAAGTTCCTCAGCATCGCCGAGAAGGTCGCCAAAGACTACCCCGAGGTCCAGTGGGACGATTGGTTCATAGATATCACCACCGCGAAGCTCATCGACCCCGCAAGGCGTAGCAATTTCAAGGTATTCGTGTTACCCAACTTGTATGGGGACATCATCACCGACGAGGCAGCTCAGATCCAGGGAGGAGTCGGAACGGCCGGTTCCGCCAACATCGGAAAGCGCTATGCAATGTTCGAGGCCATCCACGGATCCGCACCCAGAATGGTCACCGAGGGACGTGCCCAATACGCCGACCCGTGCAGCATGATCAAAGCGGTAGCGATGATGATGGAGCACATCGGAGAGGTGGAGAAGGCTAAGAAGCTCAACATGGCCCTCGACATCACGACCCAGTTCGAGAAAAAGCTGGTCATGACCGGAAGGGACACCGGAGCCACCGGAGACGAGTTCGCTCAGTACGTCCTCGACACCATGGCAAGACCTGACATCGAAAAGGTCTGGCAGGGCTACATCGACGAGTCCATCGCGAAAGCAAAGAACTGATCAAATTCCTTACCTCCCTCCGGGGAGGCTTATTTTTCTTCGAATTCACCCGTTTCTATTATCCATTGACCTTTCTTCCTGGTCTTTCGCGTCTGGAGACCCTTCTTTCCTTCAGGGACCTTTTCGACCGAAATTCCCGAATCTTGTACTACGAAGTGTAGTACCATTGTTTGTAGTACTACATTGTACTACAATGAAAGTTAGCTATGAAGAGCGCAACGGGAAGAAATACGCGTTCAGAAGCACATCCAGACGGAGCCAGGAAAGAAGTATTCTGTAACGATCAAAGAGTACCTCGGTGTGGTCGATCCGGAGACCCTTGGCGCTGATGATCAGGGTCAGGATGCAATTGATGGTTGCTGAAAGCAACATCAAAGGACTGACGGTCGAGAACATGCTCATGTCCGCCGCCACTTACAAGATCATCGATGACGACGGACTGAGGGTGAGGAACGAGAAGACGAAGAGGGTCAGGAAGATATTCCATCTCTTCGGGGTCGAGGACCCTGCGCAGCTGCCTGTCGAGGACCCTACGGCATGATATAGTTCAAAACCGGGAATTTCGGACTAAACAGTCTTGAAAAGCATCCATGAAGCGTGGTTGGCATACGGACAATTGAACCTTGATAAGTCCGGCATGTGGTTCCACGTTCATTTCAACACATAATCCGTCAGTGTATAGGTCATATGCCAATCCTTCACTACGGACGTTTTGGTTCTATAATCGTCGCAAGAAAGTTCGGCCTTAAGGCGGATAAAGGTGCTCTCATCCCTGTAATCTATCGAATCAATCCTATTGCCGTTTTCATCCGTTATGATCGATTTGATGATCAGGACATTTTTG
>SUSW01000048.1 GCA_015063235.1 Thermoplasmata archaeon | reverse complement strand
GCGGGATTCTCGGAAACCATAGGGTGCTTTGAACAGGATTTTCCCTTTCTTCTTGTGTGCATTCTTGCCATAGTCTGATCCTCCGAATCATTTCTAGGCGGCGAGGCTACGCATGCGATTATAGAAGGAGTATATAAAATGACCGTGTCAGTTGATGGATGTCGGCCTCATCAAGGGGACGTTGGCGATTGCTGGTTGCTACGGAGGGCGGCTGAATTCCTTGAAGTCAAAGGCCGTGTTCTCTCTCGTTATCGATCATTTTCTTCGCCCAGGGGACGGTATCCTCGTACTCCTCCCTGTCGAAGTAGAGCTTGTCCGGAATCTCCGAGAACAGTCTGGATTCCATCTCGCAGTCCTCATTGACCTTTTCGCCCAGGACCGCCGCGCACACGTCGCAGCAGCCGATGTCGCGGGTGGCCACTATCCTGATATCATAGCCCGCCTCTTCCAGGAATTCCCTCTTGGCAGCCTGTTCGGAGGTTTCCCCCTCTTCGATGTGTCCGCCGGGCATCTCCCATCCGTTCCTACGTTTGTGCCAGACCATCAGAAATCTGTCATCCTTGAACGCTACCGCATACGCTGTCTTCATTGGATCGGCCTCTCTACGACTATCATTGCATGGTCCTTCTCATAGGGGTCTAGATGCCTGGAATCGATGACCCTGTACCCCCTTTCCAGGATGGCTCTCTCCGCTTCCCTGAAGACAGAATCAGGCGATGCAGTGACATCCTCGGAACGCGCCTTGACGGCGACCATCCCGAATCTGGCGTTGAAAGCATCCATGTTGTCGCAGAGAATCGCCGCTTGATGCTTCTGGGCCACATCCTGGTACACCACATCCACAGAATCGGCGAACATGGAATAGCCTTCAGGCTTAGTGGCATCCCCCAGGATAGGCATCATATTGGGTCTGGTCTCGCAAGTTCCGACTAGCTCTCTGAACATTCTCTGGGCGAATTCGACGCAGTAGACCTTCCCCTCCGGGCAGAGGTCCGCTACATGAGAAGGTGTTGTTCCGCTGGAAGCTCCCAGATAGAGCACTTTGGAATCCTTCGCGAACGGGAATCTTTTCCCGCCTACGGTGAGATAAGCGGAAAGCTTGCTCCTCCTAGGGTCCCACTCGCGGTATTCGGTACCCTCCTTGGTGAAGAGGCGCTCGCCGTAGATCCTCTTGCCGGGACACGAGGATATCGTGTAAAGGCGCCCTCTGTCGGCGAATACCCTGCCATCGGTGAAACCTAATGCTTCCATTGTGTCGCCCATGGTATATTCTTTATAAAATCCTGTCAATCGACTTGGCATGATCACGATAGACACCCTTTCGGCCATTGCGGATGCCGTCGAGGCCGAGATCGCCAAGATCCCGGACCAGAGATGCAGAGGAGACGAGATCTGCATAGGTGCAGACGGTACTCCCACATCCCGTATCGACAAGATGGCCGAGAACGCTGTCCTGATGTACCTGGAGAGGGAGCAAGTCCCGCTCAATGTCCTGAGCGAGGAGATCGGATTCGTCGACAGGGATGGAGAGGAGACTCTCGTCCTGGATCCGATAGACGGTTCCAACAACGCGACTGCAGGGCTGCCATTCTACACGGTGTCATTGGGTGTCGGAAAGGATTCCCTGTCGGGGATGAGGCTGGGATATGTCCGCAACCTCGTCAACGGCGACAGTTACTGGGCGGAGAAAGGTAAGGGTGCTTTCAAGAACGGCGAGCCCATCTCGGTCCGCAGGCCGGACTTCAAAGGGCTTTTCGTTATGAACTACACAGGAAGATACGCCCACGCCGATGCCTTCGCACTGGCCAGAAAGGTCACCACCAGCCGCAATCTGGGATGCTCTTCTTTGGAGATCATCATGGTGGCGGAGGGTACCGCGGATGCGTTCTGTGTGAATTCCAGGAGCTATGTACGCTGCGAGAGGGTCATCGACATCGCAGCCTCCGTGCTAATCCTGAGGGAGGCCGGAGGGGAGATCTACGATCTCGACGGGAATGTACTCAATATGCCCTTCGACCTGGATCACCGCAGCAATGCTGTGGCGGTAGGGGACAGGAGGGTGTACGAATACCTCATAAAGGGAAAGGATCCGGTCAAGTCCCACAGATACGGCATCTATGCCAACACATCGATATCGAAAGCGGTCGATTACACCCAACAGGTCATGGACGCCCTCAAAGGCGAGGATTATGTCGTGGACAAGCAGATCGCCGACATCATGGGGGTGGAAGGCACGCCGGTCAAGGACATGGATGTGGACATCGTCATAGTGGTGGGCGGTGACGGAACCCTTCTGAGGGTGCTGCAGCAGACCGATGCGATGGTCATAGGCATCAACGGAGGAAGCGTAGGGTTCCTCGCGGAGATAGACAAGGACAACATCAAGGGCGGTATAGACCGCCTGCTCAGAGGGGACTACACGATAGAGTCCCGTTTCAAGCTCAGGACATGGTACAACGGGGAGTATCTGAAGGATTCGGTGAACGAGGCTCTGATACACACCTCTTCCGTTGCGAAGATACGCCATTACAAGATCTATGTGGACGATGTTCTCGCATGCGAGATGCGTTCTGATGGAGTCATAATCTCCACACCCACCGGTTCCACATGCTATGCGATGAGCCTCGGTGCCCCGTACATGGACCCGCACGTGGAGGCCCTGATGGTGGTTCCCATGGCCGCGTACAAATCCACTTCCAGATCGTTCGTGGTCCCGGCGACCAGTAAGATAACGGTCGAATCCGTTCTGGACAAGGAATGTGTCATAGTACTCGACGGTCAGGAGGAGATCCCGATGGAGGGCCGTACCAAGGTAGATTTCATGCTTTCGGACAAGAAGGCCAAGTTCATAAGGTTCGATATGGACTTCTTCTCCAGGGTACGCGAGAAACTGGTGAATGCGCTATGAACAAGATCAAAGGGGTCAGCATCGATTTCATCGACGGATTCAATGAGTCGGCCAAATCAGCGTATCCGGATGAGTTCCTGTGTGTCCACAGGGAGATCGACGGGGTGATATCCGAGATGGTCATGCTGCCCGGCACAGTATTCGGCGATGAGCACAGCTTCCTCAATCAATGGATGGAACCGATTGATTTCTCCATAACGGGGTCGGCTCATTCCCATCCCGGGTTCAGCAACATGCCCTCAGATGCCGATAAGGATTTCTTCAGCAATATGGGCGGCGTCCACTTCATAACATGCCAGCCGTACGACCGTACCAGCTGGATGGCATACAATTCCCGCGGAGAGCCCATCGAGCTCGAGATCATTTACTGACCGTTCTCGCATTCCGCCATCAGATTGTCGATAACTTCCATCATACTTATGAGGTACAGCCTGTCGTTGGATTCAGCCGTTACCATGACCGAATCCTCTGTATCCCTGGATACGTAGAATCTGCCTCCCTCCAGCTCGACCCTCCACCCCTCGTTCTCATAGATCTTTACCGGATTGATCTCGGGGAGGTTGGAGTTCATGGCGCGTATGAAATCGGTCGTGTTGCACGAGTACTTGTAGGGTTTCCTGTCCGAGTAGTAGTCAGGGAACGAGTCGACTGTCTTCTTCAGATTGTTGTTCCCAGAGAACTGTGCCAGCACCATGCATGCATGAATCGCGTCCGGCATCTGGCAGATGTTGCTGAAGATGAAGCCTCCGTCGTAGTAACCGATGTCCGCTCCGCTCTCCACCATGGCCTTGTGTATGCTTCCGGCGTTGGGATATGCGTAGATGATCTCCATCTTTTCAGGATCAGGGATTGGGTAGGTGGTCTTCACGTTGATCTTGATCCTCATCTTGAAAAGGTCCTCGACGGATCCGGATATGTCCATCGGAACGACGATCTTCGTCGGTCTGATGTAAAGAATGATGACCTTCAGGACCTCGATGTCCGTCAGCGGGTCGCCGGATTCGTTGAATACCCTTAGCAGGGTTCCGATACGGTTTATCGATATCCCTATGGATCCGGCATCGGATGCCACCATGTCCCTCATGTGATGGATGTCTGCTTCCTTCGTGGATAGGGAATTAGAGACGTAGTTCCTGTCCTTCTGGGCGTTTAGGGATATCGTATCCGTGCCGATGCCGTTCAGAATCTGAGGGGCTGAGTCAGTGGCCATTCCGCAGTTGCTGTTGAGGATCACGGTACCTCCGGTGGTATCGTTCAGAAGGCCCAGGAGCTTGGCGTTATAGTCCTGGAGGGCGTTGTAGTATCTCTTGACGGTACCGAGGTTCTTGTAGTCCGACAGTTCCGGCTTCTCCATGTCCCTTCCCTCAAGGTGTCTGATCTGCTCCTTTCCGAAGAGGCCCCCGTCCGGATTGATCAGAAGATATCCGCTGATAAGGTCGAGCTGACGGAATTCGGTGACATAAACGCAGCAATCTCCCATCTTGGCGGCGTTCGCTGCTACCGGTGCCGATACAATGCCGACGTCGATGACATCCGCTCCACAGGATATCAATCCGGA
Organism: Thermoplasmata archaeon; assembly: GCA_015063235.1. Taxonomy (GTDB): domain Archaea; phylum Thermoplasmatota; class Thermoplasmata; order Methanomassiliicoccales; family Methanomethylophilaceae; genus Methanoprimaticola. The sequence goes on along the minus strand of SUSW01000048.1, from coordinate 13,523 downwards.
AATGACCGCGTTCTTCATCATCGAGCTGCTCTTGATAAGGTCAGTACCGATCACAACCTTGTGGTAATCCTTGGCGAGTGCGTGCCCCAATCTCAGGCCCATCTCAGGGCCGAGGTCTGCTGAGGGCGAAGACCTGAGCAAGAGTCTGTTCGTCTGCTCCATGTATCCTTGAGTGTATGAAGGTTGATAAATTCATTGCGTTAGGGTTATTTCGTCAGTCGCTACAGGATACATTAATAGTGGCGCAATCTATCGCCGTTATCATGTCGGATGAGCAGGCAGCCGTCAGGAAGGAGAATCATCTACTCAGAAGTTTCTGCGCCCTGATAATATTCTGCATCGTCTTCGTGCATTATGAGCCCTGTTTTCAATTGTTCGGCATGGACGCATATGAGTTCGTGATCGGTGTGGGAAGATTCGCCATGCCCGTGTTCTTCATGATATCTGGGTATTACCTGTATTCCGATGACGGGCATTCCGAGAGGGATCTGAAGAGGAAGACGCTGCGTATTCTGTTCCTCGCTATCTTCATGAAACTGCTCTACACGGTGCTGGATCTGATATATTACGCAATGGGCGTCATACCTTACGACGAGCTGATGGAGGGGCTGATCCTGTCAAACTGGTCCTCCAAGCACATCTGGTTCATCTACTTCCTGTTCCTCGTGTACCTGCTTCATTGGATATTCTACAGATATCGCATCGATTTCAAGTATGCAATGATCATCGGTTTTATCTGTCTGATTATAGAGCTGTTCTGCGCTAATGTATGCGCTTGGGCAGGCATTGAGGAACTGTTCGGAATGAATATGTTCAACATCGGGCAGTTCTTCTACTGCCTCATCGCTTTCTTTTTCTTCCCGCTTGGTTACTATCTGCATAAGTACGATGACAAGGTTAAAGGGTGGAGTACATCGTTGCTGCTGGCACTGGTGGTCATAGGTTCCGCAATGTCGGCCTGGGAGGTCCTGAACTTCCAATCGACTGGAATCTCCTATTCGAGTCTGTACTTCGGATCCTTGGTCATAGCCATTCCGCTTTTCTTGCTGACATTCCGTGTTCCGGAGGATAGACTAAGGTGCAGACCTCTGGAGTTCATGGGTAGGACTCTGCTCCCCTGGATGTATGCATTCTATATGGTAGTCATATTCTTCATCAAGTTCGTAGTAATGGACAGCATAGATGCCCCCATCGAGATATTGGATGCTGTCGGTCTGATCGTCTCTGCAGTATTGGATGTCGTCCTAGCTTACGGGATGTACCGGTTAGCCCTCTATCTCAGGAAAAAGATGGGCGGAAGGGCAGCCAATCTCGAGTCTAGGAAAGTGTGACCAAATAATTGGAAGTTGGCTGTCATAATCATCCAAATGGGACGGGGAATGTATGAGACTCATCCATCCAATTGGATGGACGTATGGTCAAAGTATACTAGCCAGATGTAAAAAAATGTAAATAATCTTTAAATATTTATCAATTGGATACTTTTTCGGGGGCATTCTATTGGTAATGGAACGCATTGACCTAGAGAAAGCAAAAATAATAGCCAAGAACAAAGGATTGAAACCGGGTAAGGTAAAGGGAACAAGCGGAATTCAGTTCACTAAGGGAAAGAACAACAGGCTCGATGTTATCGAGTGGGCGGAGTTCGAAACCATCCTGAAGCAGAGGAAGCTCGCAATATACGAGTCCGGCGGATGGATGAAGATCATGAAAGCTTGAATCATTTTGCTTTTTCTGATCAAAAAATGCCGTCCCAGCAAGGGGCGGTACTTTTCATTTTATTTTTATATAATGACGTGTTCACCGATATTGGCCTGACGTGCAAGGGTATCCGAGCCTGGCCAAAGGAGATAGGTTCAGGGCCTATTCTCGTAGGAGTTCGAGGGTTCAAATCCCTTCCCTTGCACCAATTTTTCACTAGTCAGACATATTATCGGGGAGTGCGCCTGTTCTACAAGTTTTCGGGCGATATAGTCCAGAGACTTTACGATGCCATGAAGGAGGCGTACAGGGGTGAACGGGTCACGGCTGGCATACGGTTATTAATCCATATTCTATTGGTCTCTCATGCAGATAAAAGCGATCAGATTCAGGACCAATGGATTTGCGACACAAAGTTTTGCATTCGGGGGTGAAGAAGGGCCCGATGCTTTCGATGCGAAGAGATATTACCGTTCAGGTCTGACTAATTATCTGATAGATACAGGTGAAGAGGTCATTCTGGTGGACACAGGCATTCCGGCAGGGACTCCTGAGGAGGTCCCAGACGATAAGACCATGATCTATACTGGTAACGATATCTCTTCGTACATGGAGGCATTCAGAGCTCTCGGCTATAAGCCTGAACAGGTGACTAAGATTCTGCTCACCCACAAACACAACGATCATTCGGGCGAACTCAAATCGTTCCCCAATGCGAAGATCTATGTTAACAGAGCGGAGACTGATGCACAGGAGCTGCAAGGTATAGACAACATCATACCGGTTGATTTCACTGATGGACCTTATTACAATTTCCCGGAATCACAGATTATCACGGACAAGATCCGTTACATCAAGGCCACCGGACACACCAAAGGCAACAGTCTCATCATTGCCGAGGACGATGGTTTGTTCTATATGATGCATGGGGACATAACATACGTGGATGAAGCTCTGTACGAGAACAAGCTCTCTATAGTCTATGAGGATCTAAAGGCTGCGCGCGAGACACTTGATCGTGTGAGGGCCTTTGTATCCGAGCATCCGACCGTATATCTTTCCACACACACCCCTCAGGGCCCGGAGAACCTGGAGAGCAAGAGGGTCGTGGACCTGTCGAATCCGCCTGAGACCATCCCGCCAGGAGAGATCACATTTAAGACAGCTTCAGGAAAATATGTGTGTTCGATCTGCGGATATGTGTATGATCCGGCTGTAGGGGATCCCGATCGCGGCATCCCGCCCGGAACTCCGTTCGAGGAACTGCCGGATGATTGGGTATGTCCGCGTTGCAAGAAGCCGAAGACCTACTACAACAGGGCCTGACATCCATAACTGGAAGATATGGTTCAGTCGGCCATCACTTGCTGCGGACAGAACAAGGGTCTCCTTCGGAAGCGATGATCGCATCGAGGGAGTATCCGCATATCTTTATGTTGGATGATTCGAGGATTTCGCAGAGGGAATTCACCAGTTTGGATAGTTCATAGACTCTGATGTCCATGATGGGACCTATGAATCTCACCATGTATTCGAAGACAGACCTGTAATCTTGGCTGAATCCGTTAGCATAGAGGCCGCAGAGATTCCCTACGAAGCCGATGGCTGTGACGAATCTGAGTCTGATATTGTCATCGTCAAGCTGGACGTTGTATTCACTGGGCACTATCTTTTTTTCCCAGCCTTCGTACAGCGTCATGTATGCTTCTATTGCGTTCCAGGACTGATGCGTGCTGTACAGCAGCGATGCCAGCTTTTTCGATTTGGATGCGGCGTACAGCTCAATCGCCATAGGGATGCACAGGACCATCAGTGGACCGTTATCGCTCTTTAGGAACTTCTCTGCTTCCGTCATGGAGTCGTTCAACGCATCGTTTATGATGGCTATGAGGATATCCTCTTTGCTTTTGAAGCGATTGTACAGGCTTCCGTTCAGGATGCCTGCCTTGCGTACAATGTCTCTGGTGGTCGTCTTATCGTATCCCTTTTCTAGGAACAGCGACCATGATGCCTCCATGATCTCGCGGCGGGATTTCTCCCTCTTCTCTTCCGCGGTCATCTTCAGAATACTATCTTTGGGGGTCATCGGGACTTCATCACAGTTATGATTTATTAACTTTATTAGATTTGATTATGCTCAAATTGACTATTTAAAAAAATGATATCAGATGGGTTGACCAACCAATTATTTCATTATTTTGCTGTTAATTTGGGTTAATACGGAAGAAATTAGTTTCAATAAATTGAGCACGTTCAAAAATAATTAAATACTATTTGACCATGCTCAAAAAACATAGGTGAACATAATGTTCGCAAACTTAGCAGATTTCATACTCAAGCACTCCAAGATGATTATAGTCATCTGGTTGGTGGTTCTGCTCTGTTCCGTACCATTGGCTATCAAGAGCGGGGATGTCCTCGTCTATGATATGACTGAGATGGGCGGTATGGAGTCAGAGGCTGTCGATGGTCAGAAGATTGTCGATGAGTACTTCACCAACTCTCTCAACCTGTCAGAGATCCTGGTCATATCATACGACTCACCTGAAGAACTGGATAAGGCCGGTTCCCTCTTCTTTGCCTTCCAAACATTGGTAGAGGAGAAGTACGGAGACAAGATTGACGTCAGTAACTACGGCAATTTTTCTAAAGAAGACGCATCCAAGGAAGGCGTCAAACTTGTGGCGATAGCGAACAGCGACCCCGAATTCGACATCGTGCATGAGACAGGTAATCTAAGGGAACTTGTCTCTCAGGCCAAGACCGAAGTCGGTGCAGAATCACTTACTGCACTGATTACCGGAAACGCAGCAATCTCATACGATACAGAAGCATCCTCGATGGAGGATGTCAGCAAGATCGATCCGTTCAGTATCCTTCTGATCTTCGTCCTTCTTGCTCTGTTCTTCTTCGCTATCGTCACCGCATTCATACCTCCGGCAGTCGTCGGAATGGCCTACGGTGTCGTTCTTATGCTGCTGTATGCGATCGGAAGCATACTCGACATATACTACATCACGCAGGTCCTCATCCTCGTCAGCATGCTCGGAGCAGGATGCGACTATGCTGTGTTCATCATCACCAGATACAGGGATGAGTGCAAGAAGGGCAAAGACCATGATACCGCACTGAAAGAAGCGATCATGTGGGGCGGGGAGGCTGTCTTCACATCAGGTCTTGCAGTCATCATCGGATTCGCAGCCCTCGGACTCTGTTCCTTCTCGATGGTACAGACCATGGGAATCATCCTTGCACTCGGAATACTCATGGCGCTCATCGCCGCACTCACATTCATACCTGCGCTGCTCAACCTCTGCAAGGACAAGATCTTCTGGCCTTCCAACATGGAGAAGTACAGGCAGAACGAGGAGAACGTCAAGGCCGGTACTAACCTCGGAGTACGCGGACATCTGTCCAAGTTCTCCAAGTCCTATTTCTCCTGGCTTTCCAGAGTTACCCATAAATTCGCCGCTCCCATAGCGATCGTTACGCTCCTAATAGCAGCTCCATGCGTGTACTTTTATGCGACCACTGAGGACTCTGCAGATATGATCTCGGTCATGCCCCCATCCGAGTCGGTGGACGGTCTCGACCTCATCATGACTCAGACCAGCGGAGGGACTATCATGCCTACCAACGTTGTCATCGATCTGAATGACAGCATCGGAGAAGTCGGTTCTTCCACTATCTTGGGTAACGAGATTCCGTACATCAAATGGAACGAAAAGGGATTGAATGTCGAGACCATGTCCGGTGCAGTCCCTGCTCTGATGCTCGTTTCCAATGACATCAAGAGTAAATACAGTATCGTCGGCACGGCCTCTGGAATCAACTCGTGGGCAATCCTTTACACACAGGTTGCGAAAACGTTGGGAACCGATGATCCCAGGCTCATCAACATGACGCTGTACAGTCAGCTCCCCGGAGCAGTACAGACCCCTGTTATCACAATCCTTGCATATGCATCCGGACAGTCTCCACTTGCTCCGGATCCAACGAACCTGACAGCAACACCTTTGACCCCTATCGAGGGAACAGATCTGGTTGTCATGAATGCCCTCGACGGTATCCTCAACTACGGTACCGGAATCATCGATGCAACAGCGACGCACATCAACATGATGATCATAACAACCGAGGAGCCTATGTCCGCCAATACGATGTCCTTCATCAAGGACCTGAGGAACGCGTTCCACGGCGAGAACGGATACGATTCCAAGTACTCTTCGATCTGGTCAGCATCATATGTCACCGGAACCGCGGCGCTCATGAACGATGTCTCGTCAGAGGTGGAGGATCAGTTCAGCATGATCAGGGCTGTCGTCATAGTACTGTTGATCGTACTGCTCTTCTTCATCCTGGGATGCTATCTGACCCCCATCAGAGCGGTACTCACCATCATGCTGAGTGTCATCGTCACGGTGGCTCTGACAAGGTTCGTGTTCGACGGACTGATGTCCACTCCGGTGATGTTCCTGATCCCGATCGTGCTGTTCGTGGTCCTTCTCGGACTGGGAATGGATTATGAGATCTTCCTCACCACCAAGATCCGTGAGAACAAGATCAAGGGAATGGACAATCATGAGGCCATAGCCAACGCCATCAGGGAGGCAGGACCTATCATCTCCCTGTGCGCCCTCATCATGGGAGGAACGTTCCTCACCATGCTCCTTGCAGGATCCTCCATGCTACAGGAGTTCGGATTCGCTTTGGGAGTGGGTATCCTCATAGACGGTCTCCTGATGGTTGGATTCTTCAGTCCTGCTATGATGCACCTCATGGGCAACTGGAGTTGGAAGGGCCCTGGATTCCTCACCAAAAGGCACGGACTCAATCCTGATGGAACCAACATGGTCCAATCGGAAACTGAAGAGCAGGCCTGAATAAACGATCGATGAAAAAGCTCTTACTCTCCCTTCGGGGAGAGGTCCTTTCTCAAAGCATCGCGACTATCGCACCGGCCACCACTATGATTACCACCAATGCGGCGATACCTGCCCAGAACCAGTCCTTCTCACGGATGAGGCCTACCAGTGCTGCTATGACTGCGAAGAGCGGGGACGCTATCAGAACCAGAAGTCCGTAGTAGAGGAATGGATTGTCATCGGAGATGCATAATCCTACGGCGATCATCGCCAGCCCAACGACGATACCTATGCGAAGGGTCCATGCGATGGACTTGTTCATGCTCATAGTATCCCTCCCACACGCAGAAGTACCAGTGCCGACATGATGAATAGCACCACTGAGAAATACCTTCTCAGATGCTTGGTGTTCATCTTTCTTGCCAGATATGTTCCGGCCAATGCTCCGATGAATGCACCTATGGCCACAGCCCCCGCGAAAGGCAGATCAAGCTGTCCGCTGAAGAAGTAGGTGACCGCTCCGGAGAACGCGGTTATCCCGATCATGTAGCTGCTGGTGGAACTGGCAGCTTTCATGGGAACATGCATTATGAGGTTCATGACGGGGACCTTTATCGCTCCGCCGCCTACCCCTGTCATTGAGGACATCATGCCTGCGAAAACGCACGCCAATCCTCCCTTTCCTACATTCTGGACCTCGTATGAGATGTCGTCCCCGTTCGCTTCGTCCCTATAGGTGAAGCTCATGCGTCCATCGGTGTCTTTCGGTTCGATTACCTTCTCCGGACTGACGATCATCCTGAACGCGCTGTATATCATCACGCAGCAGAACAGGATGCTGAGGATCCAGTCCTCCAGCAGCCCGGCTATCATCGCCCCTGCTATCGCACCCACGGTTGTGGTGACTTCCAACAGCAGTCCCAGACGCACATTGGCAAGCCCTTTCTCCACGAAGATGCTGGACGCTCCGACGGAACCTGCAACAATCCCGACAAGGCTGACGGCGGCAGCCTCAGCAGGGGCCATGCCGAAAGCAAGCATCAGTACAGGAACGAATATCACTCCCCCTCCCAGCCCGAAAAGGGAGCCCATTATGCCGGCACCGGCACCGAGGGCTACGAGGCCTAAGAGAATGAGCAATTCCATGTGCGATGCTATCGTATAATCCGATATAGTTTTATTCGGGGTTTCGATAGTCGGGACGTGGCCATATTACTTCTCAGATATGCGGAGATCGGACTAAAGAGCGCTCCAGTCCGCAGAAGGTTCGAGAGTATCCTCAAGGACAACCTTCTGAACAGACTGATGGAGGACGGAGTGGAGGCCCTCGTTACAAGCAAGGGGGCAAGATTCTATGTAGAGGCCTCTGACATAGATGCCGCCATATCATCCGTCAGGAGGGTGTTCGGAATAGCCTCCCTGTCCGTAGCAGAGGAGAGCACCTCCAGGATGGAAGACATGTGCCAGATGGCAGCAGAATATTCTAAGGGGAGGATCGGGAGCGGACAGTCTTTCGCGGTAAAGGCCCGCAGGGAAGGTTCCCCAGGATACACCAGCCTCGATATGGGGAGGGAGATCGGATCCGCCATATTCCTGGCGAACGAGGATAAGGGTGTGAGGGTGGATCTGACCAATCCTGATGTGACGTTCTTCGTGGAAGCACGTGATAACCGTGCCTTCATCTTCCAGGATTACATAAGATGCCATGCAGGCCTACCTGTGGGGACGCAGGGCAAGGTCATCGCGGAGCTGGATGGTTCCGACAGGAGCATTGTGTCCGCATGGCTGATGATGAAGCGCGGATGCAGGGTCCTCATCAAGGGCGATGCGGATTATTCGATGCTGAGCCAGTATGATACCTATCTCAGGCCGTATGACCCTCAGAAGGACGATCCGAAGAAAATGCTCGGATATGTTTCAGGGGCCGATCTGGACGGCATCAAGGACATCGACGTTACACAGTTCCCGATTCCGGTATTCTTCCCTACCGTTGGGATGACCGATGACGAAGTGGATTCGATCATGGATACGATCAAGCTCGGACTTTGATTCAATTCTTTAGAATCTCACGTTATGTCCTGGCGGGCATCCGTGATGATGATAGTGAAAAGGCCGATAGATCAGCAGACGACACCTGCCCGGTCATCGGCCATGATAATCTGTTTTCACAGGTTGGGGTGTTCTTTCTTATACTCTATAGAGAACCCCGTGAGCCCTACTACACCGGCTACCGTTGAAATACCGGCAGTTGTTCCTAGAGCCGTGGAAAGGGCACCTGTTGCAAGGACTCCTCCGACACCGGTTGCCAAAGCCAATGCGAATCCTGCTACCATGACGCCGGTCCAGAACTTGCGCCAGCTGAAGGATCCTGCGTATTCGAGCTCTGCAGCAGTCATATCAACGTATTTCGTTGGTATTTTCATTGTTTTTGTTGCATACGCCATCTCAGCCACCTTCCTTGTCCGTGTGAGTACTTCGAACCCTTCATTGCTGTGTAGTCCGTCGGCATTCAGAACACTGTTTATCTTAATCGATTAAACTTCTAACATAAATATATGACAAAAAATACTCCGCCTTTTTGGGCGGATAAGAAGTTTGTATTAAGCGGAATCACTTGATTCTTCTCTGGTTAGCCTTAACTGAGGGCCTGGCCTTCTCAGCACCCTTTCCGGTGTGCCTCATTCCACGTCCCTTCTGTCCGGCGGAGGTCTTTCCGCGGTAGACACGGTTGGTGTGTGTCTTCTCACAGATCCAGTTGATCTTGGGGTCGGCCTTGATGACGGGGTGTGCCGGGTCGACGAGGATGACCTCATACCACTCCTGCTGTCCGTCTGCACCCACCCAGTAGGAGTTCAGAACCTCGAGGTTGGGGTATCTCTTAGCAGTCCTCTCTTCGGCCATCCTCTGGATGCTCTTGCCGGTGATGATCTGGTTGATTCCCTTTCTCTTTGCTCTCCTACCAGTGACGATTGCCCTCTTGTGGAAGGATCCCTTTCTGACCCTTGCCCTTACGATGACATATCCCTGCTTGGCTTTGTAACCGAGTGCTCTGGCCCTGTCCAGACGGGTGGGCTTCTCTACGCGGGTGAAGTTCTCCTCCTTCCTCCACTGGATTCTGCGCTCGTAGTTCAATGCCTTGACGTACGACTTTGTTGGTACGTCCCATGCATCAGCGATGTAGCTGTACATGCTCTTCCCGTTGACCGGGCGTGTTTCCTGAGTTTCTTCGCTCATTTAAATCACCTTTACGGATTCGCCTTGACGGTACATTTCCGTTCGTGGGACTAAGCGTCTCACAGTAGCTCGCATACTTATAGAATATATAAACGTGAGTCCTGAAGCGTGACAGAACCATCTCGTTATTGTGGTCTCGGACGGGTCTGTCCCGTCCTAGACCTCTTTAATCATGTGGTTTAGTAGGTCTCCTGAAAGAGCGTCGCCATGTCACGTAACGTGGAATCTGTTATTCTCATCGGCGAATTCATCGCCAGGAAGACTTTTGCTGCTCATTGATAGGATGCCTCCTCCCACTGCCATGATCACACCTGCAGCAATCATAGTCACTCCGGCAGTGGCCGAAAGTTCTGCGGATAAGGCTATTCCAGTCACAGCAATACCGCCGATAGCTATCACGATCCCTGTTATCGCAATCCCAGAGAATAACTTGGCCCAGCTGAACCCCCCGTCGTATCTGAGTTCTTCCACACTCATGTCTACATAGCTTCCAGGCATTTTCAGTTCGTGCGATTCATACATTTCATGTCTCTCATGAATCTTGTCTGAGATATGCTCCATATAGCCTCCTCCTTTCGGTTATACCTGCCGATACGATTGAATTTGCATGTTCGCTTAAAAAATTTGCCGATTCAGACTCGGCGTATGTGAAAAACTTTCTTTTTGAGAATCAGATATGTGTTCTTCAGCGGATGGGAGAGGCGTTTTCTCTGCGTTCTGGAAACTAGGGAAGGTATCGGGAGTTCAAGGCTCTGAACCGTAACGCTGTCAGTGTGCCGACAATCAGTTGCGGACGGATGTCCTCTTGAAGTCTGTGCTCTAAGCACATTCCGAAAACCCTTATTACTGTCATGCATCTCTCGAATCATGGACGGAATACCAGACTCGCTTGTGCAGTTCTTCAAGGACAATCCGAACCCGGCTCTCGCATTCTCAGGAGGAACCGATTCGACATATCTCATGTATGTGTGCAGAAGGCTCGATGTGGACATGATCCCGGTATACTTCATGGGAAGTTTCCAGACCGTAGGCGAACTGGTGAACGTCGAGAATCTCTGTAAGCGCTACGGATTCAATCCGGAGTTCATTGAATATGACACGCTGTCGGAGAAGGAGATCATTCTAAACAAGGCGGATCGTTGTTACAAGTGCAAGAGGCTGATGTTCAAGAAGATGTGGAATAGGGTCAAGCAGTTCAACAGGAAGTATATGATGGATGGTACCAACGCATCTGATGATAGGGAGGACAGACCCGGGATGAAGGCTCTGGAGGAGTTGGGGGTGAGGTCGCCGCTGAAGGAGTGCGGTCTCACCAAAGCAGACGTCCGCAGATTATCCAGGGAGGCTGGGATAAACTCATGGGACTTCCCTTCGAATTCATGTCTGGCCACCCGCATACCCACTGGAATGGTCATTACGGAGGAGCTGCTGGACCGCACCAACAGAGCGGAGAAGGACATCAGGCTGCTTGGATTCAGGGACATCAGGGTCCGTACGGTGGATGAGGAAACATGTCTTCTGGAGGTGCTGCCTTCTCAGATGGATTTTCTTGAAGAGAACAAGTCTGATGTGGAGAGGGCCTTGCTCAGGTACTTCGACGAAGTGTCCTACGGGACCAGGAAGACAGAATGAACGATCCAAGGGACATACTCGAAGCCGTCAGGGACGGCACAATCTCGGTCGAAGACGCCGAGCGCATGCTCCGTTCGAAGCCCTATGTGGATCTGGGATTCGCAAAGGTGGATACGCAGCGCCGCACCAGGCAGGGCGTGTCAGAGGTCATCTACGGTGCCAGCAAGACTCCTCAGCAGTCCGTATTGATAGCCAAGACGCTGATGGAGAACGGCTCCGGATGTGTTATGATAACACGCTGTTCCAAAGAAGTTTGTGAAACGGCCAAGTCAGAGGGGCTGGAGGCCGAGTTCAGGGACGAAGCAAGGATATGCATTATTGGCAGGATTCCAGAGAAGAAGAGGGCCTCATACATCTGCGTGGTCTGCGCAGGGACCAGCGACATCCCTGTGGCAGAAGAGGCGGCGGTCACTGCCGAGGTGCTGGGCTGCAACGTGAAACGCTCATACGACGTTGGGGTCGCAGGCATACACCGTCTGTTGTCCGAAGCGGATACGATAATGGGCGCTTCTGCCATAGTGGTGGCTGCAGGCATGGAAGGGGCCCTTCCGAGTGTTGTCGGCGGTCTGGTCAGCGTTCCCGTGATTGCAGTTCCCACATCGGTGGGATACGGAGCCTCATTTGAAGGATTGACCGCATTGCTGGCTATGATGAATTCCTGTGCTTCTACCGTGAGCGTCGTCAACATCGATAACGGTTTCGGAGCGGGATATATTGCATCGCTGATAGACAAAAGGGGCGATAACTGATGAGAACTCTTTATCTGGAATGCAGTGCAGGAGCTTCAGGAGATATGATCCTCGGAGCTCTGGCGGATCTGCTGGAAAATCCGAAGGATGCTAAGGCAATCATAGAATCCGCAGGGATACCGGATGTGGAGGTATCCGTTGAAAGGGCAGAGAAGAACCATATCGGCGGTATCAGGTTAAGAGTCTTTATCGCGGGTCAGGAGGAGGGCGTTCACGAACATGTGCATCATGGTCACAGAAAGCTCTCCGATGTCATGGATATTATAGATTCGTTACATGTTTCCGACTCGGTCAAGAAGGCCGCTAAGGAGATTTACACCGACATAGCCAGAGCAGAATCCAAAGTTCACGGAGAGCCTGTAGGAGAGGTCCATTTCCATGAGGTTGGGATGTTGGATGCCATCGCGGATGTGGTGGGGTCCTGCATGCTAATCGAGAGGATATCGCCTGATTACATCGTCTCGTCGCCGCTCCGCACAGGTTTCGGATATGTGCACTGTGCACACGGAGAATTACCGATCCCTGCACCGGCCACGGCTGCCCTGTTGAAGGGGATGGAATCCTATTCCGGGGATCTCGAAGGGGAGTTTACTACGCCTACCGGAGCAGCTATCGTAGGGTATTTCGCTGAAGAGTACGGACAGCGTCCCAGGATGTCCATAGAGGGTATCGGGGTCGGTGTAGGGCATCATGATTACACGATTCCGAATATACTGAGGGCGTTCATCGGAGAATCTAAGGAGAAACTGTTCGAGATCTATGAGATCAACTGCAATATCGACGATATGACTCCGGAGGATCTCGGTCAGATGGTCGATATGCTTCTGGAAGAAGGTGCATCCGACGCTACGATTACCCCTATCATCATGAAGAAGGGCAGACCGGGACACAGACTTACCTGTCTCTGCCGCGAGGCGGATAAGGACAGGCTGTCGAAGCTGATTCTTGCCAACACATCCACGATCGGCCTCAGGATATGGAAGGCTGAGCGTTACGAGATGTCATCCCATAGCGAGGTCTGCAGGACCGAGTACGGCGATGTACGCATCAAGGTCTCCGAAGGGTATGGAATCAGGAAGTGGAAGCCGGAGCATGACGACCTTGTAAGATTGGCGTCGGAGAACGGGGTGACCGTCGGAAAGGTACGCGATTCCGTTCGCTCCAGCTACAAAGGCCGATTCTGCGGTGATTGAAAAGTGGGGTTACTATTCAGAACCCCCGAGTAAACCATTTCTTTCTTTGATCCATTATTTTCAAGACACGGTGCAGACAGCCTAGGTTTTGTCCATTCTCTTCGTATAATATCGAAGCCGCTCGGACGAAGTTCTTTATATCCGTTATG
>SUSW01000047.1 GCA_015063235.1 Thermoplasmata archaeon | reverse complement strand
GTGTTCCTTTTGGCTACCTACCAGGTGGGAGGTGTCACCGATGTCGGCGGAGACGACGGCATGGACGGCGAGGATGACTCTCCTGCTGACGACACTCCGAAGACAATCGCCACGGTGATCGTTCTTGCTGTAACGGCTATTTTCATCGCAGCCGTTGCACGCAAAGGTTGAAACGATTTATGAGGGGGAGGGCCGCACAACGGCCCGACCCCTCGGCATTCTAATACGATTTTATCCAAGAAACTTACCAAATAACTGTTGAAACTATTGTTAAGTTAACCATCTTCTTGAATCCAATTGTTGTGCCATACTTTTCTTTCAAAATCCATCTGAGGCCCGTATTTATCATACCATTGGACATGTTGTTCGCATCCTCCAGAGTTATGATGTTGCTAGCCAGACAGTTCAGAAAAATATGCACAAGACCTGATAGGTCCCAAAAGTATCCTGGACACATTACATACCGTAAAAAAAGGGAGGCATAGTCTGCGATACAGGGATCCTTGACGGGGTTTTCAAACTGAACAGTTTCAAACCCATTAAGGACACCCTAAAGGAGTCTATCTTACCGGTTATTTCAGCAACTATCCTGCACAGGAACTGGTAGACAGCATCTTCCAGTTCATCCGCGACCATGATCTTCACCCAACATATGCACAGCGGTTTGATTTCAAGGAAATCCGCGATGCCTGTAAGGCGTTGGATGAAGGCAAATCGAACGGAAAGATTGTCGTCGTCATATGATGATTGAGACAAGGATACATCTGTCGATTGGGCTTCTCCAAGCATTTCAAAAATCATCATCCCGATAATGAACGCTTACAGCATAGCTGTTTACGCCGCCTTGGTCTCAGAGAAGGATTGGTTCTGGGCAACGATCGCTATGGTCGTGATAATTATCATCGTGACAGGTGCTGCCATAGCGATGATATGATTACAGAGATCCTCAACACAGCTGGACAATCTTTAAAACCGCGGATTATCTGCCAAGGGACATGGCATCGAACATATCGGAAGAAGATAAGTCCGAAGAACTGGAAAAGGCGTTCGAGAATGGGATGAGACTCATCAGAGGTGATGGTATCGAACAATCTTATGAGAGAGCGTTCGAGATCCTGCATATGGCAGCCACCCTTGGTCATCCCGAATCGCAGTTCGTCATCGGCCTGATGTACGACAGTGGCAAGGGTGTGGAACAGTCCTTCGAGAAAGCGTTCGAATGGCATAAGAAATCGGCTGAGCAGGACTACGGCAATGCCCAGTACAGGCTAGGCCAGATGTATGAAAGGGGCGAGGGCGTTCCCGCTTCGAACATCGAATCCATAAAATGGTTCAGATTAGCGGCCGAGAAGCAACACGAAATGACTCCGCTGGGAACCATATTCATAGATCCTGATTCCACCATTTGAGAGGATACGGTTCAGACTTTGGTGGTCTTCTCCTTCTCTTTCTCGATGTTCTCGTTCATTTCGTGGAGCGTCTTGATCACCCTCTCCTGCCTCTTCGTGACTTCCAGCTTGTTGAGGTCCATCTTTCTCCAGTAGTATTGCGCCAGTATGCAGGTGAATAATCCGCCGATATACTGCCCTATCACATTGAAGATGACCATGTGCAAGGGTCCGAACATGACTCCGCCGATATACATCAGGAATAGCTTCAATATCGTCTGGCCGAAAGTGATGATCACGCACAGATTGTTCTTCCTCATCGTCTGAAGGAAATTGAAGGCCACATCACGGATCGTATACAGGGGACAGACGAAGGCCAGGATCATCAGGATTTGTGTCATGAGCTCTTCATTCTCCTCGAAGGACTGGTCCGTCGTCAGTATCCACATCAACGGACCGGCAAAGAAGAATATCAGCACGGACAGGCCGAGCGATACCGTCATGGAAATCTTAGCTGTGAACTTTATCGCAGCGTCCGCCTTGGCACGGTCGCGCTTACCCATGTTGTAAGAGACCACAGGGATCAGGGCGGCACCGAATGCCAGACCGAGACATTCCATAACGCGCACATAGGTCCATGGCAGTGAAAAGACCGCGATGGCGGCAGTACCCATTGTGGAACCGACGATGAACATGATGATCCCTTTGTCGACTACCCCAGCGAGCTTCCTGAGGCTGTTCTGAGCCCCATACGGCACACTGATGAACAGTAATTCCTTGATGACCTGGAGATCCGGTTTGAAACCTCTGAAGCTCACATTGATGGAGTTCTTCTTAGTCTTGAATACGTAGACGAGATAAGCGGTGCTAATGAATGTGGATACCACGGTACCCCAAGAAGCACCGGCCACACCCATGTTGAGCTCTATGATGAACAGTGGATTGAGGACGATCGAACCCATGGTCAGGAATGAAGCGATGGTCGTCCTGAATGTCGCACCCTCCGCACGAAGGACTCCGCAGAGGGCACCGTTTACCAGAAGAGCAGCATTGCACCAGATGAGAGGCATGATGTATTCATAACACATCTCCCTGACATCATGTAACTCCAACAGCTCGATGAAGGGGTCAATGAGATAGTAGAACAGTATACCGAGGATCAAAGAGAGAACCAGACTGATGATGATGGAATGGGCGGCCAGCGATTCGGCCCTCTTGATGTTGCTGTCCCCAAGATGGAACGATATGGCTGCCGCGCAAGCCACTCCCATTCCGGCTCCGACGGCAGCGATGCATCCGTAGATGTCGGTCATTGCATTGACTGCACTGGTTGCATCGACTCCGAGCTGAGCGACCCAGAATGAATCCAGATAGGTGTTGACGGCCACGACCATGAATGTCAACAGCAACGGCCAGAAGAGGAATATCACCGCCTTTCTCGGGTCGCCTGCGATAACCGCCACGTTGTTCTTCCTATTGAATAGTTCCACCAAAGGTCACCAGCTGATTTCTGGTCACCGACAATCCCATGGATAATATGATATCAATGGTCGGTGACTGCCATAAAAATGATACATTCTGATATAATATAAAAACACACGCCAGATAAAAGATTCCAGATGCGTCCAATATCAAACGACCAATTTATCTTAAGTTTTTACAAAATCGGCCTACATGATTGAAACAGACCGCCTGAATCCAATGGATCCAGATATCATAAGAAAGATGTCGGCGGGCGAACCCGCCGAAATTGTTTTGATGATTTCACTCGTCGTCACAAAGGACGTTCTTCCAAACGACCCAAGCGAGGATTCCACCGATGATAGGTGCAACGATGAAACCCAAAGGTCGCCGAGTGCCTCGGGCTGGAAGATAGCGAGTCCGATGGACCTGGCAGGGTTGACGGATGTTCCAGTGAATGCGATACCGACAAAGTACACCATCGTCAGAGCGAGACCGATGAAGAATCCTGCGAACTTTTCCATTCCGTTCTTCGCTGTTGCTCCAAATACTACAAGAACGAAGATGAAGGTCAGCACGATCTCCGTGATAAGTACGGCCAAGATGCTTCCGTCGACTCCGTTCAGATCGTAGAGGGTCCAGTTGCCTGACAGGTCGGAAGTGTCGTTGTTCTGATTCAGTAACACGAATGCAGCTGCTATCGCACATATGATAGCAACAATTCCCACGATTGCCATGACCTTTGTGCCGAATAACATCTGAATCGATAGATGGGTGGGATATGCTGCTTAAAGAGTTTATGCGTTTAAATTCAGAATTGTGGAAGAACGATACCATCATTCAAAGAAGTACCTGTGCGATAATTATGGAAGATGTCCGAGGGTCGGACCCTCGGACTGTTAAGGTTTCAGACCTTCCTGGTTCTGAAGTAGACTATGCCTCCAACGACGACCAAGGCCACTATGACGGCTGCAACGATAGCAATAATGATCGTGTTATCGTCCGACATGTCTCCTGCCGATCCGCCGTAGAGCCTGGCCTCCTTCGAATCCGGGTCGGCTGCGACATAGCAGTTGGTATCGGTGCTCTTGAAGAACAGTGCAGGATCCTTGCCAGGATTGTTCGTGCTGAAGTTAGAGGTGAAGACTCTCTCACCGCCGTCCAGGGCGATCCAGATCTCCGAATCATAGGTCAGAATTCCGCAGTTTATCCTCAGATCGGAACGGATGACGAGGTTGGAATCGGAGAAGGTCTCCTCATTTGTGGCGATCTTGTTATCTTTTATAACGACGAGTCCATTCATAAAGAGACTGATGTCATCGTCATCTTCAATCACTATTCCTCCGCCGTTGGTTTTAGCCTTGTTGCCGATAAAGGTACAGAACTCGAGATACACTTCCGAATCGTCGTCGATGAAGATCGCACCGCCCTCGCCTTTATCGCTGCTATTGAGTTGGGCTGCGCCATTATCTTTGAAGTCGGCAAATTTGATTTTGACACCTCAACTCCGCAAAATAGGGAATATATCGAATCCTAACTTTGCATCGAGTTCCTGAAGCTTCTTCGGGACCTCGTAGTCCACCACACCGTCATCCATCCTGACTGCGTATGCCTTCGAATACTCGTGAAGGATGTCAT
>SUSW01000046.1 GCA_015063235.1 Thermoplasmata archaeon | reverse complement strand
GGAACAATCGGAGCATGGATCTCCACCAACGGTATGGGAATCGGTTCCTACAAGTACGGATCCGCCAAGGACAACGTCCTGAACTCCCACGTCATCGTCGATGACGGTTCCATCGTGACCACCGGATTCGATAACATCGGATCCTACGGAATGAGCTACAACCTCAACCAGTTCTTCTCCGGAGCGGAGGGAACACTTGGAATCCTCGCCGATGTCACATTCAGGATCTATCCTCTCGGGGAGTACAGGTACCTCGGATACGAGTACGACAACCTCAGCGATGCGGACCCCGCACTGCAGAAGATCGTCCAGGACCCGTCCGTCGTGCCCCTCCACATGGCATGGTCAGACTACATGCACTTCGAGAACCAGCGCAAGGCAGGTATCCACGCACCCGACGTATCCAACGTGTTCCTCGTCACCTTCCAGGGAGACGCGGCCCACAACGACCTCGGAGAGAAGTTCGCCGATGCCGCCGCAGAGGAGTTCGGCGGAAGGAAGATCTCTGGCGAGATCGCAGAGCATGAGTGGGAGGAGAGATGCTATGAGTTCCGCGCCAGGAAGGTCGGAGTGGGAGAGATTCCTGCAGAGGTCATCGTCCCCACCCACAACTGGGGAGAGTACGTCGGTGTCTGCTACAGCGGATTCGAGGAGATGAAGATGGAACCCGGAGGAATCATCGGTGTCATGGTCGACAGGTCCACAACCCTGTTCATGCCCTACTACTTCAAGGACGACGAGCTCCTTACCGGAATGCTCCCGTTCGGATTCAACTTCTTCATGGGAGACAGGGCAGCAGAGTTCGGCGGAAGGTCCACCGGTCTCGGAGTGTTCTTCGCATGGCAGCTCGACGTCATCCACAATGTCCCCACCGTCAAGAAGATGAGGGATCTCAAGACCGTCCTGGACTCCCACGATGTCGTGAACCCCGGTCACGTCGTGTGCGGTTCAACCAGATTCGGAATCGGCCTCTCCAAGCCCATCATGTCCATGGGAAGCGTCATGCTCCAGACCATGAAGAAGATGTTCCCCAAGAACACAACCTTCCAGGACAACCGCGAGAGGTTCAGATACAACGAGATGGAACACCTCAAGACCCTGGACAGGCACCACAAGCTCGGTGACGGAAGCCAGTAAACAGATCATCATAAACCTTTTACCGCCCATCCAGGGCGGTTCTTTTTTTATATTCGAGTAATGACTGAAGGCTTACAACTGGCCGATTGTACGTTTAGTTTATTAATAGTTGGGAGATACGTCCAATAATGGATCCCACCGTTGCATCCCTGTCCGCAGCTGGGCTTATTCTGGTCATCAGTTTGGTGGCCGCGTATATGCCTTTCCGTTTTACGGGCAACCCGAAGCTTCAGACCAGGGTGTTCACCCTCAGTGCCGGGATTATGATCGGTGTGCTGTTCATCATGATGATACCGGAGGCCTTGGACCGTATAGAGGCCGAAGGACATGGTCATGTCTTCTGTTCGGTACTTATGATGGGCGGGTTCCTGTTCGTCTTGATGATAGGATATCTTCTCCATCTTGTCAGTATCAAGAATCATAATGAGGACATCAGCTCTAAGGGGATGTGGGTAGGATTCTGTGTCGATGCGGTCATCGACGGAGCAGTGGTCGCTACGGGTCTCAACGTGGGCGGAGGGACAGAGATTGCCATATTGATAGCCATGTGCCTTCACAAGGGAGTGGAGGTATTCGCTCTGGCGAATCAGATCATATCGGGTTCCGATACCGCCTCTGCCAAGAAGATGATGGTGGTCTATTGCTTCATCTGTCCGCTGTCACTCATCGTGTTCGGATTCCTGTTCACCAGGGTGCTGGTCGGTATATCGGGCCTTGCCCTGTGCTTCTCCGCAGGGATATTCATGTATGCGGCGTTGGCCGAGATGGTGCCGGGAGCCTTCGAAGGGGAGAACAGGAATAGCCTATCCACGATCGTGATTTTCGCGATAGGTATTGTAATCACGCTGGCGGTGGATTATCTCACAGGTGGACTCTGATTATCAGCCTACAACGATTTGAAAAGCAGTTGTGAGCTGGCCTATTCGAAACCGCGACACTCATGAAATTCTTCCGAGTCGGAAGGGGACCATGATTCCATTTATCTCGTGAACCTGTTCGTAGAGGCAGTTGTTATCGACGCCCCCACCCAGACATATAGAATTCGATTGCAAAATATGTCTGATATGAAGGGCTGTCATGTAGCAATTTTTTAATCTGAAAGTATTGATTAATGAACGGTATAATGGACAGGCAGCTATCCAGACTGATTGGCATCGTCGTAGTGGTGGGCATAGTAGCTGTTACGATTGCGATAATCATCTTCTTGCCCAGCTCGGACCATGGAAATGTGGAGTACTTTAATAACGATGGAAAGATCCTCGTGACTGAGAGCGAGCCCTTTTCCGATGGGATCTGGGAAGCTGATGTCACTTATTTTGATTCGTCCAGTAAGCATCATACGGTAATCGAGGACCATCCGGTGGAGATCTCCGAGGATCGTCTCTCAGCGGTGATACAGGATAAAGCGCTTGTGAACCTCGATAATTACAGCTATGAACTGCGCCTGATGTCCGGTTCGGATCTGAAGGTGTATTCTTTCGGCGTCAGCGATCATGAGTTCTCCGGTTCGGAGATGGCTGTGATCATCGCAGTGATATCTATCCTCGTCATCTGTGTGGTAATCGCATTGGTAAGAAGGATAGTAAGGGGCCACTGGTGAGTTTAGAAGAATTTGATGACGTCCCCGGCGTACTCCAGGGTGATCATGTCGGGATCCTCTTTCAGCCACTTATCCTTGTTCATTGAGCCTGAGAGGACACCTATGAACTGTGCGCCGGCATCCCTGGCGGAATAATAGTCGGTGACGTTGTCACCCAGATAGAGTATCTCCGACGGTTTGACGCCGAGGGCCTCGGCAAAGTGCTCCATGGCCTTGGGCGACGGTTTGGCGAGATCGAAGTCTATGGAATCTCTTCCCACCACTGCGTCAAACCCTTCTCTTACCCCCACCCTCGTCAGTGCCTCATTTCCGTACCGGCAGCTACCTCTGGTGAGCAGTCCGACCTTCAGTCCCTTAGATCTCAGGACAGGTACGCATTCGAGGCTTCCGGGGAACGGCTTCGCTTCGTGTATGAACTCCAGTTCGGAGGCTGTGAGCTCATCATCTATCTCTTTGCAAAGGGCATCGAATTCATCTATCCTACCGTTGGCCTCCAGCCATGATCTGATGGGTGCCCTCTGTCTCTTGATGGTGGGGAATTCCAGGTCGTCGAAGGGGATATTATGTCTGAGGCAGGCTTCACGGTCTGCCCTGTCGATCCTGGCGTAATCCACATGGGTGTTCAGGAACGTCCCGTCTAGGTCGAACCCTACTGCCTTGATGCCCTCAAACATCTCACTGCCTCGTTGGCGGCCACATGCCGCGGAGCCTTCCGCCCTCACGCTCGGGATCCATCGTGCACACTTCCAATCCGGGCACTATCATCCTGACCGAAGGTACTCCCAATTCGGGGCGGGTGAGGTCGACGCAGATGACCTGTTCGAACCCTGTATCCATGAGCCTCTGGAGTACCACTTCTATATCATCAAGGACATAATCTGTGGAAAGGTCCTTCATGTCCTCGAGATAGATCTTGTTGGGGTGATCCCCGAACCACATGTGGTTGACCTTCTTGATCTTCTCGTAGCCCATATCCTGTGTGACCTTCTGGAGCTGGGCGTTGATCTTCATTCCGTGCTTGTGGGTGGTCCTGCTCTGAGCGACTTCGGTGATTGCCCTGATAGCAGCGATCTCGGGGTCGAGATGGGTTCCCACTCCGATGGTGAGGAGCTCCGGATCCTTTGTTGCGGTATCGTCGGCAGCGGCTCCTATGGTGGGGATGCCGATGTCGCTGGTAAGATCCTTCAGATGGATCTCGATTCCCTGTGCGTTGAACTTCTCGATCAGCTGTGCAGGGACGGAGTCCTTGTCTCTAATAAGGATGTCCCCGTTGGTATAATCCTTGTACTCGGCGATAGACCAGGCATCCCTTTCGATGTCCTCAAAAAGTGCGTGAAGGATGGCCTCCTCGATGGTGTTCCCCGATGCGATTCCATTCGTATGCCAGCTGAAGAGCTGAAGATCGGTGTCGGGGACATAGGGATAGAATACCGCACATGCGGGCACCCAAATGGGGCACCCTCTGAACATCTCGAAGCCCTCGACCCATGCGATCTCCGTGTTCTTGTTGTACCGGTCCAGAACCCTGAGGGGAAGGATGAGGTCCACGGGGTTGCAGGCCATCATGATTTCCTTGGCCTCTGCATAGGAGCCGTAAACGACCTCATCGGTATCGCGCTGTTCCGCGCTGTATCTCTCGATGGCCTCCATGATCGCGGATGCCTCCGCTTGCTCCACAGTAGCACCCTTTCCGTTGTAGTACTTTGGTTTACCAAGCGCGGTGTGCTGTCTGTCAACCGAGAAGACGGGGATGCCGATATTATCCTTGTCCATTATGTTCTCCGGTTTTCCCATGCCGGCCTTATCTAGAAGCGGAAGCACCCTGTCGAGAGTCTCCTTGGTCGGAATGGTCCTGATCCCAGTCTCTTTGGAATATTTGGGGCAGCGCTGAAGCATCATGGTATCGCCTTGGAATGTGTGTCAGGTGATGGTAGTAGCCCCCCTTCTGTTTCAGGTGGCATTCAACTTCGCGTTCTACCCACGGGTCCCGGGCAGGTCTTCCCCGTTGTATGAACTTGCTCCGATGGGGAGTCGCCGTTTCACCAAATCCTCGGGAACGTCACCGTCTGACGGATCATCCTTTGACCGAGTCTGTGTCGTTTCTGGGCCCTTGCCACAGCTCTCGCCGTACAGGCTTACGCCTGTCCATCTTGCCCTTGGAGGAGGGAACTTCCTCAGCCGTCCTTGTGGACTACCGTCGGCCACCCTCCATCTCCTAACGTTCCTGAAAATCGGTTCATTATAGATAATGGTGATTCATCCGTACTCAGAACTCTTCCATCGGGATACTCGGTGCGACAGTTCGTATCCGCAGTTTTGGAACATGGTCAAAATTTTTATGGATACCTAAATTTTTGAGTGCATGATTTAAATATTGTGAGTTGAAAATTTAGTTAAAACTAAAAAAATCATCATAAAATTGGTTCTTTCTATCATACAGATTAAATAGTCGAATCAGAGTGCTAAGTTTCGAGGTTATTAAAATGCCAACAATCAACGAGTCAGAGTGCGTTGCATGCGGAGCATGCGCAGACGCTTGCCCCTCATCAGCAATCACCATCGGCGATGTCGCAGTTATCGACGCAAGCGTTTGTGTCGACTGCGGTGCATGCATCGATGAGTGCCCTGCTGGCGCAATCGAGTGAAACTGACTCCAAAAGAGTCATAAACTCTTTCCAACCCCCCCATTTTCTGATTTATTTGTACCTGACCACTGCCGGTACCTGATGGCAGAGGTCCTGTCCGAAGAGTATGTCCAGAGAGGGCTTGCGTGCTCTGAGTTCCCTCATATCATCCTCGAGTCCGTGCCATTGCCTGAAGATGATGATATCGTTCGAAGAAATGTCCGGGAAGATGCTGCACGTCCTGCCTGAATCGTTAGATTTGGATGCGACGTAATCCACAAGATTGTCCCTGCCCATTCTGCGAATCCCAGTGACGGTATCTATGTTTCTGTCCTCCAGGAAACGGGCAATCTTCTCCTGCAGATCGGTGTCGTCATCGGCGCTCTTCGCACACAGCTCTTCCATGGAACACGGATGCTTCGCAGCGATATAGATTATCACTTATCCGCGAATGTCTGGAAATCAAGGATGTGGTAGGACTTCTATATATAGTTGTATGGTGTACGGGAACCAAGAGGGAAGGAAATGACTTCGACCAAATACGAACGCGAGATCCGCTTCTTAGGCAAGGAAGCGACACATCTCAAATCGGAGAAGGAATCCATTTTGGCAAAAGGACAGCTTACGGCAGAGGACGAGGCACGTATAAAGGTAATCGACGAGACTGTCGCAAGATACGAGGCGCGCAAGAAGGAGATTGAGGATTCTTACATCGAAGCCGGTCTCGAGCTTCCTCTGGCATCAAGGAACCTTAACGCCAGCGTTTACCCTATCGGAGCATCCTTCGAGCCCGTCGGAAGGGATTACAGGAAAGAGCTTATCGACGAGACCAACGCCAGGAACGCCATCGCAGCCAAGGCATACGAGGGTTACGAGGTTCCTGAGACAGACGATATCGATGAACTCAACGCAATGGTCAAGGAGATGACTGAACGCCTTTCCAACATGGAGCATAAGATCATGGAAGCCGACCTTGCCGACGAGCTCGGTGAGAAGACCAGGCTGCAGGAAGAGGCCGATAAGCTGCGCTTCAGGCGTGACAACACTGTCAACAAGATCAAGGCGCTGAAATCAGAGGGATACCGTTCTGCAGAGGGCTCCGGACTCAGCAAGGAGTTCCAGGATAAGATCATGCAGCATGATGAGCAGATCGCCGCAGTCAAAACCCAGATCGCCATGGTCAGGGGAGAGATCTACGAGGTCAAGGATATGCTCATGACCATCATGGAGCGTCTTGGAATGGGCAGGAACGATTTCAATCAGGACGATTGAACATCCTTCTTCATCAAGAATTCTGAAAACAGATTAAAGCCCCCGCAAGGGGGCGTTTTATTATCAGGCTACGGGCCTGAGATCAAGCGTGTGCAGACAGCTGTTGGGGCATACCCTCTCGCATCTCCTGCAAGCGGTACCTCCGCATCTGTCAGTCATTATCTCGGCGTACTGACCGTCATCCTTCTTGACGATGGACAGGGCCTTCTCAGGACACTCCTTGACACAGGATTTGCATCCGATGCATCCGTCCAGTTTTCCGGTGGTGATGGTACCGGCATGGATGATCTTGACCTTGCATTCTTCTGTGTCCGGCAGATCCCTTACCGCGAGGCGCTTGTGCTTGATGTCCTCTGGCTTGGGGAAAGGCGGGAGAGGCTTGATGCCGTAGATCTCCAGCATGTTGTTGTACTCGCTGAAGGGCATGTCTCCGCACCAGAAGGAGTATTCCACTGAATACAGGTTCTTGAACATATCCGATGTGGCGAACATCACATGCTGTGCGAGGAGCTTCTTCGCGAAGACCTTCAGCTCGTCCAGGGTGATCTCTCCGAATATGATCTTCCTTGCCATTCCGATGGACGTGTTACCGAACTGTACTATCTCGGTGGCCCCTGGGATGACCATTCCGACTTCCATGGCCTTGATGGGGTCCACGTAGAGTCCCGAGGCTCCGGACATGTAAGCCTTCTTGACGTCCTCCACCCAGATGCCTGCAGCATCGAGGAGGGTGAGGAATCCGCAGCGCAGCGCTCCGATTGCCTTTCCTGCTTCCTCGACATCCTTGGAGCTGATCCTGATCCCGTCCTGGAGGGTGAGGTATCCATCATCTGTGAGGATGTGGGAATTCTTGATCACACCTGTCTTCATCCCGCTGGCAAGGGCCGCGATGACTCCGGTTCCGGTGATTCCAACAGCCTTTCCGTGCATTGGACCTTCCTCGATGACCTTGCCGGTGAACGGATCGATGAGGTCGCCTTCCTGAACGGCGATGGTATCGTCGAGTACATAGCATCTCCATCCCTTGTCGGTGACGGTGATCTCGCTGAGGGCGCCGGGTGCCGCGAGCATTCCTCTCTCGATCTGCTGACCTTCGAGTGCCGGTCCTGCGGCCGCGGAACCCGTGTAGATGTTGCCGTTGACCACCAGGGCCATCTCGGCGTTGGTTCCGTAATCTACGACGATACAGGGCTGCTTCTCGTCGAGAATGTCGGTCATAAGCATCATGGCGATGGCATCCGCACCAATCTCATGTGTGACTGCAGGGGGTATGATGACTTTCGCACCGGGCATTCCGAGGATCCCTATGGATGATGCATCGATGACCGCACCGTTTCTGTCTGGGGAGACGATCCCCAATGCCTTGACCTTGTTCTTTCCAGCGTATGCTAGGTCTCTGATCTCGATATTCTGGAAGAGAGACAGCTGGAACGGATTTCCGCAGACAGCTATGATCTCCACTTTGGAAAGGTCGATGTTCAGTTCCTTGAACAGGTTGTTGATCGCTGTGATCATCAATCCGTTGGCCAGATCCTCTCCGACCTCCATTGCGTAATTCACGTGATCGATGACGTTCATTCCCGGAATCGGGTGACGCTCAGTAACTGCTGTTGCAACAGTCTTCTTAGAGTCGAGTTCCACTGCCTGGCAGCGGAATCCGCTAGTACCGAGATCCAATGCTATTCCATACCTCAAATTGAAACCTCCTGAAGGTTTGCCTGTAACCGGAGTGTGTATCCAGATACATGTAAAATAAGGTATTGACAAGGTCAGAAAATGGAAAGGGTGGTTAAAGAAATCACCATGCTTGGTTGAAGACGGGTAAGCAAAGGAGGGTCTTGGAATGCCGGGCGGGTAATCCCGGCAATACCAAGCATGGTTTGTGTTTAGCGTCAGTATCTGTAGTTCTTCGGATCGTCATATCCTCCGTACATAACACCGGAGTTGTAGTTGGTGATCTCGAATCCCCAGTCTGCCATGCGCTTCTTGGCGTTGTCGTAGACCTCGAGGTACTCCTTGGTGGGCCTGACGGTCTTGACGTCGTAACACTCCTGGAATGTCTTTCCGAGGTCTGCGCTGGTGTACTGAGGCTCGTACCAGTCCACGAATTTGAGGAGCAGGTCGTTGACCTCATCGATCTTCATTCCTGCTGTCTG
Organism: Thermoplasmata archaeon; assembly: GCA_015063235.1. Classification (GTDB taxonomy): domain Archaea; phylum Thermoplasmatota; class Thermoplasmata; order Methanomassiliicoccales; family Methanomethylophilaceae; genus Methanoprimaticola. The sequence goes on along the minus strand of SUSW01000046.1, from coordinate 37,401 downwards.
GGCTGCTGCCTCTCCCATCATACGTGCTTCCATTCCGGTGATCTTGTCCTGTACGACTCCCTTTGCGACTGCGGATCCTGAGAGGAGCTCTCTTCCGGATGCGGTATCACAGATTGCCTGAGCTGCGGTCTCGATGAGTCCCATCTCCGTGCAGGGTCCTGCAACGGGGTAGTACTGGTTCGCGAGGAGCAGGTCAGTGTTGTTGTCGATAGCCGCGCAGGCGTGTCCTGCTACAGCCAAGGTCTCTCTGGCCATGGTCGTTCCCCACCTGATGTGGATAGGTCCGTCCAGGTGGAAGTTACCGGAGAACAGTCCGAAGGATGCAAGTGTTGTCGCTGTATCACATATCGCTGTCTCCTCGAGGTTACCGCAGTATCCGCCGAAGATGGGCATCTGCTCGATCATGATGGTGTCTCCGGAGATTGTCCAGCCTGCAAGCATGTTCAATCCGGTCATATCCATCTTCAGCTCGTTGAGCTGAGAGCACTCGTGGGCGTCTGTGATCCTGTGTCCTGCGTTGGGGCAGTCTGCGACGAGACGTGCTGCTTCGGACAGAGGTGTCTCAGGTCCCTATACGCCGAGTCCGGGCCTCTGGGCCCTGGTCCTTGCTTCCTTTGTAGCCCTGAGCTCCTGCATTGTTGCACGGATTTCGTAAGGTGTCTTGGACTTAGCAGGTTTTCCTTCTACTGTCGTCATGACTCCGTTAACGAGGTCGTCAACGATTCCCTCCTGTGCGTAGGACTGCATGAGCTGCACAAAGACGTCTTCGGATACAGGTGATCCTGTAGGTCCTCCTTGGATGACGGGCTTGATAGGTGCGTTTCCGTGTCTGGGGTAGAACCTTGCGATGTCCCTTCCCTCTCCGAGGATCAGCTTTTTGTCTGCCCTCTTGATTCCCTCCCAGATTTCCTCTTTCATGAACTTCATTACACGGCCGAGGTCCTGGCAGTAGAATCCGCATGTGCACAGCATGTCCATTCCTGCTGCGAACAGGTTGTTCTTTGTCTCGTTGTCCTCAGGGATGAACTTGTTGCCGAAGTCGAGCTTGTACTTCTCCTTCATGGCTGTGGCGGTCTCGGGGATGATCTTGTAATCCCAGTCCGCCTCGGGAACTTTCTTTCCCTTGAGGAATCTCTCGTAAACGTCAGTTACTGTAAGGAATCTGGTTGCTGCCATTAATTAGCCTCCAATCAGTTCCCGGTGAGCTGGTCGACCAGCAGGATGATTTCGTTTGCAGTCTCAGAGTATCCGTCCGCTCCGATCTCGTCGCACCACTCCTTAGAGCAGGGTGCTCCTCCGAAGATCGCCTTGTATGGAGCTTCCATTTCCTTGATGGTCTCTACGAGCTCCCTCTGTGATTCGAGAGTGGTGGTCATGAGTGCGGATCCTCCGCAGACCTGAGCGTTGTTCTCCTCTGCAGCATCCATGAAATCCATCGCGGATGCGTCAGGGCCGAGATCAATAACGTTGTACCCTGCACCTCTCAGCATGGCGCAGCAGACGTTTTTTCCAATCTCGTGGATGTCTCCCTCGACTGTTCCCATGACAACAGTTCCCTTGAGGTTTCCCTCTCCCGACTCCATGAGGGGCTTGAGGATATTGAGTGCGGCTTCCATGGTCTTTGACGCTGCAACGACCTGGGGTAGGTAGATCTCTGCCTTGTCGAACCTGAGTCCGATGGTCTCCATTCCCTTTCCAAGTCCGAGTCCGATGATGTCTCCGATGCTCATCTTTGCGTCGATTGCGGCCTGTGTTGCTTCCTGTGCGAGCTTGATGTTCCAAGTCTCGACCGATTTTTTCAGATTCTCCAGAATCTCTTCGTTTGACATAATTGTTTCCTCCTTTTTCCTCTAAAGTGTTTTGGTTTGCCAGTGCAACATCTCTGTTGCTTGAATGAAAATAGGAATTCATCACTATTTAATGATTTTGCTATATTCATCCGAGCAAATTAAACCATATTTAAATCTATCTAATCATGGATTTTTAACTTTGTTATGTATTTAAAACTAACTATCAAACCGATTGAAATCGAGATAAATTTATATAGTAGCCAAAAAAACAGTAAGAAACATTGTCGAAACGCACAGAAAAATTTCCGTATTCGACTGATTTCAGTGCTCAAAAAATTGACATGTCATGGATAAAATTGACTACTCATTAAAAATCAGATCTGCGCCAGGTTCCAGTCAAACAGAACCGTTACCAGCTTTGTTAGCAGGCGAACTCTTGTCTTTAATTCTGTAATATCAAAGAATCAGAAATTATCTACTATAAAGTCCGTTTTAACGCATAGTTTATATTGTAAGTGCACAGATTGAACGAAATTATCATTTTTACAAGGTTTTTTATTTGACATCTAACATTCGTAAGGTGGTAGTAAACAATGTCCGACGTAGGCTATAGTTCCAATTTCGAAATCTATCTTACCAGAAACAACGGTATCCAGATAGTTACTAACGAACTAAGTCTGTCGATTCTGAGGGAGATGCGCTACCGCGAAGTCTCGCCCTCGGACATTGCAAACGAGTTCAAGCTGCCAAAATCCACCATACAGGCTAGCCTGACCAAGTTGTTCCGTACCGGAATCGTAATGCAGGAGCCTCGTGTCAACGATGCCCGCAGCGTAATCTATCGTCTGGACGGAAGGCTCGTATTCTGCAGCGACACGGATGTAGGGTGGCAGCTCTACGCCAGGTCCGCTTCCACCGCTAGGATTCTTGACGGAGGAAGATGTACGAGCAGAGAGGATCTTTCTCTATACGGCGCATCCATCACCGAGAGCGGACTTAACATAGTCCAGGGACTGTTTAACATCGGTGAGGAGCTCACAAGCGGAGAGCGCGGAAGAGTTTTCCTGGACAATATGCTGAGCTCAATGAAGGATCAGTGCGAGAAGCACGGCATAGCGGTCGATATGGTGACAAAGGACGGATTGGAGCTGAAGTTCGAATCCATAGCTGACAACATATCAGACGTACCTCTCATCATCGTTCCGATGCTGGGTGCCATCATCTCGCATTCCCGCGATCTTCTGGGGTATAACCTATCCCATGACATCTCGCTCAAGGTCTCCAACAAAGGATACAGTGTGATGATGAAGGTCGATCCGTTCGTCGGTCAGGATTACCACAACAGTAACCCGGAGCATGTTCAGAGGAACCTCGAGCGCGACTACAGTGTCGAACCATTCTCCATTTATTCCATCAAAGGGGTGTCGACCCTCTTCACCAATCCGACCATGATGGACATCCTCTTCAACCTCTCGGAGGCCGACATGTCGGTAAACGACCTAGAGATGGATATGGGCGTATCCAAGGCTACCATCTATGCATCGTTGATGAAGCTCATCGAGATGGGGGCAGTGGAGGTCGACAGGAATTCGGGAAGTCCCAAGAAATACAGGCTACTGGCTGATCCTATCATATACAGTACACAGATGGAGCCGCAGGGATTGGACAGGCTGGGCGACATAATCGAGAGGTTCCAGACCGGTAGAATCGATTATTATTCAGCGGTCATCGCCTATGCCATGGAGTCCATCAAATACATGGGGGTCCACTTCGACAAGATGTTCATGAGGTCAGGTGCCAGCACTGCACGTTCAGTCATCGCCCAGCGCCCAGATATCGATCCGCAGACCATGCTGGATGTGGCATGCAGCATGGTTTCAGAGCCGGACCTTGCCGAGATCGTCACAATGATACCTCTGAAGATCCGCGTCAGGATGTCCCCCGACACTCTCTGGGAGAACTGGCCGGCCGATTTCGTCAAGGGATTCGTAAAAGAGGGGCTGAAGAGCCTCACGGGCGATGCTTATAAGGTTAACGTAGAGGTCGTCAGAGGCAAGCCACAGGCTTCATCCAGCGTGTTCCAGGGCCACACAGTTATTTAATCGTAGATGACAATCCCTTAGACACTGGTAATGCTGCCAATCAGCATGGCCGGCGGCCGAAAAGGTGTAAGGAAGGGCATCGCTGTCGGAACGGTCTTACAGGATTAAGGAGCTACGCGTTATGACTGCACGCAGATACGTCGATGTTTTCGAGGCATACAACCGTTTCATCGACGGGGAACATATATCTGAATCGGATTGGGATTACACCATTATTCCCAACAACGCGTCTCTCATGAAGAAACGTTACGATATCAAGTTCGGATCCAATATCCTTCCGGAGGATCAGGATCTCGTGGACCGTCTCTTTGTAGCCGGCATCGATATGCTGATCACCACCGGCATATACAACATCAATACCGGTACCCGCATGAAGATCTCCGAGGATGAGATCTACGAAGGCCTGAAGATGGCTCCCAAGACCCTCAGGCTCGGCGAGGGGAAGGACATGGTCGAGTGCTTCCAGCGCAGAGGCAACAGCATCAACAAGCCCATCATCGAGGGCGGACCTACAGGCGCTCCGGTTTCCGAGGACATATACGCTACAGTCATAGAATCTTATGCTCAGGAGCCTGTCGTGGATACCATCGTCAGCGGTGTGCTCGAATCGGTCAAGGGACATCATTCTGTGAAGAACACCCCCTGGGAGGTCAGGGCGACCCTGGGGGAGCTGAACTATGTCCACAACGCTCTGTACGAGGCAGGAAGGCCCGGGATGGCCATCTAGGGTCCGCAAACCCCGCTGACCGCCCAGGGACGTATCGTGGCGAACCTGCAGGACCAGCTGGGGATGAAGCACTCCGATCTGCATGAATGCTCCCAGCTGAACGAGATGAAGGTGGATATGGCTATGATGAACGTGATATCCGCATGGCATCTCGCAGGAAACAACATCCTGGTGGAACAGATGCCGATCATCGGTGGATACTGCGGAGGCGTGGAGGAGACTGCGATCTGCGATATCGCCACCACGATTGCATCTTTCGCACTCCTCAACGCCGATATTCATCTCGGTGGCCCGATCCATGTCAGATGGGGGACCACGACCAACCGTCAGTCCCTGCAGGTGGCGGCCCATACCGCTATGGCGCTGGATACCAACACCGATCTCCTTCTGGGCAATCAGTATTATGCGATGGCAGGGCCATGTACCGTCATGAATCTCCTCGAGACCGCTGCACAGGCGATATGCGATACCGCTTCCGGCAGAGAGCTTCTGTCCGGGGTCGCTTCGGCTAAAGGTGTCGTCAAGAACAAGGTCTCGGCCATGGAGGCGCGTATGATGGGCGAGGCATCTATGGCCGCATGCGGCATGGACATCTCTGATGCAAACAACATCATCGACCGTATCCTCGGCGAGTACGAGGTCAACTACTACAACCCGCCAAAAGGCAAGACGTTCCAGGAATGCTACGATCTAGATAACATCCAGCCTACCGATGAATATCTGGATGTATACGAGAATGCCCTCAGCAAGCTTTCCGACTGCGGAATCGATTTCTGATTCTGCGAATAACGTTGGATGATATCGCTTTCTACATCCAGGTTTATCTATCGGGAAGTCTATCCGCAACGCATGTAGGCGTAGACGTGCTGCCCCAATGACAGGTTTTCAGTCCAGTGCGAACCATCTTTCTGAAATCGCAATGTCATCGGCAGCCTATATGCTACATCTGAAATATTTAAACAAAGTCGTATTTTTTCGATAAGTTTAAATACAAATGTTGGACTTTAACCCATGTTGGAGGGCGCTCCGGCGAGCAAACGGGTCTCTAAAACCTGTAAGCGGGGTTCGACCCCCCGGCCTTTCGCCATTACATTTACGGTAGATATCATGGGTTTGAAGTTCACGGATTCTCAGATTCAGCATCTGATGGAGTACGGAGATAGCGATTGGTCTGCAACGGAATTCGAAGATGCTGTACAGAGGGACAAGGAGTTCTCGAGCCAGTTCTCCAAACTGAAGTCCGCGAACGACAAAGGTCTCAAGGACGTCATCGCGAATCCCCGCAACGATCTCACGGATCTGGAGAACAGGATCAGGGACAAGCTGAGGGCGAGGGGATTCATCGAGGTTCACACACCCATCTTCGTTTCCAAGGCAGCATTGGCCAAGATGACGATCACAGAGGATCACCCTCTGTTCAGACAGGTGTTCTGGATCGATGACAAGAGGGCCCTCAGGCCCATGCACGCCATGAACCTGTACAGGGTCATGAGGGAGCTCAGGGACCATACTAACGGTCCGGTGAGGATATTCGAGATAGGCTCATGCTTCAGGAAGGAGTCCAAGAGCTCTACGCATCTGGAGGAGTTCACAATGCTTAATCTGGTGGAGCTCGGTCCTGACGGTGATGCCATGGAGCATCTCAAGATGTACATCGGCGACATTATGGATGCAGTGGGTGTCGAATATACCACCACACGCGAGGAGTCCGACGTGTACGTCGAGACTTTGGATGTGGAGATAGACGGTGTCGAGGTCGCATCGGGAGCCATCGGTCCCCACAGGCTGGACCCTGCGCATGACATCCATGAGCCCTGGGCAGGGGTCGGGTTCGGTCTGGAGAGGCTGCTCATGCTGAAGAACGGCAAGAGCAACGCCAAGAAGACAGGTAAGAGCATAACCTATCTGAACGGATACAAACTGGATTGATTCACATGATAGCTGATACGATCTCCAAGGCTGAGAAGACCGGAAAACTATCTACCGACGAGATATTCGAACTGATGTCCATCAAAGGCGGACAGGATCTGGAAGATCTATACTCCGCCGCAAGAAGGGTGAGGGACAGGGAATTCGGGAAGAAGATCTTCACATACGGATTCGTATACTTCTCCACATATTGCAAGAACAACTGCACATTCTGCTATTACAGGACGTCCAACAAAGGGATAGACCGCTACAGGAAGACGAAGGAAGAGATCGTGGAGCTGTCGGCCAGCCTTCAGGATGCAGGGATAAACCTCTCGGACCTCACGATGGGCGAGGACCCCCTTATGTACAAAGACGGATACGCCAACCTGCTGGAGATAATCTCCGCGGTCCATGACGAGGTAGGGATAAACATCATGGCATCCCCCGGGGCGCTGCCCCATGAGATGTTCTCGAAGGTCCGCGACGCAGGCGCTGATTGGTACGCCTGCTACCAGGAAACGTACAACAGGCAGCTTTTCGAATCCCTGAGGGTCAACCAGAGTTACGACGACCGCCGTAACCAGAAGACGTGGGCCATGGAGGCCGGGCTTCTGGCAGAGGACGGGATGATGATCGGCCTCGGAGAGACCGTCAGGGACAGGGCCGAGACCATCCAGGAGATGAGCTCGCTGGGATGCGGACAGGTCAGGGCCATGACCTTCGTGCCCCAGGTCGGCACCCCGATGCAGGATTTCACACCCTATGATTCGACGGAGGAGCTGAAGGCCATCGCCATAATGAGGCTCCTCAATCAGGATAAGCTCATTCCGTGCAGCCTCGATGTCGAGGGCATAGCGGGACTCAAGACGAGGATAAACGCCGGTGCGAACGTGGTCACGTCAATCGTTCCCCCCAGCCAGCATCTCGCAGGGGTGGCGCAGCACGAGCTGGACATCGAGAACGGAAACCGTTCCGTGGAGCACGTGTTCGAGATGTTGGAGGACATGGGGCATCATCACGCTTCCTCGGCGGAGTACAGGTCCTTCCTCGAAGCCCACAGGCCCAAGAGGGTGGCCTGATGAGGATCGCCATAGTGGGAGGGGCCCTGCAGGGCATGGAGGCCGTACTGCTTTCCAAGGCGGCAGGCTATGAGACGGTCGTCCTGGACAGGAAGAAGGGTGCACCCGCCATGTCTTTATGCGACGAGCCGGTCAATCTGGACCCAACCAAAGATCCCGAAGCCGCACTGGAGGTCTTCAGAGGGTGCGATGCGGTCATTCCGGCATGCGAGGAGATGGACCTCCTGAAGACGCTGGATTCCATGAAGTCCAAGATGGACGCCCCTCTTCTGTTCGATCTCGCATCCTACAACATCTCCAACTCGAAGAACAGGTCCAACGAGGTCATGAAATCGGTGGGGGTACCGCTCCCCCAGCCTTGGCCCCAATGCGGATTCCCTGCGATCGTGAAGCCGTCTTCCCAGAGCGGGAGCATAGGCGTGACCGTGGCGATGAACGAAGAGGATTTGGAGAAGGGTCTGGACATTGTTAAGTCGCTTAACGATGAGCCTGTGATACAGGAGTTCGTGCACGGAAAGAGCGTCTCCGTGGAGGTCATAGGCAACGGGAAGACCGCCAAAGGATACATCACCACAGAGGTATGCCTTGATTCCAATTACGACTGCAAGATGGTCAGATGCAATCCCAATATCATGACAAAGGAGAACTGCGACCTCTTCGCCAAGATAGGGGAGGATGTAGCGGATGCTATAGGCCTCAGCGCGCTGATGGATGTGGAAGCCATCCTCACCCCCAAAGGACTAAGGGTCCTGGAGATCGATGCACGTATCCCCAGCCAGACCCCTGCGGCGATAGAGGCCGCCACGGGCGTCAACCTTTTGGAGGAACTCGCGACCACGGCGCTGGGAAGACCCGCCGACAGGAAGCCAAAAGAGGGTTCCTCGGTCTACCGTCACGTGTACCTGAGGGACGGGGAGCTGCGTTCCAGCGGAGAGAAGGAGTTCGGCCATGTGGTCTCACCGAGATTCGCCCCCGGGCTCTTCGGCAGCGATAACTGCATCACTGATTACGAGCCCGGCAAAGCCGAATGGCATGCCACGCTCATTTCCAAGGGCAGGACTGAGAAAGAAGCGGACGAGAGGGCCGCCGCCTGCATCGAAAAGATACTTGACGAATGCTCAATAGAGAGGTTCCTCGACGGAACCCCGGAGATGATCTGATGACAAGACTCACCCCTGATTTGATCGAAGGAGTGCCTGACGATACCCTGGATCTGGATTCGAGGCTGCTCAAGATGTGCGGAAAGACAGTTAAACAGCTGGCCCTGGAGGGTGCTGGCGTCTATCATGACGTGGATTTCTCCAAGATGAGGGTAGCTTGCGTACCCATCACTTCGGGAATGGGTATCATCGGTGGCTTCTCCAAATCCGTGGATGCAATCGTCAGGAGACTCGGCATGCAGAGCTATGTCACCGCCGGAACGGATGTCAACGGATTCCAGCAGGCTATCAGGGATGGTGTAGACATGGTCATGATGGCAGACGATGCGATGTTCGTCGCGTACAACGTCCACGCAGCTAGGAGCACCAACAACTCTTGGGGGACCGCGATGGGTTACGCAGTCGCTTTGAAGAACGCCGCAGGCGGCATCGAGGGAAAGGATGTCCTCGTTATCGGAGCAGGTTTGGTCGGAACCGAAGCCGTCCAGATCCTGAAATCTTGGGGTGCCAACGTTTCGGTCACGGATATCAAGACCGAGAAGGCCAAGGCCTTGGAGGAGAGGTTCGGAGTGAAGGCACTGCCGGATGTGGAGGATGCCCTGGCATCCCACAGATACATCCTCAACGCAGCTCCTGCTATCTTCCCCGGAAGGCTCATCCAAGAGGGTGCGGTCATATCGACTCCGGGAGTCCCCCATTACTTCGACGAGGAGGGGAGGAAGAAGGCCAAGGCCATCATCCACGATCCGCTGGAGATAGGGACAGCCATGATGGCAGTGAACAGCGCACTGTTCTCCATGGAAGTATCGAAGTGAGCATGGTCGGTTTGGCCTGGGTGATCCTCGGCGGATTGCTCGAACCGGTTTGGGTCATAGGGCTGAAGAAGTACGGTGAGACCAGATCCCTGAAATGGCTGCTCTTCACAGTTGTATTCATGTACCTGAGCCCGGCATGCTTGGCATTCGCCATGGGCGACGGGATGAGCGTAGGCGTAGCATACTCCATCTGGACCGGTCTCGGAGCGGTATTCGCAATGATAGCAGGATACGTGCTGTTCAAGGAGAAGGTGGACCGCATCAAAGTGTTCCTGGTGATGCTGATAATCATAGGTGTGGTCGGATTGGAGCTATCGGCGGTGATCGAATGAACATCGCATGGTTATACATCCTCATCGGAGGCGTATTCGAGATGTGCTGGGCAACGACGATGAGCCTGTCCGAGGTCTTCACCGACCCGTTCTGGACAGTAGTGACGCTTCTCCTTATGCCCATCAGCGTGATATTCCTTCATTTCGCTTTTAAGAAGGGCATCCCCACAGGTCCCGGATACGCCGTCTGGGTAGGTATCGGTGCGATAGGTGCTGTGATAGTCAGCATAATCATGGGCGAAGGTCCCAACATGATCGGATTCCTGTTCCTGGGCATCCTGCTGGTAGGCGTCATCGGCATGAACCTTGTATCAGAATGATATACGGGGTAATGCCTACTCGGTTCCGATGCGTTCTTTCACTATAGTGCCTAGGGGGAAGAATAAGCAACCCGCCGATGATTTTCTGATGCAGATGAGGGATTCCTACTCATCCGATCCGGCAGAGGCCCCCTTCGTACCTTGTCCGGATTATTCAACGGACCTCCGCAGCCTGAGCGCGGAACAGTACAGTTACTACATCCATTGGAGGGACCAGCTTCGCAAAGGCACGGTGCTCAAAAGCGATTACGGTTACGAATACATCCGCATATGCGAGCTCATAAACATCCCCGAAGAGAGGAAGCATCTCAGAGAACAGCTGGAGCTGCTGATTGACAATACGAGGTCCGTCAAGAACAGCTATCCGTTCCTTTACGGCGTGTACTTCGATGCATGTATCGCCTTCCATTTGCCGTTGAGGGGATTTGAAGATTTCAGCGATATTATGGCTATATCCTCACGTGCGTCGATGCTGCAGAAGCCCATATCATTCGTCGAAGATCCGGAGGCATTCTGCGGCATATCCTATGAGGATTCATACTGTTATGGAGAATCGGATGAATTGGTCGAGCTGTTCAATCAATCTCTTTCATCCATAGATTCGTATTTGGAGAACACCACCGGGTCCGGAATCCTGGATACCTATGGAGGCGAACACATGTCCTCGCAGGCCGATGTGTTCAGAGGCCTGTTCTACGAGGGGGAGAGGGAATACCGTCTCAGGTACAGGGATGTATCGGAAAATTCCCCGATGATGGCATTTCTCAAAGCGGTGTACAGGTGCTGCGTCAGCGTCATATGCAAAGCAAACGGCGAAAAGGGACCGACGGTCCCTTCGATACTGACCAAGGAGGTCCGTGCAATCATAGAAAGGAATCTGCACGTATGCGAAGAGCTGCCGTCTTCGGAGAAGTTCCTGGACTCCATCCCTCTGTTAGAGGTCCAGGTGGACGGTATGCTCATAATCCCCAATTCCAAGGAACAGGACAGCATCTCCGCGACATTCAGATCAGACATAAGGGACAATTACGGGTTGGAGTCCGATATCAGAGTACAGTACGTGGCTTCTGGAAAAGTGAATGCACAATACGGCAGGATGACGCCGGAGCAGAGATCATTCTATCTCTACTGGAGGACACAGGTCCGTAATGGAAAGTATCCAACCACAGATCTGGGGTACGTATGGCTGTACCTCTGCGAACTCATCAATTCAGATGACGACCCCAAAGACGTCTACCAAGCCATTGTATCTTTGGGATAGGCTTACGAGAAGTCCGTGATCCGTGAGGACAGAAGCTTCTTCAGCATCAACTATGCACATCTTATCATGCGTTCCGCTCTTGATTATGCGATTGTCAAGGAACTGCCCCTTCCCACCGATGATCAGTATCCATGCAACCTTACCATCAACGATTCGATGCGCAGGCTGCTGAACGGGGCGGACATAACATTCTCTCCCGAGGCGGTATCGTTCTTTTCCGGAGCCACCAAGGCGATGAAGAACAGCATCGATTCGGATGCCGCTGCGATTTTTTCCAAAGCACTGGTAGCGGCCAGTAACAATTCCAAATCCAGCAATGGTGCCACATCATACTGCAGTCTGAGGCCTAAAGCGGTCAAGATCAGGGTTTTCGAGACATTGAAGTACTACGGCTATCCCAAAGGGTATGCTGTGATGTATCCTGTCTCCGTCTATGATTACGCGAATAGTAATCTGTTCGAAGAGAATTGCAAGGAGCTTCTGAGGTCCGTACTTAGGATGACCAAGGCACATCGTTCGGGAAGCAAGATGCCCGATGATGAGATCCAAGTCTTCGGTTCGGTCTTCAAAGGCGTAAGAGAGATAGCCCAGTCATACTACGGTATGCCCGCATCCGTTCCCAAGAAGGATAGGAAACTGGTGCTTGACAAAAGGTTGGTAGAATCGGCCCAGGATGATCTGGCGTCCACGACCAGGATGATGGACACCGGAGAGGACATCGAAAAAGATGGCATGGATATCGGTAACGGTGCCACCGGAAAGAGGTCTGAACCAAATATCGAAGAGCATGCCAAGGTCAGCAACCCGAAGGAACCTTATGCAAACAAGAAGTCCGTTGATGGGTTCGACCGGCACCAGAGTCTTGTAGAGGGCTGGGACCGGTTCGCCCAGGATCTGGATTCGGACCAGCTGGCTTTTCTTAACCTGCTGTTAGTCGATCCAGAGGATCCAAGGGTTTCCGGTGCCCATCCCAAGATGATCGATTCCATCAACGATCTGGCCATGGATCATGTCGGCGATGTTCTGATAGAATCCGGATCGGTCGTGCCTGATTACGAGAGCGATCTCAGGAAAGCTTTGGCCACCAGGGTGGCGTGAGGGCGTCCCATTCCTATTTATATTAAAGTTATAAGTTAGGGGTGAGGACTGAAATGACACTTAAACTAGGTGTGCCGAACAAAGGAAGACTGAACGAAAGGACCATCGAGCTCCTGACGAAGTCCGGTATCGATCTCGGAGAGGATATCGGAAGGAGGCTTTATCTCAAGGCCAAGAACCAGGACATCGAGGTAATATTCGTGAGGGCGCAGGATGTCCCTATCTTCATAGCAGAGGGCTCCATAGATCTTGGAATCACCGGTATCGACGAGACCGCCGAGTCGGGGAAGGATCTGAAGAAAGTGCTCGATCTGAGGTTCGGTTTCTGCCATCTAGCTGTCGCAGTCCCTGAGGAATCCGGAATCACAGACGCATCGCAGATTAAGGACGGTGCCAAGATCGCCACATCCTTCCCCAACCTCACCAGGGAGTATTTCGAGAAGCTTGGAAAGAAGATGGAGATCATAGTCGTGACCGGAGCATGCGAGATCATGCCTTATCTGGGAGTAGCGGATTACATCGTAGACCTTGTATCCACGGGATCCACACTCAAGACCAACAGGCTCAGAGAGGTAGGGTCCATAGTAGAATCACAGGCGGCAGTGTTCACATCCGATGCAGCGATGGCCAGGAACGGACAGGCCATCCAGGATATCGTCGATTCGTTCGAGAGCGTCATCATAGCCGAGAACAAGAAGTACATCATGGCTGACATTCCCAAGGACAAGCTGTCTGAGGTCGAGAGGATCATTCCCGGTATCGGAGGCCCCACCGTCCTGGAGATCGCAGGAAACGACCAGTTCCTTGCCGTACACGCAGTAGTGGACGGCGACAAAGTCTTCAAGACCATCGCGGAGCTCAAGAGGCTCGGTGCCAAGGGCATCCTCACCACTCCGATAGAAAGGCTGGTGAATTGATGGACAGAGGTGTGATGAGGAACACCACCAGGGATTTCGTCAAATACTACAACCCTAAGCTGCACGGCGAGCTGAGGCTTGACACCAACACCAATGTCCTGGGTTCCAATCCTGCCGCCGAGAAGTATCTGAAGGAGAACTCCTGGGATCTGAACGGTTACCCCAATACGTATTCCGACGGCCTCAGAGGAGCTCTTGCAGAGCTCTACGGGCTTGACACCGACAACATCATCGCCGGAAACGGTTCCGATGAGATGCTGGATGTAGTTTTCAAGACCTTCACCAACATGGGCGACAATTCGGTGGTGCCCGTACCTTCGTACACGCTGTACGATTACTTCGTGAAACTCAACGGCGGAAAGGCCATCGAGGTGGATCTCACCGAGGATTATCAGCTTGACGTGGATGCCATGGTCAAACAGGATGCGAAGATCGCTATCATGCCTTCGCCGAACAACCCGACCGGCAATTGCTTCAGGAAGAAGGACATCGAGGAGGTCCTTTCCAGATTCAACGGGGTAGTAGTGGTCGACGAGGCATATGCGGAGTATTCCGACGATCCTTTCGTGAAGAGGGTCGAGGAGTTCGATAACCTGGTGGTCCTGAGGACCTTCTCAAAGGCATATGCAATGGCGGCACTGCGCGTAGGATACGCTGTGACCAACAAGAAACTCGCGGACATGATGATCTGCGTGAAGATACCCTATTCCCTGAACATGGTCAGCGAGGGTGCGGCCATCGCGGCCGTGAAGGATCAGGACTTCATCAGGAGGAGTGTGGAGATGGTCAGGGAGCAGAGGCCGAAGCTAGATGCCGGTCTCAGGAAGCTTGGATTCGAGACGTTCCCGTCCGATTCGAACTTCATTATGGCCAGATCTCCCATAGACCACAAGGTCCTGGTGGACGGTCTCAAGGAGCGCGGAGTCCTCATCCGCGATTTCGGAGCCAAGCGCAGAACCGAGAACTGCGTCAGGACTACTGTCGGCACGGCGGAGCACAACGCCCTGCTGCTGGAGAAGGCGGAAGAGGTGATTTCCTCTTGCCGCTGAACATAATGATCACAGATTACGGAGTAGGCAACCTCTACTCCATACGCAGGTCCCTTGAGGCCTGCGGGGCCAATGTCAAGGTCGTCGGGGATATGAAGGAGCTCAGGGATGCGGAGTGCATAGTCTTCCCCGGAGTCGGTGCCTTCGACAAGACCATGGAGAAGCTGCTTCCGTACAGGGAGGAGATCTGCGACAGGCTGAAGTCAGGACTTCCGGCACTGGGGATTTGTATAGGCATGCAGATCCTCTTCGAGGGTAGCGATGAGGGAAAGTCCCCAGGATTGGGTTTATACAAAGGTAGGGTCGAGATGCTGGACAACGAGGTCATCCCCCACATGGGATGGAACCAGGTCGCATCGGATGATCCGATGGTCAGCGGCATCGATGACATGAATTTCTACTTCGTCCATTCGTTCTACGGCAATGCCAAGGACAGAGATATCGTCATAGGTTCAACCGAGTACGAGGGAAAGGAGTTCCCGTCGTTCTTCAGGTCGTACAACACCTACGGAACCCAATTCCATCCCGAGAAGAGCAGCAGGTCCGGAAGGAGGTTCCTTCAGAACTTCATCAGCTTCGCGGAGGGTCAGCTTTGAGGATCATCCCGGCCGTGGATGTATTGGACCATCAGGTAGTCCAGCTGGTGGGCGGAAAGCCGGGAAGCCAGCAGATTGTCATGCCCGACCCGGTGAAGGTCGCAGGGATGTGGCTTGACAAAGGTGCGGACTATCTGCATCTGGTGGATCTCGACGGTGCATTCGGTAAGGAAAACAATCTTGAAGTCTTCAAGAAGATCGCCAAGGAGTTCGATGTGCCCGTGGAGATTGGTGGCGGTATCAAGACCGTCGAAACGATCGACGACCTCGTGTCTGCGGGCGTAGACCGTATTATTGTGGGTACCAAGGCCGTCAAGGAACCGGATTGGCTGGCAGATGTGGCCGAGAGGCATCCCGGAAGGATCGTGCTTTCCATGGACACCAAGGATTGTAAGATAGCGATCAAAGGGTGGCAGGAATCCGCGTCGATCTCAATCCAGGATATGTTCGACAGGATCTGCGATCTGCCTCTGGCAGCCGTCCTCAACACCAATGTAGATGTGGAGGGTCAGAGGAAGGGCATCGACAGAAAGCAGGCCGAATCATTCATATCATCATGTCCCGCCAAGGTCATCGCATCCGGCGGAGTAACATCTTATGACGACGCAGTAATACTGTCCAAGGCAGGCGCCGAGGGTGCTGTCGTCGGTCTGGCCATGTATACCGATGTAATCAGGCCGTGGGAATGGGAAATCCCTTGGAAAGTCTGAGCGGATGCCGTTATATTATATACTGACAAAGTTTGGTACATATGAGGTCCCACAGATGAAGATGCCGTGCGAGCTTATCGTCTCTCATATCCTCCCGACTGCCAAGGGTGCATTGGCCAAAGCCTTGGTGAACGAGCATGGGATGACGCAGATCGAGATCGCAAAGCTATTCGGTGTGACCAATGCCGCCATCTCGCAGTATGTCAAAGGTCTGAGGGGTGGCAAAAGCCTGATCGATCAGACTGCCTACAAGGATGATTTCTACTCGATGATATCGGAGACCGCAACGGAGATATCCCGCGGAATGACGATCAATGAGGCCATCTGCAGGGTCTGTTCGTTCGTGAAGAACAGCGGCCTTCTCAAGGCGCTGTATGTTTTCGAAGGATATTCCGCGGATCACCTTCTCTGTTTTGAGCATCCGACGATAATCCAGATAAGGTGATCAGTTGAAGAAGGAATATGAAGGTTATTCGCTGGTCGTAGGCCGCTTCCAGCCTCTCCACAAGGGACACATGGACGTAATACGCAAGTGCGCCGAGGCCTCGGAGCATATCACGATAGGTATCGGTAGCGCCCAGTACTCCCATACGCCCCAGAACCCTTTCACTGCCGGTGAGAGGTACATGATGATCAACAAGGCACTCAGGGACGAGGGCATCAGTAACTACAGCATCGTCCCCATAGAGGACCTCAATAGATACCCCGTATGGGTGGCCCACGTGGTCTCCCTGGTACCTCCGTTCAGGACAGTCTATACGAACAACCCTCTGACCAGGCGTCTCTTCGAGGAGGCCGGTTTCGAGGTGCGCCAGTCGCCGCTTTACAACAGGTCGGTATTCTCGGGAACAGAGATTAGACGCAGGATACTTGCGGACGAGGAATGGCGCCAGCTGGTGCCGGATGCAGTCGCTCAGATAATCGATGACATCGACGGTGTCAGCAGGATAAAACAGATAAGTGGTGGAAATGACTCTCCTTTCTGATGCAGTGCGGCTGCTGTCCTCTCTCCAAGAACACGGTCTTACGATGTCCTTAGCGGAGTCCTGCACAGGGGGCATGATCGGGGCTATCGTTACAAGCGTCCCGGGTTCTTCCGAGTCCTTCTTGGGCAGTGCTGTCGTTTATTCAAATGATGCCAAGGAACGCATTCTGAAAGTGAACCGCCACACGCTGGATCAATTCGGTGCTGTAAGCGAGATTACAGCCAAGGAGATGGCGGAAAGGGCCATCGAGCTCTTCAGGAGCGATGTGTCCGTGGCCGTCACCGGGATAGCCGGTCCCGGCGGGGGCACCGATGACAAACCGGTCGGCCTCGTATTTGTCGCCGTATCGAACGAAGAGAAGACGGTGGTGTTTATGAATCATTTCATCGGAGATCGGAAAACCATCAGGCAAAAGACGACCCATACTGCGCTGTACATGCTCTATCAGCTAGTCGAGGGTAAGATATGAGGTTCGAGCGTCAGATGCCCATCTTCGGGGAGGAGGGGCAGCAGAAGATAATGGGTGCCGTGGTAGGTATCGTCGGATGCGGAGGTCTGGGCGTCAACGTTATCACACAGCTGGTGATGGCCGGCGTAACCCATTTCATCCTCTGCGACCACCAGTATCCGGAACCGTCGAATCTCAACCGCCAGTTCATCTATTCGGCTTTCGACATGAGGCCCAAATCAGTCATATCGGCGGAATGGATCCTAGCTTTGAATCCCAGCGCGGAGGTGCAGTCCAATGCGGAGCCCCTGACAGCAGACAACGGGGCACTCTTCCAGGGGTGCGACATCCTCGTAGACTGTCTGGATAACTTCGAATCCAGGATGGTCCTTTCCGATCTGGCCGAGAGCATGGGTGTGCCTCTGGTACACGCGGGCGTCAGCGGATTCGAAGGTCAGATCGCAGTATGTGTTCCCGGCAGGACAAAGAGCCTCAGAGAACTGCTGGGGACCATGAAGCAGCCTGAGGGCATGACCCCGTCAGTGGGTGCAGCGGTGTCGGTCATAGCCTCGATGGAGGCTCTGGAGGTACTCAAGATCGTCTCCGGAATCGGTACCGAGAACGAGGGCCGTCTCATCACCGTAGATATGAGGGATTGGTCCACGGACAGAGTCGATTTCTGACAATCTCCAGATATTGACAGTACGAACACAGAATGAAATCTTAATGCATTTTTCTCGAGTGCCAACGGTCAATATTATCCGCTTATCGACACGTATTATTCTATCTTTCTAAATTTTTTATAGGATACAGGCATTCCACAAGCAGATACCATGGCATTTTGCGGAAACTGCGGATGTAAAAATCCCGAGATCAACCGTTTCTGCCTGAACTGCGGTGCCAAACTGTACTATTCCTACGAACAGTACCTTGACGCCAACGGAAAGCCCCATGAAGGGGAAATCGAGCGTATCGGGGGAGCACCGCCGGGACCTGCCGGCAGCAACGACATCCCGATACCTGTCGTCATGCCCGAACCGCAGAACACGCAGATCTATCAGCAACCATATCAGCAGAATTATCAGCCTCCTGTCGAGCCGCAGGCGGAGCAGGGGCCCATCATCATGTCTCCCTACGCAGAGGCGAACCAGACCCCCGTCCAGCAGCCTGTCCAGCAGACCTACCAGCAGACCTACCAGCAGATGTCGACTGATGCCCCTCAGGAGGAGGAAAAGAAGTCCAAGCTCAAGTTCAGTCTGGCAGCCCCCGGAGACGTCAGGCAGCCTGTTGAGTACCTGAACGGCTGCCCGGACAACAACAAGAACTTCCGCTTCATCGGAATGGGTACTGCAGTCGTCGCATTCGTATTTCTCGTACTCGGGCTCACAGTGTTCTCTCTTAGCGGCAACGGAATCAATTACGGATCCATACTCAGCATCGGTCTTGGGGAGAACGGCACAATCGTGCTGGTTTTCGCCCTCATCACCCTGCTCATCGGAATAATCGCAGTCCTCATACCCATATTCAGTGTCGTTTCGGGAATCGGACTCATCGGTTCCCTGGCGCTCATCATGATGAATTCAGCGGTGTACCCGACCATCGATTCGACCCCGATGATACTGATTATTGCCATGGCAGTATTGTCGATCATGATGGGCATCCTTTCCTCAGTCTTCATGATGAAATACGTCAGGTCTAACGCCCGTAACGTCACGATGATGCAGTGCAGCGTCATGACCTGGATGGGCCCGCAGAAGGCGCCTGAGAAGAAGAAGGGGATATTCTGATATCCAAATACAAATGGACTCTTTGCGTCCTCGCCGTGGCCGTTATGGGATGCTTCTTAATGATCACAGCGGACTCAGAGGAGGTCGAAGCAACCAATTTTTCAGACACAACGTTCCAATACACAACGGTAGAAGGCGGAGTACAGGTCGTCGGTTTCAAAGACGGTCTGCCAGCTTCGTCAAAAGTAACGGTAACCATTCCATCTTCCGCATCTGACGGTTCTCATCCGTATCCTGTGGTTTCTGTTAAAACGGAGGCGTTCAAGAATCAGAGCGATATCAAGAACGTCACGATCCCAGATTCTGTCACCTCGTTGGAGAACAACGCTTTTCTTGGATGCAGTAACGTTGAGCAGTTTCAATTCGGAGAGGGGAAATTAGCCGGTACTGTGACCATAGGGCTTGATTTCAAAGATACGGCTTCAGGTACAGCGATTACAGATCCAAACAAATTATGGGGCCAGCATTTTACTAAGACATCAGGAAACTTACTAAGAGATAGCCATCTAGTTTCACTTGTATACAAGTTCCCGGATGGAGATTTACCGGGAAGGCAAGCAGTTTTGAAAGGAAACAAGCTGGTTGAGCCCACTGTAAGAGACGGTTATATGGCTGAAGGCTGGTATAAAACAGAAACATTCGCGGATAAATGGAATTTTGATACCGTTGTAACTGAGGATATGACACTTTATGGAAAGATAGTTCTCGTAAAGGTTACCAGCATAACGATTAACAATCCTGAAAGTGACTTTGACATTTTAAAAGGAAGTTCATTAAAAATCAATGTCACCGTTTTGCCTTCAAATGCGAAGGATAAGAGTGTGACATATTCTTGCTCAGACACCTCAGTCGCTGAGTTTAAGACCACTTCAGCTGAAAAGGGTGTGCTGGTTGCCAAGTCAAAAGGTGTTGCAAGAATCACTGTAACTGCTAACGATGGCAGTGGAGTGAAGGCTACACACGATATTCAGGTCATTTCTGGGGAAGAATACACAATTACAATTACTGATGACGGTCACGGAAAAGCGACTGCCAACAAAGAAAAGGCAAAGTTTGGAGATGTAATCGTTCTGACTGCAACTCCGGATAGTGAATACAAATTCTCTGAGTGGGAGTCGGATGACGTAGTAGTCATCGATAATAAGTTCACAATGCCTGATAATGCTGTAAAAATAAAAGCCTGCTTTAGAGCGGAAGATATCTCGATAACGATAGCAGATTCCGAAAATGGTGCTATAATCGGTCCTGACAAGGTCGAGAAATGGACGGATGGCGAATATAGTTTCCTAGCTAACGACGGATATCTGATATCTGAGATCAAAGTTGATGGGGAAGTAGTCGTGAAGAATCAGGCAACGTATGTTCTTAAGAACGTCACTCAGACCCATACTATATCTGCAGTATTTGTGGCTCACGAGGGTGCGGAATCCGACATAGGTTTGGATGGAAGCATAACGCAAAGATACAAGTTTGATTATGGTTCAACAAAGATAGATGTTGAGGAGCATTTTATGCATGATGGAACCGCAACGTTTACGGCAGGGTATGCTGATCTATCTAAAGGAATTCTAGCTGCATTACAGGGTACAATTAATGCTCAGTATCAGTCCGAAGCAGAAGGAGTATGTGAATTGAAATATAGCGCAGACACATTCGCTACCGCCATAAAGGAAGCCGAATCAGTCACATCTGCGATGGCTCACTACCGTAACGCTTCCATGGAACTAGCCATTAATGTCGAAACTGATGCAGGCGGTCAACCCATCAATATTGTAGTAGACATTGGATCATATGATGGCAGCTACAATGTCGAGATCGACGGAGATATCGCAAAGATTGGCATGGACAAGACTGCCATGAAGTTCATCAAGAGCAAGACCAATGAGATGAAAGTATCTGTCAAAATCGCCGACAAGAAGGATATGACCGCGATGCAGGCATGGATTGTGGAGGATTACAAGCCTTACGAGATCGACATCAACGGAATCCATTCTTTCGACGGCAAGATCAAGCTGGCAGTGCCTCTCGTTCTCGGCGAGGGCCAATCCAAGGATAAAGCGGCAGTATACTACGTCGGCCTGTACCACGCGGAGAAGATCGGCGGCACATATGATGAGGAGGAAAAGATCATAACAGTGGATCTGCCTCATCTCTCATACTACTTCGCGGCAGCTGATTATAAGGAGTCCCCCAACGGAAAGCCCGGAACATTCAGTATCGGAATCTTCGCTGCATTCCTCATAGTCATCATTCTGCTCCTTGCTGTATGCGTGACATTCGCTATGAATTACGTAGTCGATAGCGGAAAGCTGTATCTGAAGATACCGGCTAAGCCCAAGAAGTGATGCCAATAAACCAAAAATGCCTGAGGGGGAGGTGCGTGTCCCTTCTCCCGATGGCTAAACATTTTCTTCTTGATAGTTCTTATTCAAATTACCTCAGTCTCAAGCCGCTTATCTACAAGATAGAGCTATAGCTGAGCACATTTAACATCTGAACGAAGAAAGATGGCATCGGACAGTCGGAAGATGCATCATCTTCAACGGGTCTTGAACGTACAATATTTAATGGACTCTGCGGTTGCACAATCATGGAGCACATAATGACTGGAAAGGTGAAGGAGGTCTACAAGGTCGACGATGATACCTTGGAGTTCGCCTACACCAACAACATTTCCGTTTTCGACAAGATCATCCCCTCCCAGATTCCTCACAAGGGAGAGACCCTTTGCAGAACAGCCAAGTTCTGGTTCGGTCTTCTTTCAAAGGAGGGCATCAACAACCATTATATCAGCGAGCCCTCGGCCGACAGGATGAGGGTCAAGAGGGTCGACATCATCAGGGACTACAGCAAGATCGATGGTAGTACCAAGAACTACCTGATCCCTCTGGAGGTCATCTGCAGATATTACGCTGCAGGTTCTCTCATGGACAGGATCAAGGCCGGTAAGGTGAAGCCCGAAGACCTGGGATTCCCCAAGGACCACGTAGTTAAGGAAGGAGAGAAGCTCCCCACTCCGTTTATAGAGTGCACAACGAAGCTGGAAGCCCATGACGAGAACCTCACGGATGAGGAGGCCAAGGAGATGGCCGGGCTGTCCGATGCCGAGTTCCAGGAGATCAAGGACACAGTCCTGAAGATCGACAGGATCATTGACAGGGAGTGCAGCAAGAGGGGTCTTATCCACTGCGACGGTAAGAAGGAGTTCGCCTTCGACAAGGACAGGAAGCTGATGGTCATCGATACCTTCGGTACCCTCGACGAGGACCGCTGGTGGGACGCGGACGAGTTCGCGAAGGGACACATCGTGCAGCTTTCCAAGGAATTCGTACGCCAGTACTACCGTGAGATCGGCTATCACAAGGCACTCTACGATGCCCGTGAGAAGGGTGAGCCCGAGCCGGACATCCCTGCTCTTCCCCAGGAAATAGTCGACCGCGTGAGCAAGCTCTACGTCGACATGTACGAGAGGATCACAGGGGAGAAGTTCTGATTCAGAACAGTTCCACAGAAACCAATTTCCCTCCCAGGGGGCAATCGAGGTCGCCGTTCACCTTCCGAACGGTGTACTTCGTCCCCTGGACCTTACCGATGGGGTGGCATATCTGATAGTTGGGGCATGCCACGTTCTTGCATTCCACGTTCTTGTAGGTGATCTTGCTGCCTTCCATGGCCTGGCGTTTTCCGACCGAGGCCGTGGTGGTGAGCTTCTCGACCTCGACGGCCGTGACAACGTCCGAATCGAACTCATGGCATTCGTGGTCCTGTGATCTAAGGGAGACCACCCTGTACTTGGCCCCTTCCTCGAGGTTGAAGCAAACTTTCTTGAACTTGCAGTCCTCGCATTCCTCGACAGGTCCGAGGTAATAGAACTCGTAGCCGGAAGTCGCCAGCGGTTTTCCAATGAGTGTTATCAGCGCCATCAGATCACCCCTGTCCTTACGCAGATCTCCTCGACCACTTCCTTCTTTACACCCTTGCCAAGGATCGTGTATCTGTCGGTGCGTATTTTGTGGGCCTCACAAACACATGAAATGAACTCCTCATCGGACAGTCCGAGCTCGGAAGCCCTCGTCGGTGCCCCGATCTTGACAAGGCTGTGCTTCAGCTCTTCCCAATCTCCTTTCTGAAGATAGAGTGTGATGATGCTGGCCACGCCGCACTGCTCGCCGTGCATGGCCCTTCCGGGATACTTCAGGTCGATGGTGTGGGAGATCATGTGCTCGGAACCGCTGGTAGGCCTGGAGCTGTGGGCCAGGCTCATCGAGATGCCTGAGATGATGATGGGCTTAATTGCAAGCCAGACGCTCTCCTCGAGGTTAGGCCTGATGAAGTCAGCCGCGTCTATCATGGACTCTGCAGCGAACTGTGAGAATGAATACGCGGATCTGCTGAAGGATTCGTTCCTGAGGTTATAAGCAAGCTTCCAGTCGTTCAGCGCGCTGATGTTTGAGAGCACATCCGCGCATCCGGATGCCAGGGAACGGTATGATGCGTTGAAAATGACCGAGGTGTCCGCGATGACACCCATAGGGGATGCACCCTCGATGGATTTGGACCCCTTGTCGGATTTGATGGATGCCCTGTTTGACGCGATACCGTCATGGGCCGCGGAAGTGGGGATGCTGATGAAAGGGAGGCTGAGGTCCAATGCAGCTATCTTGGCGATATCTATCTTGCTTCCTCCTCCGACGGCAAGTATGAAAGTCGATCCTTTCTCCTTGACGCGCCTCTCGACCTCCTCTATGTTCTCAGGGGTGGCGTTTCCCGTGTAGCAGATATCAACGTCGTATCCGTCCAGATAGGAGATGGTATCCTTGCCGGCCGCCTTATAGGTGTTCTCGCCGGTAACCATCGTACCAACGATTCCGCTGTGTATGTTCGTACAGACGTTCTTGACCTCCGGCAGCACATCGTGTCCTGCGATGACATTCCTGGGGAATTCGACCATCTTGGCCTTCGAGAAATCTTTGCTCACTCCTTTCACTCCATACCTCTATGGTCGTCAAGGATAAAAGTTTGGCGCGCTGAATCCTGGGCCAGAATCGGTTTTGCAAGTTTAATCTTATATATTAGCACGAATGAACAATAATTATAGTAGTCTTATCGGATTAGACTTGGAAATTATGTCAATTATCATTGCCAGCAGTAGAAAATTTCAGTTTAAAATGCTGGGGCTGATGGATGATTATTTAGGAATCTTTATATGACGAGGACGGCATATTATTTCTTATTGGATGTATAATCCAACTCATAGGTATTTCGTTCTTAGAATGACGAAATGGTATGTTTTGGATATACAGCAGTGGGCCGAGGGCCAATGCGGTCTGAAGCGAATATCAACGGGGTGATCAGATAGGAGAAGTCGAAGAGAACGAGAATTCATTACGCATTAAGGAGAAGTATCGCAAATTAGTCGTCAAGAGGGTCTCTTTTATCATAATTTGTATCGTCGTCTGCCTGATTCTAGTAGTAGTATCTGCGATGATCGGTACATATCCTATTGAACCCGAAGACGTCTGGAACCAGTTGATGATAGCCATATTCGGCGGAGACAGGGAGAGTACGATCTATCACGTCGTTATAGAGTTGAGGATGCCGAGAATACTCGGAGCCATAGTCTGCGGATTCGGATTAGCGATCTGCGGTACAGCCATGCAGAGCATGCTGAAGAATCCGCTGGCAGATCCGTATACGATGGGAATATCCTCCGGAGCCGGTTTTGGAGCGGCCCTGGCCATCCTGCTCGGAATCGAGCTTATTGCCGGGGGAGGAGTCGTCGTCAACGCTTTTATTTTCGCTATTGTACCCGCAGCCGTTATCATGTTCCTGAGCAGGTTCAGGCAGGCAACGCCTACCATGATGATCCTGTGCGGAACAGCACTCATGTATCTGTTCAACGCGATCACTCAGCTGTTCATGCTGGTCGCGGATCCTGAATCGATGTCAGCCGTCTACACCTGGATGGTCGGATCGGTCAACGGAATCACATATTCGAACCTGGTGATCATGGTAGTCGTTACGGTCCTGGGATCGATCTATGTGCAGATCATGGCTGGTCAGCTGAATGTCATGGGTCTCGGTGACGAGAGCGCTAAGACCATGGGAGTCGATGTCGAAAGGCGCAGACTCATTGTCATGCTCGTCGTCACTCTGGTCGCAGCGGCCGTGGTATCCTTCACAGGTATCATCGGATTCGTCGGACTGGTAGCACCGCATATCGTCCGTACCATCCTCGGTTCGGACAACAGGTATCTGATACCTGCATCCGGAATATTCGGTGCGGTTCTGCTCATGGCATCGGATGTGGCGGCAAGGACGATCGTAGCGCCCCAGATGCTTCCTGTCGGAGTGGTCACCGCATGTCTCGGAGGACCCCTGTTCATGTACCTCATCCTTCGTAATTCCAGGGAGGCTTGGACATGACGAAGGTAGAGTTCAAGGACATGTCGTTCGGATATGATACGAAGATTATCCTTGACAACATCAACCTCACATTCGAGGAGCCCGGGCTCGTCTGCGTGTTGGGACCCAATGGTGTGGGAAAGACTACTCTGGTCAAATGCATAAACAAACTTTTGGTACCCAAAGCGGGTGTTGTGGAGCTGAACGGCACCGATGTCCACAAGATGAGCTTCCATGAGATGGCTCAGCATCTGGCCTTCGTTCCTAACAGTTCCGGAAACACGTTCTCGATGTCGGTCCTCGAGACCATCCTGATGGGACGCCATCCCATTGCAGGATGGACCACCACGGACGAGGATATCGAGGCGGTAGAGCAGGCGATCACCATCCTCGGACTGGGCGAGTTCGTGAGCAGGGACGTAAGGGCCCTCTCGGCAGGACAGGTCCAGAGGGTCATGATCGCAAGAGGTCTCGTCCAAGAACCGGAGGTTCTGATACTAGACGAGCCCACCTCCAATCTGGATGTGAAATACCAGATGGGGGTCATGAAGTTCCTCAAATCCTACGCACATGATAGGGGGATAATCGTGATAATGGTTTGTCACGATCTAAACATCACGGCGGCCTATGCCGACCGTGTCATTTTGGTTTACGACAAAGGGATCTATGCGGATGGCAGCGCCGCCGAGGTGCTGACCGCCGAGAACATAGAAGAGGTGTATGATGTGAAGGCCAAGGTCTTCTACGAAGACGGGGTGCCGCACATATTCCTTGTCCCAGAGTATTAATGAGGTGAATTAATGGAAAAGAATCAGATGATAATTGTCGGCGTTGTGGTAGTAGCGATAGTTGCCATAGCCGCAGTTGCATTCTTCGTCATGAACAACAATGGCGGAGACGATGATGGACCCGGATGCAGGGTCGGAGAATCAATTGCCGAGAAGGATTATCCTAACAAGGCCGGAAGGCTTTGGGTGTACGGAAATGCTAACGAGGATGACAAGATCGATGCTAGCGATATCACAGCACTGAAAGCAATGATCAAAGGTTCCGCGAAAGCGACTCAGCTGGCCGATGCCAACGCCGACGGAAAGGTCGACGACAAGGACGTCGAGCAGGTCGAGAAGATGATCGCCGCCAAGTCCGATACCAAGCTCAGGGTCTACTACATAGACAACTACTTCAAGGTAGCAAAGATCGACTGGCCTATCAAGACATTCGCAACCGGATTCAGTTCCGGATTCTACGCATCCGAGGTCGCCGGAGTAACCGATAAGATCGTCATGGTCGACGAGATGATGGGAGACGGATGGAAGAAGCTCAACAGCCACACAGCCAACGCCCCCTCCTTCGGAGACGAGGAATCCCCCGACTGGGAGGCCCTCCTCGCAAGCGGCATCGATGTATACGTTCCCGGATGGTGCGAGTCCGAGGCAGATCAGCTTGCTCCCGAGAAACTCAAGGGAATCGACGTCATGTTCATGAACACCTCAGACAACTGGTTCGTGAAGTTCCCCAACGAGTACATCGACAGGTCACTCACCACCTTCGGATACCTCATCCAGGGTGACATGAACCGCGTCTACAAGTGGCTCAGCTGGCACGACGATGTCCTCTCAAAACTCAAGGCAGGCGCAGCCCTCATCGACGATGATGACAGGGCCACCATGATTCAGGCAAGGACCGATCCCGCACACGCACCTTCAGGAGACTACCTGTTCATCGGTTACAACCAGACGAACAGCATCCACGCAGAGTGGGCAGGAGTCTACTCGGTCGCCCAGCACGATGAGCTCCTCTCGAAGAGCAACTACCCCTCCATCAACAAGGAGGCAATCCAGACCATCATCGACAGGAATGGTGATTCGGACAATATGATCTACTTCATTGACAACGAGAACGCCGGAATCGTCATGTACAGGGATCTGAACACCACCCTGGACCAGTGGGCCGGACTCGGACTGAAGACCGACAACACCATCTACTGGGTAGGAATGACCCGTGAACTCGGAAACAGTGCATTGTATCTGATTGAGATGATATTCTATCAGAACCTCATGTACCCCGAGCTCACAGAAGTCACCGGCCTCGATTACGAGGTGGAGCTCCAGTACTTCATCGACAACTTCGCGATGGAACCCAATCTCTATAAGAAATACGTAGACTTAGATCAGTGGTTCAAGGTCGTTGGAGTAATCGACGGATGAAGTTTTGATAAGCGCCCTTCGGGGCATCTTCCCCTCTTCGGAGGGGTCCTTTCATTCTTTCAGAATCCCTATCACATCGAGAATGTCGGATTCGATGCATACCTTGTACATCTTGCATTTCAGACCGATATAGAATGTGTAGGATGTCCCGCCCTCGTCCCTGCTCCATACATCGGTCTCGACTCCGTCAAGGATCTCCTTGCCTTGATATGTATAGTACTTCTCCAGCATCCTGTCGTCACGGTCGAAGAACATCATGAAATCGGATTTGTAGCTCTTATCAGCGGAACTGAGGCTGAACTTCACCAGGTAATCGTATTCGTTCGAGGACTCGTCCATGTATTCGGAGTGTCCGCTGCCGGTACATTCCTCGCCGTAAAGCGTGCCGCTGAAGGAATAATCATGCGGCAGTTCATGCTCGTCGGGATTCAGAGTATTGAATACCTGCAGCATGAGGAATAAGGCCACGGAGCCTATGATCAGCATTACCACCAGCACGATGGTTATTACCACGGAGTAGGTGTTTTTCACACGGCGTTATCTTTCTACACATGTATAATGTGCACGGTCCGGGTTTTACTCAAGGGTTATCTATTGAGGACCTGATATAAGGGCAGATGAAAGCGACCATCCTCTGCGGTTCGGCCGATCCGGAAGGAGTGACCGATTCCATGTGCCGTTGTGCCGACGAGTATCTCAGATCCAATGGATGTCAGGTCGACCTGTTCCGTCTGGGTTCCATGGACATCGGTCATTGTAGGGACTGCGACGGGTGCACCAGCGGAAAGTGCATCATTGAGGATGACATGTCGGCACTTTATGATTCATATCATGGATCGGACATTCTGATATTGGCATCACCCATCCATTTCAGCGGCCCATCCTCGCTGATAAAGGCGGCCATGGACCGCTTCCAGCCGATGTGGCATGACAAGGGATCATCTCATCCTCTCATGTGCACCGCGCTTCTCTGCGGTGGTAGCGAGAAGCCCAATTTCGAGTACACCGAGCGCATAATCAAAGCATTCTGCATAACCTGTGGCATGAATTACATGGGTTCTGCGAAGATCTCTGCTACGGATTTCGTAGTATCGGACGTATCCGCCATCATATCTTCCCACATGCAGGGGATCATACCGGATAAGGGATGATCGTGTTTTGGAAGCTCTCGACCCCGCCTGTCCTGTCGACTATTGGTATCGTCGAAGGATAATCATCAGCTATGACGGACCAGGTGTATCCGTCGAGGCTGTTTCCGGAATCCATCACGGAGTTCCTGTAGAATCCAATGGATACCAGTTTGTCCAGAACTTTCAGGACATCGGACGAGCTCCTTCTGCCGGTGATCGCCTTTCCTCTGTGCACCGAAATGACAGGGACGAATGAATCAGATACACTGCAAATGTCCCTGAGTTCAGCCTCAGACCTGATGAAATGATATGGGGCGAATACAAGGTCGGCATCCTTGTTGAATGCATCGAACACATCCTCAACAGAATCCACATAGGTCATGAACCAGATGTCCATACCGGGCGCCCTCATGTGTTTCATTACCTTCTCTGAGAACTGACGCTGCTCGAAACTGTCACAATCAACGAAGAGGGCGGGAGAACGCTGGGTTTTATCCACAACTTTTGACACGGTCTCGCTGAAAGGAAGGAATTCTGTCCCGGGCTTGGGAGTCACAGCTGAGAAGCGACCGTCGGTGAGCATCATCCTTTGGTCTCTGTAGGTTGCGAAGAATGCCGGGATCTCCATACTGGACTCAATTGAATGGAGATATATAGTGATTGACCAGAATTATTCATAGGATATGAATGGCGCTCGGAACCCGAATCGGTTATTCTTTACTATTAAGATGTATCAAGTAATCAAATGATTCAAATATGCTTAAAACTTGACCATTTCACCGAATATCGGATTTGAAGTCTAGCTAACTGTCGAAAGGCAATCGATGACACTCTTTGGGATGGACGAGGGATTCAATGTACTACGCTGCCATTATCAGTGACAATTCAGTCACTAAGAACATAGCATCGAAGTTTCTATCGCATTTCAACCCGGACATCAAATCTGCCGTCGTTACGACCGGAGACGAGTTCATAAAACTGCTTGAAAACAATGAGCTCGTCGATGTCCTGATTATCGAGCATACACCTACATCGAGGTTCGATGACATAATAGCATTCATCAGCCGCTCCAACATCGATCTGCCGCTGATCCTCATGTCCAAGGAATGCAGCCCGCGTCTGATGTCGCAGGCCATCAACGAGCACGTCAACAACTATCTTTGCATCGACGAGCGGGATCCCTCGGATTACTATCAGGAGCTTTCAAATCTCATAGTATTCACGGTAGAGAGGTTCCGTGTCCAGAGCCAGCACATCCTTGAGACGAAACGTTTCGCCGCTTTGGTCGAGCTGGCCAAGAAGGACCAGTACGATTTCCAAGGCATCATCAATTATGCATTGGAGAAGGCGATGGAGCTCACCAGCAGCAAGATCGGATATGTGGCCATGGTCAACGAACCTGAGAACCAGCTCACCATGCTGGCCTGGTCGCAGTCCGCTCACGATATGTGCAGGGTCGACAACAAGCAGATGGATTTCAAGCTCAACGAGGCCGGCCTGTGGGCAGCTCCGGTCAGGACGGGGAAGGCCGTCTACATCGATGACTATGAGACGACCCACCACCCCATGAAGCACGGAGCTCCGACCGGACATGTCGAACTGAAGAGGCTTCTGATGGTACCCATCCATCTCAACGGCAGCATAATAGGGACCGTGGGTGTTGGAAACAAGATGAGGGAATACAATTCTGTCGACGAATACAATGTCCAGCAGCTGTTCCAAGAAGCATTTGAGATAGAACAGTCGACGATTATCAAAAATCGTTATGAGAGCGATCTCGCGATCTTCCGCCACATATTCAACAGCGGACCGTTCGGATTGATGTATCTGAGCAAAGACGGCACGAAGGCGAGTCTGAACAGTGTGGCCGCCTCTCTCATGAACGCGCAGACTGATGGCAATCTTGATGTCAGTCAACTGAGCGGAGAAATCATCCAATATGTGCTCGCCCGTGTAAAGAATTACAGAGATATGGATGACGACAGGATCTTCACCGTGGATGAGTGCAAATGGTCCATAGCCATTCACAAGTTCAATGACGAGGGTCTGCAGGGATACTCAATCGTACTGACAGATGTGACCAAGATCCTCGAATACAAGGTTAAGGTGGACAGCGGAGAGGCCATAATCAGGATGATGCAGTGCCTCATAGGGAACGAGCTGAGATCGGTGCTCACACTCATCTCTTCTCCCGAGAAGGCCGAGGAGAACAGAGATATCGCCATCGGTAAGATCGAGGATGTATCGAGATTCCTAGAGACGTTCAACGGTATCGATTTCAACTCCAAGGAATGGTTCGACTTAAGTGCAACCGTCAAGGAAGGCTTCTCATTGTACAATCATGAGGGTCTTCAGGAGAATATCCGTCTGGATAACATTCAGATCTTTGCTAACGGCTCATTCTATAAGATCTTCTACGAGTTCAAAAGGCTGGTCTGCATCCGCTGCGTCGATATAACCGTGATTGAGGCCAGATACAAGATCGAGAGCGGCGTGCTGAAGATACTGCTCTCGGACGACGGGCTGCACCCTATGTCCTACGGTAACAATATGAGCGGACCGATCTACTGCGATCCTCTGCCTACAGTCCTCATAAAACAGCTGTGTAACGGTAACGGGATGGGGGTCAACTGGATCCCGCGCAATCACGGTTTCATAGCAGAGATCCAGATTCCCCCGGATATGTACAGGATTGGGTGAACGGATTCAATCCTGTCCGTCCAGTATGATCTCGTTATTATGGACCTTGTTGCACAGGTTCTTCGAGAGCATACCAATCTCGATCCATGCGGCATCGAATACCGCGTTGGGCACGAGGCACGGGACAGATAGCGTTGCTCTGATGTCAGGATCCTCCACCTTGCTTCCGGCGAATGATGTGACGTCGTCCATGGTTATCACTTTGAGCTTGTCAGCATATTCCTGTACATGCTTGCAGTCGGTAGTTATCTTCACATCGAGATTCCCCTCATCGTTCATGGTGACCTCGATAACGTGATGCTTTGAACAGGTCTTCATGTTCACTTCCACTTTTGCCATTTTCTCACCTTTTATGTTTTTGCAAGATCCTTTGCCTGCTGAATCGTTTCCGATATGCGGTTAATATCGCATTTCCTGCATTCGTGCTTGAGGTTGAGCTCCTCAGCGAATTTCTTTGATAGTTCCAAGTAATGCTCCTCATCGCCTATGCCGGTATCGAGGAACAGTGTTCTCTGGTAGGAATCGAATATGATGTCGAAGAAGAATTCCGGTTCGAATCCTTCTATGGAATCCAGATGGAGTTCCTTGATCAGGCCTTTCGTCCCCTCCAACGCCCATCCCGGTGTGTTGAACCAGGTTCCTGTGCACACCTTCTTCTCCGCCGCATATTCCTCTGGACCCAATATGGCCTCTATGCAGTCGCATCCCTTCAGCATGACCGAAGGTATTGGGATCTCATCGGTGATCTTCTCCAGCGAGCTGCATACCGCATACCCGAGAAAAAGAACATCCACCTTTCCGACGAACTCCTTGGATTCCTCCAGTATGACCTTCCTCATGTTCGGAGGATCCTCATGAAGGGCGAATTCGAGATATTTTCTTATGACTATGTCCGGATCTCCCGCGGTGATGAATTCGATCTCCGGTTTGAGGATATCGCAGGCCAATATGCCTATTCTCATCTTTTCACCTGAATTGCTTTGGCTTTCCGGCGGCCCTGATTTTCATGTGTATCTCCACCAGAGGATTGTCATCGCCGTAGTCTTTCGAATTTCCGTACTTGAACGTCTTGCGTTCGATCTCTGTATCGATGGAGACATCTTCCGCACCGCTGCGGTCGATGGCCTCACGAACGTATTTGCGTCCTGCCTCCTCGGCGGACCTGAGTGCCTCATCCATCGTGTCGAAGACTGCATTGCCCATCTTCGAGAATACCTCGACCTTGCTCTCCGTAGAGCCCAATACCGCAGGCTTAATCAGGATGTCCAGAACCTCGGATATGCTCGATGTAATGGCACCTATCGCATTTCCGACACCGGAATACTTGTGAATGATAACATCCGTGCCGAATGCCTCTCCCACCCATCTTATGTAAACGCCTGACGGCGCCCCTATTCCGATGATGGGCTGATTCACCTTTATGGAACAGGAATAGTCTACCCCGTCCCTGTGGAATATCGCTTTTCTGATCATGTTCTCTGCTATATCGCTTAGTTCGTAGCAGCCCTCCTCATGATAGATGACCTTGAGCAATTCGATGCAGAGTTTGTACTTTATCTTCTCTTTCGCAAGTTCGATGAATCTATCGAACGTTATGCCCTGACGGTCGGCCAGATAGCTGACTGCTGCCTTCGAGCCTTCTGCACAGAATTCGCTGTATGAGCCTTCAGCATGGAGTATATCAGTAGGGGTCACGCCTATCCTCTGAAGATAGCCCAGAGATTCTAACTTATGGACATTGAAGTTCATCGGATGGATGTCCAGTATCTCTCCTGCTTCGTTCAGACTGTACGGACGGTCCTTGAGAAGATTCAGGAGGCAGAGATCTGTGGGAGTTATTGTCCTTTCATCCTTAGGTATGCGGAGGGTTCTGAACATTTCACTGTCCAAGACGATGTTGTCCACACCCAGTGCCGGAGGCGTAGGTTTGGATTTGATCTGGGAGAGTTTGCTGTAGTAATCCCTCACACACTCCCATTCATTGCAGGCCAGACAGACCGGCATGACTCTGAGCGAGGACAGTATCATGTTAGGTCCGTTGACCAGTATGCGGCTGTCTCCCCCTATTCCTGATGTTTCTATGTCTGCAGCCAGGACCCTTGTGCGCTTGCCTCCGATGACTGCGCCTTCTGGATCGAGACGAGGTCTGCCGTTGCGCAGTATTCCTATATCGGTGGTCGTACCACCCATGTCCATTACAATCGCATCTTTATGTCCTGTGAGCACCATAGCGCCGATAAGGCTGGCTGCCGGTCCGGATATGATCGTCTCAACAGGCCTTTCCCTTGCGATTTCCTCCCCCATCATTGAACCGTCGCCGCGGACGATCATCAGCGGTGCGTGTATCTTGAGTTGGATCATGACGGATTTGACAGATTTGATCAGATCATCGATGATGGGGATGAGACGGGCATTCATTATCGAAGTCGATGTCCTTTCGTTGAACCCCAGTCCGGATGATAATTCGTGGCCGCATACCACAGGTACATCCATGATCGATTTGGCCAGATCCTTTATCCTATTTTCGTGCTCTGGATTGCGCACCGACAGGAATCCGTTGATTGAGATGCCGTCTACTTTATCCTTGATCTCGTTGAGGAATTTCCTGGCAGCTTCTACATCTAGGGGCTTGCTCTCAGCTCCGTGGAGATCATGTCCTCCGGAGATGACGATGGAGTAGTCCGAGCTTACTGAATTGTCGTAGTCGCTCCCTATGCATATTAGAGCTACTCTGCAGCCCTTGCCTTCGACCACAGAATTCGTGGCCAGAGTCGACGACAGCGAGACCACTCCTATCTGCGGTATGTATTTTTCTGGAATCTGCATCATCACATTGCGCAGCCCGATGCTCAAGTCCTCTCTGGTGGTGTGAGATTTGGTGCAATAGAGGACCTCGTTATTACTGAGATCGATAATGGCCGCATCGGTATATGTTCCGCCAGTATCAAGGCCCAGCCCTAGTGTCATGAAATCAATCTCCTTAATCCTTAAAAAAGCGGTTAGGTAAGGTGTTTCTGAGTTATGTTGTTAGACACACTCTGCCGCCGGATGCATATTCATCTGTTGAATGACGATATTCCGCGGTCTGTTCCGCGCTTATACATGAAGTTGCTCATGTGATCTGCCAAAGACCTCTGCTGACTGGTGTTGTAGACATCAGTAGAATTGATCAGCGGGAACTCGAAATCGCATTTGTTGCATCTGACCTTGTTGCAGCCGCGTACGGCTTCAGAACAGCCCTGGCATGCAAAAGTTCTCGCATAGACCAACGAGAAGTTGAAACCGCATCTGGGGCAGGTCAGCGTCTTGCGTACCGCCGCAGTCTCGTTGTTGGAGAACCCGTGCTGGTTCATCGCCTGGAAGAAAGTTGTGCTCATCGTATCGACCTGATTGTATGATCACACCGGACCTGCGATCCGAAGGAAAGAGATCGGGTAGGGAAGGCCCGGTGTGATCTCCGCATAAGCGGATGGTGGGGGCGATCAGAATGCTCCGTAGAGATGGGTTCCGTCCATTACTCCCTTGACGACTTCCCATTTGGTCTCCAGATCCGGAGGCACTTCGCATCCTGAAGCGATACATACGTGGGAGTTCAGACCTGCCTTGCACATGGCAGTCTTACAGTCCTGGCAGAGCTCTTTGGTGACCTGGACGGCTTCATCGTAGCTGCCTCTCATGAAGAGCTGGGGGTCGATGGTTCCCATGATCGTACATTTCTCTCCGTATCCTCTCTCGATGACGCTTGCCATTGTCGGGGATTCGGGAATCTGGGGGTAGTATGCCATGGAATAACCGTCTACGCCGAAGAGCTTGATCTGTGTATCGAGGTGGGGCATATCAGCACAGTTGTGGATTGCCAGACCGATTCCGGCTTTCCTTGTGGCCTCGTTGGTGGCCTTCGCATATTTCTCACCTTCGAATTCCATGTACTCAGGATCTCCAAGGCAGGAGTAGTTGCCCCACAGGTAATCCCAGCACATAGCCTCTACGCCTGTTGTGGCGATCTCCGTCACAGCCTCGCAGCAGAACTTTGTAGTGGATTCCAATGCCTTGTGGACAGCATCGGGGTCGGTGTACATGTCCATCATGACCTGCTCGGCTCCTCCGGCCTGTGTAAGTGTTAGGAGAGGTCCCTCAAGGAATGACATCAGGAATGATTTTCCCTTCAGCTGCTGTGCGGCGAGCCTGTTCATTTCGATGAGGTGCCCTGTACGTCCCTTGTGGATGTCCGGGTGCGTCTCGGCGATCTTCTCGTAATCCTCGGCGGTGTGGATGATGTGGCCGTCTACGAACGGCGTGTTCTCGGCATCCATCCTTACTTTAGCTCCGAAGTCGTGAGCGGTGACAGAAAGGTCCTCCAGAAGGACGGAGTACGGGAACTTGTACTGCTTGAATCCCTCTACAAAGGAGTCTGCACAGACTTTCGCATCGGTTGCCCATGTCTTGTATGTCACAGGCTGATTGGGGAGAAGCCTTCTCTGAAGTCCGCAGACCAGAGGGTACGCAGGAAGCTCGTCGACAGGCTCGTTCATGAGGGTAGCGACAGCCCTCTCGTATGGAGTCATAGGTGCAACCATTCAAATCATCCCTTCAGGTATGCAACGCAGTCCTGAGCGTTGATGTCACGGTGGTCTGCTCCGATGGTGCTGGCGAACTCAGGCGATGTTGGTGGTCCGCCGATGGTGACTTTACAGTTGTTCTTGAGTCCCGTTTCCTTCATGATCTCGACGGTGGCTTTCATCGAATCCATGGTCGGGGTCATAAGTGTCGAAAGGCATAGGATATCCAGTTTGTTCTCTTTGACACCGTCGACGATTGCAGTCGGTGCGATATCCTTTCCGAAGTCGGTGACCAGGAATCCTCCGGCAGTGAGCATGGTCTTGACGATGTTCTTTCCGATATCATGAACATCTCCTTCTACAACTGCCGTTCCTGCTCTCTTGGCGTTATCCAGAGCGCCTGCAGGGATTGCAGGGATCAGGATGTCCAATCCAGCGTACAGAACTTTTGATGCCACAAGGACCTGCGGCAGGAACATCTTGTGTTCCGCAAATTTGTCTCCGACGATAGACATGCCCTTGACGAGGCCCTCATTGATTGCCTCTACCGGGTCTAATCCTTCGTCCAATGCCTGCTGAGCTAACGGTGCCGCATCCTTTATCTTCAGATTGACGACCGAGTCAGCCAAAGCCTGGTAAATCTCCTCCTTACTCATTGTGTTTCCTCTTACCCTTTTCGGGATGAATTATCATGTCATCCAAGACTATTTAATGATTTCTAGATATTACAAATTTTATTGTTTTGAAATATAGTAAATACCAAAATATTGGTAGTATAGTATATAAAAGAACAAGATTAACGGCTAAAAAATACTATGAACTAACTGATTTAATGTAGCAAAATTAGCCAAAACAGAATTGAATTCTAAACTTATATTATTTATAATTAACTTTAATTCATCCAATAGATATGGAATATAAACATGAATTGTCTATGGAAGATGTCAATCGGCGAATGTTACCATAATCTCAGATCGGTTGCCCCATCTTTGAGTGGAAGTAGAAGTCAAGCAGCCGGATCTCGGTTCATATACCCTATTGCTATTATCAATACGCCGTTAAGTATCCATTTACGTTCTCTTCTTTCACGAATGAAAATGGCGCGCAATCTTGCCAAGCATTATGCGGAGCTTCTGAAATCAGATGAAAGATTTCTCCGGGAGTGTTTTATCGGCTCTCTGCGAAAGTGTGTGGAAACACACCTCGCTCTGTGATCACGGAACTGCCGTTCCGTTCTCCATCCATCAGCTCAACGACTGAACACCTTGCAGGCCCAAGGTGAGGATGTTGCATGCCGCGTTCTAATCGCGGT
>SUSW01000045.1 GCA_015063235.1 Thermoplasmata archaeon | reverse complement strand
GTGATACAGGGTGTGAAGTCACGTGCAAGGGGATACCGTGACTGGAGGAACCTGAGGACGATGTGCTATCTCCGCAGTTCCGGTCTCTGCTGATATCAGGCACAGGTATGGCATATCCTCATGGTCAATAAGGTCCGTACGAGCGTAGCGAGGCCCGGACCGTCCTTTCTGAACTTGTACGTAGTGCAATCGCTGCGGAGCAGGCGATTGCACACGTGCAGATTTGCCCACTCAAAAGTGACTAGACCTGATTTCTTGATGTCATTCCCATCCGGGGAACATGTCGTCCAGCGATACCAGTTCCAGGTCGTTCCTCGATTCTGCGATGTCGCAGAGCTCCTCGGTGAACCCGCTGCCGGAGAATATCATGTATCTGACGCTGTTGTATCCTTTCACGAATCCGGAGCGGTATCTCAGCTCCTCCCATGCGGATGTCCCGGTCTTCCTGTTCCTGAACTTGCATTCGGCCAGTATCGCATACCACTCCTTTCCGTCCACCACCTCTGCCACGAGATCGATATCGATTGTCCTGCGTATTTTAGATTTGAGATATACTGAACATTTTTGTTCATCATTTTAAATCCTGAACATTTTTGTTCAGCATATTATGCTGGCATACGGTGTGAAACAGATCGACATCTAAGCGGCTATGTGCTCATCCCGTCAGAAAGTCGCAGATGTTGATCACAGTGACCCCGTCGATATCCTTCCTCTCCGCCGGGTCGCCGGTTATGAGGAACCTCTCGCCGTTCCCGCTGATATGCCTGAACGGCCTCATCTCCCTCTCCCACACATCCGGGTCTGCAACGGTCTGCGATACCTGGTAGTATCCGTACCTCCCGTTGCTGACGGTGACGAAATCCAACTCGTACTGCCCAATCTTCCCCACGTACACATCGTAGCCGCGTCTGATGAGCTCCAGGAAGACGATGTTCTCCAGCACGCGTCCGTAGTCCCTGTCGCCCCTTATCGGCTGGGTGTTCCTCATTCCCGTATCCACGCAGTACACCTTCGGCATGCTGGACAGGATGCTGCCGCCCTTGAGGTCGAACCTCTCCGCCTTGTAGAACAGGAGGGAGTCCAGGATCAGGGACAAGTACTCGTTGGCGGTGGATGTGCTGATCCCCAGCTTTTCCGATATCCTGTCCGCTGAGATCTGATTACCGATCTCTGAGAACATGTAGTCCACCATCTTCCTGATCTTCACAGAATCTATCCTCTCCTTGCGGCTGCAAATATCCTTCAGGATGATGTCGGATTTGATCTCGTTCAGGCGCTGGAAGACTGCCTCATCCGTATAATCCGGTCTGATGAACGGCATGCCACCCAGGTGCACGTATCTGTCGAAGGATGCATTCCTGTCCATCCTGCCGTCGGGATGCTCCATCTCAAGGAACTCCCTGAAGGAGAGGGGCAGTATCCTGAACGGCATGTTCCTTCCGGTCAGGAGGGTGGATATCTCGGTGGACAGCATGTATGCGTTGGATCCCGTGAGGTACAGGTCGCAGTCGATGTCTATGCTCAGGGAGTTGACGACGCGTTCCCATCCCTTGATGTACTGTACCTCGTCAAGGAGGATGTACAGCTTTCTTCCAGCGTATGAATCCATGATGTGCCTGTACAGTAGCATGCCGTCCTCGAAACGGAGGTTGGAAAGGGATTCCATATCTATGTACACTATGTCCTCTGGATCGATGCCGTCGCGGATGAGAAGGTCCCTGAACTGTCTTAGAATGGTGGATTTCCCGCATCTGCGGACTCCAGTCAGGATCTTTATGGTGTCGTGATCCCTGAAGAGGGAGATCTTCCGGAGGTATCCGGTTCTCTGGACATCGTTCATGAAATCGGATGTTCGAGAGTCTATATAGTTTATTCGATTAATCGAATAAACTTCTGAATAACGAAAATAAATTCGATTAATCGAATAAACTTCAGACAGAATGACTCTGTTCGTTACTGCATGCTTCGTATTTGTGAAATGCTGAACATTTTTGTTCGCAATTTTAAATCGTGAACATTTTTGTTCAGCATATTATGCTGGCTCACGGTCCGAAGCATCCCAGGGGCACCACCCATATCCCGTCTTCCCTTCTGTATGCGGTGCCGGTGGCTGTCAGGATCATCATGAAGCTCGGCCCCTTGGACTCCGGAGGTAGCGAATCCTTCAGCCTGAGGAGGTTCGCGGCACCCTCCTCCATCAGCTTTTCGGAACCCAGCTTCACCTCTATGGCCGCCCAGTCGCCGTTCCTCAGGGTCACGATCGCATCCACTTCCAGTCCGGACGAGTCCCTGAAATGCTTCACACTTCCTTTAATCCGGTCGGCGTAGATCCTCAGATCCCTTATGCACAGGTTCTCGAACAGCAGTCCGAACAGTCTCAGATCGGAGATCAGCCCGTCCGGACCTACGTTCAGGGATGCGCATGCCAGGGAAGGGTCCACCATGTAGCGGGTGTTGGATTTCCTTATTACATACTTGGACCTCAGATTCGGGCTCCAGGCCATCGATTCATCCACCACGTATAATCTCTTCAGAGCCTTGATGTATGAAGCTATCGTGTCCTCATCCAGGGATGCGGTGTCGTTCTCGATCATGTCCTTCTTTATGGTGGAATAGTTGGCCTGGGTGGAGCAGTTCCTGGAGTAGGAACGGAGCAGAAGCCTAACCCTGTCTGGATCCCTTTCGACTCCGTCGACGGACATGTCGGAGTTTATCAGACCTTCGAGATAATCGTAGGATTGTTCCAGAGCGACATCCTCATCCTGCCTGACGGATTTTGGCCAGCCTCCTCTGCAGGTGTAGAATGCATAATCCCTCAGGCTCCTGTCGCAGCGGCAGGGCTCCGCCTCGCCGGCGAACATCCCGTTCAGGGAGATCCTCCCGGAGCTTTCGCCCGATTCGTACAACGACATAGGTCTCATGGTGAGTGTGGCAATCCTCCCGGTACCGCTGTGTCTGTCATCATCGTCATCGTCGGGTTGGTTGGAGCCGGTGAGTATGAATTGGCCGAACTCATCGCGCAGGTCCACTTCGAGACGGATCTGGTTCCATATGAACGGGATGACCTGCCATTCATCGATGAGGAGAGGCACATCCCCTTTGAGGAAATCCGAGGGGCTCATCTCAGCGAGCGCCATGTTCTGCTTCCTGGTACCCTCGTCCTGCATGCGGATGACGGTCTTGGCGAACCTCTCGGCCGTGGTGGATTTCCCGCACCATTTGGGACCTCTTATCCAGACTGCGCCTTTGCTCCTGAGCTTCATCTCCAAAATATCGTCGACGATCCTAGGGATGTAGTCTGTTACCAATCTATCGCTCTGGATATGTATTCGTTCGGGAGTTTATAGTAATTTTGTTCGGGAGTTTGTGGGAACATAGGCCGGAATTTCACTGCTTAGCGTGCCCGCTGCGGCAGACGTATCTGTACCTCTTCCTCAGCGATCTCCTGACATCCAGGCGGTCGGCGATCATGCTGGCGATCAGTGTGCAGGGCCAGAATGACAACGCTATGGCGATGTATATGACAATTCCCAATATCTCGGATTCCATGTTATCCCTCTATTCTAAAATCAATGCTGGTATTGATTTTAGTGTATCAAAACTGCCATGCTTTGCATGTATTTAATTGCATCGAGGCAGGCCGTTTGATGGCATTGATCCGCATCCATGGCATCCTTCGTTGCGATCTCTGGAATCTCAAGAAATTCTATGCAAAATCAGAATCACATTCCGAATTTTCATAAACATGATACTTTAAGAGTCCGATGACCGAGACCTTCATGGTCAGCAAGATACTGAAGACACACAGGAACAACAGGGTCGGGTCCCCCTGTTATCACTATGGGGATTCCAACGGGAACGAGGCGGATATCGTCATGGTCAGGAACGGGAAGGTATCACTACCCGAATGCAGATCCGGTTCGGTGTTCTGCCGGATAGATGACTATCGTGATATCCGAACGATATGAGGGCGGATCGGGAAGGTTCGGCGATCCATCGGTATGGCCGATCATCCTGATACCGCAAATTACTACACCAAAATACCGCAAATCAATACAGTAAAATACCGCAAATTACTACACCAAAATACCGCAAATCAATACAGTAAAATACCGCAAATCAATACAGTAAAATACCGCAAATCAATACAGTATATGGTGTTCCAGCATATGAATTACAGGCCGCGCATAGTCGATGATGAATTGAATCTAAACATGAGGACATTCGGTGCCGTTCAGATCAAAGGGCCGAAAGGCTGCGGCAAGACCACCACCGCCAAGCAGTTTGCCAAAACGGTGATAGAGTTCCAGGACGAGGACCTGCGCGACAGATATCTGCAGATATCCGAGGATAGGCCGTCCAGGCTGCTGAAGGGTGAGAAGCCCATCCTCTTCGATGAATGGCAGGATGCTCCCAAGATCTGGGGTGCTGTCAGGAAGGATGTGGACGATACGGGGCTGACGGGACAGTACCTTCTTACAGGATCCTCATCCAAACAGATACAGACCGCACATTCGGGGACCCTGAGGATAGCGTCGATGAGGATGTACCCCATGAGCCTTTTCGAATCGGGGGATTCCAACGGGACCGTATCCCTGAAGGCCGCATTCGACGGCGGACTGGATGACGGCCTGATGAGGTCCGATACGGATCTGGATTCGCTGATATCCGCGATATGCCGCGGAGGATGGCCCAGGGCCGTCAATCTGGAGGACAGGGATGCCAAACTTAATGTCGCCAGGCAGCTGCTGGTCCAGACATGCGAATACGATGTCTCCAGCATCGATGGCGTCAGGAGGGATCCGGTAATCGCGGAGATGATACTGCGCTCATATTCGCGCAACATCTGCCAGCTGGCGGATCTGAAGACGATCTATGCGGATGCATCATCGGAGAAGA
This sequence comes from Thermoplasmata archaeon, assembly GCA_015063235.1. Taxonomy (GTDB): domain Archaea; phylum Thermoplasmatota; class Thermoplasmata; order Methanomassiliicoccales; family Methanomethylophilaceae; genus Methanoprimaticola. Next base: position 16,371 of record SUSW01000045.1, on the reverse strand, counting down.
GCATATCCTACACCACCTTCAACGAATACATAGGTGCGCTGGAGCGTCTGTACATAATAGATGATGTGGATGCTTGGAACCCTGCGATCAGGTCGAAGACGGCCATCAGATCCACGAAGAAGAAGAACCTTGTGGATCCGTCGATAGCGGTGGCGGCGCTGGGATTATCGCCGGAGTACTTCGACAGGGACTTCAACACCCTGGGATTCCTGTTCGAATCCATGGTCATGAGGGACCTCAGGATATATTCATCGAAGCTGGGGGGCAGGCTGTCCTACTATCACGACCGTTACGGTCTGGAGGCGGACGGGGTGCTGCACCTGAGGGATGGGAGGTATGCCATCATAGAGGTGAAGCTGGGAGAAAGCGGGATAAAGGACGGGATCAGCAATCTGAATAAGACAGAGGAGCTCATCCTGGAGCATAACACCGCCCATGACGGTACGAGGATAAGGCCTCCGGATATCAAGATGGTCATCACCGGCGAAGAGGTGGGGTACATACGCGACGACGGCGTGATGGTGATACCCGCAGGTTGTCTGAGGGATTGAAAGCAGTATATTGATAATATAATAGGGAGGATGAATGGAAAGGACGGGTCCGCCTTCGGCGATCGTCCTGTCTGATGATCTCTTCAGGGACTCCGCTATCGCTCCGTCCCGTATCGCGCCCTGCACGGGCGCACTATGAGGATGCTATAGAATCTAACGTTCCCGGCGTTCCGGCGGCGGTCGGATCGGATGAATATGTTTTACATTTTCCTATCAAAATCGTTGTCAAATCGTATAATTTGGCCGCAATCGTCCAATGTACGTTTTTATCCGCCAACAGCCGATTTCGGGCCTGAAGTTATTAACATTACGAAACAGACTCGTTTTGAAAAACTGTAAATGCGTTATCAAAATTTAAAACCGTATTATCTCAAGGCAATCTCTTTTAAATATGGTTATTTTTAAAGGATTTTAAATTGCATGCAATCGTTAATAATCCGAATCTAAGTTCTAAAATCAATAGAATTAAATATGATTCATGATTGAAGCCGTCACGTCGGCACACAGCGGATATTGAGATGATGGGAGCTCTTGACTTATGTGTGCAGCCGAAAGGGAGAACGCCCATCGAGAGAAACAGGCAGCATCAGCGGACGCTATAGACTCCGGAGAGCTCTCCGTTCGGTACCGGCGAAAAACCTCAGAAGGAGGACATAAGATGTCAGATGAGAAGCATCACAAGAAGATCGCGCTGCTCGCAGTCATGCTGATCGCGGCAGCGGCCATGGTAGGGGTGGCCTATGCAAACAGCTCCACCTACACCATAACAGGGAACACGACACAGAACGACTACGTCACGTTGACGATGACCACCGATACCGGTGAGAAGGTCGGGGACAGCGTAATGTTCGCATACGAGCAGGATTACGACACGTTCACCGATAATAACAACAACATCACGTACAGACTGAAAGCAGATGAGAAGAGGATCAGGCTCAACGAGAACCCGTACACCCTGACGATCTCCGGATCGAAGGATGACGCAGTATACGATCTCAGCGCTGCGCTCTCGGGAGTTAATGCACTCTACGAGGACGATGCAGGCACGTCGAAACAGTGCAAGTACATCGTCAAGCTGACAGGGAACGGTACGGTGTATGAAGCGGCGTTCACCGCCGAAGGCATCGCCGGTTTCGTAAGCAAGAATCCGCAGAAGCCCAAACCGGCCAACGGCGATTACACCTTCGATGTATATCTGGAGATGTACACAACGCCTTCCGTGATGGATCAGTTGGGACCGTATGTGACCGTCAGCAAGACGAAGTTCGTGGATAAGTTCGCTTCGCCGGGCATAAGCATCACGTTCACCGCGGAGATACCGGAACCATGAAGGTGTTGCCTGTGGTACTGCTGCTCACACTGATGCTGGCACCGCTTGATGCGGAGCTCGCCGAGGTGGTCTGTGGCGGGAACTCCGTGACGAACGCATACTGTACCCTGACATACGACGGGAACGAGATCGTGTTCGCAGATACCAAAGGATGCGCAGGGGGTCTCATGATCGCCCTCATGTCGGATGAGGATACCGACATCACTCTGCATGGTCCGGAGTCGTCCGTCACCGTCAGGGCGGAGGCGGACTGGGGGATGTGCGTAGCGGTGTTCGACGGCATCATGCCCGGAAAGTATTCCGTATCATGCGATGCAGAAGTGATGCAGATGTCCATGACATCGTCGGACGGGATCAGGTCGGCGGCGTGGTCGTCCGATTGATACCATTAACCATGAAAACACATTAAGGTCCTGGTGCGGCCGCCAAATGGCGGCACATCGGGTTTATTCCAGGTGCTGGAAGGATTCACTCCCTTTGAAGATCATTCTTTATCTATTCCCTGAATTGTTCGGGAGCTTCCTGAAGGCTCTCTTCCAGCGAGAATCCTTTATTCATCAAGATTCTGACAAGGTGGACGGCATTATTGAATCTTGTTTTTTCTAAATCCCTATCGTGTTCCTCTCTGGTAACGACGGCACCTGAGCTGATCGCATCCTCTAGCCCCTCCTCCTTATATGTCTCAATAATTTCTTCCAGCAGGGTCATTTTATCACCGTATAATCATTAGGAGAATCCGTTCTTGAAAATTGATTTCAATCTCCTTGAAGTTCTTTCCGGATAGATTCCCTGAACTGCTCGGGAGCTTCCTGAAGGCTCTCCTCCAGCGGGATGCCTTTTTTCATCAGGTTTCTGACGAGGTTGACAGTATACTCATAAAACTGATTTTCAAAAGCCCTCATCTGCCTATCGTGTTCCTCTCTGGTAACGACGGCACCTGAGCTGATCGCATCCTCTACGCCGTCCATCCTGTACGTCTCGATTATCTCTTCTTCAAGGGTCATTTTATCGCCATATGTTAGTCAATTGGAGGACAATATCGACAATCGCGGATTCAATCCTCTTGAAGTTCTTTCCGGATAGATTCCCTGAACTGCTCGGGAGCTTCCTGAAGGCTCTTCTCCAGCGAGAATCCATTCTTCATAAGAACTCTGACCAGGTGGACGGAATCTTCATAGACACGCCTATCGTATTCCTCTCTGGTAACGACGGCCCCTGAGCTGATAGCATCCTCTAGCCCCTCCTCCCTATACGTTTCGATTATCTCTTCCTGCAGGGACATTGAAAACACCCTCAGCTTATCAATGAGAGAATCGGCATCTTTGATATTATAGATGTCGTCGAGCCTCTGTGCCCTCTCCCCGTAGGTAAGTCCCTTGGAGAAGAGGGTGTTCATCAGCCCCATCATCGTGCGCGGGAGGTCATCGGCGCTGCCGATGTTGATCAGGAAGATCTCCTCGAGGTCGCATCTCTCTATGGGCCCTTTCCCATCGAAATCCCTTACGTAATCTTCCGCCGTATAGTATCTGACGATGGTGTTCCTCTCGTCCTTCCTGGGGTTGAGGACCACCCATATGCTGACCACCTTGCAGATATCGCTGTAGTTATCGTTGCTAAAGTACCTGTCCTTCTGGTCCACTATCATGCATGAGGTGTAGTATTTGGCGCGGTCGACCAGCCTGTAACCCGGATTCCTCTTCCCCTGGCCTTCCAGCCCTACTATCACTGTTCGGGGCGCCTTGCCGGGTATCCTGAGCTCGAAGACGCTGTCCAAGATGACCGGGCCCTTACGGCCCGGGTCGTACTCGCTGCCGATACCCACGATCTCCCTGTTGCCTTCCCTGATAGGAAGGCAGCTGCGTACGTATTCCTCGTCCTTGCCCTCGAACTCCTTGAACAATGGCTGGAGTGTCTGTGCGAGGATGTAGCTGTCGCGCATGATAGATTTGAACGCGTCGTCGAGGCTGGTGCTGATCTCTTTTTCAATTCCTGTGATCCTGTCGGTCATCGGACGGTAGGTGTTCTCGTAGAATAAAAAGGGAGGACGCTTTATCTAGGCTTTTTAAAGTGAGGGTCGCGGTCACCCATCCTTCTGTTTCCAAGTTCAATCTCATCCCGCGAGGCGGGTCAAGGGGCCGACCCCCGGTACCCGTGCCTGTGTCTCGCTGAATGTGAAGGATTACACCTCCCCCGCATTCCGTATCAGGACGCTGGTGTTCTTACCCGTCATTCTTAAGCAGATTATTTGATAATGATAAATTTTACATCTATAAAATTTACAAACAGTAAAATATTCAGACAGCGTCCTCTGTTTCATGATCGGCAGAAAGAAGGAACTCAACGCATTGAATGAGCGTTATGACAGCGGAAAGTTCGAGATGGTGCCTGTATTCGGAAGAAGGCGTGTCGGTAAAACCACATTGCTGAAAGAGTTCATCAAAGGCCGCAACGGCGTCTATTTCTCGGCTACCAGAGGTTCTTTGGATGTCAACATCTCCAAACTGGCATCGAAAGTTCTCGGCACCGCATCTCCTGTCAGGATGCCGCTGGAGGATCTGTTCAACGAGATAAGGATAAGGTCAGAAACGGAGAGGTACGTGCTGATCATCGATGAATACCCGAATCTTATCCGGAAGAATGAACACTTCAGCGATGCGCTCCAGGAGTTCATAGACGAGGTGGAGGGCGAGTCCAAATTATTCCTTATCCTGTGCGGATCGTCCCTCAGCATCATGAAGCATCAGGTATTGTCTTCGCAGAGCCCGATATACGGAAGGAGGACCGGCCAGTTGGAAGTAGCCCCGATGGAGATATGGGATGCCGTCGGGATGCTGAAGGGCTTCAGCGACGAGGATGCTCTGAAGGTCTACGGAATGGTCGGCGGCATTCCGCTGTATCTGAAGATGTTCGATCCCGGGATATCCGTGCAGGATAACATCCGGAGGCTGTTCTTCGAAGAGAGCTCGTTCTTCAGGAATGAGCACGAGTTCGTGATGATGGAGGAATTCGATAATCCTTACACATACTATACCGTGCTTGAAGCGTTGGCCGCGGGGCACACCAGGGTGAATGATATAGCGACATACTGCTCGTTGGATAATTCCACGATCCATAAGCATCTGAGTTCGCTGATGGCCACCTCTTTCGTTGAAAGGATGTTCCCCGTCGATAATCCGGACGGCAAGAACGTATTGTACAGGATATCCGATAACTTCCTCAGATTCCAGTTCGGGAGGATACTGCCCGTGATCGATTATTACGATGAAGAGGATTCCTCCGAGACGATAGGCCGGATCCTGAAAGGTCTCGAGACCGACATGGGTACGGTGTTCGAACAGGTCTGCGGACAGCATCTCAGACGCAGGCACAGAGGTAAGCTGGGAAGATGGTGGGGGCCGGACCCTGTCAGCCGTACGCAGGAAGAGATCGACCTGATATTGACTACAGTTGAGGATGGGAAGAGGATCGGATGGTTCGCTGAATGCAAGTACAGGAACGAGCCAGTAGGGGTGGATGTCCTGGATACGCTAAAGCGCAGGGCTTCGCTGGTCAGAGGGTTCGATGAATCCAGGTTCATAATCTACGCGAAATGCGGTTTCACTGAGAATCTGGAGAGGTCAGGGGCGGCCGAACTGAATCGCCTTGAGGATGTATTGTACTATCCGAAGTGACGTCACACTATCTTTGATAGAGTGTCAGCCGGATAAGGGAGAGGTATTGATTCCTCTTCCTCATCCGATATCGATGAAAGCACTCAATCGTCCTTCTTCCTCTTCTCCCATGCCACCAGTGCGCCTATGGGCAGGAACATGAAGACTATGGTGATGGCGAAGATCACGGTGGGTTCCGAGGGATCGTCGGGTTCGACGGGGTACTCGAACATGTAGACCGAGAAGTGGTCCACCTCGAAGTGCTCCTGGCCGTCCAGGTACTGCGAGTCGATGAGCTCCTTGTTACCTTCGAGATCCACATAGTACACGGTGACGTCGTCGCGGTTGGACTTCACGTCGACCGAGGCAGTGCCTCCCAGCTCGGAGATGTACTTCCTGTCGATGGTCAGGGACAGAGATATGGCGTAGAATTCGCCGATGGTCTCCTTCTGAGCCTCGGTGAGCTCGGCGGGCCTTGCCTGATGTATGGAAAGCTCCCAATCGCCTTCCAGTCCGCTGAGGCTGTTCACTACTGCCTTGTCAAGAACCACGGTCATGCGGCCGTTGGTGACCGAAAGGCAATAGCCGTACTCTGCGACGAGGGGGATGGATTCTTCGGGGACGAACAGGTTACCGTCGTTGGATTCCACTACGAGGATGACCTTACTGTAGTTCAGGCCCTCTATGGAATCTTTAGCATAGTTGACATCGATCCTCTCGGTGTCCGGCATGGTGATCCATATGGTGTCGGCGTCTCCTTTGGCGTTGTACACGCGTTCCTTACCGTCCACTTCGATGTAGGTGACCTTCTGCTCTATGCTGATGATCTCGTCGCCGATTGTTTCTAACATGATGTACTCGGTGATCTTCTTGGTACCGTTGTAGTCCTGCTCGAAGCGCTCCTATTGCACTTGTTTGGTACCGTCCTCGTTGACGATGGTCCTGAGGGTGCAGTCGCAGCGCTTCAGGTTGCCTTCGGCGTCGTATATCTCTTCGAGGATGACCTGCTCGATGCTTCCGTCGGTGTAGTCCCTTACGGAAGATTGATGGTTGTGGTGGAACCGTCCTCGTTCTCGATTACTTCAACGGTGTGTTCCTCGTGATCCTCCGGTTCCGGTGGATCGGGTCCAGGGGGGTCTGGGCCGGGCGGATCCGGTCCGGGTTCCTCGGACCATCTGGAGAAGACTGTTATGTCGTCGAATACCTGGGTGGTGGATGTGAATTGCACGCCCTGTGCGTCGAACCATCCGTCGAAGGTGTAGCCTTCCCTTGCGGGAGGTACGGGGAGTTCGGGGATGGTGCCGCCGTCGGCGACAACTATGGTCTTGAAGACGGTCTCGTTGTCCATGAAGACAACTGCATGTGCGTCCACAAGATCGGCTCCGAATCCGATGGTGAATTCAGGAGTCTTCTCGACGCTTGATGCACCGTAAATCTCATTTTCCGTGAAGATTTCTATTTTGTACAGAATATCTGGAAGGAGGATTGCCTTGACCTCGCCGTTCATCGCGTATCCTATGAATTCGTTTGCTTCATCCAGTTTGACCTCGAAAACCTGATCCTCATGAGTGAATGTGATCACAAGCCCGGAATCTTTAAGGGAACCGGATATCGCTTGATCGGGGATCAGTGAGGTGAGGTTGAAAGTACCGTCTTCGGAGCTGATACGGAGGTAGCATTCGACGGTGGTCAGTTCCGTTCCCGCTTCGAGGTAGTATTTGGTACCGGTCTCGTCGGTGTAGGTAGTGAAGATGAGTGTTTTCTTGATGATGGGTTCATCCTCAGGAATCTTGCTGCCATCATCGTACAGAAGATCAACTGTGATGGAATCCGCTGAGGATTCGTCAGGTAGAAGCGTAAATGAAGAGAGCAGCAGCAGGAAGGAGATTCCTATCACTACTGCTGCAGTCTTCATGTTTATCATCCCGAGTCAATCATGGGGAAGGTGCATCTTCCCAGATTGCATACACGGTCTTGTCTTCGTTGAGATAGATTGTCGGACCTAATAATGCACCATCAGGGGCGAGTGACCACCCTTTAAACACTTGTCCTAAAGGTGGTTGAATACCCAAACTTTCAATGCTTGTTGCAAGGATATAAACGGGGCTCTCGATTCCCGAGATTACCTTGGTTTCAGGATCAGCATTCGGATAATTTGCGTTGTATGTCAGAGTGTGTGTTGCAGCTGCTGACTGTGCTTTGAATGTAATCGAGGCAAGGTGAAGTGTCTTGGGTTCCTCAGCCACATTAAGGAACTTCATATTGTCTTTGATAATCACATTTGATGATGCGTATCCGTAGTATACATACAGGCTTACATCACCGTATTCTGAATTCGTGGCAGTCATTGTTATGTCATTGCCATCAACAGCAGTCCAGCCAGGAGTTCCCATCACAGTATTCTTGTAAGCATAGACTGTTACATTTCCTTCTGAATCCGGTGCCCCCGTAAGGAGGTAAACCCAATTGGTAGTAGCATCAAATCCAGTGGAATCTGCTACTGTTACTGTCAATTCAGGAAATGTATCATCATTGGTTAATTCTGCATGCAGTGTGATAGAACCTAGCAGGACACATGTGTAGTTTCCAATGTCTGTACTTTTTAAGTCGGTGCTTCCATGGAGTTTGTAATAGATTGTATCCTTGTCTGTATCATTGTATGTATCTAAATCGAATTTCACATCGTCAGCGAATTTGTATGGTGTTGTTTCACCGACTTGTGTTAGAGTAACATAAGCTGTCTGGGTTTCATTACCATTGTTTGCAGTATATGCAGTATATGCATATCCAACTCCAATAGCAATTAGTACAATAGCAGCCACTGTTGCGATCAATGTTATTTTTCTTGTATCCATTCAATTTCCTCCGTAATTGAATTGGGTAAGGGGTTTAGACCCCCTGGAGGGGGATTAAGTTATCATTCATTGCTGCGCTGCCACAGTGTAGTAGTATGTATCGCTCATTCCTGCGTAGGTTCCAGCACCAGTAATTGTCAAGGTATAGGTTCCAGCAGCGTTGAACTTGCCTGCAGGAATTGGCTCGCCAGCGGAATTAGTCCATGCAATTGTATAATTCGTAGTTACTGTCAAAGTCGTACTCTTCACTTTGACTGTCACAGCAGGCGGTGTTAAATCTTCGCCTGAGTATGTTTGAGTTGCAGGATTAAACTCTACTTCAAACACATGGTTAGTTAATTCTGCCTCAGTTACTTTAAATTCAATTTTGGCTGAAGTAAGAGGATTGACAGGAGCAGTTGATACTGTTGCTGTTTCAGAAGCGGCAGTATATCCGAGATACACCGACACTGTAATATTGTCATATTTCGAAGCACCGCTGTTCCAATTAATCGTGAATTTGCTATCATTATCCCATACGTTATTTGTTGACATGGTAAATGTGTGATAGTTGTCATCTTCGTTACCAGCTACGATCATATAAATCTTCCAGCCGTCGTTTACAGTAAAGCCAGTTGTGGTAAATTGACAAGTTAAATCTTCGTTGGTGCCCCCAACTTTGGCAGTTAGTATATCAAATGAATTACCCATTTTGATGACTCTAGCGCCAGGTACAATGTGGTTGTAATCGCTTTCATCAGTCAAAGAGTATTCAATACCAGTACTTTTTCCGACTGTGTCAAAATATATTTCGTTATCCTCTGCATTTACAAATTGATACGCTCCAGTGCCATTCTGTGTCAGTGTTACGTATTCAACTGTTGTTGTGTTGCCTTCATTGTTTGTAATAGCAGTGTAAGCATATCCCACTCCTACAGCAACCAACGCAATCACAGCAATCGTTGCGATCAATGTTATCTTTCTTGTATCCATTTCTCATTCCTCCTTACGGAAGACCCCGTTCCTGTAAGCTCTGTACACCTCCCCGGCGATCGCGAGAATCGCGATCAAAGCAATCACGATCAGGAAATTGTCCTTCACGAATGATACCAGGGCCCCCAGCCAATGGTTCGTGCCGATCACCTTCCCGTTGATATCGGAAAGCTTCACGGTTTCTGTGGCATGGGTGTTGTCACCGTGGGTGATCACATAACTTTCTGAGAAATGCGTCTCAATCACACGGTGATGATCCAATATGCCCCCGTACCGGAACGATAAGACATCGCCGACAGAGATGTCCAGTTTTTCCTCTTCGGACAGATGCCTGATCATGACGAAGGTGTTCTTGGGGAATGAGTCGATCTCATACTCCGTTACATCCCCGTCCATCGAATCGGTGACGATCAGTAGCACTTGCCTATTGGAAATGTCGAACGATTTACCGTTGAGGTCGTAGAACGTGTATACGCAGAACGAGGCAATAATGACCACTAGAGCAATCAAGATGATGGTCTTAATCTGAACTCCTTTCCTAACTGGCTCCTCGGTCATATTATTGAACCGGTATAATGTTCGTCTTAGCCTTATATAAAAAAAATACATCCAACACTTTTCGTGTACACGTAATTTTTCTACTTATATTATTAGTAAAGGGTTGAAAAAAGCTCGATGCATCCAAAATTCCGATCGATTTCATTTGACAAAAATGTACATTGATGTATATTTTTGTACATTTTTTCGGCGATTTTAAGTATTTTATGCAATTTATAATACGATGATTGTCGTACTTTTTCATTTTGAGTAACACGATTTGATGATTAGTGTTACCCAAGGTGTGATTGGGGTGTGCCAGCGGGAGATTTCAGATGGCGGATACATCCAATATATTGCATACAAGCTTTCGAAACCGGTTCAAAGGGTCAATCATCGTTCGTTAAGAAATCGATTATGCCCATCTCCCTCATCCCGTCCACGGTGATGCCTGTTCCGTGGAAATCCCTGAGGATCACAGTCTTCTGAAGGTTGTCGGATATTGCTCTCAGCGGGGCCAGGACGGAGGCGGTCCATGTTTGGGGAAGGTCCCGATCATGTTCGCTAGGAAAGGTTGCCTATTGAGTGAATACAGACATATCGTGCTAAGTCCGAATAACTGTTAATTATACTTTACATTTTCAAAACAGTTTAAATAGTTGTTAATTATACTTTACACTATGGAAGATAATGGCTGGCCGCTCATCCCGAGGGAGCATTATATGGAGAAGATCATGGCCTCCAAGGATGCCCCGTTCATCAAGGTCATCACAGGCATCCTCAGATGCGGCAAGACCACCCTGATGCAGATGTTCCGCAGATGGCTCCTGGAATCGGGGGTCGATGCCAGTCGCATCCTATCGATAAACTTCGATTCGGAGGAATCCTGGATCCCCAGGGACCGCACAAGCCTGTACCAGTACGTTTCAGAGAACGCAGTTATAGGAAAGGGGACCTACCTCTTCTTCGATGAGATTCAGAATGTAGAAGGCTGGGAAGCACCGATAAGGACATTCTATGACAAAGGGTGCGATATATACATCACGGGATCCAACTCTCAAATGCTCTCCTCTGAGATCTCCACCAAGCTGTCCGGAAGGGACATCGAGATACACATGGCCCCGCTGGTATTCAGCGAATACGCGATGTTCAGGAAAGGAAGCGGCCGTTCGAAAGATCAGCTGTTCCAAGATTATATCCTGCACGGCGGTCTTCCAGCCATCGCCATCTCCGAGGATACGAAGGCATCCATGCTGATCCCCGAGATGATCGCAGGCGTCTACAATAGCGTGGTGATCAAGGATGTCATGGAAAGGCACGACATCAGGAACCCAGCCTCTCTGAGGAACCTGATGAGGTTCGTCATGCGCAACATAGGCGACAGGACATCCTCCCGCAAGGCATCCAACTATATGACCAGCGCCGGTACGAAGATCTCCCACGTGACAGTCGACGAGTATCTCGATTATCTCGACGAAGCATATCTGGCCATCAGATCCAGGCATATCGATTCCAAGACGTCGGAATACATGGTCACATCCGACAAGTTCTACGCCCAGGACCTGGGCATCAGGAACCATGTGGCGCCGTTCAGGCCGGAGGACATCGACGGTCTGATAGAGAACGTGGTGTTCAACGAGCTCGTGTTCAGATACGGGGAGGTGTGCATATGCAACGTAGGGGATCTAGAGATCGATTTCCTCGCTGACCCGAAAGGCAAGCCTCAGTATTTCCAGGTCTGCACGAACATCTCCGATCCGGATACGCTGGAGAGGGAGTTACGGCCATTCAGGGTCCTGGAGGACAGCTATCCCAGGACCATAATCGTCTATGACAGGTATCCGATGGATAGCGTCGAAGGGGTGAGGATAGTCAGTCTGCTTGATTGGCTGCTGGAATGAAGAGTAAATAGTCTGAAAAATCACACACTGGCTATTTTCTTTCTTTCGACCTTCTCGCACGCCTTGTTCGTCACATAGGCAACAGCCACAAGGAACACTACTCCCACTGCCACCGGCGCGAATATGAACGTCCACTCCTGCGGCGTAAGCACAGCAGTAAGAGCGGTGGCCCCTCCCGGAGGATGGACGCAATCCAGCAGCACCATGACGACCAATGACAACGTCACAGCTATGGCGCACGCATACCACTCCGATCCCAGAAGGTACTGCGTACCCCATCCTGCGACAGCAGAGGATATCTGCCCGACTATGGCGGCCTTTGGCCTCGCCGCAGGCGCCTTCGGAAGACCGAATAGGGTCACGGCAGTGGATCCCAGTGAAGCAATCAGAAGAGGGAGGTCGTAGAAGTAATACAGGACACCAAGGAATCCGATCCCGACGAAAGAACCCAAAGTCCTGATCATCTGCGGACGGTCGAATCTCTTCTTCACTCCTTCCAGGTATTCCATGCTTAGAGTATCTAACCTTCGTATATATCGTTCAGCTATCCGAACGGAAACTTTGCATCATGATTGTATAACTTCCTTGACGGCTTCCAGGAATTCCCTGCAGGCCTTATCCCTATCATTCCCTATCGGCGACCTGAATCTCCTTCTCCCCCTGGACACCATCCACACGGAATCATCCTCATCCGCTTTGAACGAGAACTGTATCCTCATATCACCCTTATCCCAAATGAAATGCACCGCATAGGGCTCGTCGGCATCGTAATAGAACTTGGTGTCCTCGAAGGCGGAGACATCTATCTCCCTTAATGACTCGCAGAACATACCCGCCTGCTGGGCCAGATTGAGCGTTTCCATGTCGATGATGTAAGAGCGCATCATATCTGAAGGATGGATCATACTGTCACCTTCGCATCCACCATCTCCGGGATATCGCCGAAAATCGCCACCTTCCCGCCTATGCATGCCAGGCATCCTTTTACACCATCTATGGATCCGATCGTCTCCAGTGCTTCGGATAATGAGGATTCGTCCTTCACCAGATTACCTAATGCCGTGGCGCAGCAATCCGCCAATATCACATCCTCGGAGAACACCGTGCACACGTTTGATCCTCCCAGCGAAACGGATGGTCCGATCTTCGCTGACGAGGAGCATATGCCGGTGATGGAATCGGATCTCATCCTGAATGCTATGTCCTTAAGGACAGGATGATCGGCGAACAGACCTACGTTCCTCTCCTCCTTCGAAAGGAACGCTATGTCCCCGCCGTTCTCAATTATCGCGGTCTCAGCGCCCGCCTCTTTCATCTTTTCCACAGCATAGACGGCCACTGCCCCTGCCACTCCGGCGAAGGGTCCCACACCTGAAAATTCAGAAGCCTGGCACATGTGTTGGATGAGCTCATGATCACCAGATTTTACAGGATAAGGTTCATACGTCATTTGGAAGAAAGGGTCCTCTGCGACCTTATCTTCAATGACACGCCTCGCATCTAGAATAGCGTTCTCCGCCACCCTTAGGAAAGGCTCGTCGCAGACTATGCTGACGACCGTCTCCTTATACTGGAACCTGTACTTCATAGGTGCACGCTGAGCGCATGCCTCGCACATGCGTTCACGCAGGACCTGCATGCGATGCATTTGTTGGTATCCAATACGACCTTCCAGGTCACTGGATCGTGGCTGAACACGCCCGTGGGGCATATGGAGACGCATGCGCCGCAGTCGAAGCATAGCTCCTCATCCCTGTCGATGCGCTTCAGCAGCTCCTTCACCCTGAAGCCCTCTTCCTCCAGCCTCTTCTGCGCTCTGTCCAGCTTGTCATCGTCCCCGGCCAGTCCCAGGACCATCACTCCGGTACCGTCCCCGTCGATCTCAGCCTTGAGGATGTTCGGCTTCAGGTCGAACTCCCTCACGAGGATGTAAGCGACGGAATCCTGCACGTTGGCTTCGGTGAAATCTATCTTGAATTTCCTGTCCATGGTATCAGCTCCTCTCCTCAAGCTTCTTCAGGGAGCGTTCCTTCGGGAACGTCATCACGGGCTGGTTGAGCGTGAACTCCTTGTGCTCGATCCAGTCTTTAAGCGTAGCGGCCACATCCTTGGCGCCTGCCATGGAGGACATGGCGGATGTCCTTATGGTCTTTCCTTCGTATTCCACCTTTCCGGATTTCAGCTGTGCGTAGCTGTATCTCGCCATGGGCGGTCTGTCGATCGGCTGGCTGTAGTCCACCATCTCCGCGAATAATTCGTCATCGGACACGGCGCAGCGCTGCATTATATCCTTGTTGAGGATGGGAATGGGGATTCCCACTCCGATCGCTAAGGATATTCCATATCCTGTGATGTCCAATCCCCTCACATACTTGGCGTCCATGCCTCTCATATCGCCTATCAGCGCAAGCGTTCTCGCGCCGGCCACGGGCACTCCGTCCGCCTCCGGGACGTTGGTCTTGTACTGCGTGCCGGGCCATGTAACATATCCCTCTCCGCCGCCGAAGAAGATCTTCGTTCCCATTCCTATCGTATCGAGATGGGGATCGTTGAGCAATGGAGATAACTGTCCAGCAGAGCTGTACGAGCAGTTCTTCATCTTCGGAAGCAGCTTTCCCATGTATGTGTATATCGTTCTATCGGAAGTGTTCGTCGCGACGCTGTAGTTCTGATAGCAGTTGCGCGGATTGTAAAGATAGGCGTCGTTGATGTCGTCCAGGGTGATGTACGTGTCTATGTTCTTCCTTACGTAACAATCCGTACCCGGACCCCAGGCGTGCAGGTGTATCTTCTTCCCGGCGATCAGATCTTCAATCACATGCGCACCGCCGTATCCACCTTTGGGATCCTCGGTGAGCGATGTGGCGCCTATGTAGGTGTCCACGGCAGCCAAACCGCCATATGCCTCGACGCCGTTGAGCCTGATGTCCGTCATGCGGATAGGAGGGGACGAATGGCCGAAGTTGACGAACGCCCCGGAGGAGCACATGGCGCCGAAGGTTCCCGTGGTCACCACATCAACTTCCTCCGCCGCTTTCTCCGCTCCCTTCTTCCTGACGATGTCGATCACTTCCTCCGCTGTATAGACCACAGCCTTGCCGGAACGTATCCTCTCGTTTATCTGCTCGTATGTCTTGGACATCTGTACACCTGTGAGGGTACCGTATGCGTTCTGGCAGTTATAATAGATGCTGGGTCGTGTCGCAATATTAGAAGGGATTCAGTTATCCGCATTCTACGCCTGCGTTCATATATCCGTAATCCTTCCACAGTGGAGGTAGGATGCCCGGAAGCAATACCGATGACAATGATACATGTGCAGGCAACAGTCCTGTCATCCGTTGCGTAGACATCGATTACGCGATATGCGTCAGACAGCTCGCCCAATACCGGTTCAGGGATCCTCTGCTGTTCGAGGTTCTTGAAGAGTCCGACGGTGTGGTCCTTGCGAATGAAAACGCCAATCTTTTCGGTTCTGGGCACACTGTGGAGGATGCATTGAAGGACCTTGCTGCAGAGATTGATTTCTCTTGGAACGAATACGCTCTTGAGAAGGATATATCGAAGCTCCACACATCCGCTCAGAGATACCGCGGGTGGCTTCTGCAGAACATAGAGGTATTGTCCTCATAATTCGAGATTGATGGCATCGGGGGCTATCTCAGAAGTAGTGAATTCAAAGTAATCGCAAAACTCTGAATTCACTATCACAAATCGACCTACTTATGAGCTTTATTTTATATATGAAATGTCCTAACCAACAGTGAAGGGACTTGAGATTAATTAGAATAATGCAGACCGCGTAATGAATTGAATTATATCGCTAATCTCAGCAATAATCACTTTACATCCCATAAAGACCAATAATATGAACAGTACAATAAATTTCACGGGTAAGATGAAACCATGAGATCATATACGGCACAGGAAGTTGCTGAGTACGTCATCGAGAGATGCATAATAAAGGAAAACAGAATAGACAATCTGAAATTGCAAAAAATATTGTTTTTCGTTTGGATGGACTACTACAAGAAAACCGGACGCGAACTATTCAAAGAGCAATTTGAGGCTTGGGAGTGCGGACCCGTTGTCTATTCAGTGTATGCCAAGTACAAGTCTTTCAAAGACCAGCAGATACTACCAGGCTCTAAGACAAACCTTGATGAAAAAGATTGTACTGTGTTAGCTCCGCTGATCGACAAATATGCTCGTCTTAAGGGTACTGATCTGGTGAGAAAATCCCATGTCAAGAATGGACCATGGGATCAAGTCTATGAATATGGCGAGAAACATATCCTCATTGATAAAGAATCTATGAAAAAATACATCGATCCCATAGGATATGCAGAGGATGAAAGAGATTTGGAAACCATAAGGGACATCACCTCCGATCCTAACTATAAGAGTCAATGTGTTGACTCAGATGAATTTTTTAACCTCAACTCCGCAAAATAGGGAATATATCGAATCCTAACTTTGCATCGAGTTCCTGAAGCTTCTTCGGGACCTCGTAGTCCACCACACCGTCATCCATCCTGACTGCGTATGCCTTCGAATACTCGTGAAGGATGTCAT
>SUSW01000044.1 GCA_015063235.1 Thermoplasmata archaeon | reverse complement strand
CCACAGATGACCGTATACTCAAATACAGGACGGACAGGATCAAGATAGTGACGCCTATCCAGTTCCTGACGGAGAATGAGGTGAGATGATGTATACGGAATCAGAGTTGCGCATGATCGGAATGAAATGCCTTTCCGACCGTCTAGGTCCCGTGGATGCAGAGCGCTTCATAGTCTCCATGAACAGGAATGCAGGGGATTACACCCTGGCTAGGAGGGAGGTCTTCGACGACATGTCCGTCGATGAGTTCAGGAAGTCCTCCAGAGAGTATATGGATTCCCATCCGCTGCCACCCGAGACGGTGGCCCGCATCGAGGCATTCAAGGCTCAGAACGATCAGAATTGATGGTCTTCAAGCCATCATCTTTCCTGTGTTTCGATTTGTATATCCATGCGGCGATCACGTACTGCATGTACAGATGCCAATCGTCATAATCATATCTGATGACGATGCCGGTTTCGTTCTTGATGAGAGAATGCAGTCTGGATAACTGAAATCTTGCAAATTCTCTTCCATCCATATCCTGATACAGTCTGCTGAAGACTGCATCTGCTTCTTCAGAATCAACTAGTTCTGCAGCCCAAATTAGATGCAGATCCCTCATAGTCTTATTTCTGTATCCCACCTCAAGGAATTCATCATCTGAAATCCTCGTTGTGCACCATCGATCCCGGTATGTTGCCCATAAGGTCGATCTTCTTCGCATCCTCATGCGAGATGTTCCTGCTGAACGGCCTCAGGCAGGGCGTCCCGTACCGATCCCCGAGATCATCAGGCCCGTGGTGCTGAACTTCCTGAATGCGAGGGAGAACTTCCTCAAGGATCTCGGAGTGCCTCTGTGCGACGTACCTACACTGTTCTGCAGCAAGTACGGCGAGCACGGACCTCTCTCCGGGAACACGATCAGGAAGCTCAAGTCCTACGTCGAGAGGGATGTCGGGCAGAAGTTCGAGCTCCGCGACTGCCGCAGGGCGTTCGGACAGCACTACCTCGACAACGATGCAGAGCTCGAGGATGTATCGAAACTGATGGGTCACAAAACGACTCAGACCACCGAGACTTACTATTGCGGAAGACGCATAAGTAAAGCCATAGAAAACGTCGAAGGGAAGTGGTGAATCAGTCATCGGTCGAGCGCGTGATCATTCGAAACAACTTGCATAATTAGTCATTTTTGGAATACTAGTTCCGGAAAAGTGGCGAGTCCGACGCGGTTGCACTCCAAAAACCATCTGGATGGCAAAAAATGAGTGCAGCCGCCGGGATTCGAACCCGGGCAATGAGCTTGGAAGGCTCAGATCCTAACCAGCTAGATCACAGCTGCACTGAAACTCCCTTATCTGAACGATGTATTTAAGATTTGCTTGATTTGCTCCAGAGACGGACACCGTGGGACAGCTGGATCTGTCCGGAATGCCCGTTGGTGCCTAAAGCACTCTCAAAGGAATTATACGCTGGAATGCTATCCAGACAGCATGGATAGTCAGCCTGTTTTTGGGAGCTCGGAGGAATACCACACATGGAAGGTCCTTCAAGGGAAGGTCTCTGGGAAGCTCCTATCCTCCATCGTGGAAAGGATCATGGCCGGCGGCCATGTGCATCCTGCTATCCTCATCTCACTCATTGACGCCCTCGCCGCCCGCCCGGAAGGCATTCAGACATCTATGCTCATCAGCCTTGCCGAGAAGGCCCGTCCGCAGGACATCTCCCCGATCGTCAAGATATCGGAGATGCTCATAGAGAAGAACGAGATGTCCGCAGCTGCAAACATTCTGTCCAACTGCGAATCCAAAGATGTGTTCCACAGGTCGCTGGCAGAAGCGGAGCTCTATCAGAGCATGGGCGACCGCGAAATGGCTGTCAGGTCTGCTAGGAAAGCATATGAGAACGACCCGAGCTGCGCCAAAGCGTACGAGATCCTGGACAGGGACGATCCAGACGGCGGCTGGAAGGACAGGTCGCTGGTCCAGGCGGCCTATGAGAAACGGGAAGCGGAACCCCCGAGTTCGCCCAGATTCAGACAGCTCTACGAGATTTACCGCGACTGGTTCTCCGGGAACAAGGATTCGGCAACAGACAAGCTGATAAGCTCCGAATATTATTCCAAAGGAGATCCCGATTTCCTGCTTGCATCCGCCAGGATGTCCGCGGATGAGAAAGACTGGCGCTCCGCGAAGATGATGTACGACAGGATCATAGACGTCTCACCTCCGTTCGTAACATATGAGGCTGCCGAAGCATACACTATGGGCCATGACCCGGTGTATGCACTGGAACTGTACGACAGACTGGATCAGACGTCGCTTAGGTGCCTCAAGGGAAGAGAGGCCGCTTACAAGATGATGGGCTCGGACAAGGATGTCCGGAACGCCATATACGATTACCTCGACAACGAATACGTCGGCACCAAGGAATACAGCGAGTGCATCGACACGCTGCTCGATTCCGATAAGCTGGACAATGCCAAACGCCTCCTTGACTTCATGGCCAGATCCAACAGCAAGGACCCGTCTTATCTGATCTGCTATACGAAGTATCTGATCAAGACCGGCAACATACGCGGTGCAAGGATCACCGCCATGAGAGCGGTCAAGCAGAGCAAGGGCGACATATCAGCCCTGATCATCCTGGCCAGGGTGAAACTGGTCTCCGGGAATCTGAAGGATGCAGAGAAAGAATGCAAGAAGGCTCTTTCGATCGAACCGGACAACGTGGAAGCCCTGATACTCAAGAAGGATATACTGATCCAAAAGCATCAGACTGATGAGGCCTTGGAGATCTGCAGGAAGATCCTAGCGAGCAGACCGTACGATATCCCTACGCTCATCACCATGTCCGATGCCCAGAAGGCCGCAGGGGACCTGAACGGCTGCGGGATGACCCTGAGGAGGATCATAGACCTGGATCCCTGCCGCGAGAACGTACTGGAAGTCGCGAGCTTCATGATAGGCGCCGGCATGTACAGGGAAGCGATGTATCTCTGCTACGATATGGAGAAGATCATCCCCGCTGACCCGATGCTCAGAAGGCTGAGAGGCAACGCGGAATACAACCTGGGCGAATACGTGAAGGCCTCGGTATCCTTCGCATCGGCTGCAGAAATAGATCCCAATGACCCCGTCCTTTGGCATTCCAAAGGGATGGCCGATGAGGCCAGAGGAGATTTGGAATCGGCGGAGGTCGCTTACAACCGTGCAGTCCTGCTCGATCTGTCAGAATCCGAATACTGGATGTCCAAGGCGTCCATACAGGAGAAATTCGGTGACAAGCACGGTGCGATAGAATCCCTCAACCGTGCGATAGAATTGGAACCTGGCTCTGTTTATCCGATGGTGCGCAAGGCCATCATCCTGGAGAATGACGGGAAGTACAGGGAGGCACTCTACTTCTCCGAGATGTGCCTGACTACCGCCCCATCCGATACCAAAGTGATGATTCTCGATGCGAGAATCCTGAGGGAGGTCGGAAAGACGGAGGACGCCATTGCCATGGCGAGGCAGGCGCACAACCTGGAGGGCTCCGAGGATTCCGCTATCGAGCTGGCAAACTGCCTGACTGCATCTGGGAGACGCACGGAGGCCATCAAGATCATAGAAGCACAGATGGTCAAAGAGGACACTCAGCGCTTGTCGGATGCGTTGGAATCCATAGAGCAGGGGCGGGACGAAGTGGTCCTTCAGATACCTGTCGAGAAAGAAAGCATCATCGATATGGAACCAGAGGAAGCGGCAAATCTGGCACAGTCGATGGCCGCCGTAGGAGACTACAAAGGGGCGGTAAGAACAATCGACGTTGCCCTGGCCGGTTCCGGCGATGAACTGAAGTATCTGGTGATGAAGATAGATTATCTTCTGAAGATGGGGGAGATCAAAGCTGCCAATGATATCGTCACCGAAGCCCTGAAGAATAATCCTAAGACGGCCGTACTCCATGAATCCATGGGGGATGTCAAGATGTACAAGTCCGAATACAGGGGCGCTCTTCAGGAATACGAGAAGGCATTGGCCCTCGGACTCAACATACCGGAGCTGCTGGTCAAGAAGGGCGATGCACAGCAAAAACTGGGATTCTCCGACAGATCCATCGACACATACACCATGGCCGTCAACAGGGATCCGGAAAACCGCGATCTCAGGTACAGTCTGGTGGAGAAACTCTATGAGAAAGGATACCTCTCCCGTGCAGAAACACAGCTGGATGCCATCCTGGAGAAGGACCCTCATGACACCCAGGCGATCGTCATGCTGGCAAGGGTTCGCAAAGACCTCAGGAAGGATGCCGGCGTGACCGAAACGTTCAACATGTTCAGGTCGTGCCACGACCCCGGGGACCAAGCCGTCGAGAAGATGATCGCCGTCCTGGAGAGTGCGGGACATGACGACGAGGCCAAGATCCTCAGGAAGGATGCCGGAGGGCCCAAAGAGGATACGAGATCGACCAGACTGGTCGAGATGGTTCTGCGGAGGTCATTCACATCGAAGATCCCGCCCACGGACATGGACCTCCTGGAATCTCTAGGACTCGATGACGAACAGATAACGGAGGTCATCAGATTCATTTCGAAAGAGGTTGACTTCGGGGAGATAATCCCCGGATCTCCCGTGTTCCAGAACTTCGAGCGCCTCTCCAACAAGGTGATCCTGAGCATAGGGGACAAGAACTTCAACGATGGTCATGACCTGCCACTGGAACAGGTGTTCTGGTACTCCGGGACCAAGGATGCTGAGGAGGCAAGGCGCCTGAAGGCATATATCAGTAAGGCATTGACATGCGACGTCCGGCGCGACGATACCCTGAAAATGGTACTGGATAGGGTACAGGGGATGTCCGTCTACGATATAATGAAGGCCTGCAAGGTCGGAGTCTATCAGGCCAGACAGATCCAGCTTCTGCTCGGTGTGAAGATTTGAGTAACACGAATTAACAAAAAATGTTACTCAGTAATCCCTCATCTCGGATTTCATGTATTCTCTGAGAAGGCATGTCGCGTAATTGCCTTTAGGCAGGGAGAAGCTGAGCTTGTAATCATCGCTGCCAACCTCATAGCGTATATCTTTGACGGGACAGATGATCTCCCTCCTGCTTCCCTTGGATGTGCATCTGGGCAGACCGGGAATGACGAAATCCTCATGGGACAGTTTGTTCTCCTCGATGACCTTCCTCTCGATCTCTCCCATCTCGCCTTCGGCAAGCTCGCCGTCGGAGCCGAACAGTGTGATCGTGACGAACGCCCTTCCCGCCCTGCACTGCCTGGTGACCAGATCTATGTTCTTGGCTGTGGTCCTTATTGGATTCTCATGCTGAGGGATCTTGTTGGCATCCAACGGGATGACTATGTCCCCTTCCACAGGGGTGTTGAGGGGCAGACCTGCATCCATCCTTCTGCTGAGCATCTCGTTGAACAGCCATGACTGGTAGGCGTGGGTGAACATCATCTGGAGATTGGCGGGAACGGCCTCTATGGCGGCCTTCCAGTTGCCCGGATCGTTCAGCAGGGTGCCGACCATCATCCTCTCGAATGCCATCTTGACCGGGATCGTATTGTACAGCTCGGGCCATCTGGAGACGTCCTTGAGCTCATTCCTCTTGTTCTGGAGGAATTCCTCCTCTTCAGAGGTGGTAAAGCAGATATATGTCATGACTGCTCCTTCGATATCGCCGCGGACGAGCCTCTCGCCGACCAGATGCGTCACCGGTCTGACGGAGCCGAATCTCTGCACACCGAAATAGTTAGGGAATCCGCCAGTCTTGCGGATTATGTTTGTATTGGTATCGAGGATCTCCCTGATGGATCCGGGATCCATGGTACAGTCCTTGACCCTGATCTCGAACTCGTTCCCGATGAGATCGCCTATCGCGATCCCTCTGGCTCCTCTGTAGACATCAGCGATGGTCACATCCTTGAGGTCCACCTTCTCCAGAAGGTCCGGGGTCCCGTAGACGGAGATGAGCTGTGTGGTGACCGCCCTCTTGTCCTTGGTGCCTGCGAAACCGATGCGGTCCCTGGAGATCCCCATGGAACGCGACATGAGCCTCACCAGACGGTTGGTCTCCCAGTTCCTGGCGGTGAGGGTAGCTATGGTGTAATCCCCGTTGTCCTTCTTTCTGGGAGGATCGGAGATTTCCCTTACGATGAAATCCTCCGGTTCGGTCTTCAGATGTCCGCCCGTACCTTCGGTATCGCATAGATAATTGTGCATGCCGATTGTGGTCTCGGCAGTGGTGCATTTGCGGTACACTGTATCAGTTTACTGTGTAATAATCGGAGATGGACTTTGCCGCATCCTCGATCGCCTTCATCGCGTCACCCTTCTTGGTTTCCACGTAGAGCACACGGTCCTGAAGCTCGGGGTGCTTGTCGATATATCTGACGAGGACTACATCGGGGTTCTCATTCAAAGCCTTCATGAGAGGTGTGATGAGTGTGAGGTTGGCCTCTTTGAAACCGAGTTTCACAGAGTTCTCAGTCTTCTCGATAAGATAGGTCTGCATGAAGTGGGGTTAAGGCGCAGAATATAAAATATGTTGCTCAAATCCAAAGACGTTTTCTGATGATACAGAGGAGGAAGGGGCTATGCCCCTTTTCGGAAAGAACTTACTGTTCCTTCTGCCTCTCGTCAGCGTAGACCTTTGCAATGGCATTCTTCATAATGGTGTCTGGCACATCTTCGATGTACTGCTTCTTCCAGTCCAAGGTGGGGCGTCCGAACATGATCTTCGAAGGTTTGCCGTGATCGCAGCTCTCCTCGACGTCGAGATGCCTGATCTCCAGCCCGTCGATTATCTGCTCCACCGTCCTTCCGTTTATCAGGACGGTATTCTGCCCCTCCTCGATGACGGTCTCCTTGAATGAACAGGGGATGTCCGCCGACTTCATCTCGTACACAAGGTCCTGTATGTATGAAGCCATCTTTCCGGTGGTGGTCCTCCTGATGGTAGGGTCATTCAATTCCTTCTCGGTGTGCAGATATTCGATATCGATCTTCATGATTGTTACAACGCAGGGTCAGATAAAAAGGCAACAGTACGAAGCTTCCGGGCATCCGCTCTTATATCAGTTAAGGCATCAACCAATCATGTCTGACTATTCCGACTACATGGAATGCGTACGTAAGATGAAGCCTCTCGTCCACCACATCACGAACTACGTGACGGTCAACGACTGTGCCAATATCTGCATCTGCAGCGGTGGCTCGCCGGTGATGACGGATGAACTGAAGGACCTTGACGACATGGTTTCCATCTCCAATGCCGTGGTCCTTAACATGGGCACCCTCAACGAGCGCACAGTGGAGTCGATGATGCACGCAGGCATAGCGGCAAAGAAGAAAGGCGTACCCGTGGTGTTCGATGCCGTAGGCGCCGGCGCAACAGCGTACCGCAAGAATGTGGCCAAACTCATAATAGACAGAGTCAAACCGGACATAGTCAAAGGAAACGAAGGAGAGATCTCATTCCTATCCGGAATCGAGGGCGGAGTCAGAGGTGTGGATTCCGCCTCCTCCAACGATAACATAGGGCGGGACGTCAAGGCTCTGGCGAAGAAGCTTGGCTGCATCGTGGCATCCACCGGAAAGACCGATTACGTCTCCGACGGGGATGTGCTTTATGAATTGAGCAACGGCGACGACATGGAAGGCAACGTGTCAGGGACAGGATGCATGGTAACATCGGTCATCGGATCATATGTGGGTGCGAACGGGGCCAAGGCCGAATCGGTGGCAGTAGCAATTTCAGCGTTCAACATCGCCGCTGAGCATGCGTCGAAGAACTGCAGAGGACCAGGTTCCTTCAAGGTGGCACTGTTCGATGAATTGTTCTCGCTGAAACTCGGAGAACTGGATTCGGAGATCAGAATCCAAAAGCTCTGATCAGAGCATCTTGAGCTCGCCGGTGATCTTGTCCAATTCGCTGACAGGCGCCGGTCCGAGCCCCATGCATGTGGTGGTGCCGGGAGCGATCTGAGTCCTTCCGGCATCGGTTATCATCGCGATATGTATCCCGGAGCTGCTGGCGATCTTCCTGTACTCGTCCAGCTCCTCCATGGAATCCACCCTGAGAACTATCTTCGCCTGTCCGGAACCGTGCCAGGCATCGAAGGCCTTCTTGTTCTTCTTCTCGGCGAACAGGGCGCACTCCACAGCGGCATGCGCCACCTGCGCTGCAATCTTGCCCTTGCCCATTTTGAGATCGTTCCTGACGAGGACCACCAGCTTGTACTCCTCCGAAGGCTTTGAGAACATGAATGCCATGATATGACCCATCCCTAATAGGTATTTGATGGTTCCTGAGGCTCAGACAACGATAAGAAGATCGTGGATGTAATACTCCGAGCCTGAGAACGACAAGGATGTACCGGTATCCGCGACATCATAGATGGGTCTTATCTCGCCGAGACCGAGGTCCGACGACGTGTCAGCAACAGTGAACTTGTCGTACTTGCCCTTGACCATCGTGGGATCCTTGATGAAGCTGAAAGTCATGTCAAGCTGAATAGCTGCGACGGTGGATTCCGGGAGCTTGAGCAAAGCAACCTCGCGGCCGGAATCCTTCAGGGCGACCTTCATGATGGAGCAGTACAGTATCGCTCTGTCCTCATCGTCTCCGCATCCCCAAAGAAGAGTTTCGATTGGGTATGCCCAGTAGTCGTTGACCCTGTAGTTGAAACTGTCATACTCGAACGGGAAGCACTGCTGGATGAAGGACAGCACATAATCCGCATATCCGTCGTAGGTGTACCTGTAATTCTTGGTGTATGCCTCCTTAAGCTTCATGTGGAGGTTCTCGACGGCCTGATTGTCCGTGACCAGATCCGACATGGATCCTGTGGCCTGCAGATCCATCCTCTCTGTGAGATCGTAGGAATAGCATGCCCTGACATCATCGGAGGACATTGTATACTTGATCGTGTTTCCGAAGCCGTTGTAGGTCCAGCTGTATGTCCTGTCCATCACTCCGTAATATGTGGCGAAACCCTCGTAGACATCGTAGGTCCCGTCCTCCTTGTAGCAGTCCGCGGTGACGGTGAATCTGCCGACATCGACGTTCTCCCAGGTGGCCTTATAGATCGAGGACGAGCTGCTGGCCTCCTTCGTGACCTTGGTATAGAACGGATTCTTGGCGTTATCTTCATTGTATTTCTCGGTCTCTACGACCCACATGACCTTCGTGTACGTATCCTCAAGGCCAGGCTTCAAAGAGAACTGGAGCCTCAGATCGGGCTCGTAAAGCGGCAGGACCTTGATGTTTCCCTTAGCGAAATCACCTGTGAGGTCCATGTATCCGTTTGTCTTGATATCCACGACGAGACCTTCTATCACAGGCTCGTCACCGGAATCTGAATTGCCGTGAAGATCGATGTTCTCCAGTACAACTAGGACACCCGCGAAGGCGACCACGAAGATTATGACCGACATCGTGACACGCACCTTGGTGCTCTTCATATCGATGTTGGTCACGGTCTGGATCTTGTCAAGGACCGGGCCGAGGTCATCGTTGTACTGCCTGATATCCTGGCCGCAGTTGGGACATTCGTCGCGTCCGCCCTCGAATTCGCTGCCGCAGAACGGGCAGAAGCCCTTCCCTCCGCGCTTATCCTGTGCCATCGATCCTCCCGAAAAGGTCCAGTTCGGCGAATCCTCGGTAGAGATCTCTGTCTTCGATCTGCAGCTTTATGACATCCGCATAGAGGTCTGTCAGCGTGAAACAGTTATCGTAATCCAGCTCGACAGGCACACCGTTGGCGGTGATGTTGACGTTCCTGTCACCAACCAGTCTGAGCTGTACTGAGGTAACATCCTTGTCCAGCATCACGGTACCTGAGACGATCTGGTCGCCGTAGTAATATGAATCCCTGCCGAGATCGAGCTTCTTCGTCTGGTCCGGCATGAGCTTCATGTTAAGATCCTTGAATGTACTGTAGTTGCAGTCGTATTTGGACAGCAGCCTGTCGCCCTCAACGGTCTCCTTGGACTCGATATAGTACCCGTTTTTGGCGAGGACCCTTATCATGTTGTTGGCGGAGACGTACAGTCCGTTTGATTTGGTCTTGTAGATCTCTGAATCTATAGGCATCACCGCAGAGCTCTCAAAGCTCTCGGAAGCACTGTAAAGTGAGAATGAACAGCCCATCTCCTCCATTTCAGAGACATCGTAGAGCTGCTCGATATGGAGATCGAACTCCATCTTGATTGAATAGACGCTGCCCTGTACCGGCGGGATCAGATACGCGATCCCTGCGCTGACGTAACCGATATCCTTGGGCTCGTCCATCTTGAGTGTCAGGACGGTCCCTGCCACGATAGACTGGTAATCCGTGAGCTCAGCACCGTTGGCGTCGTAGAGTGTAGCGCCGAGATCGTCATCCACTGTGAGGCTGAACGTATCTGCCTCTACCGTGGTTCCGGTATCGGACAGTCCGACTATGAGCACCGCTGTGAGCAGTACCAGGAACACGGCCGCGGTGATGTATCTGACCGTTCTGATCGGCTTTCCGTCGCTCTTCTTGCTGCGGTTGAGTAGCGCGGTCTTGACTGAAGACGTACGCTTCTTGACCGTCGGGGCACCGAGATTCTCCACCTTCACTCCCCTGACCGGAGTCATGCTGAGTGCGGGATAGATCTCCTTGAACGAGATGTTCTCTTCCTCCGCGGTCCTCACGAAGATACCGCTGCTTGCCATCTCCAGACCCTGGTGGGCCATTCCCTTGATGAACGTCATGGCCTGTGCCATGTCCGAATCCGTATTCGTGGTTGTGATTCCTATCGTCAGAGGGTAGATGGACACTATGTTGAGCGAGAGCCCGATGGCCTCCGCCATGTCGGACATCTTTCCGAAGTAGGTGTCGAAGTCTCCCTTGACCTCCAGCGAGCCCATGGACCTCATGTACTTGGCGCCGAGGACGACCATGATGTACTCCGCGTCGAAACCGTACTTCTTCATGCATGCCATCATGTAGAGCAGCATCCCTTCCATGAATGCGCCCTCCTTGTCCTTGACGGCATCCAGAACATCGCGCTTCTCCGAGTTGTCACTTACCATCGAACGGGACTTCCTGGCGAGGATCGCGCAGGCCAGACCGTAGTATGCCGAACCCGATTCGGAGTAGAATACCGAGATGACACCTTCCTCGACCATCCTGAGCAGGTTGGAGGTGATGGTGGACCTGGGCGAATCTACCTTGTTAACTATGTCTGTGATGCACAGGGGCCTCTCGTAGATGGCATCGATGATATCTATCTGGACATCGCTGGTCATCAGACCTGCGGATCCGTCCAGCTCCACTATGAGGAAACGCTGTTCGTCCCTATGGTGGAGGCTCCTGTTCATATAGGGGACCTCGGCCCTCTCGGCACGCTCAAATGTCATCTTGAGCATGTTGTCGGCTCCGTTGAACGCCTCTGCTCCGGTGAACTTGAAGCACCTTCCGGTAGCATTCTCTATGAGCCTCGAGATGAACTGGCCGAGAACCTTGGATTTGGACATTGCCGTCTCATCGCCGGTTAGGACGAGTGTGAGCGGTGAGAACGAGAATACCGTGAAATTGAATCCTGTGAGCTTGCTGAAGACATCCCTTACCTGGAGAACCGCATCCTCGATGCTTCCCTTCTCCATCTCTATGGAATCCGCCAGATCGTTGGCGTACCTGAGCTTTATCGGCTCTATGTCCAGACCTATCTCCGATAGATAGCAGTCCAGCATGTTGGCCAGCGAAGACAGCCCTTTATAGTTCTTGAGCGGGTCCTCGAATGTCTTCACTGAAGCGATCTTCTTCTCATCCGATGTGTCGGTCGAACTGGCCAGCAGAACAGCGCTGGTCATGTAGTACACTGACTTCTTGTCGGTCTCGGGCTTGATCCTGTCGACTATCCCCGTCTCCACCATCTTGTCGATGATGAAATGTAGAGAGGATGAACTGAGATCGAGCTCCGATGTGAGATCGCTGGGCCTCTTCATTCCTTTAAGCAGACTCCTGTAGACCGCTATCTGGAGTGGGTCTGTCAGCGGGACAACACCCTTCTCCGTGAGCAATATGCAGAAATTGCGCAAATACTCGTCCTGAGCTCCCATAACTCTAGGTATTGCCTTAGAATATATTAAAGGGGGCGGGCATCGGTCAGTAAATGTATCAAAGGCGGGCCTTGATTATAAGTTCCTTCAAGTCGTGCGCAGCCTTCCTCACATCGTCCTGCGAGACCACCGCTGAGACCACTGCCGCGGCATCGGCGCCAGCCCGGATCACTTCCTGAACGTTGCCGAGGTTAATACCGCCGATAGCGACCAGAGGTATGTCCACCGCCTCGTGGATCTTGTAGATGGCATCCAATCCGATCCCCTGATCCGCATCGGGTTTCGTGGCCGTTGTGAAGATGGATCCCACGCCGATATAGGTCGCACCCTTCTCCTTCGCATCCATCGCGGTCTCGACCGTGTTGGCAGAGATACCTATGATCTTATCGTCGCCGAGTATCTCGATGGCCTTTTCTATGGGCATATCCGACTGTCCCAGATGCACCCCGTCCGCTCCGGATTCCAATGCAACTTCCACATTGTCGTTGACGATGAAGAACCTGCTGAAATCATCAGCCAATTCCTGGATGGCCAGCGCATCCTTTATCATCGCTTCTTTGGAGGCGTTCTTCATCCTCAGCTGAACCACATCGGCACCGCCCTCGTAGGCTAGTCTGGCTATTTCGACGTTCGAACGTCCTTTCGAGAGTTTTTCATCGGTAACCACATAGAGATCGAACATGACGGCTCCATCAGCTGTCGGGTAGATAATCCATTCCCTTCACTCTTTATGTAAAATAAGAAAGAGAGGGTTTTAATAGAGGGTTTAGAATGGCTTGCCCGGTAAAAATGACTGGCGAAAGAAATGCCAAAAAAGGTACTGACCCGATCTTTGCGATCTGCTTCGGTATCTTTGTGATTGCGGCCGTCATCGCGTTAGGTGCATACATCAACAACGAGTTCATATCCACCTCGGATGAGAAGGCTTCGACTGGAGACACTGTCACCGTGGATTACACGGGAACGTACTATGACGAGTACGGCAATGAGAAAGCTGTAGTCTTCGATACAAGCTACTCTGGTATCGGAAACGATGATAACATCGCCAAGTCCAACGATTTCAAGAAGGATTCCTACAACAGCCTGACATTCACAGTGGGCAAGGGAACCCTGCTCGAGGATTTCGAAAAATCCGTCATCGGACACAAGGAAGGAGACAAGTACAAGATTGTCATCGACGCCGCCCATGCTTATGTGGGAACAGTCACCGAGAAGGAACTCAACAAGACCGGCAACTCCATGAACACCTACGAACTGCTCACATACAACGCATTCCATGAGCTCTACCCCGATGTCGACATCAAGGGCAAGACCGGAATGATCGAGTTCGAGTCCAAGTACAAATGGAAGGCATACGCCACCCTGACAGACAACGGAAAAACCGTCGCAGTCAACTATATGCCTGAAGTCAAAGAGTACACCGTTTACGACAACGGAAAGACCACTGTCAAATACAAAGTCACGGACGTCACCTCGGATGATATCTCATTCGACGTCGACATCGTAAACCCCGTGTTCGTCAACTCGGACGGAGACATCCAGATGATCAAGCTCGACCTCGGAGAGGACCCGATCTACATCTGCAACATCTCTGACAACGTCATCACATACAAAGAGGGTGACGGAGTCGAGCGTGTCAACGAGACCCTCTACTTCGAGATCCAGATCATATCTGTCAAAAAGTAAAACAGTCATTACTGGGGGGAGACCCCCAGATCTATTCTTCTATCGATTTCATGACACTTGGCCAGAGAGCCTATCCTTGGATAAAAAAGAATAATGTTCGAGTCCGGCGAACCGGACCCGAGTTTCACAGAATGTTTTCCAGCTTCTGCATCATCAGTTCTGGATCCCTGGCGATGAGTCTGATTATCCGGTCCTTCTTGGAGCCTTTATCTACAATGGCGTCAGGTACCTTTCCGGCGATGCCGACCGCTTTAGCGGTGGCCTCTGCTATCTTGTCCTTAGGCATCTCGACGGCCACTGCCGTCATACCGACCTCCTCCATAACGTCGAGGATGTCGTTGCGGTAAGCGAGGCTCATGATGCATCTGTCCTTCGGATCATGCTTCATGATCTCTAAGAGAACGTACGAGAGCTGCTCGGCAGCTCCGAATTTAGCAGGGCCGTTCTTCCTCAAGATACCGTTGTGGACCACCAACCTCTTGTCGATGGCTGCGATCTCCTCAGGTCCAGCGGCTTCCTTGAGTGCGAAAGCAATGTTCATACCTGCCTTGGGGACGAACTCATCCGGAACGATGTCCACGATCTTCGCTGCAGCATTATCCAGAGAATCGAGGATCCTGAACTTATCGGACTCACCCTTCATCTTGACCATAGGATTGACTACGACATCACCTTTGCCTATAGCATATTGTGTCGCGATCGACTCCTGAATCAGATCCCTGGATTTCATGACGGCATTGACGATGTCCAATCCCTTGGCCATGTTGGCCGTGATGAAAGCTGACAAAGCGCATCCGCTGCCGTGTCCCGCCTTGTTCAGGCGCGGATACTCCAGCTTGTTGAACTCCGATGAGAGGTACAAGTAGTCGATGACTTTGGGGCCTTTCATATGACCGCCCTTCAGCAGCACGGACGAGCCCTGCTTGCCGATGAGTTCGCAGGCGAGCGTGACATCATCCTCGCCCTTGATGCTCATCCCTGCAAGGACCTCGGCCTCATGTCTGTTGGGGGTCACCAATTCGCATATCGGAAGGAGTTTCTTCTTCAGAGCCTTGACGAAATCATCATCGCACAGCGAGCATCCGGTTCCGGAGATCATGACGGGATCCACTATCAGAGGGACTTCGTGGTCCTCCAGGATGTCCGCTACCGTCTCCACGATCTCCGCATTGTAAAGCATGCCGGTCTTGACCGCTTTTATATCGCAGTCCTTCAGGACCGCTTCGAGCTGAGCCTGCACGAATTCCTCAGGCATAGGGAAGATGCCGTCTACACCCTGCGTGTTCTGGGCAGTGACGGCGGTGATTACTGATGTGGCATGGACACCTACCACGGACATGGCCTTGATATCCACCTGAATACCTGCCCCGCCGATAGAGTCCGAACCTGCCACTGTAAGTGCTGTTCTCATTGCCTACTCGATGAGAAAAGATATTAATAAAGTGTCTCAGCTTATGCAGTCCGATGAAGGTCAGCAGCATTCATTTCGTTCTGGCAGGAAAAACCGACTATAAGGATTTGGCACCCGTGTTCCCGGATATCCTCAAGATGTTCCTCGAGGCCATCGACCAAATGCCTGAAGAAGAGGAGCTCCTGCAGATGCTGATCGAACTCAACATGGTGGATCTGGAACAGAACAGGAAGCCCGAGGGTTACAATAGGAAGGGTAAAGTAAGGCTCGTGTTCCCCATGGATTCCAAGGAATTCTACATCAAGACATACGGTAAGAGCAACGACCTCAAACCCATCGCTGACAGGATCAGCGAGATGCTGACCGCTGCCAAGATCAAATTCGAGGTCAAAGAGAACGACCGCGTGGATTTCGACTGATCATTCAAGCAGGTTCTTCCAGCAGCCCTCTATGAGCTGTGTCTCCTGACGGAGTACCTCTTCGCGTTTCATGAGCTGCTCTATAGCTTTGCTCATCTGCACATCGGTGGAAGAGGGTGACGTACCGCCGTATGATTCTCTCCTCTCGACACACTTGACGACGGGTATGAACTGATAGACATCCTCCCCGATCCGATCTGAGAACGTCCTGAGCTTCTCCAGAGGCATGTCCTCCAGATTTACCCCTGATTCTATGCTCTCCCTGACCGCTGCCCCTACTATTGCATGGGCCTCGCGGAATGGTATGCCTTTGGTCACGAGATAATCTGCAAGGTCGGTGGCGTTGATCTGACCTCTGCTCGTGACCTCCATCATTCTGTCTTTCCTGAAAGTGGTGGTGGAGATGACCTTTGACATAATCTGGAGACAGTAGACGACCGTGTCCATGGAATCCATGACAGGTTTTTTGTCTTCCTGCAGGTCGCGGTTGTATGTGAGCGGCAGCCCTTTTGTCATGACAATCATGGTCATCAGGGACCCGACTACGCCTCCGGTCTTGCCTCTGACGAGTTCCGCTATATCGGGATTCTTCTTCTGCGGCATGATGGACGATCCCGTGGTATATTTGTCATCCATCTCGATGAACGCGAACTCCTGAGACGACCAGAGAACAAGCTCCTCGCAAAGCGAGGAGAGATGTAGCTGTGTCTGAGCTGCACAGAACGACAGCTCGTTCACAAAGTCCCTGTCGCTCACCGAATCCATGGAGTTCTCCGTGGGCTCACGGAATCCCAGAAGCTCCGATGTCATGAACCTGTCTATCGGATAGGTAGTGCCTGCAAGCGCTGCTGCCCCGAGAGGGCATTTGTCCATCCTCTCGAAGGCATCGAGGAACCTGTCAGCATCCCTTGAGAATTTGAACACATATGCGAGCATGTGCTGCGCCAATGTCACGGGCTGCGCATGCTGCATATGTGTGAAACCCGGCATGATGGTATCGGGATTCTTCTCGGCCACGCTGAGCAGACTCGTTATAAGCCCATTGATAGCGGAGGCCGCCTTCAGCGCCATGTCCCTCAGGTACATCCTGAAGTCCACTGCGACCTGGTCGTTCCTGCTCCTGCCGGTATGGAGTTTACCGCCTGCAGGACCGATCCTCTCGGTGAGACTGAACTCGATGTTGGTATGGATGTCCTCGAGCTTGTAATCGAGCTCGAACCTTCCTTCCTCTATCTCCCTGAGGATGGCCTTCAGGCCTTCGGTGATACTGTCCACGTCCTCTGCCGGTATGATGCCGCGGGCCTTCAGCATCCTTACGTGCGCCAGCGAACCCATGACATCGTAGAACGCCATCTTCGAATCCACATCCAGGGAGGATGTAAAATCAAGAGTGGAGTCGTCCATCTTGTCTTTGAATCTTCCGGACCAGAGGGCTTGTTTCAAGTGATCACTTCTTCTTTGCTAATGTCTTCTTCGCCTTCTTGGCCGGTGCGTCGGCGTGTGCCTTGGCAGCGGTCTTTCCGGGCAGTCCCCAGCAGTAGATGAATCCGACTGCGGAGTTGTGGTCGAACTCGTCTCCCTTGGCATAGGTGCTGAGACCGACATCGTAGAGGGAGTAGGGTGACTTCCTTCCGACCACCGTGGCCGTTCCCTTATAAAGCTTGACCCTGACGATACCGGTGACATACTCCTGGCTGCTGTCGATGAATGCTTGGAGGTTCTCCCTGAGTCCCTCATACCAGAGTCCGTCGTAGATGATCTCGCTGAACTTCTGCTCGATGATGCGCTTGAACTCGATGGTATTCTTGGGGAGTGTGAGCGACTCCAGTGCCCTGTGGGCTGTGATGAGCGTGATCGCTGCAGGACACTCGTAGGTCTCGCGGCTCTTGATTCCGACAAGACGGTCCTCTACGTGGTCGATTCTTCCCACCCCGTACTTTCCTGCAAGCTCGTTGAGGGTCTCGATCAGCTTGACGCCGTCCATCCTCTCTCCGTCCAGGCAGACAGGCACACCCTTCTCGAATCCGATCTCGATGTACTTGGGTGCGGCGGGTGCCTTCGCAGGGTCGACGGTGTACGCCCATGCTCCTGCAGGGGGCTCCTCCCAGGGGTCCTCGAGTATACCGCATTCGCATGAATTGCCCCAGAGGTTCTCGTCACGGCTGTAGGGAGAGGACTTCTTCACGATGATCTCGATTCCGTTCTTCTTGGCG
The DNA here is from genome assembly GCA_015063235.1 of Thermoplasmata archaeon. GTDB lineage: Archaea > Thermoplasmatota > Thermoplasmata > Methanomassiliicoccales > Methanomethylophilaceae > Methanoprimaticola. The sequence continues at coordinate 13,400 of SUSW01000044.1, read as the reverse complement.
TAATCGATCTCCTCCTCTCTGGTGGTGATCCATTCCCTCATGGGTGCGATGATCTTGAGGTCGGGATTCTGCGAGATCAGTCCGACGTCGAATCTGACCTGGTCGTTACCCTTGGCTGTGCATCCGTGTGCGATGTATTTCGCGCCCTCTTTCTTTGCGACATCCGCTAAGACCTTGGTGATGAGGGGTCTGGCGACCGCGGTGCTCAGAGGGTAGACGTTCTGATACATGGCATTGGCCTTGAGTGCGGGCCAGATGTAGTCCTCGACGAACTCCTTCCTTACATCGATGAAATCCGCCTTGATCGCACCGTTCCTGAGCGCACGTGCGACAATGTCGTCCTTGCTGGGCGGCTGACCGACGTTGACCGCGACGGCGATGACGTCGACATTATAATTCTCCTGGAGCCAGTGGATGTCGACCGACGTGTCAAGACCTCCGGAGTATGCCAGGACGACCTTGTCCCTATTCTTGTCCGCAGATGCTGCCTTAACAGTCTTCTTCGCTGCACTAGCCTTTGTTGCTGCTGTTTTCTTCGCTGCTGCCATGCTACCGCCGAAATGATGCCAATCCCGTTATTAATAGGTTAACCGCGTATGTGTGCGCGTTCGGACGGGAAGACCCTCGGTGTGTATGAAAGGGGACATTATGTGTTCCCTGGGGAACACGAACCGAAAGGATATCCTGTCCGCCCGATACATCCGACTAAGTCATTTTTCGAGTGCTGGAACGTGTCCGTATTCCGTCTCCTCTGAAACACCCGCTGACCATGTGTTTTATTTCAGACAAATCTTGTCTAGAATTGAACATCATACTTAATATAGTTAAAGACATGGGCCAATCGAATCCATAAAGAGGTATGATTATGGTAAAAGTCGGAATAATAGGAGGAACCGGATACACGGGCAGCGAGCTTTCGCGCATACTCTGCACACATCCCGATGTGGAGATAGCGGCGCTCACGTCCCGCACCAACGCAGGAAAGAAAGTACAGGACGTACACACTTTCCTCAGGGGATATATCGACCTCGAGTTCACCGAGAAGATCTCCGACACCAAGGATCTGGATTTCGTGTTCGTGGCTACCCCGCACGGAGTGGCGATGAAGGAGGTCCCCGCACTGATGGAACAGGGCATCAAATGCATCGACCTGTCCGGCGACTATCGCCTGCACGATGTGGACGTCTATCAAAAATGGTACGGGCACGAACACACAGATCTGGATAATCTTCAGAAGGCGGTATACGGGCTGCCCGAGTTCTTCCGCAGCGAGATCAAGGGCGCGGACCTGGTCGCCAACCCCGGATGCTATGCCACATCGATCATCCTCGCATGCGGACCTCTCCTCAAGGCAGGAGCGGTAGATGACGACATCATCGTGGATGCCAAATCAGGAACATCCGGCGCGGGAATGGTCCCGACTGAACGCACACACCATTCCACCTGCGGCGAGACGATCATCCCATACAGCATAGGCAAGCACCGCCACACCCCAGAGATAGAGATGGCGGTGGACAGATTTGCGGGATCCCACACGAAAGTCACGTTCATCCCGCATCTGCTGCCCATAGTCCGCGGAATACTTTCGTCATGCTACTTCAACGTCAAGAAGGATCTAACACAGGATGAAGTGGATTCGATTTACGATAAACAGTACGGCAAGGAGACGTTCGTACACTACGTCCCCGACCCGTCCATACGTGCGGTGGTAGCTTCCAACCACGCACAGGTATCGTCCAAGGTATTAGGGGACAAGATTGTCTCCTTCGGAGTCCTGGACAACCTGGTCAAAGGAGCCTCCGGACAGGCAGTTCAGTGCATGAACCTGATGCTCGGTCTGGATGAGAAGAAAGGTTTGAACCTTCCAGGATTGGGGGTGTGAGAATGGTAGAGGTAATAGACGGCGGAGTAACGACTCCGCAGGGATTCAAAGCGGCCGGAGTGCACAGCGGAGTGAAGTACCGCTCTCTGGATCTGGCACTGCTGTATTCGGAGGTCCCCGCGACCGCGTGTGCAGGGTATACCAGCAACAACGTCAAAGCAGCTCCTGTGCAGGTGATGATGAAGGAGAACTCCGACAAGCTTCAGGCAGTCGTCATCAACAGCGGTAACGCGAACGCACTTACAGGACGCCGCGGGATCGAAGATGCATTAGAGATGAAGAAGGTCACAGCGACGGAACTGGGTCTGGACCCGCTGACCGTCGGGGTGATGTCCACAGGACTCATCGGACGCTTCATGGACATGCACAAGGTGAGATACGGAATCTCCCGTGCTGCGAGAGAACTCTTCGACGGACGTCAGGCGGATGCCAACCTGGCAGAGGCCATAATGACAACCGATACTATCAAGAAGGAATGCGCCGTGCGTGTCCGCCTCACAGACGGAACGCTGGTCTACATCGGGGCCATCTGCAAGGGCAGCGGGATGATCGCACCCCACATGAAGGTGCTCCACGGGACCACCCTGTCCCTCATAACCACCGACGCCAATCTCTCGCCTGCATTCCGTGCGAAATGGCAGGAGATCCTCGACGGCTCCCTGAACATGGTGTCCGTCGACGGTGACCAGTCCACCAACGACACCAGCATCCTCCTGGCCAACGGAATGGCCGGAGGACAGTGCGCCGACGACGACCCGGAGTTCTACGACGCGCTGAACTTCGTGATGACGAAGATCGCACGCACGGTCGCCGCTGACGGAGAAGGAGCGACCAAGCTAATCGAGGTTAAGGTGACGGGAGCTGAGACCAAGGACGATGCGAACAAGCTTATCAAGGCGATAATCAACTCCCCTCTGGTCAAATCGGCGATATTCGGATCCGACCCTAACTACGGACGTATCATGATGGCTCTCGGGAACAGCGGATGCAAGTTCAATCTGGATGATGTGCGCCTGACCATCAAGGGAGGGGACATGGAGGTCCCTATCCTTGATTCCGGAGCACCTGTATTCCAGGACGAACGTTCGGTGGAAGTCGTGCGCATGGCCATGGACAACAAGGAAGTGTGCATCATGGTCGATCTCGGCGTCGGAAAGGAATCATCCATCGGATGGGGATGCGACCTCACATACGACTACGTGCGCATCAACGCGGAATACGCGACGTGATTCAGATGGACAATCTGTTCGTACTCAAGTTCGGAGGGAACGCCATCCGCGGAAAGGAAGCGATGATGCGCCTTTCCAGCGAGATAGCCCAAATGCTGAATGACGGGGCAAAGATAGTCCTGGTCCACGGCGGAGGCCCAGAGATCTCCGAGGAGATGGAGAGAAGGGGCCTGGTCCCCAAGAAAGTAGCCGGAATTAGAGTGACCGACGAAGCGGGTCTCGAGGTGGCCGAGAAGGTCCTGAGCAACCTCAACAAGGATGTAGTATCATGCCTTCAGGAAGCCGGTGTGCAAGCGATCGGGATGCCCGGTTACCACTGCACCCTGTGCGTCAAGAAGGCTCCCGTGGAAGCCGTCGAAGACGGGAAGAAGGTCACTGTGGATGTCGGTCTCGTAGGAGAGGTCTCCGAATGCGATCCGACCACATTGTTGGACCTTCTCGAGAATGGCATCGTACCCGTCATCTACCCGATAGGGAAGGACAGCCTAGGGAAGAAACTGAATGTCAATGCGGACACGATGGTCGCCGGCATCGCGGCATCGCTCCCATGCAGGGAGATGATCACCATCACCGATGTACCGGGCATACTGATGGACGTTAAGGATCCCGCCTCCAAGCTGGACAAGGTGGATCTGAAGAAGATAGATGAACTGATCGGAACCGGAGTGATCTCGGGAGGGATGATCCCCAAGGTGGAAGCTTGTCGCAAAGCCATCCTCGCAGGAGTGGGAACGGTCCGCATGGTCAACGGTACCGATCCAGAGTGCATAGTCGCCGATGTGATGAAAGAGGGCAATGTGCACGGAACAGTCATAGTGAGATGATTCGATGAATTTCAACGAGATAAAGGAAATGAGTTCGAAATACCTTTTCCAGAACTACGGCCGTATAGACCTGTCGTTCACACATGGGAAAGGCTGCTACCTGTACGATACAGAAGGCAAGGAATACCTCGACCTTGTGTCGGGGATCGCGGTGAACTCCATAGGCTACTCCCATCCCGATTGGGTCAAAGCCATGCAGGAGCAGGTAGCGAAGCTTGTGCATGTATCCAACCTGTACTATGTGGAAGAACAGGCAAGACTGGCGGAGAAGATCGCTTCGGTCACCCCGGGAGAATTGAATCGCACGCTGTTCGTGAACAGCGGTGCGGAGGCTAATGAGGGTGCTTTGAAACTTGCCGTAAGATATACTGGCAAGAAGAAGATCATGGCGGCCCTCAACGGATTCCACGGAAGAACCGCCGCTGCCCTTGGAGCTACCGGACAGACGAAGTATCAAGCATCCTTCGAACCGCTGATCAGCAACGCTTTCGAATACTACGACTACGGAAGCTGCGAATCAGTCAAGAACATGATCGACAAAGATGTGGCTGCAATAATCGTGGAGCCCGTTCAAGGAGAGGGCGGAGTGCGCAGCGCATCCAAGGAGTTCTTCAAGACCGTACGTGACCTGTGTACAGACAACGGTGCCTTGATGATCGTGGACGAGGTGCAGACTGGATTGGGACGCACCGGAAAATGGTTCGGCATCGAGAATTTCGATGTTATACCGGATATAATCACAATGGCAAAGGCGCTGGGAGGCGGAGCCCCCATCGGAGCAGTGACATCCACCGAGGAGATATCCAAAGTGATGACTCCGGGAACGCACGGTACAACATTCGGAGGCAACCCTCTGGTAACCACTTCAGGATGTGCTGTATTGGACATCATGAAGAAAGAGAATCTCGTTCAGAACTCCCATGACGTCGGAGAGAGATGGATGGCAGACCTCAGATCCATAAAGTCGGACAAGATCAAAGAGGTCCGCGGATTCGGATTGATGATCGGTGTCGAAATGGATTCCAACGAGACCGCATCAGACATCCAGAGATACTGCCGCGACAACGGAGTCCTCATCAATGTCGCACACGGCAACACTGTGCGTCTTATCCCTCCGCTGATCCTCAACGACGAGCAGAAGGACAGATTCACGAAGCTCCTGAAAGAGCGCATCTGAAACAATCATTACCCCATGCTTGGCATGGGGTTTTAGTCCATTTCAACGTATCAAAAAGAATGAAAGATGTTTAGGGCCAGTTAGTATCTGGCCCTTATAATCAGTTTTTACGGATTTTCCAGACGACGAGCGAAGCTGCCGCCAGAATCACCAAAACGATCAGGACGATCGTGTAAACGTTGATTCCATCCGATTTCGGCGAATAGAAGTCATTCATCTTCTCGCTGAGCACATCCATATCGTACAATACCGAAAGGTCCGCGGATTCGTCGTCGGTATCGACCAATACAGCGTCTGGAGTCGCTCCGACCTCGACCGTATTTCCCTTCGAATCGGTCAGGATCACAACGGAAGACAAAGTTCCCAGAACACTGTCGGCGGTTCCAGCGAGCTCTATAGCACAACTGCCTCCTCCGCTCCTCTCTCCCAGGATCATGATGCCATGCTCCTGTGCATAGATCGGCAACAGGTTACCGCAGGAGAAGGATGTCTTCGTACAGAGGATCCCGAAATTGAAATCGTACTGTTTCTTCAGATCCTTCTCGTTGAAAACACCGTCAAGATTCGTATCTGTAATTGTCTTGATGACATCTTTCTGACCGGAGTCCACCCAACCCATGTACAGATTCGAGTAGTCCCCCGTCATGAGGGAGAGTATCGAGAAGCATGTATACTCATTTCCCCCTCCATTGGTGGTGATATCGAGTATGAAATTCTTGATCTCCGGATTTGCCTTGGCCTTATTCAGCGCCTTGATGACCGAACCATAGGCGTCATCAGGAATCTCGCCCCCTTTGTCATAGAACTCTATCCACGCATCCATATCACAATCGAATTGATCGAAGGTGAATACCGCTGTATCTCCCTCCTCGATGTATTTGTTATCGCCCCACACCTCTTTTCTGACCTCTTCCAATTTATCCCTGACCTCCGATTTATCATAGATATCGGGTTTATCGACTGAATCAAGGAGCGCCTTTATCTCCGCTGCCCTCTCCTCATCACGGATCATGTCGAGATTTGGAAGGAAGCTAGTATGTCCATGGTCGTCGAGATACATACCCAACAATATCATGCCTGCGAGATATTCCGAATTGTCTGATGATCTGAGCCACTGGGCGATCTTCCTGGTGGTGTCGTCATGTTTCGCTAGAACATCATCGAGCTTGGAACTCTGAAGTTCCTTGCCCAGGACAGACACTTCAGGCTTGCCGAAGATGTTGTCTATAGCGAAGCAGAGTTCATTATAGGTGTAATCCGTAAGATCAGCGAGACGCTCTTTCTTGGACCAATTGTCCATAAATGCCATCAGAAGGGTGACCACCGGTATTGGCATATCCTCGGTCGCGATGCTGTCAGCATCCAGACAGTAGACGGTGGAGTCGCCGAAGTATGTGTAGTACTCGGATCTTCCCATGAGGATGTCAGCAACGGTATGGATCGGCAGCCAGACATTGCCTTCGTCTGCATAGTAGGGTATGTCATAATCTTCCAAGGACATTGTCTTCTTGCTCGGCTCCTTCACTGTGCTCTCCGAGTCGATCTTGATATGCCTGGGATGACTGTCCTCTTCCGACAATACGATCTTGAAATCATCATAGCGTTCTGATGATAATTCCCCGGTGTTCGTGTCCATGACTGCAGTCACCGAGTTTATGGGATTAGTGAATGTGTATGTCCCATCCCTATTATCGGTGACACCCATCTCATATCCAGAATAGATATCATAGATGGTGTTGATCGTTGTGAACGGTATATTGGGCATATCATCGTATACGCGGTATTCGACCTCTATCTTATCCATCGATGGCTTGACCGTTTTGTATGTAACGACCTGATAACCGGCATCCTCGGCCGATGATTCAGGCACGAGAAGGATGCTGATCGGTGCTACAAGCAGCAAGACAACCAATGCAGCTTTCATTTTTCCAATAGACATTGTTAACACTACCGATGTAATCGAGATTCTGGATAAAAAAGATGCAATATGATTATACAGAATGTTGACCGGAATCTTTACCGATCGGTCACAGATAATTGCTAATACAAGATGAACATGTCACAATCCCGTACCGAAAGGGTACAGATACAAACGGAGGTAACGAAATGATCTCGATCGAGGAAGAGAAAGACATGGTCGCGAAGATGAAAGCCAAGAACAACTCCGATGCGGATTACGCCGACGGAATGCTCAGCGTCCTTACGAAGGTCGCAGAGGGCAAATCCCCTGAAGAGATCAAGGCCTTCGTGAACAACACCCTGAGATGCCTCATGTGCTGAAATGAAAGAACCGTAACCGTGTAACTGTTAACATTTGCACGACAAAACATTTTCCAACTTCACCAGCATCTCATACACTGTGGAGAGAAATGATGTTGTTATTAACAACGGTAAATGATTCAGATGTATCAAAGATACCAGAATTAACACCAATTGAGTTTTAAGCCAATTTTCTTTAAATACTTGCATCCAAAATTGGTCAAATAGTACAGTTTGGATACATAAACCAATTTTATATTATGGATGTAATAACCAACTTATCTTACTTGTTAAGTAGGCGATATAATGGACAAAAAAACAACGACGATTATCGCAGTCGTAGCAGTGGTTGCTGTCGTAGCGATTGCTGCAGCTGTTATCGTGATGAACAATAACAACGGCGACTCGAAGACGAAAGTCGATTTCCTTATCGAAGATCAGGATGGAGTATTCCTGTGGACACACGGTGAAGGAAAAGACTATTACGATGCGTTCAAGAACGCAATGGACTTGGAATATTATGACTACACCGAATCGAAGAGCAACACGGGTGTTGCAATCACTTCGATCAACGGCCTGGAACAGGAAGCTGATTACAGCGGATATTGGGCTCTCTATTACTACAAAGACAATGCCTGGGTTGAGTCTGATAAATTCATCGACAACATCACAGAGAAAGGACTCAATTACATAGGATTCTTCTATATGGAGTTTGACTCCGACTACAAGCCTGTCAAAGGTGGACCGAAACTTCTTGGAGACAAAGTCCCCGCCGTCAAAGATGCAGTATCATGGAACGGAAGCACGGATGGAACACTCTTCCAGGTCGAAGGCGCTTCAGGATTCTATTCTGCTTTCAACGGAACGGGAGCGAATGCTTTAGAAGCACTCAATGATGGTGTTAAGAAATACAAGATTCCATTCCAACCGAATGAGGGCGGAATCAACTGGCTTTACAATTCAGACCTTTACATGAAGAAGATCGAAGAGGACTACATCTACTGGCAACAATACATCCCCACAAAAGATGGAGCATCCTGGGTTATGAACAATGTAGGTCTAAAGGAGACCACAGGTGTGAAGAACATCTGCCTATTCTACAACTTCTACGGAGTAGAGCCCTCGATTGATGTCTATGACAAGGATTCAAAGATCGTGACAATTACAGATGCCGCAGGAAACGTGATCGATGTTAAAGTCGGTTCAACATTTGTGATTGTTAGTTCCAACCAGGCCGAGTGGGCACAGATTCTCGGAGAAGAGGATTATGTTACCGCCATGTGCGAAGGTGCTTTCGACAATGCCGTCCTCAACGATAAGATGAGTGCCAAACAAAAACTTGCTGCATATAAATCCGTAACCGCAGAAGCCATCGCCAATACGGGATGCACATACCTCATCAACCCCAAATCCATGGGTGTTCCGAGTGCAATCGTAGCACAACTCGAATCGACATACGGAATCAAGACCATTGCAGTCAATGGATATGGAGAGACCATGCTGGATGACGCTGAGAATATGGTGAAGATTACCGGAGCCGGACAGAGCGCATTTGATGATTACAAAGCCCTGTATGAAGAAGTTTATAATTATGTGAAGGAACAGACAAAGAACAAGGATACCGACCTTAAGTTCCTGTCTTGCTTGGCAAGTACTGGTGGAAAAAAAGACCTCCAGCTGTATGGAATAAGTTCAGAAATGGGTAAAAAGATTGCTTTTATCAACGGATCCAACGGTACTGTCGACATGGGTGACACGGGAAGTTCAACTTACCTGAAAACTACTCCAGACAAATTCTACGACTACGACCAGGATGGTAATCTGGACTATATGATCATCCGTTCCACCCCTAGCACTGTAGAAGGGGATCTGAAAGCCAACTACACATACTTCTATAACAACAACATCGCACCACTAGGCGGAGAACTGGAAGTCGTAAAGAACGGACACATGTTTGTCATCGAGACAGATGTCGCATCTGGATGCCGCGATTACATCGGTTACATTGTAATAGCAGAAGTATTCGGTTTCGATGTATCGAAGTACGACGCTTTGAAATTGGCCAACGATTTCAACAAGAAATACGGATTCAAAACACCGACCTATACAGAGCTGTTAGTCAATATAGAAATTGATGGCTAAAAATAAACGAGGGGTAAAAAACCCCTCTCCTTAATCAGACGTGATAATATGACTACAGGACCTGAAGACTTATCGGAAAAGTTAAGTCAGTTGGATAAAAAATCAAATTTGGAGGACGTGTATGAACGCTCTACCAACAAAAAAAGAGCATTCATCGTCATTTCAATTGTGTTGATGGCCTTCCTTTTCTTTCTTTCCCTTTGTTTCGGTTCTGTAGAAATGCCTATCGACGAAACCCTCAAAATAATTCTGCATGCAATCTACCCAGGTTTTGAAGGATCGGATAATGCTACTCATACTACAATTGTTTTGAAAAGCTACCTTCCAAAAACAACAATTTGCGTTATAACCGGCATGAGCCTAGGAGTAGCTGGTGCAATCATGCAAGGAATACTTCGCAACCCTTTGGTCAGCCCATTCACCCTCGGTGTATCATCCGCTGCATCATTCGGAGCAGTCGTTGCGATAGTTATCTGGCCGACACTCTTTGGAGCAATGTCCTACATTTACATTTTTGGGAACATATTCTACCTACAAAATATCCTGGTAGTCATTTTAGCATTCATATTCGGTGTCGGCAGCATCCTGTTCGTCCTATTATTGGCAAAACGTACAAGCGTATCCAAATCCACAGTAATTCTTGCCGGAGTCATAATCAGCTATCTCTTTCAAGCAGGAGTGGCTTTCGGAAAATACATCTCGGATGATGAAGCTTTAAGAGAAGTTACAAATTGGCTGTTGGGATCAGTCAACGGTGTGACTATCAGCACAGTAATCATCATTTTCCCACTATTCATCATTTGTTTCATAGCTATCGAATATCTGGCTCCTAAAATCAACCTCATGGCTGCCGGAGATGACGTAGCAAAAAGCCTCGGACTGAATGTCAAGAGAACTAGAAATATTGGCCTATTATTAGCGACCATCATAACCTGTATTTGCATTGCATTTACAGGTGTAATCGGATTCATCGGCCTTATGGCCCCTCATATCACGAGGATGATCATCGGCAATGATTCCAGATATCTTTTCCCTGCATCGGCAATAGTCGGTGCCATCACACTTCTAATATCATACATCTTATCCACGACCACAATGAGACCTTCTGTACTGCCTCTTGGAATCTACATGTACGTATTCGGTGGCATCTTCTTCATCTGGCTGATTGCACGTAAAAAGAAGGAGGTATCGTTGTGACATTGGAGATTATGAATCTGGTTCAGGGATATGGATCCAATATTGTACTCGACGATGTCTCGTTGACCATACCTTCGGGAAAAATGGTCTCCGTCCTCGGCCCCAATGGCAGTGGCAAATCTACACTGATCAAAACTATATGCAAAGTAATGGAACCTAAATCTGGAACCATCTTTGCGGATGGAAGAAACATTACAGACATCGATGGAAAAGAATTCGCTACAGTGGTCGGATATGTTCCTCAGAAATACATCCCTGTCGATTATGTTCAAGTATTCGATGCAATCCTCATGGGCCGTGCCCCTTACACCGGGTGGAGCTATTCCAAAGAGGATTTTCGTATTGCATCTGAAGCGATTGAACTAATGGGTGTACAGAACCTTATTGAGAAAAATGTTCATGACCTGTCTGGTGGACAATTGCAAAAGGTAATCTTGGCTAGAGCGATTACTCAACAACCCCAATACTACATATTAGATGAACCGACAAGCGCTCTTGATTTACGTAATCAACTCAACACATTAAGAACAATGAAAATGATGATGTCCAGCTGTAATGCGGGAGTTTTAGTGGCACTGCATGACCTCAATCTTGCAATTCACTTCTCCGATGAGGTCGTCATGTTAAAGGATGGACATGTGTATGCTGACGGTCCTGCGGAAGAGGTCATAACAGAACAGAGCATCAAAGATGTGTATGGTGTCGATTCGGAAATAGTCGAAGGTCGTGGTGGAAAGTATGTTCATATTTGTGAGGACTTCGACAACATCCAATGCTGAAGAATCAAATCAGAACAGTCATTTTCAACCATTATTCTAACAGCCTGATTCATATATATTCAGGTCTCGGATCCAACACATCGAAGAATGCCGCAGCGAACAGAGGGTAATGTTCGATCCCGTCCTCGGATCTGTAAACATTCCCTTTCTCCAGCATTATCCGGCGTTCTACATGATGATGATCGAGAATCTTGCCGATCGACGGAGAACTCCTATCCTTGCCTGATTTGACCTCAATCGCCGCCAGCCCGTCGAAGAACTCCACAACGAAATCGATCTCCATCCTTCCGCTTCCGTTGTTATTGATGTAATAAGCAGGCTCGTATCCGCATTTGGACAGATTCTCAGCAACGGAGTTCTCCGTGATCGCACCTTTGTTGAAACCCGTATCTTCTGTGAATATCGAATTTATCGCTTTATCCCCATACATGTGTGTCAGTATTCCGGTATCCAAAAGATAGATCTTGAATACATCGCGCTTCACATTCTCCTTCAAAGGACATTGGAACGATTCGACCGCATGGCAGAAGTTTCCGTATCCTGCATGCTCCATCCAAAGGATGTTCTCCATATACCTGTCAGCAGCCTTACGGGCGCTCTTGGCACCAATGCCTTCCGGAGATATTCTGGAATAGTGGAACTTCTTATTGGTCTCCGCTAACTGATATGGGATGGATTCGAAGCATTCAGCAGTCCTCAACGCGTTGGACGGAGTGTTATACTTGGTTATGTCACGCCTTATCTGTACGATGATGTCCTCGAGCTCGTCCGATGAGTTGGAGAATGTCGTACTGTCATCAATGTAAGCCTGTACCGAAGCAGGCATTCCGCCTGTGATTTGGTATATTCTGAACAGCTTCGAGAACTTTTCGTAAATCGGCGATTCGATAGGCGTTCCTGTGCGGATCCTGTCCCTGACTAGGTCGATAGCCTCCTGAGGGATGTCGTTCGCCCACAGGAACTCCTCGAAATCCATGGAGGTCATCCTATATTGCCTGGCATCACCCATCGGGGACACGGGCCCATCATTCAATCCACTCCCCCTGTCATCTTCAATGAGACCATCCATGACACCAAGCATCGATCCGGTTGCCACAACGCTGTACCTTCCGTCCTTCCTGAAAGACTTCAATGAGCTCAATGCTTCCGGACATGCCTGTATCTCATCCAGGAAGATCAATGTGTTTTTCGGATCCAGATCCTTCATCTGACGCAGCGTATGGATGGATAGTATGATGTTGTCAACCGTACGGTCTGACTGCTCGAATATCGCTCTGAAACTGGCCTCCTCATCGAGATTTAGGGGACCATTGCTCTGGATACCCTTAGTAGACACCCCCTGTAAGCCTCTGTTTACGGTCATACTGTGCAAATTTCACCATGTCATCGTCCATGTCGTCGAGGCATATCCCGATGTACTTCAGGGTCTTGATTTCGAAGCCGAGGAGATCGAGAACAATCTCCGCAACTTTGAGAGGGAGGCCACTGAGCAGTTCATCGACGATGCCGATCTCTCACCGGAGGAACGTGAGAGGAGGCTCCGCGAGGAATATCAGTGCGATCGGGAGATGAGGGCTGAGTTAATAAGGATCAAGAAAGGCGGCAAGTCCGAAGAATGAAACCTTTGGTGCATGTGGTCTACATGCACCATCATTTTAATTATAAGAAATCAAGAAGGGCCAGATTAGATTTACAGGTCCAAAATGGACCCGTAAATGGGCCTGTAAAACTAATACTCAGTCAGAACGGTTGGTTCTGATGTTAAGGTAATCTCCATCAGGGTAATCCTGAAGTTTGGATTTCAACTCCAGAAGAATGTTCATGACTCTGGGGACATCCTCATTGGCAATAGTCCACAGTAGATCCAGATCCAATTTCTTGTAATGATGGCTGAGGATGTTCCTCAGACTG
>SUSW01000043.1 GCA_015063235.1 Thermoplasmata archaeon | reverse complement strand
GAATCCCATATAATCCATATAGGGAATATAGTATTTATAAGCTACACTGATTATGAAAACTGCTATCCAGATAGATCAGGAAATAATCAATTGCTCCGGATTTCAGAGAGACATATTCCCTAAAATTCGGAGTTCAGGTTTTTAAATCTTTAGGGATTCAATGAGTTATACTGTCCTGATTCAAGAAAAAGCTCAAAAGAGCTTGAAAAAACTCGATAAGGGCGTACAGTCCAGTATTGCTAAATTCATCTCTGAAGTTCTAAAAAACGCTGATGATCCGCGCTCTCTCAGAAACTATAAGCCTCTCAAAGGTGACGACCGTTTTTGCAGATACCGTGTTGGCGATTATCGTTTGATATGTGAAATCAATGATGAGAAGATAATAATCTATGTGCTGGAAATCGGTCATAGAAAAAATGTCTACAAAAAATAATCAGTGTGGATGATCAATCGGTTTATAGCAACGAATACAACCTACAATCACAATCGATTAAAGTCGAATAAGATGAATAAAACGATTATAAACGAATAAATAATCGATTATTGTTAGACGATTATGTCCAGAGGGTTCACTTCCTATGAAAAGGCCGTCTCTTTCGGTCAGGATTTAACCTTTGAATTCACCGCATCGGTGTTTAGGAAGAAAGAACTGGAATTCGGGGAGGAGGAGATGAAGTCGCTCCACCTCATCGAGAACGGCAGATACACCAATCTCGCATTCATGCTATCGGACCAATTCGATGCTCCTGTAAAGACTGCAATGTTCCAGGATGCATTCACATTCCTTGACAGGGCCGAGTTCCAGGGTTCGATCTTGGAACAGTTCGACGGGATAATGAGGTTCATCTCTGGTCACAACACAAAGCGCTCCGTTATCGAAGGGATCGATAGGAAGGACACCACTGCATATCCCGTGGTGGCTGTCAGGGAAGCAGTTCTCAACGCTCTGGTCCATAGGGACTACTCAATGCAGGGGACAATACTCATCAGCATATATCCCGATAAGCTCACCATCTCATCCCCGGGGGGATTGAACGAGATCTATTCCATAGATGATCTGAAGATAGGGATCTCATCGACCAGGAATCCGAACCTGGCTAATATCATGTACAGGTTGGGATACATTGAGGCCTATGGTACCGGTATCCCGCGCATAATGAAGCTATATCTGCACAGAGAGGAACCGGAGATCAAGGTCAGCGATGCAGTATTCTTCATATCGCTGCCTTCGATGCTGTTTAACGATGATCGTCTGGAGTCGCTGCTAAGATCCGAGGACTACATAACCCGCTCGGATCTGGAATCGATCGGATACAGCAGGTCTGCAGCTGTGGAGAAGATCAATTCCCTGATTAGGGAAGGCCGCATCGAGAGGTCCGGAGGCGGACGTTCAACCAAGTACAGGGTGCTTGAGTAATATGAACGATATATTCAGAGTGTTCTGAGCGGACAGTTCGTGAGAATTTCATCACGGACATGTCCGCTTAGAACATATACTGAAAAATTTATGTAATTGTACGTATATTTTTCAGTCATGATAGAGAGGCCGATCTACCTTGAAAAACTCATAGAGCGTCGTGACAACGGTTTGGTAAAGGTGATCACCGGCTTGAGAAGATGCGGTAAGACGTATCTCTTAGAAGTCATCTATAAAGAATGGCTGATCCAACAAGGCGTTCCTGAAGACAATATCCTTTTCATAGCTTTGGACAAGGACTCCAATGCGAGATACAGGAACCCGTTGATCCTATCCGAATTCATCCGCGATAAAATCGATTCCAACGACTCAAGGATGTATGTGATGATCGACGAGATCCAGAAATGTGTCGAGATCGATAATCCATATATCCCGGAGGATTCCCGTACTTCCGATAACCGCATAGGGTTCTATGATGTTGCACTGGGATTGAAGGATGATTGCGATCTTTACATCACCGGGAGCAATTCTCATCTTCTGTCTTCAGATATAATCACCATGTTCAGAGGAAAAGGAGATTTGGTAAGGGTCTATCCATTGTCATTCGCCGAATTCCATTCGGCCTCTAAAGGAGATTTAAGGGAGGATTGGTCCGAATATCTGTATCATGGCGGTATGCCATTGGTCCTATCGTATAAGAGTCAGCAATCCAGGGATTCATACCTCAAGGATCTGGTGACCGAAGTCTACATCAAGGACATCCAGGAGAGATTCAACATCCGCGATGTCGATGACCTTTCAACTGTGATGGACATAATAGCTTCAAACATAGGAAGTTATACGAATGCAGGGAAGATTGCCGATACTTTCTCCAAAGGCGGCATCAGCCGCAATACAGTTCAGGAATATATCGAACATCTCATGGATTGCTTCCTTATCGGTGAGGTGAAGAGATTCGATGTACGGGGGCGGAGATACGTTGAAGGACAACGCAAGTACTACTATTCCGATATAGGGTTGAGGAATGCAAGATTGAACTTCAGAGAGATGAGCAGGGCCAAGCTTATAGAGAATGCTGTGTACAATGAACTGATCATCAGAGGTTACGATGTGGATGTAGGCAGGATCGACGTTAGGAGGAAGGATGCGGACGGAAGATCCGTGAATGTAACTTTGGAGATGGATTTCATCATAAACAAAGGGTTCGAGAGAGCATACATCCAGGTAGCTATGGGTGTTGATGATGAAGGGAAGATGGAGCAGGAGACGGCATCTCTGAAAAGATTGAAGGACGGTTTTGCCAAGATACTGTTGATAGATTCGGAGGTCAATCAATATGTTACAGAGGATGGTATACGTGTCATCAGCATCTTGGAGTTCATGACGGATCCGGATGTATTGAGATTCTAAGCATTGAAAAAGTTTTGTAAAATGACAGAAATTTTTCAATGGAATTTGCAGCTATGATGGATATTTCCGAAGGTAGGATTTGGCCAGTCCAAGAGACAAATGTCTGGACACACTCATAACAAGAATACACAATGGAGTCGGAATCCTCTGTTCAGTGATTATTTCTCATGTTGATATAATCGATACAATTATTATATCAAAATGATATAATCCATTATGGTGGGGCTGAAGATCGTCGACGGCAGGGTACTGGACCCTGAGACGGAAGTATTGGAATTCAAAAATTGCAGGAAAGCGCTTTCCAGAGACTTCTGGCCGACATATTCCGCCATGGCCAATACCTTCGGCGGCACCATCGTTCTGGGCATAGACGACGATACCCGTGAGGTCATAGGGGTCGACGACACAGACAAGGTCACCAAGGAATTGTGGGATCTCCTTAACGATCCTAAGAAGGTAAGCTCAAACCTCCTCTCTCCCGGGGATGTCCGCGTCAGGGAGGAATCCGGAAAGGCGCTCATCTTCGTGAGGATACCCCGTGCAGACCGCATGAAACGTCCGGTCTACATCAACGGCTCCATGGAGAACGGCACATACAAGAGGAACGGGGAAGGCGACTATCACTGTTCCGTCAGCGGACTGAGGCAGATGCTCAGAGAGTCATCAGATTCCTCCCAGGACTCAGTGGTCCTCGGCGAGATGCTCATGGATGATCTCGATAAGCAGTCTGTGACCGCATTCAGGAACATGATGTCCAATCATAATCCAGCCCATCCTTGGAATAGCAGGGATGATAACGAGTTCCTGAGGCTGATGGGTGCGGCCTCCAGAACCGAAGGGGGATCATACCATCCAACAGTAGCCGGGCTCTTGATGTTCGGATACGACATCAGCATAATGTCCGTATTCCCGAACTACCACTTGGACTATCTGGAGTTCGGCGACGGTACGGACAGGTGGACATTCCGCATCACCACCGGCTCCGGTGAGTTCACCGGGAATGTGTTCTCATTCGTAATACAGGTCTCCAACAGGATCTCCATGATGAACAACAGGGGAAAGGACCTAGACGGCATGGTGCGCATAGACGATACCCAGCTGATCAGAGCACAGAGGGAGCTGCTGATCAACGCCCTGATACATTCCGACTACAACGGCATTGGAGGGGTCAGAGCGGAGTGGCGTCTGAACGAGTTCTCAGTCAGGAATCCGGGAAATCTCAGGATCCCTCTCAAGGAGATGTTCGCAGGAGGTATGAGCGATCCGCGCAATCCGCGTCTGGCTCTTATGATGAATCAGATCGGTATGGGCGAACGTGCAGGCAGCGGAGTCTCCGATGTCGTTTCGATTTGCCGCAGTTTAGGCATCCCGGATCCCGTATACGACGAAGCATCCGATCCGGATACGGTCACAGCGCGTCTGAGACTGAGCCAGCTCGAGATCGCGGAGGATAATGAGAAATTGATAAAACAGCAGATGAGGGATGACCCGACGGTATCGCTCGATGCACTGTCCAAGCACCTGGGCATGGAGAAGAACAGGCTGGTGCGTCTAGTCAATTCCATGAAATCCAGAGGCATCGTGGAACGTGTGGGAGGCACCCGCGGAAGGTGGGTCGTCAGATAATGATATAATTGATATAATGATTATATCGCTTGATACAATCGTAATCGCCGCCCATTCGGTTCCGTAAGAAAAGGTTAAGGAACCGTTACTACTTCCTGTTTTAATTATCTATAATAGATAGGGCCCCCCAATGACAAGAAGATCGACCGTCATAGCCGCTGTCGTCCTGGCCGCGCTGATGGTCGTGCCTTCCCCTCTGCTGTCCGCATCCGATGCGGATGTGACCTACGGGGATTACGGTGCGGCGTTCGGCGTGACCATGGAGCAGATAGATGAATCCGTCAAGGAGATCATCGGAAAGACACTGACCGAGATAATCAACGATTTGCTGCAGTACGTGGAAGGATACGACATAAAGGTGGATCCGGACCTCCACTCGGAGTTCGCGGTGAGGAGGAACACCTTCCGTGCCGAAGACAATATAGTGGTCCAAGACACCTTCGCCGGGGTCGTGGTCGCTTCCCTGCTCGCAGAGGCCAAGGGCCAGTTCCCCGATGCCGGACACTACGAGGCACGCGAGGGGGAGGAGCTGCTGGACCTCTTCAAGAGGGTGTTCACCGAAGAGCACGGGCAGCAGCGCGACGTGGAGCTGTACTTCGATGTGCAGCTGTACGTCGAGGGGGAGATCGTCACCCATGTGGACTCCAAGACCGGGGAGCTCACCGGCATGGATGTCATGGTGAAGTTCATGCTCAAGAACAACGAGTGGAGCGACATCGCGATCACCCTGGATGAGGATGAGAACGGAATGGACATTTCTTATGACGGATACAAGGAGTCCGGAGACGGATATCTGCGCCTGGAAGCCACTGTCGGCGCCGAGGGCCTGACCGTGATGGGTGACAAGGAATCCTGGGAATGCCAGCCCAAGATAACGGTGCACATGGATGCCCTGGTCGTGTCGGCGGATTTCGCCGGAAAGGTCTGGGACCTGATCAAGAGCATGGTCGATCTGGATGACATGGCGAAGATGGCCATACCGGAGATCATCCTCAACATAATCAAATCGACGGACAGGATGCAGGACCTTCTGCAGACTATCGAATCGCTGACCAGCAGGAAGATCCCGGACATGTACTTCACGGGACACTGCACGATGAACAGCGCGGTGGACCCCTACATGCATAGTTATACACAGGTCTTGATCGACCGTGTGGACAAATACACGGAGCTGAGGTTCTCCCCGGAGGCTTTCACTTTAGATCTGAACATGTTCGTGAATCTCATACCCGATACCATCCTGGACATCGAGACCAGGGACATCATCGAAGCCATATTCTCAGTATTCGGATGGGACGAGGTGGACGTCGGCGATATCGCCGACGATCCGGCCACCGAGGAGAAGATTATGGAGACGATGACGTTCGTCGACGAGAGGATAGAAGACAACGAGTCCTTCGACTTCCAGATGCCCCTGAGGTATCTCATAGCAGGTCTGGTGATAATCGCCGGTGCCGCAGGCATCGCCTTCATGATGTGGAGGCGCAGACCATGATCCCGATAATCGGAGAGATGTCAAGGGACGAGTTCCGCCGTGCCGCAGGCATGTGGGGAATAGCGCTTTGCGTATTCGCTGCAGCGGCAGGATGGATCTTCATGAGGTTCGGTACCGCTTGGTCGGTCGCGGACCTTCCGGAATCGGCCAACATGGCCAGAATCGTTCCGGCGTACATCATCACCGAAGTGGCGATGATCCCTCTGGGTGCTAAGCTGGCGGATTACAAGGGATGCAAGCATCTGCTGATATTCGCACCTGCGATATTCATCGTGGGATCGATGCTGTGCATCATGTCCGTCACCGTGGAGATGCTCATTGCGTTCAGGTTCGTGCAGGGTATCGGTGCGGGACTCATGCTGGGATTGGCGTTCACTTCCGTCGGTAGATATTACGAGAGGACCAAGAGAGGCAAATGCCACGAGCTTATGACCGCGGCCTTCGCTATAGGTTCGCTGTTCGGAACCGCCTTCGGATATTTCCTTACCGATAACTTCAACTGGAGGATGGGATACGTCGTCCTGGCCGTTATGATGCTGATCGGATCCATGATGGCCTGGAGGCTGCTGCCCCATGACCAGGGCGACGGCATGAAGCTGGACTGGACCAATGTTGCATTGGTATCCGCATTGTTCTTCGTCGCCGCTATGTACACTCAGACGGTCAACGTTGATTTCGACCTGATCAGCGTATCCTCAGGCATAATGGTCTTTGTCATAGTGATGCTGCTGATCGTCACCATGCGCCAGTCGAGAACATCGGCGAACCCGGTGATACCCATCGGTATAACATCGTTCGAGAAGAAGCTGATCTTCCTGATGTTCGTGTTCAGCATGTGCGGACTTGGATTGATCCAATACTTCTTCAAGCTGTACCTCACGTACTACGAGTTCGACATCTACAAGGCGAGCTTCATGTTCATCCTGCTCATCGCAGGTGCAGCAACACCGTCCATCCTGGGTTCCAGGATGGTGCTGAAGACCGGGGTGAGACCGTGGATCGTCATCGGTTCGATCATCGTAACGATCGCTTTGATCACGACGCACTTCATCGCAGACCAGGGCATAGTGCAGTACGGAATCTCCGTATTCCTGTTCGGTCTCGGACTCGGGTTCATAGTCACGCAGATCATCATCTCCACCCAATCGGTCACAAAGAGGGAGGAGATGGGAAGGCACACAGGCAACCTGATGGCCGTCCGTATGATTGGTATCCTTGTGGGTAACGCCGTTGTAGGAGCGTACATACGTGAGGTCATCCACGGCAACTACGTGCCGAGTGTGATCGACGTGTCGCAGACCACAGAGCTCCTGAAGACCGTAGCGGAGCATCTGTCCGCGGACATCCAATACGCGGCCAACTCGCTGGACGAGGGTCTTATGGCCTGTGTCCTGTTCATGGCTGTGGTCACCGCGATCCTCGCTTTCGTCGCCTACACCCTGGGCAAGGACGATAAGGGGACGGAGGACGAGGAGTGAACCATCTTACCGGGGCTCCGGCCCCGGGATGCTGGCCGTTCAGAAGTTGCACGTATGCAACGGAAAGAATACTCTGATTTTGCACGTATGCAACGGAAAGAATAAGTAGAATCCGCACGTTTGCAAAGGTTGCTCAGAGCAGCGATGCCATGTAGATCGGTATGTATGTGATGCCGTTCTCCAACGACAGGTTGCCCCTGTGCACGACGAAGCACTCCCCCAGCCTATCCGAGTATTTGTCCATGAACCTGTCCAGGGATTTGTGCTCCCTAGACCTGCGTCCTGATTTAGACTCGACGGGACACGGTTTCCCATCCCTCGTTATTATGAAATCTATCTCCTGCTCCCTGTCGGAATCAGGATGACTGAACTTGGAGAAGAACAGCATATGTCCGCTGCATTTCAGTTCCTGGGATATCATGTTCTCGAAGTACATCCCCTTGTTTATGTTGAGGTCGCCGTCCAGGATCCTCTCGTAGATCTCATCCGAATCGTTTCCTTCGAAGGATGCGGTGAAGAGCAGTCCGGTGTCGTTGTAGTATATCTTGAAGCTGTCCTCATCGTAATGTGCCATGAGATCCGCCGACGGGTCGGTGTTGCGGTAGCAGACGTTCACCATCTTGGAATCCTCCAATTCGTTCACGGAACGGATATAGTCCCTCACGCGGGAGTCCTTCCTCACCACGGAGGGGCTGAACCTCTTCTCGTGCCTCTCCAGATTAGCAGAGAGGGACCTCATGATGGACGTGGCCTTCCTTCCGCTCCCGTCGCCGTCTATCTTGGCGGCATCCTTCAGATACAGCGAGACTATCTCCGCCTTGGCATCCTCCGCTGCGGCGAACGAGTTCTTCTCAAGCAGCGCGGAGACGGCCTGGGGCATCCCGCCCACAAGCATATATTCCCTGTACAGGTCCATGATGCTGTCATGGAGGTCCGGCTCGAGAGGCACCCTCTTATCGAACGACTCGCGGATGATGGGCATAGTAATCTCATCCCCTCTCGCCCAGAGGAACTCTTCGAAGTCCATGGGGTACATCTCCATCGTATGTTCCTCGGACGGTATCAGGATCTTGGAGACGTTCTTCTTGATCGATATGAGTGATCCCGTCTCGTAGTAGTCGTAGCGGCCATCCTCCACCAACGCCTTTATGGCCTGACGGGCGACCGGGAACAGCTGAACCTCGTCGAACACTATCGCGCTGTTCCTCTCTTCCAGCCTCACGCCGGTCCTTTGCTGCAGGAGCAGGAAGAACCTGTCGAGGTCATCCATCATCTCGAAGAGTTTCAGAATCCTGGTGTTGGGTCTGTCGAACCTAATCAGGACATAGCTGCCGTATTCATTCTTCACGAATTCCTCGATGATTGTGGATTTGCCGATCCTTCTGGCACCCTCTATCATCAGGGCGTACCGACCATTGGATCTCCTCTTCCATTCCAGGATGCGGTCGTATATCTTACGGCGGAACATAGATTGTCATGTGCATCCAGATAGATAATTGTGACGATTATATTGCACGTATGCAACGGAAAGGAAATGTCTAATCCGCACGTTTGCAAAGGTTGCTCATCCGCCAAAGGGGATATGGGAAAAGCATCAACGTTATATCCTGCGAGTTGCATGATACAATCAGAACCTTACGGTTTAGAGCCCCCGGAGGGGCTCGGGTCCATCGTTAACCGATGAACCTTAGCAGCTCGGTTAAGAACCGAACTACTGCCAGGACAAGGGAGCTCAACTGGTCAAGTCTATCCCTGTCCTGGGATATCTTCCTCATGGGTATTCACCTCCGATTCAGTTACTCAGGACAGAACTCTGTCCAGCGACGCACGGATGTCCGCACGTGCTGGACATCCTTCTTGCCTGGTGCTCATACAATAGAGCTCCGATACTTATAGAGAACCGCATTTTCTATGGTTTTTAGAACCTAATGGCTAGCTGATTTTAGAGGTTACGAAGGCTTTGGATCGTCATCAATAATATATCTTGAAACAGTCATAGCAACACAGAACCTTACGGTTTTGAGCCCCCGAAGGGGCTCTGGTCCATCGTTAACCGATGAACCTTAACAGCTCGGTGAGAAACCGAACTACTGCCAGGACAGGGGAGCTAAGCTGTTCAACATTGTCCCTGTCCTGGGAATTCTTCCGACATCATTGTTCTTGATGCATCCTATCATGTAGCGCAGGCCGGTATCTCGCGTTCCTGTTCCCGCCTATCTTCTCTAACCTGCCGTCCACGATCTTCCGGTGGAGGTTCCTGATGGTGTTCTCATTCAATTGCAGATCGATATAGTTATTGTGATGAGCTCAAGGGCATCCCTGTATCCGGCTATCTCCACCTCATCATGGCCTGCAGGTTCCACGCTGTGGTCCATCAGGCTTGACAGCCTGCTGTCGGAGGTGGCGATGCCTTCGATGGCGTTGGAATCCCTGACGGACATGAATCTGGCACTGGATTCGAGTTCGCGGAACATATCGGGATTCCGGGAACGGCGTATGCAAATCCTCTCCTTGAGCCTGGCGATGCCGATCGCCCGCGAGAATACGGAGAACGGGATTTCCGTATCTTTAAGGAAAAGATAATCGAATCTGCGCATGGATTGTCATTTTATTGCTTATGTTTAACGATTTTATCTGCAATAAATATAGGAAATGAAGTATCTTATTATCTATTTTCGATAAAAATATACACAATGAAGTATCGATTTTGTGGGATGCAATGTTTTAAGCCGAATGATCATGGGATGCGTCATATCAAGGCTGCGGTTATAGAGAAGAAGTCGAAGAGGTTTCGGAGGGCCCGCTCACAGCAGGCCCAACATCTGAACGTTGACCTCGGTGTTCACGAACGCCGCCAGCGCGATGAATACGATCAGCGCTATTATCACGCCCGCCAGGACGGACACCAGCGCACCTATGCCGGCCATCCTGGCCGATTTGGGCCTGTCGGTGTTCCATGCGATCCATAGGATCAGTCCGACGATCGGTATGAGGAACCCGACGATGGCCCAGACTATGCTCCCGTCGTCGTTCTGTGACTGACGGTAGGTGCCGGGCACCTGCTCCACGCCGCAGTGCGGGCAAAGCACCGCTTCATCATCGATCACTGCACCGCATTTCCTGCAATAGGCCATGTCCGTTCACCGTCACGATCAGCTGGAGGCTCCCCAAGAGATGGCGAACACGATGAATATAATCCATATCACGATCGCCACTCCGATGGACACCAGCGCACCGATGATGGACATCTTGGCGCACTTGGGCTTCTCGCTATGCCATATGGCGAAAAGGATTATCCCTACGATTGGGATGAGGAATCCTATTACCGCCCACAGTATGCTGCCGTCGTCGTTCACGTTCTGGGGTTTCTGTTCAACTCCGCACTTGGGGCAGATGACCGCTTCATCGTCGATCTCCGCTCCGCATTTCCTGCAGTAAGCCATTGTTATCCCTTCAGAGGGCTGTTTGCCCTTAGGGATAGAGCGGGTTGGGGATAGATATTATTTGCTAACAGCCCGGACGCATGCGGAGGTATGTGATATCCTCATAGTGCGCCCGTGCAGGGCGCTCGGGGCGGAGCGTAGCGATCGACCCGAATCTAAAGAGAATCTCAAACTTGGATGGCGAGGATGCAGCCCGAGCCATCCTCACTAAATATCATCAATACTGGTATTATTTCCACTTATACAACTTCGTCATTACCTATTTCGTCTTTTGTTGATTCCATTCGTTTAATCCTATCTTTGCATTTTTCAGTTTAATCGTATATGGTTAAACACAACCTGTTCTGCTCATTCTCCCTTAATAACTGGTCCTGCATGGAATGCGTGATCATCTGCCCGCATGATGGAATTAGGGGCCCGATTGCGGAAATGAACGATGGTCGTTACGGTGAAAGGCCCGCAGGTCCGTAGAGTTAGGGACGGGATCTGTAGGAACTGACCGAGGATTTTCGACATCACTGCGTACGCAGTAACCCGATTCAGTGGCTGAATAGCCGTGAAAAGGAGAAATGAATAATGAATACAAAAGGAATCAAATTCCTGGCAGTCCTGGCTGTTTTGGCTATGGCTTTTGCTGTTTTCGCTGTTGTCACAGATTCTGAGACAAGCGATGCTGATGCCGAGCCAAAAACAGTCTATATCGATCAGACTGTAACCGGGCCTGGAACAGGTACTGTAGCAGATCCTTACAAGGCATTCTCTAGTGCTATAGCCGCTGTTAGTGATAAAGACACTATCGTTTTCAAAGGCGATTATGACACTACAAAAGACGGTGCTTCAATAAATCTTGGTGGTAAGGCCATCACACTCACCAGCTCTGATGCCAACAAGAAATCTGTGATTACAGGAGCTATCCAGATTAATGAGACACACGCAATTAATGCAGGTACTTTGGAGTTTAAAAACCTGGCATTGAAGCTTAACTCCATGCTGGGTTGGGGTACTGAATCTCCAGCTATCGCAACTGCTGTGACGTTAAAAGTTACCAATTGTGACATTCTTGACAATGCAGCCGATTCAATGATAAAGATTCAGGGAAGTGCCGGAAACGAGAACAAACTGAGCGTTGTAATCGATAACTGTGTGTTCCAGAATACACCGAAAGCAGATAAGAGGGCAATCACAGTCTACGGAGATCCAACCGATGAAGACGTTACCTTAGTTGTGAAGAATTCCAAGTTCTACAACTATACAAGAGCCATTCAGGCTGATGCTTACACTAATGTGACTCTGGATAACAACTATTTCGAGGCCAGCACAGATGGGTATGAAGGCACAGCATTAACAAAGATGCAGGAGAAACCATTGGTGCAGGTGTCGGGAACAAATGCGAAACTTAGCGTCTCCATCACAAACACGACATTGAATTTGGATATCAAGAAAGATGGTAAAGCCATTGATAAGCCTGAATTCATGTTTAGCTCATATGCAGCATATAAATACACCATCAAAAGTTTCTCTTCAGATATGAATGTGTATGGCGATGATACAGCCACCGCAACAACAATCACAATTCCTGCTGATGTCAAAGTGACAATCCCCGAGGGAAAAAATCTTGATTTGGACAATGGCAATTCTATAATCAGTCTCGTTGTAAACGGAGAACTTGAGAACAACGGAATAATTACTGTCGGATCTACTGAGTCCATCACAGTCGGAGCGACTGGTAAGATCACCAACAAGGGTGCTATCACCGACAAAGGAACTATCACAGTAAGTGGAACTATCGCCAACGAGGGAATAATCGTCGTTGAGAAGGAACTCAGCGGAACCGGAAAGATCACTGGTGCCGGAAAGGTTCAGGTAAAGAACGGCGGTATACTCAACGTGTACAGCGGAACATCTCACCAGGTATACTGTTCAGTAGATGTTTACGGCGGTGCCACATTCAGAGCTGATACTGTAATATACGCTGCAACCGCTGGAGCAGTCTTCGGTATAGGTCCAACAGCTGCTGTAAAATATGCCACATTCAAAGAGACAGTTGATAGCAACTTCGCCATCACAAAAGCCGAGTTCGATGTGTATGCTGATGTCACAATGAATGATGGTACTTGGATGTCTTCCAACACATACCCTGATATCGTCAAGGTCCACGGCGGTACAGTGACCCTTGGAGATAATCTTGTCATCGGAACTAACGATGAAGTGACACTGGAGGCCGGTTCGGAGTTCAAAGCAAAGACAGCTTCACCCATAGAAACAATAACAGTCAACGGAAAGCTCACTCTTGCAGAGTCTGCTCAGTACTATTCCGGAATCACAACGGAGACTGCTAAGAACGTCAAGATCGAGGGACAGGGCGGATCCGAGGAGGACGTCAAGAAGGACACAACCACTCCCGCCGGAGGAACCATCGACAGTAAGACCTTCACTGATCTCGACAACCCTACGGTCATCATCACCGATGCGGCCATCAAGGATGCAATTGTTCCCACTGGAAGGACTGTTGTCATCAACAATGCACCTACCGGAACCTTGGATGTCTCTGCAGACGGTTCACAGGCAACTGTCAACACCACAGCTAATGCGACTTTCACAGTCGACACAGGAGCTGGAGTCGTTAAGGTCACTAACCTCAAAGGAACATTCACGTTCACCAGGGGATCCATCGTCGTAGAGGCGAAGGATTGGACCGGGGGAGACATGGAGCTGAGCGACGGAGATGTCCTGAAGATGTCAGGAACTGTCGATGCAGCCAACGTTAACATCACAGTCGTCGAGGGAGGCAAGGCAACGGTGATCATCGGATCAGACGAGACCAAGCTCACAATAAACGACGGCAAGAAACTCACGATCGCCGCTAACATAGCTGTGCAGATCGAGGGAGATGTCGACGGAGCAGGAACGCTCGATGTCGCAGAGAAAGTCTCTGTGAAGGGCAAGTTCAGTGCAATTCTGATTGCAGCGAAAGATGTGGATGTCTACGGAGAGTTCAGTGGAAAGATCGATAACACTAAGAAGTTCATCGCTCATGAGAAGAGTGACATCAACGGTGCAACCGTTGAAGGAACTGGTAGTGCAGACAGGTTCGAGGGAGTAGATGCGAACGGCGGAAGCTGGTCGTACAGCGGCAACACGCTCACCCTCAAGAACTACAATGGTAACTACAACTTCAAACACAAGGCTGCAACTCTCACCTCAATCGTCCTTGAAGGAGAGAGCAAAGTAACCTATACCAAGGCAATTTCTGATAACCCGACAGTATTCTTCTGCGGAGCTGGCGCAATGACCATCGAGACAGTTCAGGGAACTGGATCGCTTGAGATATCAATCAATATGTCAAAGACCACCGGTACGAAACTTTCGACATGTGTGGTCACAGTGATCAAGGGTGCCGCCGTCAAGCTCGATTCCGTAGGCCTGAAGATAACAGTATCCGGATCCAAGAGTGATTGGACTGCTGATGAGATCAAATCGATGAAGATCACCGCTATCGATGCAACGACTTCATTCAAGATGGAGGATTCGAACCTTGCAATCGATATCATGAGTGCATACGAGGTCGATCCTGAAGCACCCTATAACGGTGTAGCAACGGGTATCGCATCCAACAGCACGATCACTGTCAACGACGGCATACTGTCCGTCAAGACCGCCGGAAATGGTGTGCTTGGTACTGCGCTGTCCGTATCCAACTCCGCATTCGGAATCGAATCGAAACTCACTGCTGTTACTGTAACTGCTGCAGCAGATGCAGTAACCCTGTCCAACTCTGTTGTGGACATCTTCGGAAAGGATGCCATCGTATCCACAGGTGCCGGTGCTATCGCGATCAGCGGATGCACCGTTTCGAAGATCCAGGGAGAAGATTTCGCATTAGTAGGAAATGACGGAGCAGCTGTAACAGGTGATATCTCTGTCAGGAATACCAACATCGAATTTGGCGGAATAATGAAAGTTAAAGATGTCAGCATCTCGAGCGGAGCCTCAGTCAATGTAACCGATGTACTGAGTGCAAACAAGGTCGTGGTTTCACAGGCTTCCACATTGGAAGTTGAAGATATGGTCCTTTCAGGAGCTGGTGATGATGACAAATCCGTCAACAACGGTACCATTATAGTCAATGGTGGAGCAGCCATCGTTGGAGACTTCGAGAACTTCGCATCCCTCAACAATAAGGGTATAATCGGAGTTTACGGAAAACTCACCAACGCCGACCCTGGAGTTCTGACCAACGACGGCACACTTACCGTCTACAAGAAGGAATCCAACTTCGCTAACACTGAAAAGCTCACACTCAAGGACGATGCACGCAGTGATGATACAAAGGCAAAGCTCCATGAGATCAGTCTTGTTGGAGCCAAAGTATTCCAGAAAGCTGACGGATCCATAGCAGTCTACGGAGCAACACTCTCATTCGATATGAAGATAGGATTCGCTGCAAAGGATCTCAGCGAATTCGACGGATACATCCTGCCTTCACAGGTAGATGACAGTTATATCCTCTCACTCTCGAACGGAACCGCAACTGTGACCGTTGTGTTCACATACGATGCAGCTAAGGGAGAGAAGATCGGAGACGATCTCATCATCACTGTATCAGGAGTGCTCGTTGATGAGACGGACAGCACCAAGGTGTTGTACCTCGAGTCCAACAAGAGTGACAAGACCATAGGTGTAGATGCAGATAACATCAGATCGATGTGGAAGTCCGCTGATTCAGTATTAGTATTGACAAGCGGAAACACCGTCAACAACGGTACTGTGATCCTATGGTCCAACTTTGTTGGAGGAGTTCAGGCTGCAGCATTCAACGCAGCGGATTCAACCTATGAAGGAAACCTCATCTCAGAGCTCGATAACATCACTCTCGGAGGAACATTCTCGGGAGATCTCATATCCGCCGGAACCGGTCTGGTCACCGTCGCAAAGAAAATGGTCGGGGACGTCTACGCTAAGGGCAACGTCACAGTTTCTGGAACACTCGTCGGAGACGTGAAGGTCAGCCTTAAGGCACCTTCGACAGCCAAACTCACCGTCAGCGGAAAGATGCTTGGAAACCTTGTCTACGTATCGGAATACAAGGCTGCCAGCACAGACACCACTGACACTGTGTCCACAGCTTCGATCGCTATCGCAGCGGACATGAGCGTTACCTCTGGCGACGCGAAGTCGTTCGAGATCAACCTCGCCGCAGCGACCAACGCCACCACAACTACCGCGGGAACGCCCGGATACTTCACATTCGGCACCCTGCAGGCACCTGAAGATGCAAAATTCGTTGTGCTAGAGCTCAATGCGGGAATGCTCAAGATCCCCGCATCGATTTCGCTCCCCGAGAGGTACACGCTCTTGGTCGAGAAGGATACCACCATCGAGGTCGCTAAAGGTGCGACATTCAACGTCAAGAACGCCGCGATGAAGGTATCGAAGGATGCAACATCCAACTTCGAGATCGGAACAGTCTCAGAGACATACGGACTCGTCAGCTTCGTAATGTCCTTCGCAATCGAGGACGGAGCATACACAATCTACTCTGATGTCGCTTATGCTCTGACCAACTGCGATGAGGGCGCGGAGCTCACAGTC
This sequence comes from Thermoplasmata archaeon, assembly GCA_015063235.1. Taxonomy (GTDB): domain Archaea; phylum Thermoplasmatota; class Thermoplasmata; order Methanomassiliicoccales; family Methanomethylophilaceae; genus Methanoprimaticola. Next base: position 10,482 of record SUSW01000043.1, on the reverse strand, counting down.
GGAAGCAACGCGGAGATCTCCACCAACGTCGCTGTCAAGGACGGAGTCAACATCATCGTCAACAATGTCACACTGACATTCAATGGATATGATGTCGACATGGCAGACACCGCTAAGTTCACCGTTTCAGGAACCGGAAAGATCATCTTCAAGGCATCCATCGACAACGGAAAGCCCTCGGATGAGCCCTGGGAGTTCTATTCCGTTACAGCTAACATAGTCTATGACGATGATGCTGTGTGCTTCGATGGAGTCAGGTTCACAGCGGATTCCACTATCGCCGGAGTCGCTGCTACCAGCACCGCCGGATCTAAGATTAGCACGACCCTTCTGTACAACGAAGGTACTGCAGCCGTAGTGGCCGGAAACCGAACTGGATCCATCACCCTTGGAAACGCCAGCTACAAACTCCTCAAGGACGACACCGCAGAGACCCTCGTCAGCGGTTCATTCATCGTAGCAGCCGATGCCGTATTCGACGCGGTCGCTATCAACGATGCATTCTCCGTTGTCGACTATGAGATGCCTGCCGGTGCTACAGTCGCTACCATCAAAGAAGTCAAACTGATGCCTACGACCGTCGGTGTCGAGGGAACGCTCAACCTGCTCAACTCCACAACCGTTAAGGGAATCTACGCCGGACTCGGTAAGATCACCCTTGCAGCAGGAAAGGAGTTCATCCTTGCGAAGTCCGATAAAGTGCCTACGGCAGAGCCCTACACCAACAAGACCATACCCGGACGTGTTGCAGCTAAGATCGTCGATACAACGGATGATGAGAACGGATACGTGCTGAACATCGTTTCAGCTAAGGATGATGCTACCCTCTCTATCAAGGCAACTACCTTGAAGATCGAGGGAGAGACCGTCAACGCGATGACCATCGCCGGAGATGCCGGAATTGGAATCATCACCGCAACGAAATCAGCATACCTTAACGCACTTACTCTTGAGGAGGATTCCGCACTTGCAGCAGAAGATGTGTACATCATTGGAGCTTCAAAGTCTGTCGGATACCTCGGAGCAGTCAACATGCACATGAAAGAGGGAACAGCCGTTTCGGATTACAGTACCCTGGACTATCAGGCAACACTGCTTGATGACGAATACACCGTATACACCTACTTCGCCAGCATCGACTTCGAAGATAATGCAGATGTTACCATTGTGAAAGGAAACATCGAAATCAAAGAGAAGCTCGACCTTACCGGAAAGGATGTTAACATCGTAATCGGTGAAGACGCAACCCTCACATTGAAGGCTGTCATGATTATCGGTACCCCAATCACCGTCCTCGGTGACGAGGGATCATCGATTGTAGGAAAGATCAAAATCAACGGCGACAACTACCTCGTAGCATATGCTGACGTAGATCTTTCTGAAGCAGAGATTATCGGTGAGAACGATAAGGATGCAGCATTCTCTAAACTCGATGTTGAGAACGTACCCTATGCAGCGATCTTCGCTCAGGACTATGCTGGTACCATTAAACTCTCGAAGGCTGATGCAACAATCATCCCCGAGATCGTCGGATACAACTTCACTGCATGGCTGAACTACAACGGCGATGCTGGAGCAAAGATCGGAGAGACCAACGCTTACGCGGATTCAACAGCAATCCTTGTAACTGTCATGGTCAAGTATGTTGCTGGAGTCGACTACTACATGAACGGCGTGCTGTTCAACGTATACGATATCCCCACCGATGTCCCCTACGGATCCTACTTCACCGCGAAGATCTCAGACACCACTAAGTACCAGGGTAACCCCTTGATCAACGGACTCAAGACCGTCGTCGTCGATGATGATATGATCCTTGAAGCAAGCGGAGTCACCCCCATACCCGAGCCTCCAGCACCCGAACCAGTCGTCGGAGACTCCGGACTCTCGCTCACCGACATCCTCCTGATCGTCCTGGTCATCCTGATCGCGATCATGGTGGTCATCCTCGTCCTCAGGCTCAACCGCAGCTGAAGTCCGAGATAAGGTAAGAGTGAAAGGGAAGAACCAATAACCTAAACAAACAGGCCCCCGAAAGGGGGCCTTATTTGACAGTGGTAAGAAATACAACTGTCTTTAACAGTTCATTTTGTATCGATCATACTATAGTTTGAAACAGTCTTTATAATATGTATAGTGAGTATTTAGGGGTAATGATGTCAGGTCGGCAAAGGATTACGATATTGTTCGGGGCCGGAGCTTCGATTGATTTAGCAAAACAGATCATGGAAGAATATCAAATTGATGGTGGAGTAGGAACCAAAGATCTAACATTCTCAATTCTCAATGAAGATAGTATTTTTTCTAAGAAAGATTCAAGAGTAAAGCTATTAGTCAAGTATTGTTTTCAGTATTTAAAAGACAGATACAATGAAGATCCGACTTTTGAGATGATCTATGAAATGATCTTAATCCTTAAGAACACTGTTTCAGATATGAAACCCATTTTATGTTATGATGCTAGTGATATTGATTATGATTATGATGGAGTATTATGTTTACAAACACTGTATCACATATTGTATGTTATACACGATAAACTACACGAGTACAGATTAAAGACTAATAAGCAGTGGGTTGTTGAATTTATTAATACAATAAGTTCAGAGTACGGGTTTAAAGATATTTTTAATCTAAACTATGACGATCTTCTTGATGATTTATTTAAGCCATATGATGACGGTTTTACAGTTAAAGGCTCTATTGAAGTTGGTAACGTAGGGTCGTATTATGGATTCGATGTCAAGGGGTCTGTCATCCCAGATAGTTGTAATCTATTGAATCATCTGCATGGTTCAATTCACTTCTTCAACGGTGCACCGTCAGGAGAATCATATGATTCGCCTATGTTTAAATACGAGATTCCTTGGTCGGATATATTTCTACAGGTTGTAACGAATCAAAACCAAACTGAAACAATATTCTCTCCAATAATCACAGGGTTAGACAAGATGAATTCTATGGTTCATGTACCGTACAATTACTATCACTCGAATCTTTTACAAAGTATGCGGAACAACTGTCGTTTGATCATTATTGGATATGGTTTTGGAGACTACTATATAAATGCCCAGATTTTATATTTTAAGAGAAATGAAGGTAATCGCATACTTTATATTTCACCAGACATGAAAAATAAATTTATTGATACAATTGCAAAAGATGACAATCTGTCATGTTCTGAAGATGAAAGATTTTGGTGGTTTAAAGGTACATTCAAAGAGGCTGCTCAATACGAATCGAATACTGGTTTACTGTCAAAGGTTATCAATAGTTGAAGATTTCAACAAAGTCAAGTTCAGAGGAACTATTTTCTTAAGAAGAAAGAATATACATGCATGTCAAACATCAGGACGCTCTTCCAGGTATCGCTTCTCCAGGCACTCTGCCAAGGGGATTACGAGGGCCATCTCCCCATCTCCGAACTGAAGAGGCACGGCGACACAGGATTGGGCACGTTCGACTGCCTCGACGGCGAACTGATAATGCTGGACGGTATCGTTTACAGGGCATCCGCGGACGGATCCGTATCCGTCGTCGAAGACGATACCACGCCCTTCGCATGCGTCTCCTTCATGGATGGATGTCAGATATCCCATATCTCCGCATCCTCCTTCCGCGAGTTCTCCGACAAGATGGAAATTATCCTTGGCAGCACCGGAATAAACTCTCCCTACCTCGTCAGGATCCATTCCAGGTTCCCGAACATCCTGCTGAGGAGCGTCCCCAGACAATCCGGCGGCACGCCCCTGCTGAAGGTCGTGGAGGAGCAGCAGGTCACATGGTCCGTAAAGGACATAGAAGGCACCGTGGTCGGACTGTTCTGCCCGGCATTCATGTCATCCCTCAACAGTCACGGATGGCATCTCCACTTCATCTCCGACGACAGGAAGGTCGGAGGGCATGTCCTGGACCTGTCCATAAACGGATCCGAGATGGAGCTCAGCAGGATGGATTCGATATCCATACAGCTTCCCGGCACATCCGGTTTCCAGTCCAAGGATCTAGGTTCCGACAGGGCAGAGGAGATCGGGAGAATCGAAGGTATTCATCGATGCGATGGGGCAGAATACGTTTGACAGGTCGCCGATACATCGATAAAGACTGCCCTGTTTTGTCACCTATGATCATCCTCGGATTCTCCCCTGGAAGTACGGAGAATGCTTCAGTATTTCTTCGATCATGAGGTCCAGATTCGTTCCTTCACATTTCTTCAGTTTGAGGAACAGATCATCAACCGAGATATTTCCCAGGACTTTCCTGTAGGATTCCGCTTTTGAGTTCCTGTCCACATGAAGGCCTATCCTGTCGAAAACATCATCCAGGCTCCTGTCGCTCAGTATCGGGGTGATGGACTCGTACAGCTCACGTCCTCTGAACTTGACTTGGACAGTTGACTTTGCTTCGTACGCCGAATTTTCTTAAAACCGTCATATATGAAACTAACTGTCCAATGACAGTAGCCAGCATTTCTGCAAAAATTAGAAAATAGGGTCATTGGACAGTTGGGGTTTCAGAGGGTTCCGGCTGCGCCGAAACCCTGAGAAACAGCCTCGATAATGCTTGAAAATCTCCGAAAACTGCCTTGTGAGCTCGTTTTCATTGCTGTATATGCGCTCTACATTCCAACCATCCCTCGGAATGAGAGTAACTGTCCAATGACCTAGGTTTTCGATAATCGTCTTCGGCGAGGGTTTGTGCTCGGTACGGACTATCTTCCCATCGATCCTCTTCTTGACGATCTCGGGTTGCATATCGTATCTGAGCATGGAGATTTGCAGCTGCGCTATGAGCGCAAGCAGCAATGATCCCCTTACGGAAGATTTGCTCCATACCCTCAGCGGCTTCAGATTGACTACACTCTTGATGGACGATATCAGGTGTTCGATGCCCACCCTGTGGCGGTAGACGTCCAATGCCTCGGATGGCTCAAGCCAGTCCGAGGATTGCAGCTTGAACCAACCGCATCTCTCCCCTGCCTCCTCCTTGGCAGCCAATATGAGGTCGTCATCCAGCCATGGATTCAGCCTCATCTGCACCTCGAAGGATTTTATCATCACATCGTAGAACGGATTCTTCTTCACAGTGACCAGCTTGCTCAGTTTCGGTTCCTTCATCATATCCTTTGCATCCGTGAGCTGCCTGGCCAGTTTGGCCGCCCTACGGTCGGCCGCTGTCTGGCCGAGCATGTACCTATCCACGGAGAAGAACAGGTAGTTCGTCTTCCCCGAATGCTCAAACCTGTGGGCTATGCACGCTGTCCCTCTTCCCACATACTGCATCCTCTCCGGATGTTCGTCAATCATCCTCTCATCGGATGCGTTCATCCTGATCCTCGTGAGATACTTCATCCCTTTCTCCCTGATGTCATCCAACAGTTCCTTGTCGGAGCCTCCCGCATCCATTATGATGCGGGAGCCCTCCTTCAGGATGAACATCAGCTGGGGGATGAAATCCTGATACTGCGGCGGATCGTTCCAATTCCCAGGATACATCTCTATGGAAATGGGCAGCTCTGAATCCGCTAATTGAGCTACAACGAACTGATCCTGCAGCTGGATGGTCCCGCCGCCTTCACCGGCGGCGGTGTTCTCTCCCTTGGAACCATATCTCCGCACGTGCGATCCGTCGACGTACACGTCCGTATCCAGGTCGGGATAGATCTCGTTCAATCTTTTCCAAAGGAAGGCTATGATCTCCTCGAAATACAGATCCAACAGCTCCAAGGCGCGTTCCATCGTCTTCCTCGATATCGTATAGCCGTGACACAGCTCCTCCCTCGCCAGAGGCGAGGAGGACTGTTCCTCGCATCTGTTCATCGATGCACCGCCGCTGAGCTGATGTATGCACATCAGCTCCACGACATATCCTAACGGGACCCCCTTTTCCTTGAAACTGTCCAAGAACCCATTGAGCCTCAGCCTGTGGAACCCTTTTCGTACCAATTCCATGATACCGAAGGATAGCGATATATTCCCGCCAGCCATAGTATCAGCTGCCTTGAAGGTTGTTTGTTTCGTCATGAACGCCTCAAGGCGCTCATTTTTGTTGAAGATTCACCCGGATTCTATCAAAAAGTGCTCTTCCCTGAAATCACAACTGTCCAAGTCAAGCTGAACATATCCCTGTTGAGGTAGTCATGTACCAATTTCCCGTCCACATCCACATCCATCAGGGTGAATATCCTCAGATCCTTTAGACCTATCCTATTCTTGTATTCGATGTTCGGGAATCTTCTTTTCAGACTGCTGCTGTTCCTATATCCGTTTTCATCCAAGAACTGATTCAGGCTGTTGATCATAACTGATCTCTCGCCTCCGTTGTTCGAATCCACATTGATGCGCACACGGGTCCGGCTCTGAAGCCATTTAGCGAGAATCACCTCGGACTTGCCGTGGCATATGACGATGAAATCGGTCATTCCGACCCCATCTTCTTGGATTCCAGGAGTATGTCCTTCAGACCGATGTCGGCCACCAGCGGTATTCCCGAGTAATGTCCCTGCAGATATCTCTTCTGAACATTCGTATTGACATTGGGAGGTTCGATCGATTGGATGTTCCGGATGCGTTTGAATCCGTTCCTGTCGATCTCGATTATGAATGTGTTCAGCGCGTTGCTGTAATCCATCAGGGCCGTATTGTGGGTGGTCGCTATAAGCTGGCCGTCTATGTCGGGGATGCATTGTTCCATCAGCTGCGAGACCAGTAGGTCATGGATCCCCGTATCCATCTCGTCTATGACGACCGTCTTACCATCCGCGCATTGGAGCAGGAATTGGAGCATGTTCATCAGATTCTTCGTACCTGACGATTCCTTCTCAGCCGGAATTGATCTGACAGTGCCCGCTATCCTCTTCTCGAAGTACAGGTCGTATCTGATCCTGTTATCGTTAAGATTCTCTGTCAGGAAGTGGACCTGGGTGACATCGGAGTACAGTCTGGTGAAGAACTTCGATAGGATCATCTCCGCATTATCCAATATCGGTCTGTCGCCTGCAGGTATCGTTCCTGACGGCAGCTGTATCTGTTTACCGGTCTGGGCGAATCTGGCGTCTTTCTTCACGATTACCAATGAACGGACATATCTCAGGAACGTGTAGAGGCTGGCGGATATATTATCGGTCATGAACTTCACATTCTTCAGTGATTCCTCACGCGTAAGTATGGACAGGAACGTATGCCTTCCCCAGTATTTTACCAGCAGATCATTGATCTCCTTACGGTAGCTCTGCGATACGAGGTCCTTCTGCATCCTCTTCTCATCACGGGTGAATCTGAAAAGATTCCCAGATTTCTTCGATATAATGAAATCCAGGCTCTCAGACCTGAGGGTGTTGTCCTCATCGAACTCCAGGGTGTATCTTGCATCGTGCCCATCTATGCTGAAGACGAACGAGAGTATCATAGGGCCTTCGGATGAGATCATCCTGTATTCTCCTGCGAGGGATGACACGTCCTTCGGTTCATACTTTATCCTGATGTCTATGTTTTCTGTCCTGAGGGCATCCAGCAGCTTCTTCAGATTATCGTTCTCGCTCCCTCCGTTCTCTTCGGAGATAAGCGTAAGTGTGGATCTGCCCAGCATCATCAGCGAATCGATCAGATTGGTCTTTCCCGATCCGTTCTCACCGTAGATGAAAGCATGGTTCAAAGGCCTGTTGCCTTTGTCCGTAAGTTTCATACCAACCCTGTCAAAGGACAGAAAATTCTCCAGAGTCAATTCTTTGAGCATGTCACATCCTATGATCCGATAGGACGTAAACGTATAAAATTCTTTCACTTTATCCATTTTTCAGTAAAAAATTTACAAAATATCGATAAAACCGTTCAATTATTATCCACTTTGAACAAAGTGCGATACTTCTGTGAATATGCAGCCCATAAGAGCCGTCTGCAATCATTGGATATCTAATAATCTATGACAATAACGTCTTCGATTACTGTCCTAAACCATGCACCAATGCATACGAACGTGCAGGTATGTGGTAATCCAATCCGCGAGCCGAAGGCGGAGCGGCCAACCGGAGCCTAAGCCGCGAAGCGGCGCACGGCTCCGGCCTTTCCCCATAGCGGGTATGCCCGGCCGAAGGCCCGGGCGTACCCGCACAATAACCTCATCCGGCTCCAATACTTTCAATAAGATCCCTGATCCTCCTGGCCACCATCCTCCCCTTTCCCGTAATCACAATGACATTGGTATTGGTCCTCGCGGTGCAGTATATCTCCAATATGCCCAGCTCCCTCAGCTCGTCTATCTTGTTCAGCATCCCCGATCCTCTCGCTATATCATGATATAAGTCGCTTTTAAGAACCGGCGACATCCTGTCCAGGTAGAGGATCATGCTCATGACGTACTTCGATTCTATCAGATCCATCAGCGGCCTGTCGTTCTCCTTCTTCTTCCTCCTTTCCAGAGCGTTCCTTATCTCATCCGGCAGCTGGTCGAACGGCCTTGGTTCCAACGCAACGTTGTTCCTGCCGTCTATGGGGTCGCTTATTGGTATGGTATTGCGAGGCCCCCCCCCCGATGGCATCCTTATCGTTCATGATTATGTTTCTAGGTATAGGATATTTGACTGAATGCTGAAAAAAGCGATGCGTTGCAATGATGGATGGTACCAATCCTTTGAAGCAAGAAAGTTGCTCCAAACCCTTTGATAATTCTCGGCGGTTTAAGTAATCCGGCCAGGATTCTGTTATGTCCACCCTTCCGTACGAAGGAGGTTAGGGGCCGGAAGACGGTATACGGGTGGAAGTACGGTGAAAGGCCCGCAGGACCCTTGTTAGGGAGAAGGTCCTGTAGGAACTGACCGAGGATTTTCGACATCACTCCGGTAGGAGTAGCCCGATTCAGTGGCTGAATAGCCGTGAAAAGGAGAAATGAATAATGAATACAAAAGGAATTAAATTCCTGGCAGTCCTGGCTGTTCTCGCTATGGCTTTTGCTGTATTTGCTGTTCTGTCTGATTCTCAGAACAACGATGCAGATGATCCAGTAAAGGGCGATTTCGGTTTAACAGATAGTTCTGTTTTTGGACTGACCAATGCTAACCTCGGTAACGAGCTCGCTATCGAGAAAGTAGGTGGCGTATGGACAATCACAGGAACTGTAAACAAAGTTTCTGAGACCAACCAGGGAGCAACCATTGCTAATGCATTCGAGGCAACATGGCCGGGCCATGCAACCAAGGATTATGGCTATGGAATTGAATATGTCGTCTATTTTACTGGTGAGGCAACAACGAATTACATAACTTGGATAAACTCCAACGATGGAAGCATTCAGAGCAAGAAGATTGCCGATATTAAGGACACAGACAACGGTGTTTATTTCCTTAATTATGTCAATGCAGACACTGCTCAGTTCACAAAGGAGTTTGCCATCGGTGCAGAGATAACTACAAAAACAGCATGGAATGCCGCTGAAAAGTACAAACTTAAGTGGGATCTCACTCTTGCTGATATGAAAATCATCAGTAAAGATGATATTTCAGAGAACACACTCACCTTGACAAAAGATTCATATCTGAAGGAAACGATTGCGCTGACAGCATCAACGACAATCGAACTGAAAGGTTACTCTCTTGTTACCAAAAAGACTATTGATGCATTCCATGTCGACACAGACGATGTAAAGGTCACCATCAACGCAAATGGTGGAAAGATCTACGCAGGAGATTCTGTCGTTTGGACAAAGGCTGGAACAAAGGGTCATGAATTAGAGGTCAATGGTGGAACCTACTATGGAGGATACACATTCTGCATGTACCAATCAGGTGCTGGAAAGAACACAGGTTCATGTAAGATCGTAGATGCTACCATCTACGCAAAAACCGCAGGAATCTGGTTTGGAAACGGCGGTACCAAAGATGTAACAATAACGAATGTTAATGTTGATTCTTTGAAAACTGGAATTTATCTTGGTTCGGTGAACACAGCAACCTTGACAAATGTGAATGTTGTTACGGAAAACGAGAGTGCACTCGAGATCAAATCAGGAACTGTAACGGTCAACGGTGGATCTTTCACAACATCGGTTTATCAGGAAGTAGACAACACCAAGGAAGCAGGAACATCAGGCTCAGGCTATGGAATTTCAGCCATTCTCATCAACAACCAGTATGAAGGCTCTGGAAAGGCTGTGGATGTCGCACTGAAGGATGTTAAGGCAAGCAACACCGCACAGAATTCCTACGATGTCGTTGTGGCACCCGCAAACGGAAGTACAGACATAACTTTCGCTGCCTCCGGAGATTTCTCTGTCAGATTCACTGAGTACAAATCTGCAGCCAAAGATGTCGAACTCAAGACCTCATCATTCGGATCAGTTATCATTTCAAACCTCAACTCCGCAAAATAGGGAATATATCGAATCCTAACTTTGCATCGAGTTCCTGAAGCTTCTTCGGGACCTCGTAGTCCACCACACCGTCATCCATCCTGACTGCGTATGCCTTCGAATACTCGTGAAGGATGTCAT
>SUSW01000042.1 GCA_015063235.1 Thermoplasmata archaeon | reverse complement strand
CCATGACATGTAATACCACAATGATTGGAAGTCCAACAAACACAGTGCAATCATAATAAATGCCGCAACGAGTGTTATTCCGATCGCAATACGCTTATCTTTGGAATCATATCCTCTGTCGTCCTGTATCAGCAATCTGATCGCCCTGATGGCGGTATCTCCGCTGGTTATGGGGCACACAACGACGCCCAGCACAGCGATGACTCCCCCAAACGTTCCCAAGAGGGATGTCGAGATGTCATACACCACGCCGGCTGCACCCCATTCTGCCAAAGCATCGGACAATGATGCGGTATCGGGATAGAAGGACAGTCCTGCAATGACCCAAATCAAAGCTATGAATGCTTCCACGATCATGGCGCCGTAGAACACTATACGTCCATCCTTCTCGTCTTTGATGCATCTTGACACCATAGCGGATTGAGTGGCATGGAATCCTGAAATTGCACCGCAAGCGATCGTTATGCACATGTCCGGGAACATGTGGGCACCCTGAGGGTGCAGATTCTCAAGGGTCATCGCTGGGAAACCGAATCCTCCGACTACCAGCCCTATGATGATCATCACAGCCATTGCCACCAGTAATATGCCGAACACCGGGTATATCTTCCCGATCAACTTATCGATCGGCAGCAGTGCTGACGCGACGAAATACATGGTTATAAGGGCCAACCAGAATCCCATAGGGACATCTGTGATATACACCAAGAGATCGCATGCGCTCCTTGCCAGCATGGCCGACGATACGATCAATACGACCAAAACCAGAATAATAATAACATATCTGAATTTGTCCCCGAGGTAAGTCTGGACATTCTTAGGCAGGGATTTCCCTTCATTACGGACGGCCATCATCCCCGACATGTAATCATGGACTGCTCCGCCGACGATTGATCCGATTATTATCCAAAGGAGAGCGACAGGTCCCCATTTGGCTCCCATCAAAGCTCCGAAAATCGGTCCCGTACCTGCGATATTCAGTAATTCGATCATGTGGTTCTTCCACGTAGGCATCGGAACGTAGTCCACGCCATCGGTGTAAGAATAAGCTGGAGTGGTAGACCTGAGAGGCTTGAGGGTACCTTGGATCAACCTACTGTAAAAAACATACCCTAGCAGTAAGGCTAAAACCCCCAGTACAAAGACCATCATGATGACTGGTCAATAACTAATCTCTATTTAAGAGGACATGCCGATAAGAATTAGAGAACTGATTATTCCGGATAACCTACATATTGTTTCGGAATTAGTGGTCACAATTGGTGATTTGTATTACCCGCATGGCATTTTTACATTACATTTTGATATTTACTGAATAAAATGTTCATTAAATCTAAATAGATACTGAACATATTGTTCATTATGTGTACTGCTGTGGTCAAAAAGTTGAATGACCTATTCGCCGGTCTGCCAATGACCATCATAGGAGGACTGTTTCTCCTTGCATCTTTCGTGCTGCCCCGCATAGGCGTCCCTGAAGGAGCATATCTGGCATGGGTATGTGTGGTGATATGCGGATTCCCGCTGCTGTATCTGTCCGTGTGGCGCCTGATCTACAACAAAGGGATCAGCAAGATATCCTCTGCACTGCTGATAACGATAGCAATGATTGCCGCCCTCCTCATAGGCGACCTGTTCGCAGCAGGAGAGGTCGCATTCATTATGGAGATCGGAGCCATCCTGGAAGAAAAGACCACAGAACGTGCCAGGAAAGGTCTGAAGAACCTTATCTCCATGGTCCCCGAGACCGCCAAACTCGTGGTGGACGGCGAAGAGAAAATCGTCCCTATCGGAGATGTGAAGAAGGGAGACATCATCAGGATCATCCCGGGAGAGACCGTGCCGGTGGACGGCATCATTGTCTCCGGGAGGACGTCCGTAGATCAATCCACCATGACCGGAGAGAGCCTTCCTGTCGACAAGGATGTCGGTGACAGTGTCTACAGCGGTACTATCAACCGTTTCGGATCCGTGGATATAGAAGCGACCAAGACCGGTGAGAACAGCTCCCTGCAGAAGCTGGTCAAGATGGTCGAGGACGCCGACAACAACCAGGCCCCCACCCAGCGTATCGCAGATAAATGGGCCAGCTGGCTCGTTCCAATAGCTTCGCTCATCGCAGTCGCCGCATACTTCGTGACGAATGACATAGTGCGTGCAGTCACCGTCCTCGTCGTATTCTGCCCCTGTGCCCTGGTGTTGGCCACGCCTACTGCCATCATCGCGGCCATAGGTCAGGCGACCAAGCACGGAGTCATCATCAAATCGGGCGAGGCCCTGGAAAAAATGGGTTCCGTGAACATAGTGGCATTCGACAAGACCGGTACCCTGACCTTCGGAACCCTGGAGGTATCGGATATCAGATCGTTCGGTGACATATCCTCCGATGAGCTGCTGATCATCGCGGCATCGTCCGAGAAACGCAGCGAGCACCCCCTTGGAAAAGCGATTGTTTCCAAAGCAGCCTCGGACGGAATCAAACTGAGGGAAACGTCATCGTTCGAAATGATCGCAGGAATGGGCGTTTCCGCTTCGATCGACGGAACCCAATATCATCTGGGCAATGAGAAACTGATGGCCGCCAAAGGTTTGACCTTAGGTTCCGATGTCTCGGATTATTTGATGAGATCAGCCTCGGAAGGAAAGGCCACCATCCTCATCGCTGACGACAATAGTATAATCGGTGCGATATCCATGTCCGATGTCATCCGTCCGGATTCCAGGGACATGATCTGCGAATTGGAAGAGATGGATGTCAGGACAGTGCTCCTTACGGGAGACAGGAAAGAGACCGCAGACTACTTTGCTCAAAAAATAGGAATCACGGAGGTCAGATCGAAGCTTCTGCCTGAAGAGAAGGTGTCCAACATAGTCTCGTTGAAGGAGAACGGAAAGGTCTGCATGATCGGCGACGGAGTCAATGATGCTCCTGCGCTGAAGACCGCCGATGTCGGCGTTGCCATGGGCGCCATGGGAAGCGATATCGCTGTGGACGCCGCCGACGTTGCTCTCATGACCGATGACATCTCCAAGGTACCGTACCTCAAATGGCTGTCCAACTCCACCGTGACCACGATCAAAGTTGCGATCACCATATCTATGTGCATCAATTTCGTCGCCATCGTCGCATCTGTACTGGGGCTGCTGAATCCGACCACCGGAGCGATCGTTCACAACGCAGGATCCTGCTTCGTAGTACTGCTTGCGGCTTTGCTGTATGACAGGAAATACCCAAAGGATAAGAAGAAACTCAAAGGATCCGGAAACAATAACTCAGGAGATGTTTCTCCGACCCCTCAATAAAACTTCTTCGATAAGGATCAGGTCCTCTTCACGATGATGCAAAGGATATCCTTATCCATCACCTTATGATCGAGACCCACGGTCTGACCGGGGAACTTCGCGCTGTCCCCCCAGATCATGGCGTATCTGAAATTGTTCTTGAAATCCCTGTGGATCAGCTCGCAGACGTCTCCCACGGTGTTACCGCGCTTGACGATGAGAGGAACATCCAGATCCGCCTCCTGACCCTGAGGCTTCAGGTATATGCGGATCATATCGATGGTGTCGTACATAGCCTGCTTCAGCTCCTCCATTCCGTATCCTGTAGCTGCCGAGACAGGTACACAGCGGAACTGCTTGTGCATCTCCAGGACCTCCTCCAGCTGTCCGGGCTTTGCGAGATCGACCTTGTTGATAGCCATGATAGCCTTTATGTAGACCCTGTTACCGGCCAGGACGTCCAGCATCTGTTCGACGTCGATATCCTCACGAACGACGACGGTGGCGTTGATGTGGCCATAAGCGGCGGTCATGTCCTTGATGATCTCCGGAGTTATCTTGGTGAGCTTCACAGTCGGCTTGACCAGGATTCCTCCCTGATCCGAACGTGTGATGACCACATCGGGCTTCGTCTGGTTGAGACGGATGGCCGCGTTGTACAGCTCTTTGAAGAGGACGTTCATGTTGGGATTGAAGATGTCGACGACGAGAAGGATAACATCCGCGGATCTGGCTGCGGCGATGACCTCCCTTCCCCTTCCCTTACCGCGGGAGGCATCCTTGATCAATCCCGGCATATCCAGAATCTGGATCTTGGCATGATTGTAGATCATTACTCCGGGAACGACGTCCAGAGTGGTGAAATGGTATGCACCGACCTCCGATTTCGCTCCGGTGAGCTGGTTCAGAAGCGTGGATTTACCGACCGAAGGGAATCCGACGAGCGCAACTGTGGCGTTTCCCGCTTTCTTGACGTAGAATCCCTTTGTGTTGCCGCCCTTGGAGGCACGCCTCTTCTCCTCTTCCTCGTTGAGGCGGGCGATCTTCGCTTTGAGTTTTCCGATGTGACCTTCGGTAGCCTTGTTATATTTGGTCTTGGAGATCTGCTCCTCCAACTCCTTTATCTGCTCCTCGATGGTCGCCATGGTCCGCTCTTACCCGCTCGGATGTTTACATTATATATGAATTGTCACCTTTTTCCGGCTTCCATATACGAATCCAGGTATGTGTCTATGATGTGTTTCGATTTCAGTATGGAATTCGAATTGGGCTTGTACACGGCATCCTCGTCGCCGGAGAATGCCTCCGTCAGTTCCTGGACCATCTTCTGATAGGACTCGATGTTGGCCCCCCAGTGTCCTGAGATGTAGCCTCTCTCCTCATCATCCATGTCCTTCATCCTGGAATCTATCCCTGCGATCATATAGCTGAACAGGTCACGGTTGGTCCTGATGAACGTTATGGTCTCGTCCTTAAGATTGGCAGGGTCGTCCTTCACGGCCTTCACCCCTTCCTCTACGGCATCCATGAGAACGATGATCCTGGCACACATGTCCTTCTGATAGTTCAGACCGGTGTGGTGAAGGATCTCGTAGGTCAGGATGGGAGGTATGACCACGGTCGCCCCGAACGCTTTGAAGGTATCGTCATAAGTGTATGATGCCATCTTGTCAATGAGCCTCAGCGGGATGCCAAGATCCTTGGCCGGAGAGTTGTTTATGTTCTCCAGCAGCGAAGGGAGGAAAACTGCGCTCATATGCTGATTCTCGTCGCTCATCGTCGCCAGAGCCTCGCCCAGGTCGTTCACGACGATGTTAGCGTAAAGGAGCACATCTTCCTTGGTCAGGTGCTCCGCAGCCTGCGAGAACAGCATGATCGCCTCCGGCATCTCGCGGTCCAGGATGCATGATTCGGCGATGAACAGGGGGCCGTACCAGTTGTCGGGATCGAATTCCAGGATCCTCTCGCCCACATTGTTGAGCATGACGGGATCCCTGTCGTCCAGGGCCTTCTTCCCGATGGGGATGAGCAGATTCACGTTCTCTGGAAGGTTGACGATGTCCTCCGTGACTATCCTGCTCTTGAATCCGCACTCGCATGCAACCAGACCGTTGTCGTCCGCCTTTAGATACTTACCGCACTCGGGACATATCTGATCGAACTCCACATCGCCCTCCTCGGGGATCTCGAGCCCTTCGTCGAGAGGTCTTCTGAAGGCCTTCTCATAATCCTCCAGGGCCTTGTCCCTCTTCTTCTCCACACCTTTGTTGCGGCCGTTGGATAACATGAAACCGAGATGGTATTCGAACGCGTTCTGAAGGAGGTTGAACACACTGAGATAATCCTCCATGCCCCAGTAATCGCACAGCGACAGAAGCTGCTCCTCCGAGAATTCCGCTTCCATCCTGTCGCCCATTGCGATAAGCCTGTCCAGAAGATCCACGAATCCCGGCGCCCATATGTCTATGGTGTTCCTGGGAAGCGAGCCGTCCTTCGCCATGATCTGCATCATCGCGCCCAGGTCCTCCACTGCCTGCTTCGCATTGTACAGCAGCGCCTGGCGGTCGGGGACGAAAGTGTTGCCTGAAAGGTAATCGAGAACGAGCATCATGACCTCCTTGATCAGGTTGCCTCCGGTGCTCGCCTTGTCGATGTCCTGGGCCAATGTGTCGATCCTCAGCATGAGGTCGGTCATGAAATCGCCGTCCTCGCAGAGGTGCTCGAAACGCTCGAACAGCGTACCGGTGAAATCGACCAGCGACGTCTCCTCATCACCCCAGGCCTCATCGTTCCTCGCCGACTCCTCCAACGAATTCAGGACTGCCTCCATCGTGAGCTCGTAAAACTCATCGAAGTTCTCCTCATCCAGGAAAAGGACCGCGAGCCTGAAGTCCTCGAATGCGGATGTGACCTTCTTCTCATGGAGATCGGACCACCCGATGCAAAACCATGCATACCATGACGATATCCCCTTATCCGCCACTTCCTTCGCAAGCACCTTCATCGTGTCATAATCTTTGGATTCAAACGCCATCTGCATGCGGCTGATGTATGCCTCGGAGATGGAATCGCGCCTGGTCTCGGCCTGGGTGATCTCATCCTTCGAGAACTTCTTGTTTTTGCCGCATACCACGCATTCCCCGTTAGCGGACTCGGTGTTGAGGAGCATGAAATTCGAATTGCAGAACGGACAGTTGGTTAGGAGGGCCGTCATGGTCCGTCGATTGACTTCTACCATATAATACGCGCGTCCGCCTGTTCCTCTTTTATAAGTATCACTTCTAACATCATTAGTGTTACTTAACTCTCAGAACAGAGACCATAGCCTTATAAGAATACGCAAAATACATGTGTCAATGACAGCAATAGCAGAGTCCAAGAAATCATTGATCGATGATTTCAAGGAACTGAAGATCAAACAATGGGTCGCCATCGTCGCTGCATTCGGGATAAGCTTGGTGCTTGTATGCACGGGACTGTTCATCCAGATGTGCCTCGGTTTCTTCCTTGTCGCTGTACTCCTGTATATGCTCCCGCACATACTCGGAGTGACTTCGCCCAGGATCAAAGCCGTGATCGGTGTCCTGTTCATAGTGGTGATCCTATTGGTAGCAGCCTTCGCTTACAGCGGGTCAGCTGTTGACAAGGAATCCTCCCTCAGCAACAACAAATATCTCACCGATGCATCATTCAATCATGATACATACGTTCTCACTGTGAATTCGAATGAAACTCTGGACATAAAGTATACCTTCTCCCCCATCACAGGAATCACATTCGGTTATCCGTCCATGTACGATAAGAGCGACGTGACGGAGATAGA
Source organism: Thermoplasmata archaeon (assembly GCA_015063235.1). Lineage (GTDB taxonomy): Archaea > Thermoplasmatota > Thermoplasmata > Methanomassiliicoccales > Methanomethylophilaceae > Methanoprimaticola. The sequence continues at coordinate 5,332 of SUSW01000042.1, read as the reverse complement.
ACCGGAATACAAAGACAAGCAATATTCTGCAAAACTGAATCTGGAGAAAGGCAAGTACTATCTTATCGAGGTAGTCGTCAACAGCAAGACCGATGACAAACCTACCGAATATTGGCAGGTGTTTTTCAACAACGGAATAAGCGCCAGCGATGTCAACGCTCTGAGCCTCAACGGTTCCTGGCTGTCCATCCTGGAGATCGGAATCATCTTCTTCATCATGCTCATCTTCTCCGAGCTCATGAGGAGGAGCGCAAGGAAGAAGCGCGACCAGATGATCGCAGAAGGCAGACTGTATCCCGAAGGATACGACAAGTGCAAGAAATGCGGAACGATGGTCCTCCCCGGAGAGATCACCTGCAGGAAGTGCGGCGAGCCTATTGACGTCCCCGAGGACTTGAAGGTGCTCCACAAGAAGGACTTCTTCGAGTGCTCCGAGTGCGGAACCGAGGTCCCCTTGGATGCGAAGTTCTGCCCCAAGTGCGGTGCGGTTTTCGATGAGGATACCGAGACCGTCATCACCCATGCCGACGGAACCGTCGATTCATCCACGGAGACCTTCGAGTGCTCCGAGTGCGGGAAAGCCGTACCTGCCAACGCTGTCAGGTGCCCCTACTGCGGTGCGGAATTCGACGAGGACGAAGAAGTACAAGAAAAGAAATGATCCTTACTCCGCCGGAAGGCGGAGATCCTTTTGCTATTTTTCCGGGACAAGCTACTATGGAACAGCCTCCGTTTATAACCACCTATCCATCCGACAGTCCCATCCATGAAGAATCCTTAAAACGATTGAGCCATATCCCTGGAACGGATGCCCTCAGATAAAGTCGATAAGGAACCGGCCGAGCCCAAACAGAAGACGGCCCTAGCACATAAATTGGAATCAAAGCAGCAGGAGATCTCGGTCACCGAATTCTTCGAGAAGAACAAGCAGATCCTCGGATTCGACTCCAGATCCAAATCCCTGCTGATGGGAATCAAGGAAGCTGTGGATAACTCGCTCGATAACTGCGAGGAAGCGAACATACTTCCGGACGTCATCGTCAAGATAGAAAGACTGAACGATGAGGATTACCGCGTCTCGATAGAAGATAACGGAACAGGAATCACCCACAAGGCCATGCCCAACGTCTTCGGACGCCTGCTGTACGGTTCGAGATTCCACGCCCTGAGACAGTCCAGGGGACAGCAGGGAATCGGGATTTCCGCCACCATCATGTACGGTAACATCACCACGGGAAAACCCGCTCACGCGATGTCCAAGATCGAGGGGGCGGACGAGGTCGCATGGGGGATGGACATTTTCATCGATACCAAGACCAACAGACCGGTAATCACCAACGACAAGGCATTCACATGGGAAGGGAAAGAGCACGGAACCAAGATCGAGTACACCACGAAAGGAAGGTACATCACCGGTAAGCAGTCGATCTTCGAATATCTCAAAGAGACCGCGATCGTCAACCCCCATGCCCAGATAACATTCATCGATCCTGAAGGGACCAAGACCATATTCGAGAGGGCCACTGACATCATGCCCCCGAGGCCCAAGGAGATCAAACCCCACCCGGAAGGAATGGAGATCGGAGACCTTCTGAAATATGCGGGCAACACCCAGCAGAAGACAATGAAAGCGTTCCTTACCAATGACTTCTCCAGGATCACAAGCAGGCTAGCCAACGAGATATTGGAGATCTCCAAGGTGAATCCCGACCTCAAGCCGTCCAAGCTGACCAGGGATGACGCCATCAAGATCATAGACGCTATCTCCAAAGTGAAGATCATGGCGCCTCCGACGGACTGCCTGTCCCCGATAGGCGATACACTGATCAAGAAGGGTCTGATGCACGTCCTGGACGGACTGAGGCCCGAGTACTACGCGACACCAGTCACCCGCTCCCCTAAGGCTGTGAACGGCAACCCATTCGTCGTGGAAGCCGGAATTGTCTACGGAGGCGACATCCCAACGGACAGTCAGGTCCAGATCTACAGGTTCGCCAACCGTGTACCGCTTCTGTTCAAGCAGGGAGACTGCGCCATAACGAAGGCCATCTCGGAGATGGACTGGAGAAGATACGGGCTCGAACAGAGGGGAGGAAAGGGAATCCCGTACGGTCCTGCCATCATCCTGGTCCATGTGGCATCCACAAAGGTCCCCTTCACATCCGAAGGCAAGGAAGCGGTGGCATCGTTCCCAGAGCTGCAGAGCGAAATCGGCCTTGCGCTGAGACTCTGCGCCAGGAATCTGAAGAGCCACCTGAACAAGCAGGAGAGGAAGAACAAGACCCATGCCAAATTCGAGATCGTCCAGGAGATACTTCCCGACATGGCCGAGAAGGTCGCATCGCACCTCAACAAACCTGTCCCCGACCTCAGCAGGACCATCACCAAGATCATGAATGTGGTCTGGGTCGAACCCGAGGTCAAGAAGCAGAACAAGAAGCTCCGCACGATCACTTACACAGTATACAACTATACAACACAGCCCCGCAGCATAAGGCTGCACGCACAGGTCCCGAAGGAGGCAGTTAATCTGTCATTGTTCTCGGGAGACTACTTCCTCGATATGAACGATGAGGGTAAAGCCAATTGGGAGATCAAGGATCTGGCACCATCCACATCCACCAAGGTCTCCTTCGAACTCACAGGTGAAATGGCGGATACATTCGATGCTGACGACATCTACTTCTCCGGCCTGAATCCCGTCATCGTAATGGGAGCCGAGATGCTCCCGGGAGACTGGGGAATAAAGGGACTGGACATTGTGCAGACATCGGAGGACGACTTCGTATCCGATGATGATGAATCAGAGGAGGTGGAAGACCTTGACGATGAATGACAGACAGAAAGTCGCTCTGGAGAGCCTGACAGGCGTCATCTCCAACATATATGATCAGCTGAACAGGGGAGACATCCCGTCCATGAACCTCCCCATGAGGTCCAAAAAGAACATAGAGTTCGATTCCAGGCACAACGTTTGGACATACGGTGACCTGAAGACGGCCCGTACCGCCAAGACAGTACAGGGTGCCGTCTCGATGCTCAGGACCGCATATACTACGGATTTCATCAACGAGATGATCAGAGAAGGGAAATCATCCACCTTAAGGGAAATGTATTACATCTCCGAAGGCTGGCACAACGCTAAGTTCCACACTCAGGATGAGAGCAACCTTCTCGCTGAGGATCTGGAGACCATCACCGGCTGCATGAGGGAGGACTTCAAGCTCCGTCCCGAGGAATCCGGGGCCCACGTCTACGGAGACCTCAACTTCACAACCATCACCACCAAAGGAACATGGAAGACCAACAACTGCATCGACGATGTGCCCGAGACAGGGTTCGCCGTCCCGTACAAGGTCGAGGAGGATACCTTCAGGATCAAACCTGGGAACGTGGATTTCATCATGGCGATAGAGACAGGAGGAATGTTCGCCCGTCTCATCGAGAACGGGTTCCCTGAGAAATACAACTGCGCCCTTGTCCACCTGTCCGGTCAGCCTGCCAGGTCCACCAGGCGTCTGATCAAGAGGCTCAACGAGGAGTTCAACCTGCCTGTGACCGTCTTCACCGACGGCGATCCCTGGTCATTCAGGATCTATGCCTCGGTGGCATACGGTGCTATCAAGACCGCTCACATATCTGAATACCTGGCCACACCTACGGCGCAGTTCATCGGAATCACCCCGTCCGATATCCTGAACTACGACCTGCCCACGGATAAGCTGTCCGACAAGGATGTCGGAGCACTGAACGCCGAGCTCTCGGACCCCAGGTTTGCAGACGAGTTTTGGGTCAACGAGATTCAGGCAATGCTGCACATGGGCAAGAAGGCTGAACAGCAGGCGCTGGCCAAATACGGTCTGGAGTACGCGACAGGAACGTATCTTCCTGAGAAGCTCACCGACATGGGTATCCTGTGATACCCTGAAAACACGAGGGCGCATGCCCTCTGCTCTTTTTTTATCCGGATTCACTCGAATCCTTTCAGACTGGTCCCGAAGAACGTCATGCGGGCCCATAGCGTAACGAAGACCACGAGATATATCGTGAAACAGAATGCGACGCTCGTCACATAATTATCGAACGGCAGATGCACAATAACAACCATACCTGCTGTCGCGAACATGAAGTTCACGAAGTTCAGCACCGATGAGATCGCCCCGGAATTACCTACATCCTGCGCCAGGAGTATATTGAATCCGAAGGAACGCGATGTCGCAGATACTGCTATGATGGGGATGACTCCTGCAAGGAAGAACATAGGGTGCATATCCCCTACAGTCCAGAGAATGAGAGAGGCGGTCAGGATCAGAGCTATGATTACAATAAGACGGCGCCTGTTCCCCAATCTGTCCTGGAATCTGTCGATGACGAGCATCAGAGCCACTCCGAGTAACATCGCCGCTGCAAGATAGAGCGAATAAGCATCGCCGACATCGAATCCCTTTTCTTTGTAGATATACTCAGAAACAGAGATGTAAGCAAGGATGCAGAAGGCTGCCATATTCATCATGATGGCGAATCTCCTGAAATCGCCGTTCTTGAGAATGGGGATGACTGTACCCACTGCCCCGAAAATAGTGCCCGTGTACCTCTCCTTCGGGATGTCGTTGGAAAGCATCAGTGCGAGCACCATACACACTCCTGCTATGATGGCAGGTGTCCAGAATGTGGATTGCCATCCGAGATTCCATATCAGCACCTGCCCCAGAATAGGAGACACCACTGGCCCCAAGACGCCGATGACGGCGACCGTGGTCAGAACCTTGGACCTCTTGTCGCCTTCGAAACAATCCCTTATTAGTGCAACGGATGTAGCCATAGCGCCCCCTGCACCTATGGATTGGAGTACCCTGAAGAAGATCATGATCCAGATGTTCGTGGATATGCTACAGGCGACACTTGCAACCATGTACAGGGCGAGAGATCCTATGAGAACGTTCCGTCTGCCGTATTTGTCCCCTATAGGACCGAGAAAAAGGATACCTATTGCAAGGAACAGCATGAACATGTACATCGTCATGCTCATAGTGGCCTCGTCTGTACCGAAGTATTCCACCATCTCGTCCAGAGCTGGAAGGAACATATCGGTGGAGAGCGGAGCGAATACGCTGAGTATGATTATCAGCAGCATCAGCAGACCGTCAGGCATCCTCATGTTATCAATTGTACGATTATTACTGAGTATTTACGGCTCTCTGCGAAAGTGTGTGGAAACACACCTCGCTCTGTGATCACGGAACTGCCGTTCCGTTCTCCATCCATCAGCTCAACGACTGAACACCTTGCAGGCCCAAGGTGAGGATGTTGCATGCCGCGTTCTAATCGCGGT
>SUSW01000041.1 GCA_015063235.1 Thermoplasmata archaeon | reverse complement strand
GCACCCGGAACCATCCGCGGAGACTATGCGATGGTCACAGGATGCAACATCATCCACGGATCCGATTCAGTCGAGTCCGCTAAGAGGGAGATCTCCATCTTCTTCAAGCCCGAGGAGCTTGTCGCATACGACAGGACCGCGGACAAGTGGATCTACGAGTGAAGCACTCAGAATGAAACTCATTCCCCTCCGCAAGGAGGGGTCTACACCAATTCCAGCATAGTCTGGGATGGACATCCTTTTATCGGGATGAGCCGATTAGCAATACATGGATTGTGGTGACTATGGCGATAAGACAACCGGTTGTGAGCGTTCTTGGTCACGTGGATCACGGTAAGACCAAGCTTTTGGACAGGATAAGGGGAACCTCGGTTCAGGCCCGCGAGGCAGGAGCCATCACCCAGCATATCGGTGCTACGGAGGTCCCCATAGAGCACATCTACAAGGTGTGCAACCAGCTCATCGGAGCTAAGAAGTTCAATGTTCCCGGTCTGCTTTTCATCGATACGCCCGGACATCATTCTTTCATAACCCTCCGCGCAAGAGGAGGTTCACTTGCGGACATCGCCGTACTTGTCATCGACATAAGGGAAGGTCTGATGCCGCAGACCATAGAATCCATACGCATCCTGAGACAGTACAAGACGCCGTTCGTCATCGCCCTGAACAAGGTCGATACGATCGAGGGGTGGATATCGGTGGAGGGAAGGCCCTTCATCATAGCCGAGAAACAGCAGCAGGCTCATACCCTCGAAGTGTTCAACGACAAGCTCTACACCGTCATCGCGCAGCTGTCGGAGCAGGGTATATACGCAGACAGGTACGATAGGATAGATGATTTCACAAAGAACGTGGCACTCGTCCCGATATCCGCCAAAGAAGGGGAGGGAGTGCCCGACCTGCTGTTGGTCCTGATCGGACTGGCGCAGCGTTTCCTGGAGTCGCAGCTCGAGAAGGGAGAGGGTCCCGGAAAGGGAACAATCCTGGAGATCAAGGAGGAGAGGGGACTGGGAAAGACGCTAGATATGATCCTCTATTCCGGCACGATCAAGAAGGGAGATACAGTCGCTCTCGGTACAAGGGGAGCACCGGTAGTCACCAAGGTCAAGGCTATCCTCAAACCCAAACCTCTCGATGAGATTCGCGATCCCAGGGACAGGTTCGATTCTGTCCCGGTCCTGCACGCGGCCGCCGGAGTCAAGATTTCCTGTCAGAACGTCGAGGGAGTTATCGCGGGAGCGCCCATGCTCGTCGTCAAGAACGAGAAGGATCCTGCCATCAATACCCTTCAGGAGGAATCCACCGTCAAGATCGAGACCTCCGAGAACGGTATCTCGATCAAGGCCGATGCCGTCGGATCGCTGGAAGCGCTGGCATTCGAAGCGAAGGCCAATGAAATCCCAATCAGGAAGTACGGTGTCGGAGAGATCACACGCAGGGATATCGTCGAAGCGGCATACGGGGACAAGAAGAACTGTGTCCTTCTGGGATTCAACTCTGAACTTTCCAAGGATGCCGAAGCGGAACTTGCTCTGCATCCCGAACTGAAGGTCATCACTAATCAGATCGTCTACAAACTCATCGAGGATTACATGGAGTGGGTGGACGAGACCAAGAGGCAGGCGGAAGGCGACAAGAGAGCCGAATTCTCATTCCCTGCCAAGTTCAAGATACTTCCCAATTGCATATTCCGTGCCAGCAAGCCTGCCATCGTCGGTGTCAGGGTCCTTGCGGGAAGGATAAGGCCCGGGGAGAACCTTATCGGTCCCGACGGAAGGGACTGCGGAAGGATTAAATCGATCCACACCGGGGAGGACACCCTGAAGGAGGCCAAGCAGGGGGACGAGGTCGCAGTCGGTATCGACGGAGTGACCGCCGGCAGACAGATCAACGAGGAGGACATAATCTACGTGGACCTCATCGGTTCCGCCATCAAGCCTCTCAGAGAGATGGATCTGAATGATGACGAGAAGATGGCGATGGAAGAGGTCATAGCCATCAAGCGCAAAGATGAGCCCTTCTGGGGAATGTGAAACCTGCTTATGAGAGGGATCTTCGCAGCATCGTTGCTGGTCATCGCATTGATATTCTTCATACCAGCGATAGCCCTGCCTTTCATGCAGCCGTCAGATACCCTTTCCGGATTGGACGGCAGCATCAACATCATAGATCATGCGGACATCTGGGATGGGATGAACCCGATATCCGGAGCTTTCTACTATCTCGGCGATCTGATCTGCCATCAGGAGCAGGGCAGGTCTTTCGTATTCAATGGTAACCAGATGTACGTTTGCATGAGGGATATCTCGATCCTGACAGGATTCATCATCGGTCTTTTGATGGTCCTGGCCGAATCCGGTCTGCCGCGCCAGATCGACAGGAAAATGGCAATCATCCTGATCGCAGCATTCATGACCACTCCCCTGGAATGGAGCATAGAGCACATCTTTGATGTTGACCTTCCGTTCACGCGCTGCATCGCTGCAGTGCTTTCCGGAGCGGTGGTATCATTGATGCTGGTACATTTGGTGGAAAAGGGTGCGGAGACCGCACCCAAAAGAGATTGAATGGATAAGAGGGCCTCCTGAAGGAGGCCGTTGTTCTCATCTGAGGTGCTTTGCGGCCTCTTCGACGGTTGCGCCGTGGAGGACGATGTCAGATACCGCGCTCATCATTCCGCGTACGTTCTTGTGCTGGAAGATGTTCCTTCCCATGGACACACCGTGTCCCCCTGCTTCGAGGGAGTCATGGACCATGTTCAGGACGTCCATGTCGGAGTTCATTTTGGGTCCGCCGGCGATGACGACAGGGACAACCGTTCCTTTGACGACATCTCTGAATGTGTCGATATCCCCGGTGTAGCTGCATTTCACGATGTCTGCACCGAGTTCCGTTGCGACCCTTGCCGCATGAGCGATAGCCTGAGGATCGTAGGAGTCCTTGATTTTGGGTCCCCTCGGGTATGCCATCACGATGAGAGGCATTCCCCATTGGCTGCACTGCCTTGATACCATTCCGAGATCGGACAGCATCTGCGGTTCGCATTCTGCACCGACGTTGATGTGCATCGATACAGCATCGGCTCCCATCGAAAGCGCTTCCTCAACCGTAGCAACAAGCACCTTGTTGTTAGAATTGACTCCGATGTCGGTGGATGCGGAAAGATGCAGGATGAGTCCCACATCATGTCCCGATGTCCTGTGACCCAGAGGTACGATTCCCTTGTGCATCAGAACGGCAGTCGCGCCGCCTTCAACCACATCCTCTACCGTACTCTTCATGTCAGTGAGGCCTGCGATAGGGCCTACGCTTATTCCATGGTCCATGGGAACTATGACCGCGTTCCCGCTAGCTCTGTCCATGATCCTTTCGATTCTGATGTTCTTTCCGTACATTTGAGTCACCGTGCTACGTGTTAGCACGCATCACTATAGTAGTGATGTATATAAACATAGCGGAATCGATAGCAGAAGGTCTGAAAATCAAACTCCTGATTCCATCACCATAATATACATGGCATTACAAAACACATGCCGGTGTCTATGATAGACGAGAGTATCGGCAAGCTGGGATTCGGACTGATGCGTCTCCCCCGTAAGGGCGATGAGATCGATGTGGAGCAGACCAAGGAGATGGTGGATCTGTTCATGGAGGCCGGATTTAACTACTTCGATACTGCATGGGCGTATCCCGGAAGCGAGGAGGCCACAAGGAAAGCTCTTATCGAGAGGTATCCCCGCGACAGTTTCTATCTCGCTACCAAGCTATCCGCCTGGAGGGTCAAGACCAAGGAAGAGGCGATAGCACAGTTCGAGACCTCGCTGGAGCGTCTGGGCACCGATCACATTGATTTCTATCTCCTCCACAACCTCGGGAACAAGAGGACCAAATATTTCGAGGATTGGGATATATGGGGATACGTCAGGGATCTCAAGGCGCAGGGAAAGATCAAGCACATGGGATTCTCATTCCATTCCACTGCCGAAGCATTGGAACAGCTGCTGAAGGAGCATCCCGAGGCGGAGTTCGTCCAGCTTCAGATAAATTACGCCGACTGGGAGAGCGATTCGGTTCAGTCGAGAAGATGCTACGAGGTGGCCAGGAAGTACGGTGTCCCCATCATCGTGATGGAGCCTGTGAAGGGTGGCCTCTTGGCCAAGCCTCCGGAGAAAGTCGAAGCGGTGCTGAAAACTGCGGAGCCGGAGAGCAGCTGCGCATCATGGGCCGTTAGGTTTTCGGCGGATCTGGACGGTGTGCTGACAGTTCTCTCTGGGATGTCCAGTGTTGATCAGATGAAGGATAACCTGTCGTATATGAAGGGATTCTCAAAGCTAGATCAGGGTCAGAAGGATACCATAAGCAGGGCATCCGAGGTGCTCGCCTCCTATCCGATCATCCCGTGCACCACATGCAACTACTGCGTCAAAGTCTGTCCCGTAGGTATCGGCATCCCCGGAACGTTCGAAGCATCCAATCAGATGATCCTGTACAGCAACAAGGTTTTCTCGACGTCACAGCTCAACTGGCTTGTATAGTGCCAGGGATATAAGTATGCCAAGGACTGCATCAAATGCGGCAGATGCGAGGAGGCTTGTCCCCAGCACATAATCATACGCGAAGAATTGGAAAGATGCACGGCCATGTTCGAACCGTGACCGCCTCCGTAAAGAGCGGGAATGCTCTTCGGAATATGTCCAGATAATCCATCCAATGTATGGTAAGCTTATATGTTAAGCACTTGGATACATCATCCAATATCAGGAAGTTGGATAAGATGAGGTTCGATAATGTATTGGTCCCGATTGATACTAGCACGCTCTCAGAGGCGGCCATAGAATTGGCCGTTCACTCGGGAGGCGATTTCAAGACGCACTTGTACTTCGTGTTCGTCGCGGATGTATCCAAGTACAACGAGTTCGGATCGATCGATGCCAACATAAATGCCCTGAAGATCAAGACGGAGGGGAAGCTGGCACTCGAGAATGCGGCAAAACGTGCAGAGGCTATGGGCATCCCGTATGACACCATCCTCGTCGAGGGAATCCCATGGCAGGTCATCAGCGAAATGTCCAAGGAAAAGGACATGATCATCATGGGTGTCACCGGACAGGGCGGAATAGCCGCAGGACGTGTCGGTACCACCGCAGAGAAGGTCATCGAGAACAGTTACTGTCCGGTTCTGACGATCAAATCGGGTTCCAGCAAGTTCGATTCCATCCTGCTTCCTATAGAAAACGAACACATGGCTGCAATAGATATAGCGCTGGACTCGGCCAAGAACATCAAAGGAAAGGTCACGGTTCTGGCAGTCAAAGGGAAGAACGATCCGTCCGCTCTCGTTGAGAAAGTTGCCGCCAGATTCGCCGCGGAGGGCATCAATGTGGATACCAAGGTCGCCCAGGGTAACCCTGTGGATGTGATCGTCAGCATGTCAGGGAATTACGACCTGGTCATCATGGGAACCCACAAACGCAGCATGTTCAAGAAGATCCTCAACGGAAGCATCGCAGAGCGTGTCATGACCAGTGCCGCATGCCCTGTCACCATTGTAAGGGACATAGATTGAAACCGTAAAGGAGGGTAACGCCCTCCCAAACCATTTCCGATTTGCGTTTTCTATCGATTCCTGTTCTGCAGGCAGTGCGGGACTTCACATACCTTTATAAAGGATACTTTATTACACGCACGTACAGGTGTTCAAATGGCAGAATTCAAAGCTGTTGTTAATGACAAGAAAACCGGAAAGTCCTACAATGTGGCTATCTCCGGTCACCACGCGAACTCTCTGATCGGAATTTCTATCGGAGAGACAGTCGACGGAGTCTTCTTTGGTCTCCCCGAGTACAAGATTAAGATC
>SUSW01000040.1 GCA_015063235.1 Thermoplasmata archaeon | reverse complement strand
GCGTTCTCTCTGGCCAGCGCCTGCAAAGAATAGATGGACAGCTCGTTATCGGTCTCCTGCTGGTGCAAGGCCTCGATATGCGCTCCGGCATGGGAGAGGATCTGCGCGTTCGACAGTCCGTCGGGAGTCTCCCCGTTCTCATAGCATCCTTTGCAGTATTCCAGGAGACGGTTGTACAGATCGCAGCAGATGGACAGATGTTCCATCATGATCCTCTCCTGTTCCCTGTTTGGATACAGCCTTATGACCAACGATCTGATCCGTTTATCCTTCAATCTGCAGCCTCCGATACATCATCCTCCTATCGGTATAAGAAGCTGAGAAGGGGAGGTGAGTGAAAGTCCAGAACGGAAATCTCTGGAGTAAATCTAAGAACCCTAGAGAACCCCGATCATCTGGCCGCCGTTACGGATCCCGTATCCGGACTAGCTTTCTTAGAATCCGACGAGTGAAAGTGGAGTGAAAGTCAGGAAACTACAAGATGATAGTTTCAGATAATCGGGACCTATTTCCACACACTTTCGTACAGAACCGAACTTTCATATTTGGAAGACTATATAATCAATGTACGTTATCATGTACATATGAGCTCTGTGATCAATGCTACCCAGTGCAGAAAGGATCTCTTCAACATTTTGGATACGGCCATAATGTCCGACGAAAGATTCACGGTCACTACCAAAAACGGAAATGCGGTGATTATCAGCGAGGAAATATACAACAGCCTCATGGAGACCCTGTATCTTCTATCCGATCCCACATTACTTGATGACATCGAGGAAGCTGAACGCACGCACGATGAGGCGGTGGACTGGAGATCATGCAGGACAGATATCTCGTAACCCTTTCCAAGAAGGCGCAGAAAGATAAGGCAGAGTTCACTAAAGATTCAGAGCAGACAAAGATAGAAAACATGCTGCTGAAGATGGAGACGGATCCATTCTATCAGCCCTGCGAGAAACTTACGATGAATCTGACCGGCAAGTATTCCAGAAGGATCAACATCCATGATAGGTTAGTTTATGAGATCAGGGATGTCGAAGGATACAAGGGCGAAGTGTACGTTATACGTATGAAAGGACATTGCAAACGTGTCCATGGACTGCTACTGATGTGACCAGACGATATTTCATCTGTCAGATAGGGATAAAAGGAGTGTAGATGACGCATATCCTCTGGGACAGCCTGCCTGATCAATAAGGACCGGCGATAAGAGATTCTCCATATGCGCTTCAGAAGATATGATAGTGGATTGGATTGATGCTCTGGTCCATCGGATCATCTTAGGATACCATATCGTGATGATCAACGATCAGAAGTGAATCCATTTACCGGCTGGATTCAGTCGGGTCAAATCCATTTCTCTCATTGTTTGTCAAGCGTATCCTTGCTATTATTCTGCTGATTTACAGTCTTTCCAGCCATTATGTCGTAGGCGAGGCTTAAGAATATAGGGCTCAACGCGAAAGTGTGTGGAAACGTGTTTTAATAACAGGGTTTATCTGTTAATAATCGGAAGGCCCGAAATAGTGCAAATCCTGCACTTTCACCGGCCGAATCTAAGAAACTTAGTCAGAAACAGTACAATCGTGTTACTCCCTGGCCATCGTCAAAATCGAAAGGTTCTTATGTTAATAATTCCTGGGTAGCAAACTGCACTTTCAGCCACCTCCCCTTCTTAGACTCTTATACTGACGGCAACATGATGTATCGGAGGCCTGGGATTGTCCAAGGATATCAGAGCACTTAAGGTGAGATTGTATCCCAACAGGGAGCAGGAAAGGATATTGCTGAACACCCTGGTCCAATGTACGGAACTGTACAATTCCTTGTTGGATCATTGCAAGGAATGCCATGAGAATGGTGGGAAGCACCCTTCTGCATACGATATGATGAAGCTGCTCCCTCCGATGAAGAGGGAAAGACCGATTATGAAAACGGTGTACGCTCAGGTCTACCAGGATGTCTGCTTGAGGGTATCCAGGGCTTTCGACGGATTCTTCAGGAGGGTGAAGGAGAAGAAGGAGGATGCGGGATATCCGAGGTACAGATCCCTCAGCAGATACGACTCCTTCACCTATCCGCAGAGCGGGTTCATCCTTTCCAAGGACCATCTCATCCTTTCTCCCGGGAAACAGAGGATAAGGATCAGAGGTTACAGGAAGATGGACGGCAGGATCAAGACCTGCACGGTTATCAGGAAAGGATGCGGCCCCGACTACCGTTGGGAGGCCGCCATAACCTATGAGACGGAGAAGAGAAATGTTGACGATATCGCTGCAGCCAAGGGCGGCAGATCCATAGGGATAGGCATGGGTCTCTCCAAGCTTATCGTAACTTCGGAGGGAAAGGAATATCCCAACGGTAAGGAGTTCATCAAGGCCGAAAGGCAGCTGTCGAAAATACTTAGGAAGATGTCGAGGTATGAGAAGGGGACTCCCGAGAGGGAGAGGTACCGTCAGAGGCTGTTCCATGCATTCGAGAATATTCACAACAAACGCAAGGGGAAGATCTATGAGATCGTCAACGAGCTCATAGAAAGATACGACATGATATTCATCGAGGATCTGGAAATCAGGAAGATGATGGACAACAGCAAAGGAAAGGGAATGAGAAAGTCATACAGGGATGCTGGCTGGAGGAAGTTCCTGTTCGTACTGGGATACAAAGCGGAGGAGGCTGGTGTCACGGTAAGGACTGTGGATCCGGCATACACATCCCAACGGTGTTCTGAATGCGGGACACTGGTGCCGAAGGATCTGTCGATACGCAGGCACCAATGCCCGTGCTGCGGTCTGGATGTTGACCGCGACTAGAACGCTGCATGCAACATCCTCACCTTGGGCCTGCAAGGTGTTCAGTCCGAGAGCTGATGGATGGAGAATCGCAAGATGATCACAGATCTGCGGGATCGAGTTTCCACACGATTCCGTAGAGAGCCGAATATAGCCGAAATGATGCTATCAAAGTATCCGAAAAATCATCAATAAAATCAGAAAAATCATCAATAATCTTTCTGAAAATTCATCAATAATTTTTCCGAAAAATAATCAATGTTAAATATAGTTTATAATATAAACAATTATGACACTGAAGAAGGACGGATACGTCCCCAGACTCATAGACGATGAACTCAAAAGATATCTGTCGATCTTCGGTGCGGTGAATATTGTTGGGCCTAAATGGTCCGGAAAAACCTGGACGGCATATAACTGCTGCAACAGCGCCACACTCATAGCTGACCCGAAAGGAAACTATCAGAATCGCAGATTGGCCCTTACTGACCCCACGCTCATCTTCAAGGACGACCTCCCACAACTGATCGATGAATGGCAGGATGTCCCCGGCATCTGGGATGCTGTAAGGTATAGGATCGATGACGCAGGGAAGAAGGGGATGTATGTGCTCACCGGTTCTGCCACACCGAACAGAGACAGATTCGTGCATTCGGGTACCGGGCGCATAAAAGAACTCCATATGAGGACCATGTCCCTGTTGGAGAGGGGGATCTCCGATGGCAGGGTCTCTTTGAGAGAGATGTTCAACTGCCCTGCATTCTCTTTCCAGACGCGGGATATGGAACTGAAAGATGTGATAGAATACACCATCCATGGAGGCTGGCCTGGTGTGATGGATATGAATTCTGACGCATCGCTGGAGGTCGCCAGAGGTTATATCGAGACCCTTGTCAATAACGATATCTCCTTCGATGGCGTAAGCCGTGATCCAGCCAAGATGCGCCGTCTCATCCGTTCTCTTGCACGTAATGAGAGCACGATGGCATCCAAAAGAGTCCTCAAGAGAGATATGACAGAGAATCCTGATGATCCGCAGATTGCAGACAACACCCTCGATGATTACCTATCCGTGCTGGAAAGACTTCATTTCACAGATTTCCAACCCGCGTTCAATCCTAACATGAGATCCTCTGTGAGAGTCGGGAAGACTCCGAAGAGGCATCTTGCGGATCCGTCCCTTACCGCAGCAGCGATGGGGATGAATGCTGAATCGTATATCAACGACCTGAATTCCTTCGGATATCTGTTCGAGGCCCTTTGCGTACATGATCTGAAAACATACGCCATGTTGTTCGACGGGAATGTGATGCACTACCGCGATGGCGATGGCAACGAGATCGATGCCGTGGTGGAACTTCCGAACGGGGAATGGGGTGCCTTTGAGATTAAGACTGGCGCTCATGAGATAGATGAGGGCGCCATTTCGTTGCTGAAGATGGATAGGAAGATACGCAATCAGGATAACGGAAGACCGCCGAGGTTCATGTGCGTCATCTGCGGGATGACCAATGCGGCCTACGTCCGCGACGATGGCGTCTATGTCGTCCCGCCTACAGTGCTGGGGCCATGAAGGTGCACGGAGAATATGGGAAAGATCGACGTAGCTAATTGAGATCGTGGCTGATTCTCCTTAGTGATGCTAACTTTCCTAACAACGCCTTATCCCGATACCTTCTTTCAGATATTGTATCGTGAGCGATATGGACAAAAAGAAGAAGATGAACCTTGAAGAGTTATGTGCCTAACCCGTGGGCCCCGAAGACCATGAAAAGCCTGGCGGTCAGGACACTTATGCCCTCTGCCGCGAAAGGTTCCGCCTGCAAAACAATGGGTACGGCCTCGAAGCGGAATACGAATCTCTCTTCGGGCATCGGGCGATCCTGTGAGAACCCTCCCACGAATGCAATGTCTTCCTGCTCATCGCGGTCGACCCTGCATTCGTTCAGCTGTGCTCTCTTTCTAAATTCGACATGCGTCTGTCCCATCGTCTCAACTCTGGAAGTTGAGTCGACGGCAGTTCAGTTCAGACGGTGTTCGCATTTCTCCGCATCTGCTTTATACATCCAAAATGATTCGATACCGAGGGAAACTATGGCATTTACCCTTAGCAAGATGATTTTCGCTATAGCCACCGTAGTCATGATAACCGGTGCCATAATCATAGTTGTGACCGCCAATCCAGCGAGCGGGGATGTATCGTACGATAGCTCGAACGGAACGATAACTGTGCAGCCGCAGGAAGCGATCGCTGATTCGCAAT
>SUSW01000039.1 GCA_015063235.1 Thermoplasmata archaeon | reverse complement strand
GAATCCCATATAATCCATATAGGGAATATAGTATTTATAAGCTACACTGATTATGAAAACTGCTATCCAGATAGATCAGGAAATAATCAATTGCTCCGGATTTCAGAGAGACATATTCCCTAAAATTCGGAGTTCAGGTTTGACACTTGATCCCTTGATGAACATGGCGCCACCGGACTCCCATGACGAGTTGCCTGTGAAATCGTTGTGCTCTCCATCCGATATTATCTGCACATCTGAATCTACGGCGTAGATCGCCCCTCCGTGAGCACCCGCCTCATTTTTTTGGAACGAGCAGCAGTTGAATGTTATCATGGCATCATTGAGGTATAACGCCCCTCCGTGATCCCCCTGGCTACTGCCATTTTCTATGAATTTGCAATGATCGAAATAAACTCCGGATTTATCCTCGATGAAAAGGGCGCCCCCTTCATCCTTGCAATAATCGTGCTGGAATGTACAATTCTTGATAAGGCCCTCCGATAATTCGGTAAACTCTATCGCCCCTCCGTGCCCCCTCGCATGATTATTCGTTATCTGGACATCGGTTAATTCAATGTATGCGCAGTTGTTCACGTATATCGCGCCGGCGTTGTCCGAAGAGTCGCATTCATCAATCATGCCTCCGTTCATCAAGAAATAGCCTCCGTTGACGAAAATCGCGGCACCATCGTCGCTCGAACCACAGTTGATGACATTCACATTTTGAAAGCGCAGTTCTCCTTCCTCTTCGACATAAGCACAGCCTCCGTCATCATCGAATCCATTGGTAAGAGTTCCGTTCATAACGACGACTAAAGCATTTTCCCCTATGTGGAAGAAGCGTCCTTCGTGCAGGCCGTGCTCGTAATGTTGACCGTTGATCGTATGGCCGTTGAGGTCCACGGTGAGGTTATTGACATCTTTGACCTCCTCTTCATCGGAATCTTCGTTCAGATAGATGTCGCTATCGAGAATGATGACGTCATAGTCTCCGCAATTCTTCAGAGCGTTCTGAAGCTCGCCCCATGTATTCACATGCACAGTTGTTCCGTCCGCGTCGGATGAATTGTCTATGCACAGGGTGAAAGTTCCCAGTGACAATACCAACGCGGTCAGGACTGCCATCGCTAAAACGGTAGGCGAGCGGCCCTTTCTTGACTTTCCAGATGGTGTATTGATCATTGTATCCCCCTCTGAATGCTCAGTAACCTAATTACGAAGAGCTAGTATTTAATGCATATTAATGAATAATAAGAGCTGTTGCAACTATTGGAAGGACGATGTTCTGGACATAGCTGACCCCTAACATCCATACACGTTGAAATGCTGTCTTTCAAAGCATAATGATGGTTGACTGGAAGCAATTGCGCGAGACGGTATTGACATACCCTGCTGCGGAATCCAATAAGGATGAACGTCCGATACCTGTGAAAATCATCCCCAGTCTGTATACTAAGCTTCAAAGAGACGATGTCATCCTTCAATACCAGTCAAATTCCCTCTCTGAAGATGATTCCTTCAGAGACGTGACGATAGGTGTCAAGGGCGGATCCTAAGTATCCGAACAGAATTGTAATCTGGAAGTAATGATGAAGATACCTGAGGTCAAGCAGTATTTCCAGGAACGTGGGTACGCAACTTCTTTTGAGCCGGGTAAATACATCCTCTCACCTGCCCTCTATAACAGAATTTACAAAGGTGCTTTAGGAGAGGCTGCTGGATGCGCCATTCTTGAGAGGGAGTGGGGACCATTTCTATCCAGATCCCTCGGAAAGGTCGATTTTCGGGTTTTTGCGATTCACAATGTTAAGTCGATTTATTCCTACCGGAATAATCACTCTCTGGAGGTCCTGAGGTGTCCGTTTTCAACACGATGGAGCGTTCAAGTCAATGAGAAAGACTGCGTGAGTCCGCAGTATTTGCACTTGTATCTCTGTGTACCTGAGAGGCGTGTCCGTTGTTTACGAAATCGACGTCGCCACAGTTGCGGAACTTGTGTGCCGCGACCATCACCTCCATGTAGATGAGTTTCCTGTCGATCAGACTACGCAGCTGCTTGATAACCGCCCTCTTCTCGGAATCACTCGCCCCTCGACATCTCTGATCTCATTCCAAAGCCCCTCTTGAACCTCCTGCTATATAGCATACTTTAGCGAACGCAATATAATAACATAAAATTGCAACATTGCAATCATTCCATCAACACGGTTGCCGTAAAGAGACGAGTTACAAGGACAAAAACCCGCCGTATAGTACATTTTATATGACTACTACACTCCCCCATTAAGGCTCTGTTCCAGGAGAAATGCGGATGAATGGATTGAACATACTTCGTTTCAGCGAGATCGACAAGACGATGACTGCCATAGTGGGCGGAAAGGGGGCCAACCTGGGTGAGATGACGCAGGCAGGATTCCCCGTTCCCCCTGGATTCTGCCTGACCACAGCAGTGTACGACGAATTCGCCGCGGGACTGGACCTGGATTCGACCACCGCCGAGAATGCGAGGAGACAGCTGGCCGAGAGGTCCCTGCCCGAGAGTTGCCTGGATACCATGAGAGAGGTCCTGCGTGAATTCCCCGACGGGACGCTCTTCTCGATACGCTCCTCGGCGACGGCGGAGGACCTTCCTTACGCTTCCTTCGCAGGCCAACAGGACACCTACCTCAACATCCCCCTGGACGGACTAGAGGAGGCTATAAAGAACTGCTTCATCTCGCTCTACACCGACCGTGCGGTATCGTACCGCCAACAGAACGGCATAACCCGCCCCAGCATGTCGGTCGTAGTCCAGAAGATGGTGCATTCCGATTCGTCGGGCGTCATGTTCTCCGTGGACCCCGTGTCCGGGAGGCGCAACACCCTAGTCATCGATGCCATATTCGGCCTCGGTGAAGCGATAGTATCGGGACTGGTGTCCCCCGATCACATAGAGTACGACAAGGCGACGGGAGAGATCCTCAAGAAAACGATAGCATGCAAGTCGTTCGCGATCCGCTCCCTGCCGGACGGCGGAACGGAGAACGTGGACCTGAACAGCAGCGAGCCCGTGCTGACCGACGACCAGATCAGAGCCTTGGCTACCATCGGCTGCGGGCTGGAGGAACACTACGGGAAGCCCCAGGATACCGAGTGGGCTATAGAGAACGGCGAGCTGTTCATAGTTCAGACCCGTGCGATCACATCGCTCTATCCTGCCCCCGGCCCATTCGCCGACGGCAGATTCCACTTCCTGTATAACATAGGATACCAGCAGATGAACACCAACGCGATGCCGATGATGTCGCTGGACTGTATGACCGCCGCATTCAGCATGGAGACGGGAGATGTGAGGGATTACAAATCGGAGATAACGCACCAGATAGGCCAGCACCTCTTCGCGGATTACAGCCTGATACTCGGTATAAAGCCCATCGGCGGCATAATGATAGATCACCTCCTGCCCGTGACAGATCCCCTCGTCGTCTCCGCAGTGAAGGAGCTAGAGTCCCGCAAGCATAGGCTGGGAAGGCCCGGCCCAAACATCAAGAGGCTTTTCCGCGTGATAGCAAAGACCCTGGTGCATTTCGCCACCACCAAGGATCCCGTGGCAGCGTCCAGGGAGGCGGAGGGCCGTATCGTCGCTCGTAGCGATGCAGTCGTCGAGGAGCTCTCGAGTGCCCCCGTCGAGCCGGGTACTATGAACACAATCTTCCAGGACCTTCCAATGTTCCAGACGTTCGCTGATTCCTTCGTGCCTATGCTGATCGCGGGCGTGATCTCGCTGAGGAGGATTGAGGAGTTCGAGGACGAGATAGGCTGCAAGGGCAAATGGACCGATGCCATCCAGATTGGCAACAAGGGGAACATCGTCACCGAGATGGGCCTGCTGCTGGGCGACATGGCAGACACCGTCGCCGCCGACCCGGAGCTGAGAAAGAGGTTGGAATCATTCAAGGGCAATCCCGGGGCAATACTGCCGTCAGGGAACGATGCGTTCGACGCCCAGTACCGCGATTTCATGGACAGGTACGGGTTCAGATGCGCAGGGGAGCTCGACATATCGCAACCCAGATACGAGGAGTACCCGAGCCCCCTCATCGATCAGATCATATCCATGTCGAACGGCAAGGAGAAGGGCTCGCACCGCCACGAGTACGAGGAGAAGAACGCTACGGCCGTCAGGGCCGGGAATGAGTTCATAGAGGCGGTGGAGTCCAAGCTCGGCAAGAGGAAGGCGATGAAGGCCAAAGATTTGCTCACCAGATACCAGTCGTACTACCCGTACCGTGAGCACTTCAAATACTACTGGATGCGCAATTTCGGAGAGGCCCGCAAACTCATACTGAGGTTCGGCGAGAAAATGTCCGCCGACGGCCTCCTGGAAAGGCCAGAGGACATCTTGCACCTTCATATGAAGGAAGTCATGTCAGCGATGGAGAACGGCACGGACATGCGCAGCCTCGTGGAGGAGCGCAGGATCGAGTTCGAACGCGTATCACGCCTTACCCCGCCAAGGATCATAACGAGCGAGGGAGAGGTGCTCATGGGCGGCCTGTCCGTCGAAGGGCTCCCGGAGAATGCATTGGCAGGCGTGGGGATATCCCCTGGGACAGCTGAGGGCATCGCGAAGGTCGTCCTTGATCCGAAGGACGCGGTCGTGAAGAAGGGCGAGATACTGATCGCCCCGTTCACCGATCCCGGCTGGACCCCTCTATTCGTTGATGCCTCCGCGCTGATCACTGAGGTAGGGGGAATGCTCACCCACGGCTCGGTCGTCGCCCGCGAGTACGGCATACCGGGCGTCGTAGGCGTCGTGGATGCTACCAAGAAGATAAAGACCGGGCAGCGGCTACGCGTAGACGGCACATCGGGAATCGTTGAAATTCTGGACGGCGAATGATCGGGCCCACTCCGACCTTTCTGGGGAGGGATGCCCCTCCCCTGCCGCGATCATCTATGGAAGATTGGGCACACTGCTCATTCTTGACTCGGATATCAACTTTGGAGAACGAAAAAGCTGCTATAAGTTTAGTCAGTGGCAGAAAGTAAACGGTATCTGAAGAAACCTTTGAACTGCGGCCCATAGGCGAACAGCAACACGTTGGGAAACAATATCGTTTCCTGCGTTTGAGATAATCATATGAACGGTGGCCCCTGCCCCACCCTCACTTCAACGGCCGATGCACGGTAGTATGTGTGTATGTGTGTCTGTAACATGTAACTTTCACGCTACGGGCAACACGATGATTCACCTCACCCTGCCCCGGGCAAGGATTTGACCATGGCACCCTAATTTAGACCCCAGGGTGCCGAAGGGGCTTCACATCCGCTCCGTTTCCGCTACCATCACCGCTCAGATATCGGTATTCCAGTTAGCTGCCTGTATCAGGGCGTCCGTCTCCCTGACTATCTTGGATAGGTCATCAGCCTCTTTTCTGAGTGAGGATACATCCACTATGATTACCTCCCTCAGCTGATCCTTGTTCCTGTAACCCCTCTCAGGGTCAGTAGAAGACAGCATCGAGTTGAGTACTGAAACCTTGTTCGTAAGTGCCTCTCTGCGGGCCAGAAGGACCGCCAGCGTCTCACCGTTGGAGGCTTTCGTGACCGCATTGGCCGTGTTGATGGAATGTACAAGCTCCTCATACCTCTCTGTGAGTACGTTGAGCTCCTCCAGGAGCCTTTTGGGATCCTCGACCGGTTCCTCGCCCTCATAGACCTTGCAATTCGCCTGCAGTCTAGTGGACAGCGTGCTGATCTTACTCCTTATAGCAGACCTCTCCGCCAATGCTTCAGCTAGCTTCATTTTGATACCTTCTGAACTCGGCATAGCATTGGAATGATATTGAAGTTGCGATGTCGCCTGAGATGGCATCTGACCAACGGACAAAACGCAGATCTGGCACCGAGTCGATATGTTCCTAGGATTATTGGTTTTTATGGATATGTCTAATCAGGATGCCCGGTACAGGCATTATGCATACTGAAATCATCTGAGAATACGAAAAATCGTTTTATCAGTTCATCGATGCATATGCCAGAGTATTATGAGCGAGACGGATGCAGACGATTGTGCAGGAACGACGGTTCAGTGTCCTGCAGGAACATTCAAAGGCCTTTCTGATAACGGGGCGATCCAATTCCTCGGGATCAGATATGCCTCATCGGAGAGATTCGAAGCACCGGCCCCGTACAGATATCCGGAAGGGATCCACGAGATGGCCACCCCCAGTCCTTTGGCCATCCAAATGACTTCAGAACTGGGAGAGCGCATGCTCGGCGTGAACGTTGAAACCGTACCACAAGAGGAGAGCTGCCAATACCTCACAGTCACAGTACCGGAAGGACGCAGGGAAAAGCTGCCTGTCATGATATGGATACACGGAGGGGCGTTCGAGACTGGAGGATGCGATCTCAGTGATTATCACCCATTGGTGACCGAATGCAACGTGATAACGGTGGGAATAGGGTATCGTCTGGGAGTATTGGGGTTCCTTAAAGACAAAGACGGAAAACTGTGCAACAACGGCATCTTGGACCTCATCGAAGGTCTGAGATGGGTCAAAGAGAACATATCTTCATTCGGCGGAGATGCCGATAACATCACCCTGTTCGGAGAATCGGCTGGTGCAGAAGCGGTGAGATGCATCATGCTGTCCGAAGGTACAGAGAACCTTTACAGGAGAGCGATCATACAGAGCGATCCCATAGGCATCATGACAGGCCGCAGGGCCATGTCAGAAAAACTGCTGGCAGAACTGAACCGTATGCCTGCCGATGCAGATGTCAGTGAAGTGAAGAAAGTCCAGGCCGGCCTACCATCACATGTCGTTGAAAAAGGGGCTGCGAAATACATGATCTTCGGACCGAACTACGGTGTATTCCCGCTTCCTGAGGAGAGCATGATTCCGGACAGGATCAAGCAGATTGCTTCCGGTCACGATATCGTTATAGGCACGAATGCAAGAGAGGTTGCTGTATTCATAAGCACCAAAAAGGCCGTTGTAGCCCTGGACAGATTCATTCTGACCAGATGGCTAATCGAAGCGATAATGAGAAAAGTGACCAACACCCTATTCACAAAACCTGCGGTTGATTTTGCCAGACAATACGTAATGGGCGGAGGCAAAGTATACCTGTATCTGTTCGATTGGATGAAAGATCACGACTACATAGGCGCATGCCACTCATCTGACGTCCAGTTGCTCTTCGGAGCCAAAGGGATGGAAGGTATGGATATTGCCATGGGAAAGAAGGAAGCCGAGACACTTGAGGAAGGAAAGCCCATGAGAAAAATGTGGGCAGAGTTCGCAAGATCCGGAGAGGTCAAAGATACGGAGCTTAAAGGCATCCTGAAGATCGGAAGATTCAATGCTTGAGTTCGGACATCCTCCGGGACCCAACATCCGTATTAATCGGCTTAAAACCCCCAGAAGGGCTTCTCTGCAGATCTGGGGCTGAACCGATCCCCCCATCCATCCAGACTATAATCGGCCGCTACGATAATTCGAGCCCCTGCAAAGAACCGTTTTCAAAAAGCAGACACACCGGCCAAAGAAAAGCGATAGCCGTTGCGATTATGTATGAGGGCGACCGGCGGGAGATCCCGCCGGGCCCTGCTCGATTGTTTTGATGTTTTACACTCAGAAGTTGAACTCAGGAGCCTTCTCTTCGGCGGGCTCAGGCTTGACTTCCTCAGCCTTGGGTGCCTTCTTCTTCGCAGGTGCCTTTTTTGCGGGCTCTGCCTTCTTTGCGGGCTCTGCCTTCTTCGCAGGTGCCTTCCTCTTCGCAGGTGCCTTCTTTGCGGGCTCTGCCTTCTCTTCCTTGGCGTCCTTCCTCTTCGAGATTGCCTCTTTGATCTCCTTCTCCTTGGCGTCCTTCTCCTTGACGAAGTCCTTCCTTGCAACTGCGGCATCGCCTACTGCTTTCTTTCCGACCTCACGTGTCTGCTCCTGACTCTTGATGTGGAAGTCAACGAAGGAGTCGATCTGCTCTGTGATATGGTCGTTGGCCATCTCCTGGAACTTCTTCAGCTCTTCCATAAGGTACTTGGGGCTGACTGAAGGTGTTGAGAATCCGGGCAGTGTGGGGAACTCCTTGGGAAGGGAATCTGCAAATGTGTCCTGCATCTCCATGAGCTGGTCGAATGTCTGGAGCCACTGGTCCCTGTTCGACTCGATTGTGGACTTCTGCATGTCGATGACCTGACTCCAGAATGTCAGCATGTTGTTGTCGAAATCGTCGATGAATCCATTGATGTCCTTCTCGCCCTTCTTCTTCTTTGCCTCGGCCTCGTCCTTGTTGAATTTGGGCAGGGGGAATGGCATGGGGGGCATCGGAGGCATGGGGGGAAGCTTTCCGTCGAACTTAGGCATGAAGCCTTCAAATTTGTTGCTTTTCACACTAGTCATGTTTATCACATCTCTTAATAATGGCAACACGTCATCGTGGTATACCATAGTAAAAAGTTTTGGTGCTAAATCCCACATGCTCTGCGGGATGTTTTTGAGATCAAAATCCGTCAGCTTGAGAACAAGTTCCCTCAATCCAGGGATCTTGAGCACTCTCAGAATGCCATTATCCTTGATATCCGGAATTGCTGCAAACAGTTCTGATACAATGTTATAGGGGTCGTTTTCGAGTTCCTGCGGCACACCGGCCCCCATAGTGGCGAATTCACCTTCTGCGGCCGGGACCATCAGGATATCGATCAACTTATCGTCGATATAAATCGGTTTGATGGAATAACGGATTCCCTTCACTGCTCCCGATTTCAGCTTCTTACCATCCACCTTCCCGTTGGCATTCAGGGGCATCTTTTCCACCAGCACACACTGGCTCGGAAGATTGGTATTCGAGATCAGTTCATCCTTTATGAACACCTGAATTAACGCATTGCGCAGGGCCCCTAACTCTCCGATACCCTGATCCTTCATCTCGACATAAAGGATAGGGACGTTATCGTGCAGGATTTTATGGAACTCCGGAGCAAGACCGCAGAACCTGACGCCAGGCTGTTTCGTAACAGCAGTTTCTACCAATCCGGCATCAAAACGAACTCCTGCATTGTTAACGAAGTAATGGTTGGACCTGCCGATGCAGGTCAGACATCCGTCCTCGGCAACCTTTACCAGATCGTGTGAATTGAAGTATTTCACGCCGTCTATCTCTTCAAGTTCAAAGAACTCCGTATCGTCCAACCTACCGCTGCTCATGGTAGGGGAGTTCAACAGAAGTACCCCTGTACGCGGACCTTCAGAGATATCGTAGTAGCGGTTCTCCTCCTCGACCAAGATCTTTGCTTTGAATCCCGGCAGCAGATATCCGATGGCATCATCATCCCTTGATGAAGGACAGATTGCACATGCCCCGCTCAATTCTGAAAGACCGTAACCGTTGATTACGCGGGCTGTTGAACCGCACGACCTGAGATAGTCGTTGAACTCCTTCTTGTATTCAGGGGAAACATAGGTCCCGCCCATGACTAAAACTTTCAGCTTGGAAAGGTCAACATCCGGTTTTGTCTTGTGCCAAGCATCGAATATGCTCATGCTGGTGAAAATCACGTTGACTCCGAACTTCTCTATTGCCTCCGAATAACGGGGATTCATAGAAGCCAAAGGCAGAGCCACGACATTCGCGCCTAGGCTGAACGATGTGTGCAGCGAATTAACCATAAAGTAAGCCCAGTTTAGATAGTAAGGGATGAATGTAACTATATCTTCAGGAATCTTCTTGAAATCCTCGAATGTTTCCTTTGCTTCAAGAAGGCTCAGCACAAAGGAATTCATGGCTTTATTGGACAACGGTACGGGTTTATGCATACCGCTGACGGTTCCGGTAGTATGGAGGATTATTGGACTCTCCTCTTCAGGATATGAAATGGGGTATGCCTCATACTTCTCCAGAAGATCTTCCATCAGAATACTGTCCGGAAGTTCTCTGTACAGCTGTCTGTTCAACTTCCTTGCTATCTCCAACGGAGGTATCGCGAACTCCCCTCCCATCGGACTTGGAATCACAACAATCTTCTTGATACCCAACAGTTCTCTGTCTCTGAGAAGACGCTTCATCAGATTGGGGAATGCGAATACTTCCGAGATCACCAGATCTGTGATCTTCTCCCTCTCGATCATACTGTAGATCTGCTTCTCATCATACAGGTCAAGATGGTAAATTATCGATATGCTCGCACCTGTCATGTTCAGACCGTACAATGCGAAAAACGTCTCGGGCAGAGGTACGCTGATAAGCCCTACACGAGAATGATTCTCTCCGGTTAGGCCGAGACCTGAGAATGCTTCTGCATACTTTTCCCAAGCACGGAACATCTGCCTGTAAGTGTACTGCCTGTAACCATCTGTAATCGCTACACTGTTGAGACGCTCCTCAGAAACGGAATTCATTTCCTTAATGAAGGCCCAGCAAGGCTGATCCGCGATCTCACCGCTTTTCAGACGCTTCTCGAACTCTTTCATGTTTTTATTCTTGGTTGTTCCGATAGTCAAATAAGACCCTCACTCTACCTTAGTGTAAATTTGTTTAGTTTATTTAAACACTATTAAAGAATAGTTAGAACACCCAGGATGATGTATGGCTGATACATCCATATTCTCATTATCACAGCGTCTCAACAAGAGTTGGATTGCAAATAACCTTCGAAAATAATCAGGGACGATTCATTGTGAATCGCACCGAATTTCGGCAAGAGATGACCTGCAGTAGAACACCCGAATAGATACGGTTTCATCATATCAGATACCCCTTGCCAAGAAACAAAATCCTCGTCCATCGATATGATCATCTGCACGAAAACAAACCTTTTGATTACATCTTTAGAATGATTATTTCTCCTCTAAAAGATAGGAAAGCGGAGAATGAAATCAGAAAGAGAATAATTATTCTTTGGGTCAGCATCCGCCCTATTGTCGAGGCTTACAGCCACAGATCGTATCTGTGCTCCACCGAATCATTATAGCCCGCGAAAAAAGCATTTTTTCTCAAGCAGTTCTTTCGGGTTGCGATTCTGTCTGTATACCCAATATCAATTAGGCAATTCACTTCGAACAGCCTACCAGCATTCCGATACTCATTGGAAACGATGCGAGTCTTCAGACTCCTCTGAACAGCACAATTATCCCAATAAGGACAAGAACGCAGACGAATATGGCAACGAAGTTCTCGTACGGGTATGGACGTTCTATCCTTTCGTGTACGTCCAATACAGTGTTTTCGGTATCGAATACGACGTATGGAGGAAGCGTGTATCCCTTGGGTACTGCTACTGTCAGAACCACCTTATGACTGCTATCTCCTATATCCAACGACCCGTTAGACAGATTAACATTTACACCTTCTAACGATATCGCATTCATGTTAAAGCTTTCAACAAATGCGCAGATCGACACTTCTGCCGAGCAATGTTCACTGAACACCACCAACTCCAGATCACTGCAGTTCCTGAACGCCTCAGAACCCACCGTCTGAACAGAATCTGATATGGTGACCTGCTTCAGCTTTGTTTCAGAGAATGCCGATGAACCTATGCTAATCAGATCCTCCCCAAATCCCACTGTCTCCAGATTGCGGCATGATCTAAATGCGGAATCATCTATCACTATGATGGATTCGATGTTGATCTCGACCAAGGACTCACATTCTGCAAACGCTTCCCTAGGCAGTATGT
This sequence comes from Thermoplasmata archaeon, assembly GCA_015063235.1. GTDB lineage: Archaea > Thermoplasmatota > Thermoplasmata > Methanomassiliicoccales > Methanomethylophilaceae > Methanoprimaticola. The sequence continues at coordinate 3,458 of SUSW01000039.1, read as the reverse complement.
ATATGAAAGCTTGAAAATCGATTTTCTTTAGATTCTGACACCCTGAAAATGCAAGAGGCATTATGTCTCCTACCGTTTCATCGATGGTGAATTCAGCATCCTTCTTAGCTGCAGGATAGCACACAATGCTCTTTGTTCCATCTTCTTTGTACAGGATCCCATCATAGGTCTTATACAAGGCGTTATTCGGACAATCTATTTTCTCCAACTGGGTACAGAATGAGAATGCTCCGCTGCGGATAGTAGACACGCCATAAGGTATGGTGATCTCTTTGAGAGCGGTGTTCTTGAAGGCCGAGGTTCCTATAATCCTCAATGACTCCGGCAAGGTTATGTTTTCAAGGGATGAACATCCATAGAACGCTGAATCATCGATGACCGTTACATTTGGCGGGATATGATTAACCTCGTTGACCGAGTTTATGGCTGACAACTCGGAGCAATTTGAAAATGCGTATTGTCCGATCGACAACAGCTTCGAAGGGAGTAAAATCTCTTTAAGTTTGCAGGATGCGAATGCGTATTCCTTGATAACTACGACTGATTCGGGAACTTGGAAGTAATCCCCCTTCTTTCCCAGAGGGTATTCGACCAGGTAATACATTTCATCTTCATAGACCACCCCGTCCACGCTTGAATAACGGGGATTCTCCGAATCGATCATGACATTCTCAATATTCGGACCGCTGAACAGAGGAAATGACATAAAGGTAACGGTCTTAGGTATCGATACAGTCTTCAAAAAATCTTGGTAGAAGGAAGCGCCGATTCTGGTGACGGCATATTTCTTACCTTCATACTCGACGGTCTCGGGCACTACAACATCAGCCACCTCATGCTCTTCATCGGGATTGTACCCGACCAGATAAAGGGATTCGCCTTCCTCGTCAAACTCGTAATCGAATCCATCCTCGGTTTCGAACGACTCGCCTGCATCCGAGTCGTCTGCGACCATAGCGATAGCTAACAGCACTGCAATCGGCACAGCTACTAGGAGTATCCGGACCTTCATGCCCCCTCACCTGTATTACAGTAAAAAATACCATCGTATGAATGGTCTAATGTTTTACCAAAAAAGTTAGAGAACACCACCTCATAATCGAAGTCGAGCATGATGTCTATCCTACTGATGTTTCTAAACACCGGTCAGCTCCTGTACATCACTTTGTGATATTGCTAGGACTTTTGTCTCAATGTATGATAGGCTAAAAACCGGAGACTTCGCTGACATCCATCCGCCCATTGAGAACAGCCTTCCTATCATCAGATTCAGCAATCAAATCGTGAATCTTCGATATCTGAAACAGCGGCTGAGCCTGTCAAGTCCGAGATGCAACTGAAAATCAGAGGATGTTCAACAGGTCCTTTGGAGATTCCGCATATGGTATGCCTTCTTTCTCGCATTCCTCAATTGACAGTCCAAAACCGTATGTCACACCGATGAATTCCACCCCTGCTTTACGTGCGGATTCGAGATCATCCATACTGTCACCAACCATGACTGTCTCCTCCGGGGTACATTCAGCAGCCTCCATGCATTCTCTGATGAGATCCGTCTTTGAAACTAGATGGTTCGGACCGACACCGTTTATCTTCAGAAAGCATCCTTCGACACCCATGACCTTCATGGACCTTACGGCGAAATCATCGTACATCATTGTGGCGATTTCCAGCATATGTCTACCGGAAAGCTCCCTGATAACCTCCGGCATATCTGGATACTCAACGAAATCCTTGTAGCCTTCCTGTTCATAATACACCTTAACAAATAACAGTAACATCTCATTCTGCCTGTCTTTATCAAGACCCAGCAAACTGATTATAACCGGTCCGAAAGGCCCGCATAAGGCGCGTACTATCTCTTCGTCAGGAGGGAGTTCTTTACCAAGCCGTTTAGCCATCTCCTTAATCGTGGCAACCGACCCGGGAGACGAATCCATCAAAGTCCCGTCCTTGTCGAAAATGATCAGGCTCTTCCCTTCCATAGACTGTTAAGCAAAATGCAGGTTTATCAAAATGTCTAAACTACTATCTACAGGCTGCAAGTCGATTCTCCCTAAAATGTACATATATTATGCTGGCTCATATGATCTGCTCACCAATCACCAATCTTCATACCCAGGAGCCATTACTTCACCCATGATCAAACATTTTGGAAGAGGCTCGCCCCGTTCGCTAGCGATTGCTGCTTCGCCATATCTGCGACGGCGATAATGCTAGTAGTTCGGCACTGACGATACTGGACACTGATGCCTCGATGAAAGATGATAGGGCGGGATACTGCATAAAAATGGACAATCCTACCGAATCCAATATTGAGAACTATTCCGTGGAAGACAAGGATATTCGTATCCTCGAATCCGACTTTATTATGCTGAATATTTTCAATATGGGGTTATTCGAATCGAAAGTCACTGTGGAAAACTACAAGACCTCGGATGCCGAAGATTCAAAGATAGAAGCCAAGGATAAAACGATCTACCAAACAACAGTCAAGAGGTGTACGCAACACGGACAACCATCATATTGACTGCCACATAATCCGGAAATCTTTTGACGTCCGACATTGCACCCAACTACAAGGATGCTGCAGATGCTGTAGAGGGCTACTTCGGAACCACGATCTCCGAGGGGACAAAATCACGATCACTGGAGACATCATGAAAAGAGAGGTGAGATATACCTACATCCATCTTGCTAACGTCACCGACACCAGCTATGTCTTCACGGAAAAAGTCACATCCGATTACATGATCTTTGACATAAACACAAAAATTAAACTTGACAAGACAGAGATGATAGGTGGCAAGACCGACTGTGTTTCCAAATTCATTCACAGCTACAGCCTCGTAGCTTTGAGAAGATTGAACATGATCACAGGCAGTGAAAATAATGACAGCATACTTCATACTCTGGACCAGGGATCAGTGAGAAATACTGCTAAGGCGGATCTTCGCACATTTAAAGAGCAACACCACAGTAATTCTTTATAGTGGTGGTTGCTCTCTTTATATATTAACCGCCGACAGATGTCGGCATCACATTTCAAGGCGACAATATGAATAAAGAAGCAGAGACAGGATGGATGCCCATATCCAGGAATTCGAAGGCGGTGATCCTCGCTCTGGTAGCGTTGACCGTGCTCTTCACAACGACTGCCCTCATACCAGCAGCGGATTCGGAGCCCGGCCCGGGAGACATCCTGTGGAATGGTAGAATCAGCCAAATCTACGTTGAAATTCACAATCTCCCCCACGGAGAGGAAGGCGACATATACTGGACGATCTCCGGCGATACGCTCTATGTCGACGCGATAGAGGAACTCGAATTCGCCGAAATGGATGATTTCTATGGTCATTTTGATGCTATACACGATCGTCCGAATTGGGAGTTCGTGGACGGATGGCTGAATGTGAAAAACGTGATCCTTACCAAAGCGGTAACAAGCATTGGGGACG
>SUSW01000038.1 GCA_015063235.1 Thermoplasmata archaeon | reverse complement strand
CCTTTGTGGTTCCCTTGTACTCCATTCCGATCTCTGCGAGGATCTTGTTGACCTCTGCGAGGAGCTCCTTGTCCTCTGCGAGCTCGTATGCTGCATCGAAGCGCGATCCGTAGCATCCGTTACAGATTGTGACGATCTCAAGTCCCTCTTTCTCTGCGAGGGCGAGGTTCCTTGCCGCAGCTGCGAGCCAGGTCTTCTTGTTGAAGGCCCTGATGACTCCGGGTGCAGGACAGCAGCTTGCGTCCTTCAGGTCTACGAGCTCGATTCCGAGTGCCTTGCAGACCTCTCTTGTTGACTTCTCGATTCCGGGGTATCTGAGGGGTGCGATACATCCGAGGAAAAATGCGTATTTAGCCATCTTAATCACTCCACGATCTTGGTGAATCCTGTTGCTGCCAGGATCTTGTCAAGGTCTGCCTTTGCTGCGGGGTTGGCGAGGACTGTGGGGGGTACCTCGGGGAGGCCCATTTCTGCCCTGAGCTTGGAGATGTTCTCTTTGACATCGACTGTGTGTCCGAACTTGACGAGGTTGGTTGCGGTTCCCTTGTGCTGGGGCCTCATGTGACCCTCTGCGACTGCCATGTTCCTGAGGTCGATGATGATATCAACGATGGGGACCTGACGGGGGCACCTCTCAACACATGTGTAGCAGGTGCTGCACTCCCACAGCTCATCGGAGCTGAGGATCTCCTCTTTCATTCCGAGCTGTGCCATCCTGACGATCTTCCTGACCCTGTAGGAGGTCCTCCTTCCTGAGGGGCATCCTGCTGTACAGGTACCGCACTGGAAGCACATCTTTGCTGCATCCGCGATCTCCTTCGAGATCTCTGCCTTGGGTGTAACCATGATAATCGGACCTTCTACCGTAAGTCTCCTATATAATAGGGGATGTTTGTGACCAGACGGTATTATCCTTATGGGTAATACCTTTCTCAGAGTTTTCTGGCCTTTACCGCTTTTATGATCTTGGAAATACGCGGTTCCTCCTCACGGTAGATGGCTGTGATGGCGTGGCGGAGCATCTTCGGATCCACTGCACTCTTCAGCCTGAGATTCCTCCTGGTGAGCATGAACTCGTCGATGAAGAAGCTCTTGTTGGATCCCAGCAGTTCCGGAAGCGAGAATGTCTCCGAATCGATGTTATACTTCTTATTGATCGAATCGAGATACATGAAAGCGACCCTTTGGGCGCCGTACTTGTAGCGGATGAAGTTGGGTCCGTTGTCTATGTAGACCATGCCCATGTATCCGATCTCTTCCATCTGATATTCCTCGACTTCGAAGAGGTACAGAGGGTCGTCGATAATCGCCAGATCGGCCCTGTTCTCCCTCATAAGGCGGATATTGTACTCATCATCGGATACGATGATATGTGCATCCGGTATCTTCGATGCAGATATCACTGACATCATGATGTCCTCGGTGACTGGAGTGCAGCACACTGTAAATCCCCTGTCCATTATACACCTGTTCTCCGTATAACGGGCGAGGTCCAGAATCTCCTTTCCGGTATGTGTGAGGACCGAGCCTGCCGGAGTGGTCTTCAGTACAGGTCCGCCTACCGCCTCCTCGATGCATGCAATATATTTGTGGAGCACCGGCACAGATATGCCGAGACGCTTTGCCGCAGATGTCTGGCTACCGGTCTCCTCGACGGCCATCAGCGCCTCTATCTGACGTGCGGTCACGGTCTTTCCGTTGATTATCTGAGAATTCTGGATAGATATGTCCACATCTTCCCTCAGTGTTACCCTTAAAGATAATACCTTCGGCATCCAGCAGGCCAAGAATAATAAATCGGATCCAACATGCAATGCCGATCAGATGGGACTGAACGACAGAGATTCCGAGATAGCGATAGTGGGCCTCGGCAGCCCGATCATGTCCGACGATGCCGTAGGGCTGAGAGTCTCCCAGGCTATAGAGGATATGCATCTGGACTGTGTGGACTGCTACCAGGAGGCCGTGGGCGGACTGGATATCCTGCCTGTGATCCACGGTTACAGATTCGCCATCATCGTCGATGCAATCCAGACCGGTTCCTACAGTCCCGGGACAGTCATGATATTTTCCGAGGAAGACTTCGAGAGCGGAATCAACGAGGCTTCGTCCCACGACGTTAACCTCCCCACTGCCATCCGTATAGGGCGCCAGATGGATCCGAGCATCATGCCTGAGAAGATAATGTACATAGCCATTGAGGTCGAGGACATCAAGACCGTATCTGAGACCATGACCCCTGCGGTGGAAGCTTCAGTGGACAGCGCGAAGAACGCTGTGATGCATCTTATCGGACAGCTCAGAAGCTGAGCTTGTTCATATCGTATTCTTTGAGCGGGCGGCAGGTCTTTCCCAGGACGACCACGTTCATACGGTCGAACTTCAGCAGGTCTTCCGCTACCCTCATGACGTCGTCCTCGGTGACCGTGTCGATCTTTGCAAGCCTCTGCTCGAGGGTCTCGGTGCTTCCGTTGAGCATGTGGTTTACACCGAGCCTGTACAGCCTGTTGTCCGTCGATTCCATCGCCCTGACGTTTGCTCCCTTAATCAGTCTCTTGGCCCTGTCAAGCTCACCTTTCTCCAAACCTTCCTTAAGGAACTTCCCGATAACCTCGGATGTGGTCTGCATCGCCACTTCCACGTTTTCCTTTGTGCATGACATGTACACGGTCGTGGACGATGCATCACTGTTCTGGGCTATGGATGTGAAGATGGAATACACGAGCGCCTTCTTCTCCCTGACATCATTGAACAACCTGGAACTCGTTCCCGATCCAAGTACTGCCGACATCATGGACATGGCCATACGGTCCGGATTCGAAGAGCTGTATGAGGGGAATCCCATGGCGACCTGGTAATGATCGGAGTCGTTCTTGACGAACTCGTACTTGGCCTCGGGTGTGTGGGGCACCTTCCTGACATTCCTCTTACCTCCGGACATGCTGTCGAGAGTCTCCTCCGCCCATGCGACCGTCTCATCGAGGTCCACGGAACCGACTGCGTATACCGACAGGTTGGGAATCAGATACTTCTCCTCGTAGTATTTCCTGAGATCCTTGTGAGTCATCTTGGCGACCAGCTTCGGATCTCCTCCCTCATCCTGAGCGAGCTCATGACCCCTCCAAAGGACTGTCTCGAAGAGATCGTGGATGTACCTCTCCGGCTCGTTCTTGATCATGTTGAGTTCCTGGAGAACGATCTTCTTCTCCAGCTTCGTCGCCTTATCGTTAATGAGCGGATTAGCGACTATGTCTCCGACGATCCTTCTGGCTACATCAGCGGTCTCTTTGATAGTAATCCCGTAGAATGCGGTCATCTCCCTTCCGGTGAAAGCATTAAGCTCTCCCCCAGCACCCTCGATCTCCTTAGCCATCTGGTACGAATCCATTGTCTTCGTCTCCCTGAACACGGTGTGCTCGAGTAGGTGCGACAGCCCGAATATGTCCTCGGTCTCGTCCCTAGAGCCGGTAGCGACGCCTATCATGTAGGCCGCGCTCTCGCTGTCGGGAATGTTGTCGACTACAACGGGGATACCGCCCGAGGTCTTGGAAACGTCGATATGATGACCGCTCATATGTCCACCAGAGCAGTACTTCTTAAAAAGGATGACGGTGATTAACTCAGTATGGATATAGACCTCATCCCCTACCAGGATGTTACATTGAAAGACCCCATTGCCGTGATCGGATTCCCCAGCGTGGGGCTCAACAGCTCCATCATGGCCAACATGTACATCAAAAGTCTGGACATGACTCCTGTGGCAGGGCTGGCATCGCCTTCCATGCCCCCGTACTGCCTCATCTCGGACTGCACGGCAATGCCTCCGGTGAGATTCTACGCATACAAGAACAAGCGCAAGAACGGTCACGACGTGCTCCTGTGCATGACGGAGTTCGCTCCCAAACCGGAAGAATGCTATCAGCTAGCCAACAGAATACTTCTGTATCTGAGACAGCACGGGTGCAAGACCATCGTCTCCATGGAAGGCACACCCAAATTCGAGAACTCCAGGATACTGGCTGTCGCAGCCGGGCCGAACGGTGCGTCCCTGCTGAAGAAAAGCAAAATCGAGCCTATGAAGGAGGGGATGATCAGGGGGATAACCGGAGTCATGATGTACGCGGCCCCCAACAAAGGCATGGATATCATCTCCATAATGGTTCCGGCTACGGCCGGAGTCCCGGATCCAGCATCCGCGGCACAGTTCATCGAACCTATATCGAGACTCATACCCGGATTCAAGACCAGTTCCAAGGAGCTGATGAAAGAAGCTGAACTCATCCAGGCTCAGATAGACCAGGCCCAGAGCAACATGAACAATACGTCTCAGTATATCGGATGACCGATACCATTAGATACAGAGACTAATATCGAGCAGATATGGAACTAGTCCCCAGTAAATTCTTCATAACCCACAGCTCCGCTGTGAGCCCCACATCGGATCTCAACGCCTTCGACAAGGCTCTGATCAACTCAGGGATAGGGGAACAGAACCTAGTATCCGTCTCGTCCGTGATACCCAGAGGAGCAGAGCTCATCGAACCCTGCAAGATGCCTATGGGAGCCGTCACGCACTGCGTGCTGGCACAGATGAGGGGTACGGAAGGGGAGACCATCGCTGCCGGCATCGCCTATGCCTACCGCAAAGACGGGAAAGGAGGATATGTGGCAGAGGGACACATCCACGGATCGGGCGAATCTCTGAAGGAGATCCTCTCATGCAAGATGAAGGAGATGTCCGATATCCGCGGAGTCGAATTCAGCGAGATAAACTATGCGATTGAGGAACTGAAGATTCCGATGGACAACTACGGGTGCTGCATCTCGGCCCTTGTCTTCGCTGAATACAGGTGATTCTCCTGTACGGACTCTCGATCTGCAGCTCATGCGGTAGAGCCCGCGTCATCGACAAGTCATCCAAAAGCTCGTCATGCCCTTACTGCGGCAACACCGAGAGGACTGATCAGATGGTGTTCATCTTCGAATGCCGCGACCAGGAAACGGCCAGAGAGGCACTGGGACAGGCTGCTGGATTCGAGGCTCCGACACCGAAAGAGGTCAGGGACAGGAAGAAAAAGATCGAGAAGGCGGACCCTTACTCCACCATGATCTACAAGTACGAACACAGCTCGGATCTCGATGAGAAGATGATGATCCTAGCCAAAGGCCTGACGAAGATCAAAGGAACCTTCACGATAGATGACGTGGAGGAGATCGTCGGCGAGAAATACGCCGAGAGATACGTTGCCTCCATGCTCGAACGCTGTTACATCCATGAGGTCGGATACGGCCACTACAAAGCCTGATTGGATAACACTTTTTTCTATTTCGTGTTACTATCACTTGGCCTTAGGGATGTCGTCACGCTTGATCCCATTCATCTTCAACACTTCTTTGATAATCCTCGGAAGATTAACGAAGAGGTTCTTGTAGAAGAAGAACGCTCCCAGAGCGACCATAGCGATGAGTATCAGGATGTATACGAAACCGCCAGTGATGGGCAGTGTCGCGAAGAGCATATTGTAAGCTATGAGGGGCACTCCGGCCTGCATGACGAACTGCATAGGAGCATGCCTGGCTATGCCTTCTCCGATGTTGGTTCCGCTGGAACCAAGCATCAGTGCCAGAGATACGGACAGAAGAATCGTGACGACGATCATGTACGGTTCGAGCGAGGTCGCCTCGGATTCCGAAGTAGCGCCCATGAGCATGAGGTATGCCAATCCGGATCCCATTCCTCCGGCCATTCCGAGACCCAATCCATATCCATAGAAGATGGAATCAGAATTGCCGCGGAACCTCCTGAGGTTCATCACAATCACCATAGCCATGAGCTCGATCAGTCCCATCATGATCATCAGAAGAATGGAGAACTGACTGTCCAGCAGACCTAATCCGCCGATTGCGAAGACGACGATGGCACCTTCTACGATACCGACCGTGAACATGCCGAAGAACGTTGTGTCCTTGAAGAATGGGTTCTCTACCCTGGGATACGTGTATTTCTTGAGCACCAGGTCCATTAGTATGAACACGGGTGCGAAACCGATCAACAGGGCGATTCCGAATGTCCAATCCATGAGCAGGGATACATCACTCTTTATAATAACCGTTGTCCAAGAGACTCACATAAAACGAACGGTCCCTTCACGTAGATCGTATATCGCCGACAGGACTGAAACACCTTCGTCCATGATGAGGTCATCGGATATCACCCGAACGCTCTGACGTATGTTCAGCTCCGATATCTTAATTGGATCTGTCTCGTCCCCTGCAGCCTCCATGATCTTGTCGAGAATTGCTTGGACCTTCATCCCCTTGTGGTCCTGCAATGCTGCCGTGACTGCTCCGCAGTTGGTGTGACCCAGAACCACCACGAGATTGCATCCCAGGTGCTCCACAGCATACTCTATGCTCCCCAGGGTACCCTCGTCGATGGTGTTGCCCGCGGTGCGGATGACGAAGAGGTCACCGATGCCAGCTGAAAAGATTGCTTCGGGAATAACGCGCGAATCAGAACAGGATATGACGACTGCATAGGGCTGCTGGCCGTTCTCAGCGGTCTTGATCCTCCGCTCGCGTGTATAGTTGCCGTTATCGAGCCCAGCGGCCACGAATTCCTTGTTGCCCTCAATGAGACGGTTGAGTGCTACTTCTGCCGGCGGACCCTTCACAAACTGCATGCCACCGCGATAACATCATCGGATTTACCTTTTGGCCGGACATCCCTTTTCGGAGATGTCGACAGATTCCATGATCTTGTCATAATAATGGTAGGGCGGGCAGGATTCTGTGCACTTTCCGCACGAATTGCACCTCTCCGGATCCACCCTCATGCCTCCCTTTATGATGATCGCACGGCGGGGGCACTTCTTAGTGCATATTCTGCATTCTGTGCACAGCTCGGCGCGAATGAGGGTCCTGACTGCCTTATCGAATACCTTCTTGGCATTCTTGGCGTCGGGAGCGGTGACGGATACCTGTCCGCCTCCGAACAGCTTAGCCCTACCTATGGGGGTCTTTACCAGAGCAATCTCATATTCCGGAGAATACTTCACCTCGCCGATAGTACGTAACGCATCCTCCACATACGAGAAATCCCTCACCCTGTTAACGTTGACCACGGCCTCGATAGAATATCCGCCGGCCGTACACGGGGATGCCCCCTTCAGCACCCTTATTGTAGGTCCGGACGCCTTCTTCGGCTTCAGGGATATCTGCATCTCCTCCGAAAGCTGGATCATCTTGGGCGGAAGGACCTTCCATCTCCAGAATCCCATATCAGCATATTCCTTCGGAAGACCTTTATCCTCAGCATACTCATGGAGATAGGATTCCCATTTTCCGTACAGCTCCGGATGGATGCGGCCGGTGTTCCTCCACTCGCTGGACAGACAGGACGGGCACAGATAGCAACCGATCCTCTCGAAATCCCTGTCGTAGAGCGGATTGTACTCCAGACCTGACATCAGTATATATCCCCAGACCTCGGCTGCGCACCATGAGCGTATGGGGTTGAGGTTGATCTGATTGGGTACGAACGGATTCTTCGTTACGAATCCTATGCCGGAACGGGCGTAGGACTCGAGCCAGCGGTTTCCTTCGACTGTGATGGTCCCTTTCGGGTAGATAGAAGAGATCATATCGGTGGTCGGTCCGAGCTTGCAGACCTTGCAGCACCATCTGAAGTCCTTGGCAGGCGGACCGAACGTATCCACATTTTCCCAAAATCCGTTCTTCCCTTCCGCCACATGAAGTTTCCTGTCGTGTTCCAACGCGAATGATCTGACGTAATCCACTGTCTCCGGAAACTCCAAACCCGTGTCGATGTACATCAGTTCCGGATTCTCCTTCGCCTCTACGGTCAGACCGTATGCCGCCAGGGAATCCTTTCCGCCTGAAAATGATACGGTGATCGGAAGACCTTTCACATTCTTCTCGTCCAGGAACCTACGTATCTCCTTCACGGCACGCCTGCTAATCCTTCTGAAGTGGTCCTCATTGACCTCGACGAACTCCTTGATCCCCGATTTCTTCGCCGGAGGCCTTTCCGCAGGAGCATTCAGGTCGCGTATCTTCACCGCCCTATCAGCGACCCTGAGAGAAGCGCTGTCCACCAGTGCTATGCCTGGACCGACCTTCTGACCCTTTTTCAGTATGAGGGTGGAGCCTGTCTAGAAGTCCCCTATAACATCGACGATATTTGCTCCGGGGACCGTCTTGCCCTTGAGATGACCGGACATTCCTCCGAAGATCACCACATTCTTGGTGGCCACATTGCAGAACATATCCGCTCCTGGCTGCCTGATCTCCAGCAGGATGCGGTCCAGCTTCATATCGAAACGCAGTATCCCCAGTACGGATCCGTCGGCGATGATCTCATCGGTACGGTCCTCACCAGGCACTTTGTTGAAGAACATCATCCTGCCCTTCAGCGGAGAATCCGTACCGAAAGCATCCCTGAACAATGAGAGGACTAGGCCGATGCTGTCGCCCATGCACGGCCTGATGTCTCCAGGACTGTTGATCTCGAACTCGCGTCCTTCCGAACCGCAGCGGGAACAGCATTCGCCCAGTATCAGATTGCCGCATGTGTCGCACCATCTGCATATCTCCTTCCCGTGAGCTATGTTCTTCTGGACCATGTGACCGCCTCCTTTCAGTCGCGGAAGAAGCTGGGGATGTCCGCTATGGATGCTACTATCCCGCATTCCTTGGATGACCTCTTGGGATCGATGAGGAACGTTCCTCTCATTCCGAACCTTCTGGGCCCGAGGTAATCCTTATCCTCACTGTCCCCTGCGAAGAAACAGTCCCATCTCTGCGCTCCAATCGATTCTACCGCTGCACTGTATGCGTTATCATGAGGTTTCCTGTAACCTACGTCGGCGCTGCTGACCACCGCATCTATAAGATGGTCGAACCCCACGTCCTCAAGCAACCCTTTCACCACCGAACCACGGTAGGATGTGTTGCTCAAGACCCCTATCCTGTATCCATGGTCCTTGAAGTAAGACAGCGTCTCTTCCGCCCCTTCCACTGGTATGAACGTGTGCGTAGAACGCATCAGTACGTTCTCGGCTTCCAGGCTGTCGTTGTCCGTATGAAAGACCGAATCCATATGTTCCAGTAGGTCGGAAATCGTCATCTCTCTGTGTGGGCCGAACGTCCTTTCGTAATGGTTCACGTACCTCTGGTACTCATCCTGAACATCCCTGGGATCGGCGTCCGGGAACAGTCTGTAGAATGCATCGTATATATCATCCAGATTACCGAACCTTGCCCTTACAAGGGTGCCGTACATGTCGAATATGAAAGCCCTCTTTGAAGTGTCGGGGTCGTGCATGAAACACAGTCCGTTCCAGATCTCCATGGAACTTACATGCATCTCACCGATATAACGGAATGCCACCGCCCGTCTGATGATACGCTTATTAATTTGTAGGATATCGAAGTATTATGGATGATAGGTATTACGACAATCTGCAGCGCGTCAATCCCGGTTTCGGCAAACCGCGTTTCAGCAGAATGGAAATCAGAGACATTCTGATCTCAGTGGTAGTACTGGCGATAGCATTCACGATCCTTTACCGCAGCAGTTCGATACTGGGATTCTTCGAATATCATCTAGGCTCCGACATGAAATATGTGGGCCTGTTCGGAATGTGCTTCGTTCTTGTGGTGGTCAGCTTCCTGTTCCACGAGTTCGGGCACAAGTTCACTGCACAGAGATTCGGACTCTGGTCGGAGTTCCGCATGTGGCCCTTGGGTCTTGTACTGACCTTGGTCACATCTCTTTTCGGATTCCTCTTCGCATCCCCTGGAGCCGTCATGATCTCAGGGAACGTGGACAAGGAGCGCAACGGTAAGATCAGCATAGCTGGTCCAGCAGTCAACATCGTCCTCGCGGCCATCGGAATAATCGGATGCTTCACCATCAATCACAGCGGATGGACCATATTCTTCCTGATGCTCGGAAACCTCAACGCATTCCTGGCAGTCTTCAACCTTCTGCCGATCCCGCCTCTCGACGGATCCAAGATATTCGGATGGAGACTGGAGATCTGGATAGCAGCAATCGCGGTTGCAGGAATAGAGCTTTACATAATGATGTTCGGCCTTCCTACATTATATTGGGCCTGACGGTGCCACGAGGCACCGCCGACCCTTCAAAAGTTAAGGAAATCAGAGTTTGCAGGGATATCTAAGGTCCCTGAGGATCGTGCCTTCCCACTGCTCGGACTTTCCGGGGTTAAGGATGTTGTCCGGGTCAAAGGCCTTCTTTACCGCCTTGATGGTGTTGAGCTCGGTAGCCCTCTCCTTCTGATAGTTGGGTGCCTTGGAGATTCCGACCCCGTGCTCTCCGGTGACGGTTCCGCCCAGCTCGATGCATACATCAAAGATCTCGTTGACGGCTGCGATTCCTCTCTCCCACTCATCCTTGTCGGTAGGGTCGATGACCATCTTGGTGTGAAGGTTTCCGTCAGAGGCATGTCCGTAGGTAGCGATTGTGACCCTGTACTTCTCTGCGATTTCCTGGAAAGCCTTTACCGCATCGGGCACCTTGGAGATAGGAACGCCCATGTCATCAGCAAGAGATACCGATGAGCATCCTGGTTTCAGTGCCGCAAGGGAGACCATAACAGACTTCCTTGCATCGGTCCACTTGGCGATGAGCGCCTTGTCCTTGGTGGGGGTGACCGAAACCGCTCCAAGACCCTCGGCGATCTCCGCAACGATCGCGATATCCCTGTCGACGATCTCGTCGCTCTCTCCGTCGGCCTCGACGATGATGAGCGCACCGCAGTCTGGCAGGGGGTTTCCGCGTGCCTTATTGACCGCGTTGATGCTGGTGCTGTCCATGAGCTCGCATGATGCCGGGATCAGAGGCTTGGCGATGATGGCTGATATGCATTTACCTGCGGCTAAGACATCGTTGAAGCAGCAGAGGCAGTATGCGGACTTCTTGGGTTTGGTGGTGATCTTGAAAGTGATCTCGGTGATGATTCCAAGGGTCCCCTCAGAACCGCACATGAAACGTGCCAGCTGATATCCGGACGCATCCTTGATGGTCCTGGTTCCACAGCGTACGATCTCTCCGTCAGCCTTGACGAAGGTAAGGCCCATGACGAAATCCCTGGTGGCCCCGTACTTGACTGCACGCATTCCCGAGGCGTTCGTTGCGACCATTCCCCCTACCTGGCAGGCTTCGGCCGAACCGGGTGACGGAGGGAAGAAGAATCCATATTTCTCGAGCTCGGCGTTGAGATCGTTGTATACGCATCCAGCCTCGACATCCACCCAAAGGTCGGCAACGCTGACCTTGAGGACCTTATTCATCCTCTGCATGGCGAGGACGATACCTCCCTTGATAGGCACTGCCGCGCCGCAGAGACCGGTTCCTGCACCCCTTGGGGTGACCGGGATCTTGTATTTGGATGCGACCTTCATGATCTCCGAGACCTGCTCGGTGGATCTGGGCTGGACTACCATGTCCGGTGTCTTATGGAATATCGATGCATCAAACCCATACGTGTAAAGGACTGCCGGATCGATAGAGTATCCGTCCTTTCCTACAATCTTCTCAATTTCATCGATAACTTTCTGTTCCATACGAACACCTGCACGCGCGATTACAATGTCAGGGATTTAATACTATGTTCGGTCGCTTAGTAATTTCACTGCCTGGAAGAGGGATTCCAGACCGTTATGTTCACTGACTGCGGGAGATACGGTAGGCAACGGCGTCTGCGAGAGCCTCTGAGAGGGTCTGGCCGTTACCCTCGTAACCGAAGCAGCTCCTGAGGATGTCCCTGCCTGCCGCAGCACCCTCCTCCTCCGGGATCAGACCCCAGCGGATACAGTCCACGATGTGCATCACGGATGATACCGTCGCTATGGTTTTGCTGTCGGTATCGATGCAATTTTGGATGTCTGGTACATTCTTGTATCCGAAGTCTTTCATCATCTTCGTGACAGTCGTGGAGTCCTTGATATCGAAACCGTTCTTCTGAGCTGATGCCTTCACCGCATCGATGACCGATGCTCCGATCAGTTCGCCCATCTTGCTATGGTTCCCCGCTCCGCGCACAGATACGCCGGAGACCCTGTTGCATACGATCGTGACATCCTGTCTGACCATGCCCGAGGCGTTTAGCCCGCCGTATCTGAGTCTGAGGTCCTGCATCGCTGCAGTGATGCCCTCGTTGGCGGTTATAGCGGCACGCGCCATCGTGGAGTCCGGAACATTGGCCTCTATGACCACTGTTACCGACACTTCTCCGTTTCCTTCCTGGGGGAAGCGGCCTGCACGCTCTAGCCCTCCTCCGAAATCAGCATATGCATATGTGCGGACCCTGTTCTTCCCGAATTCCATACATGATGATGCCACCTTCCCGGCATCCCCGCTGACATGAATGCTCAGACAGCCGTCAGAATAACCGGATCTGCTGTTGACGATATCGATGGATTTTACGTCTATGACACCGCTGTATGCCGTCGTGAGTGCGCAGTACCTGCCGTTGGGCAAATCGATTGCCGTCTTACTGACCATCGGAACACCTCCCTTCCTCCACGGCACGGAGAAGCCTCACAGCCGATACATAGGAAACCAGCTCCGGGATATTATCCGAAGAGTCGATCCTCAGCGCTTCGACTCCGCTCAGACGCCCTTTCAGAACCGCCTGCCTGCAGATGGTCTTAGCGACCTCAAGCCCATCCTCCTCTGAGATCACACCGTTGCGGACATCGTCCTGGATGTGCAGAACGGCCATCGCCATCGCTGACAGATACCTGTCAGAACGGACCTCGTCAAGAGCTCTCATAAGCTCCTCCATGGTCGCCGGGAATCTCATCTCCTCTCTGATCGTGTCCTGTGTCAGCCCGTAGCGGCTCAGAACCGTCATCACATCGCTCTGAAGCTCCGTATTCATTCCTGACTGCTTGTCCAGAGCCTCCACCAGACCTTTGCGAATACATTCCGCTATGGCCCTGGCCAGACCTGAATTGCGGTCAAGAGCATCTATCTTGTGGACTGAATTCTTGTTGGAAACTACAGCGACCTGATCCGTACCAGACCCGGTAGCTATATTCGGAGTATACAGGCTCCTGGCCTGCAGCTCCTGGACCACGCAGCTCTTAGCCTCCGTTGCCATCAGCAATGCTGATAACATGGCCCTCTCTGAGAGGTCGGCATCCACCGACATCATTATGATTATCGTTCCCGAGGTGGCATCGTTCTGTCCAGCAACCTCATCGTATGTGGTCGGATCCCCCGGACGGCCTCCGTTGTGCCTTATCCCCGCGGTTATGGCTGATGAAACCGATATTCCCTCCGGAGACCTGACCTCTGTGATTATCGCATTGTCCATATGAGCAGCGGTGCTCATGCATACGGCCCTATCGGGATCGTATCCCAGCTTCTCCAGGTATCTGTACACGGACTCGTCGAACTCGTCCAGACCGCCCATCATGCAGCTGTATTCAGGCTTACCGCCCACTCCGGAGATATTCATCAGTGCCAGAGGATCCTCTGAATAACCTCCGTTGGTGAATCCTGAGGACAATACTCTATGGCTGCCGCCCTTCAGGTCGAGGATCAAAGCCCTGCCCTGCCGGTATACAGGGATGTCGGGACACACCCTTCCGACCTGACGGGAATCATCCGTCTCCTCTACCTCCAGAACCTCTCTCCAGGTGAGCATAATAATACAGTACCGAATCCCCTTGCGTCGTATAAATCTGTGGCGAGACCCCCAGTACCTTTCCTTATTATATGTGAAAGGCCTCATCGGACTCATGAAATCGACGATCGTTCTTCTCGGACCTCCTGGCGCCGGAAAGGGTACCCAGGGAGAGAAACTTACAGATGAATTCGGATACACCAGGCTCTCCACCGGAGACATGCTCCGCGAAGCGGTCAGGAACGGTACCGAGCTCGGAAAGAAGGCAAAGGAGTACATGGACGCCGGAGCCCTCGTCCCCAATGACCTCATCATCGGTCTGATGAAAGAGAAAATCGCAGGAATTAAAGGAGGGGTCCTCCTCGACGGTTTCCCCAGGACAGTAGAGCAGGCAGATGCCCTCGCGGAGCAGATGGATGTAGATCTCGCACTTAACTTCGATGTCGCGGATGAGGAACTCATCCAGAGGCTCACTCAGAGGCGCTCATGCCCCAAGTGCAACGCGGTCTACCACCTCGCCACCAAGAAGCCTAAGAAGGACGGTATCTGCGACAAGTGCGGATCGGAGCTCTACCAGAGGGACGACGACAAGGAAGCGACCGTCAGAAACAGGCTCGAGGTATACCGCAAGAACACCATGCCTCTCATCGACTACTACAGCAAGAAGGGCACCCTTGTCACCATCGAAGGTTCAGGAGACATAAACGAAATCTTCGAAAAAGTGAAGAAAGTCATTCAATGAACAAAAAGGGGCATCAGCCCCCTCTTTTGTACATCAATGTACATTTTTGTCATTAATTAATAAACATACTAATCTTTGTTATTAACAACTGATATCTTCTACCTCGTAGATGTCCAATTATGACTAAGGAGCATTACATCATTTGCGATAGAAACGCAGTTGGTCTGATCCTCCTCATTCATCGTGAAAAGGAGGTGAAATCGGCCGACTTGGTCAAAGTTAACCGGAACTACAGTTCCATAAAATCCGTCGCGGAAATGCTTCTGGAGACGGGGGTACTACAAACCAGAAAGTCAGAGAGTCACAGCACGAAAACGTATTGGACTATGACAGAGAAAGGAGAAAGAGCGGCTAATCTGCTGTTACAGGTCGAAAAAGACCTGAGAGAGAAATGAATCCCTGAAAAGTATTATAAGGA
Organism: Thermoplasmata archaeon; assembly: GCA_015063235.1. Taxonomy (GTDB): domain Archaea; phylum Thermoplasmatota; class Thermoplasmata; order Methanomassiliicoccales; family Methanomethylophilaceae; genus Methanoprimaticola. The sequence continues at coordinate 20,725 of SUSW01000038.1, read as the reverse complement.
GTGAGAGAATCGGGAGTCTTGATAGCCTCGTAGTGTAGTGGTCAATCATTGGGGACTCTGGATCCCCGGACCCAAGTTCGAATCTTGGCGAGGCTACTCTTCTTCTCCCACCTCTTATCTTTCCTGTTACGAACCTGCTGGAAGCACAGTCTTCTCCGCAAAGCACTCTACTACCGTCCCCGTGACCGACGGCATAATATCTGAGGACCATCATGTCCGATTATGATAAGCAGAGACGAGGTCCTGGGCAACCTGGAAAAAATCGATCTGAAAAAAGCGAAAATCGGTGTTGTCGGCTCCCATTCGGGACTGGACACATGCGACGGCGCCAAATCGGAGGGTTTCAAGACCGTGGCGATATGCCAAGAGGGAAGAGACTCGCCATTCACGAGATATTACAAGACGATCTACGACAGCAACGGAGCTCTACACAGGGGAACAGTTGACGAAACCGTCGTCCTGAACAAGTACAAGGATATCCTGAACACGGACGTCCAGCAGAATCTTCTGAAGAACAATGTCCTTTTCGTTCCCAACAGGTCTTTCGTCTCCTATTGCGGGATCGACGCTGTCGAGGATGACTTCAAGCTCCCCATGGTCGGAAGCAGGAACCTTCTGAGATCCGAGGAGAGGGGAGATCCCAAAGACTACTACTGGATCCTCAATGAGGCAGGACTTCCCTTCCCCAAAAAGGTCGAGAAACCCGAAGATATAGACGGACTCACCATCATCAAGGTCCACCACAAGGTCAAGAAGCTTGAGAGAGGATTCTTCACAGCGAAGGATTACGACCAGTTCGTGGAGAAGTCCACCGAGCTGATCAAGCAAGGTGTCATCGAGCCTGATTTCCTCAAGGATGCCAGGATGGAGCAGTACATCATCGGCCCCGTCTTCAACCTGGACTTCTTCTACTCCCCGCTCGAGGAGAAGGGAGAGAAACTGGAACTTCTGGGAATCGACTGGAGGTTCGAATCATCCCTGGACGGATACTGCAGGCTTCCCGGAAAGCAGCAGGTGGAGCTGGAGGAGGATGGGATCATCCCCGAGTACACGGTCTGCGGTCACAACTCGGCGACCCTCAGGGAATCGCTGCTGCCCAAGGCATACGAGCTCGCAGAGAAATATGTCGCAGCGACCAAGAAGTTCTACGACCCCGGTATCATCGGACCGTTCTGTCTGCAGACCTGCGTCGATAAGGATCTGAAATTCCATATCTATGACGTAGCCCCGCGTATCGGAGGAGGAACCAACGTTCACATGTCTGTCGGCCACCCCTACGGCAACTCACTCTGGAGGCAGGAGATGTCATCCGGAAGGAGGCTCGCCATGGAGATCAGAAGAGCGATCGACGAAGAGCGTGTAGAGGAGATCGTCACATGAAGACCAAGGCAATATTTGCAGTCGCACTCATCCTCGCGGTGGCATTGACGACTTTCGCATTACCTTCGGAAGATACGGATGCGGCCAACAGGATCCAGATAGAGCTGAAGGACGGCTCAAGCTATAACGTATCGAAGGGAAGTACGCTGACTCTCACATTGGTCTACACAAACACCGATAGGAACTACACCAGCACTGTTGATGTCTGCGCATCTGGCAGCACAACACCTATCGCGACCAAAACCATAAGGTTCATAGTCAGCGACCAGAAAGTCGAGGAGACGATCTCGTTCACTGCCGATAAATCCGGTCCGATGTATATCTCATTCTCTAATGGCATTCACGATAAGATTCACTTCAAAGTGAACTTCGAGACATCCATCTGGGATAACTGGGGAATCTATGCCGCAATCATCATCGTGGCACTGCTCATCGTGGCTTTCGTCATCTACAAGACACGCACCGCGCCCAAACAGAAGAACCAGCTCACCTTCGAGCAGATCGAAGCGGAGAGACAGGCTTCCAAGATGGCTGCTCCCAAGACGAAGAGCGAAGCACCCAAGTCTGAGAGACAGAGATATCTCCAGTCCAAGAAGAAATGAAAACGACGGGGGAGACCCCGTCTTATTTTTTCCTTATAATTTACTTGTCAAAAACGAGCGTTATAATCGCATTATCTTGCCTGTTGTTTATAGCTTACGCTGACAGATTCCCGCATCCGACCCACCGATTCTGTCATGCCAACTCAATTTACTTTAGACGGTCCAGATGGCCGTAAGATGACTTTTCGAGCTTGGTCGTCGGTCGACTCCGTAATTTGAGAAGGCGGTCATGGCCGCAAAAAATAACGACGGCAGAATACCTCGGACCTCGCATCCCATAACCGGCATCGGATGTCGGGAGTTAGGCTTGAATCGGACAACGATTCAAGCTGCGAGCCTGAAGTCCGAACCGGACTTCAGCATCGCGAATATCACCGACAGCATCTTCCGAGATGCCGTTATGAGCGCCTTCTTCGTACCCATCTCAGAGCACTTCCTCTTGTAATACTGGGTGACGGAAGAGTCACAGTTGCGGACATGCGACTCCGTCACACGTTCCATGATCGCCCTCATCATCCTGTCCCCGTTCTTGGTCATGTGGCCGTGATGTTCCTTCCCTCCGGAATCCCTCACCCTCGGGACCATTCCGAAGTATGCGCATAGTTTCTCAGAATCGTCGAACCTGTCGATGTCCACGATCATGGACATGATCTGGACGGCCGTCTGCCTGGCCACGCCGGGAATGGTCATCAGGATCTCCACCTCTCTGGAACCCGGAAGCCTGGATTCCACCTCCTTCTGAACGGAATCCCTCTCCCTGAACAGTCTCTCCAGCTCCGCCAAACGGTTCATCAGGGTGATATCCGATTGGAAATTGAACCTGACAAAGTTCCTTGCCCTCTGGGTCTTGAAATTATCGAACGATTCCGGAAGGTACTCACAGTTCCTGGACATGTGAGACTTTATCCTCCTGGTCTCGTCGCCTATCTTCCTGGAGACCTCCTCGCGGTACCTGCATATGTCCTTGAGCTCGCACTGTTCCCTCGTGGGCATGAACGCCATCTGGAGGTCGATCTCCTTCCGCTTCCACAGCCTCAGCATCCTCGCGATCGTGTATGCGTCCTTCTTATCCGTTTTCTTATCGGATTGCGTGATGACCTTCAGCGCTTGGGCGTGGACGACATGGGTCTCCACGCCCCGATCGGAGAAGAACCTGAACGGCTGATATGCGTAGGTCCCGGATTCCATCATTACGCAGAATCCTTCCTTGTCACCATATTCCATCAGCTCGGAAAGATTCCAGGATTCTGAATCCTTTATGAAATCCTTCTCGAACTTCGGCTTGCCAGTGCTCGTGAGCACGCAAGCCGTGATATTATCCTTATGTACATCTAGCCCAATATATCTCATGCGGCATTCCTCTGTTTAGCGATTGAGAATGAATGTCGCACTTCTTCATCCTTTGCGCTTCATCCTCGGCGAGTTTGCCGCTCGTTTTTGTTGCTGGTCATTTGAGTTTCGGATCTCTGAGATCCATGAGCGCGACTTCACGCCTGTCCATGAAGAATCCCAGTTTCTTGTGCAGAAGTATCGAAGGAGCATTGTCCTCCTGGATCATGCTGTGGGCCACTGTGCAACCGAGCTCGCGTCCTTTCCTGACGCATTCTCTCAGCAGCAAGAATCCGATCTCGTTGCGCCTGAAGTACGGGTGCACCCCCATGTTCTCGATCCACAGCAGATTGTCCTCGTCGCATATATGATGGAGTATCTGGGCGAATATGAATCCGACGATCTCATCATCCTCGACCGCCACGAAGCTCACGCCGCTGTCCAGGTATGCCTTGAAATGATTCTTGCTGCTGGCTCCGAGATTGTCCTTCCACTCCTGCGGAAGATCTTCCCATTTGTTCTCGATAGTGGCTGCGAAGTACTCCTTGATGCAGGAGATCTCGAGGTCGCGGACACTCTGGATGTCCTTGACCTTGAGCTGACGGATCTCCGTCATCCTCACATCTCCTCGGGAGCGCCCATACCGAGACAGTCCAGTACATCTGCCAAAACGGTCTTTGCGCACTCTACGAGAGTGAGCCTGGCATTCCTCTTTTCCTTGGAATTGAGGATGGAGACGGCCGCATAATACTGATTGAAAGCACTGGCGAGCTCATGCCCGTAAGCCGGGATCATGTGGATACGCATCTCATTACCGGCAGCCTTCAGGACCTCCTCGTACCTGGCGAGAATCTTGATCAGCTTGATCTCGTAAGGCTCGGTGAACTTGGCCGGATCGGTATCATGGTCGAACTCCCCTGCCTTCCTGAGCATACTGCATGCCCTGGCATGGACGTACTGCAGGTATGGTCCGGAATTACCGTCGAAGTTGAGAGCATCCTCCCACTTGAAGACGAACTGCTTCTCGGGCTGGACACGGACGATATTGAACCTAACGGCGGCGACTCCAACGATCTTAGCGACCTCCCTCATGTTCTCTTCGGACATCTCGGTGCGCCCTTTGCTCAGTTCTTCATCGGAGAGGTTGGAACGCCTCTTCTTGATCTCCTCGTAGGCACGTGCTACGGCCTCATCGATAAGGTCATCGAGATAGACGACGACTCCCCTCCTGGTGGACATCTTTCCCTCAGGGAGGGAGACGAATGCATAGAACAGAGGCTCCGGGAGCTTGTCCTTACCCATGATCTCGAGAGCGGAGCAGAGCTGCTTGCTTCCGAGTTTCTGATCCTCCCCCAGAACGTCGATCAGACGGTCTGCCCTCGTGAACTTGTCAAGATGATATGCAAGGTCACGAGTGGTATACAGTGTGGTGCCGTCGGACCTTGTGAATGTGAATTTGGTGTTCTTCCCCTGTACACCGAAGTCCTTCAGATCGACATACCATGCACCATCCTTGGTCTGTCCTGCATACTTGGACTGCTTGAGTTCCTCAACTACTGCTTTTGCGGAACCGTCTGCGATGTACTGTGATTCCCATGTGTACCTGTCGAGCTCCACGTTTATGTTGCTGAGAGTCTCCTTGAGACCGTCCAGCATGATGCCCGCGGTGTGTCTGACCGTATCGATCACCTGCTGATCTCCCTGCTCGAAGCGCCTCATCATCTCGGAGATCTCCTCCTGCACGGCAGGCTCGGATTCCATCCTTTTATTGGCAACACGGTACTTGGCGACAAGCCTGTGATCGGTCTTGTCCCTCTCCTTCTCGTTCTGCCCGATCTCCTTCATGTGCTCCTCTGAGTTCTTGGCGGCCTCCTCGTCAGAGACGTTGTTGACTCCCCATGTGAGGACGACGACCTGCTTTCCCACGTCATTCACATAGTACTCGGTCATGACCTCGTGTCCGCACCTCTTCAGGCATCTCGCCAGGGTGTCTCCGATGATGGGGTTGCGTGCCCTTCCCACGTGGATAGGCCCGGTAGGGTTGGTGGATGTGTGCTCCACATTGACCCTGATTCCTGTCTTTGGCATGTGGCTGAACTCCGCACCGTTGTTCACGATCTCGTCAAGGGTCAGCTCGATGAGGATAGCCGTGTCCACATTGAAGTTGAGGAATCCGTTAACGCTGGAGACGCTTGCGATGATGCCGGAGGGCTGTATCCTGCTGGCCAGATCATCGGCGATGGCCTGAGGGGCCTTCCTGAGAGCCTTCGCCATCGGGAAGCACGGTACCGCCATATCGACGCCTTCCATCGTGGAAGCCTCGACTACGAACTCCGTGCCTTCCGCACCCATCTCTTTCAGCGCTTCGGAGACCCTCTTACGGATCTCCGCCTGGAAATCATCCATGATCGTCAATTGAATCACATCCTGTATCTCAGGAGGGCTGCCACTCCTCCGAAAGCCTTCAGCAGCATGTCTCCTTCCTCTGAATCTGGAGAGATGAGCTGCACGCGTGTGTTGAACATCTCAGCTTTGTTGAAGAAGTCGTCGATGAAATCCTCATCCGAGGTTATCTGTGTCTTGCTCCCGCATTCGGGACAGGGGATACTAGCGTCGGAATCGGCCACCGTGAGCTCGTGGACATGTCCCTGCTGACACTGGACCGTGATACGCCTTTTCTTGATGGCCTCTGACAGAAGCACGGTGTCGACGGCTCCGCTGACGAGGTAGTTCCTGACCTCATCCTCTCCGTATGCGGAAAGTCCTCCGTCAGCCTTCCTGATCTCCGTGAAAAGCCTCTGCATGTAGACCTTCTCCCTTGCCAGCTGAAGACCGGTAAGGATATTCTGTGAATTCTGAACGAGTTCCCTGAGTCCGGACTCGTCTGTGTAACCTGTATCCACGAGAGGGGTGATGATCTTCTTCCTGAGCTCGTGGTGGAGATACTCTTCTTTAACGAAGAACTCCTTAGTGTAACCCGGCCCTCCGACAAGTATCCCCAGCAGCTCCGGCCTGTTGAGGAAATACTCGGTACAGTTGTCCGCCACCTTTGTGAAGAACTCGTGGGCGGCGATCTCGATCAGCCTTTCGAAACGGACTGACGACTGACCTCCCTGGTGGTGCTTACTGGGGACTAATGAATCGAAATGCTTCAGAACCTGGATCCTGCTACCGTTGAGAAGACCTAATGTGGCTTCGGACCTGTCGATGGTTATGAGTCCGTAGCACTTCTTATCCAGCATCATCGATTCCAGGGGTTCCGTGAAGAAATCGGAATCGCACCTGTAAAGGAATGCCGTGATAGCCTCCGGCGGATGGATCACATATTGGACCATCTTGGTCTGATCTCCTGCACGGGGGACCTCTCCGCAGAAGATGACTATGCCGTTCGGCGGTGCCTGTTTGAATGTTTTGAGTCGAGAGGCGATGGAATCGATAGCGCTCGTGACATTCTTCATCGTCGTCTTCGACTTGATGTTGGATGCCTGAGACTGCTCATTCCTGAGATATGCCATTACATCGGAGATGGGTTTGTTCTCCGGAACGTAACAGGAGATGAGTTCTGTTCCTCTGCCCCTGTAGTTCATGATCTCCTGCATATCTTTCTTGAAATCGTACCTTGCCCTGTCCTCAGAATTCTCAGTATTGATATCTGCCATTAGGTCCACCTACCCCACCCATCCCTGAATGTGTTATAAATATTACGGACGTGCGTTCTTATATTACGCGTGTGACCATCATTTATGACTGAAAACTCCGGGCCCGGGATCACCTCCTGCAACACCCATTCTCCGACCGTATTTGTTAATCGCCACATTCATATTGGTCCATACACATCCCAGATACGGTAGAATGGAAAAGGTCGTCGTATCTATTGGCGGGTCGATTCTCGTCCCCGGAGAGAATGATGCAGAATTTATCGGAAAGCTCGCGAAGATGCTCAAAGAGGTATCCAAGGAAGTGCAGCTCGCGATAGTGTGCGGCGGAGGTAAGACCGCGAGGTATTATGCCGGAATCGCAAAGGATCTCGGCGGAAGCACCTATGAGCAGGACATCCTCGGCATAGCAGCGACTCGCATGAACGCTCAGCTTCTGATGCTGGCACTGGGTGAAATGCCGGATGCTGTCATCACGGATCCGGAAGAACTCGTCAAGGCCTCACAGCCCGGGAAGATCGTTGTAATGGGCGGAACTGTGCCCGGCCATACCACCGATGCGGTATCATCCATGGTCGCTGCTGCTATGAAAGCGGACAGAATCATCAACGGAACATCAGTGGATGCGGTATATACAGCCGATCCGCGCAAGGATCCGAATGCCAAAAAGATACCGAAGATGACCATAGACGAACTGGCAGAGATAGTCTACAAGGAGCATGGGGCATCCAAATCCAGCGTATTCGACCCTCTCGGAGTCAAACTCGCAAAGGAGAACAGGATGGACATCCTAATGATCGACGGAAGGAACTTGGACGAACTGAAGAACGCCATTCTGGGCAAGCCCATCAACGGTACTTTCGTAAACTCTCACTGAATGGGTTCCAGATCCTTGGAACTTACAATCTCGAAGCCGGCGGATTCTATCAGGGCAGACACACGCCTCTCCTCCGGCTTCTTCATCGATTTCCTGTGCAGATACACCGTTTTGGTATCGGTCGCGGCACACGCATCCTTCACCATACGGATTATGTCCTCATCATCTCTCCCTTCCATCTGGTAGATGGGAAGCATGTGTCCGAAATTTGCCTTGAACTTGAGGGCGACCTCTGTGAAACGGGGTGCATAATGGCCTCCTCCGACTCCCACCATCGAAGGGTACGTATCGTCCGGCTCGAGCTCGTCAAGCACATGTGCCAGTATCTCCGCCGCATGTTTGTTCTCCCAATGGGTCTGCTCGCTTCCAACCTCGATATAGAACGTAGGTCTGCTGACGAACGGCCCGTGATGGGTGACCTCGAAGCAGAGCTGATTCTCGGGCATATCGTTCTTCTGGACGATGGCCCTCAGAGCGGCTGACATGAATGCAGGTGCGGCGGGGACCAGCGTCCTCTCCTTCCCTCCGTACATGTTCTCATGATAGTTCCCTATGGGATGCACGGTCAGAGCCGGCCTTCCGCTCTTAGCGGAATGCTTGGACATCACGATGATCTCGTCTACTTTTATTCCGAAGGCCTCGGCCTCCTTATCGAGATCCTCGTGGCGTATATGCATATCCGGAATAGTCATGATTATGGAGTCCCCGTAGCGAAGGTACCTATTCTGTCCCTCGGAACCCATATCCTCCCATTCATGGAAGGACAGGAGCGAGTCCCTCATATTGGCCGACGGGAGATCCAGTTCGCTGCACACCAACAATCTCGACATACTCCGACTATATTGGTCCGAGTATTTGACTTTGAACTAAAAAGCCTAGATAAAGCGTGCTCCACTTAAATCCTATATGCGATTATCCTGTCTATGGACAACCCGATAACACTCCACGACAAAACGCTTGCTCATCTGCACCGTTTCATATACATCAGCCGCGACATTCAATACGGAGCACCGTTCGATATCACTCAGGACGGGATAGCTATGAAACTGGGGATATCCCGCTCACATGTCAGCATCATCATCAGCAAGATGATGGCCGGAGAGGAAGTGGAAGCAAGCTCCTCTACCATCAAGAAGAGCAGCAAGATGCACAGAAGGAAGGTGTATCACCTCACCAATCGCGGGAAGGAGATCTATCAGAGCCGTTAGAATGAGCTCTCCGTACTGGGGATCTGCATCGATGAGGCTCTGGACAGCGCCGATAACATGGCCTCGAACCTCAGTCAGATGGACCGGTATCAGGCGGATATGCTGGGGTGCTACTGTCTTCTCGAACAGACCGTTACGAAGGACAGCTTTCCTGCGGACATCCCATTCATCTACTTCAAGAACGATAACAACGCTTACATCAGACCTGAACTCAAGAAGAAGATTCTGGACAACGCAAGCCCCGATCTGCTGATCAGATGGCACAGCAAAGCGGCAGATTGGTGCATCGATCATGAGAAAGGCATTTCCGAGAGGATATATCACCTGGTCATGGCGCACAGGGACAGGGAGGCGATCAGACTCATCAGGGACAGGAGATTCATGCTGATCGATTCCCTTCAGACCAAGGTTCTCGATTCGCTGCCGATTCTTCTTGAAAGACAGGACGATACCGATCTTCAGAAGATAGCAGCAAGGATGATGATCGATTCCGGAAAGATCGATGATGCGGCAGAGATAACGGACAGGATCTCCCTGAAGGATCAGAACGCAGGATCTATATTGAAGGCCGAAATTGCCCTGAGACAGCACATGATCGAAAGGGCTTACAGCATCATCTCCGATGTCGATGATAATAGTGCAGACAGCCTGATGACGGAAGGCGTCTGCCTCCTTTGGTCAGGGAAACCTGAGGAAGCGATGACCATATTCTCGGAAGCAGAATCCAGGATGTCCCGGGATCACTGCATTTTCAGGATGGACATACTCCTGGCGTATGAATCGTTCGCTCTTATGGAGATGGGGAGGAAGGCCGATGCCAGGATCGTATTGGAGAATGCTGCCGCTATAAGCAGAAATGAAGGAAGGAAGGCCGATCTGAGAAAGTTCTGCGACCGGCTCTTCCCCGTTGATTCAGAAGATTGTATTCTTCTTGAGAGTGTCGATATCAGAGATGTAAAGGTCCCTGATGTCCTTTATGTTCCACTTGAGCATCGCAAGCCTCTCGAATCCGAATCCCCATGCGAGGACAGGAGTCTTGACTCCGAATGGTGCGAGAACCTCAGGCCTGAACATCCCGGCTCCTCCGAGCTCCATCCACTTACCGTTGAAGAAGACCTCGATCTCCAGCGAAGGCTCGGTATAGGGGAAATAAGCGGGACGGATGCGGATCTGATCGAATCCCATCTTCGCGTAGAACTCCCTGATCATCGAGACCAGCATGTTGAAGTCGGCGTTCTCGTCGATGACAATTCCCTCAATCTGCGTGAACTCGGGAAGATGCGTGGCATCGATGGATTCGTTCCTGAATATCCTTGAGATGGAGAACGCCTTCTGGGGCGCATCCGGATGCTGCGAGATGTACCTGATGCTGGTGACCGTGCTGTGCGTCCTGAGGAGTGCGGATTCTGCCATATCCCTGGACCACTTTCCGCCCCATCCAGTGGAACCGGTGTCCCCGCCGTTCTCGTGGATGTTCCTTATCTTCTCGAGAAGCTCCTCATCGTCGATGTGTATCGAGCGCGGATTCTCAAGGTAGAATGTATCCTGAAGGTCCCTTGCCGGGTGGTCCTGGGGTGTGAACAGGACATCCAGATTCCAGAATGAGGGCTGGACATACTCCGAGGACATCTCCACGAATCCCATATCCGTGAACATCCTCCTTATCTGGGCTCCGAGCCTGGAAAGGGGATGCTTCTTCGCCGGCACTATTGCAGGTGCAAAGGTCTGGATGTCGTATTTCCTGAACTCCGCATTCTTCCATTCCCCAGACTGGATGAGGCGGTCTGTGATCTCGGTGACCTGAGGCTTGAGCTCGATACCGGATGCAGCGACCTCCTTTCCTGAATCAGTGAGCGATATGGACCTCTCTGTGACGATCTTCTCCCCTAGGACGCCTTTCCTGCCCTTGAGATCCTTGACGGCCGCCGCATCCGCTTCCTCTGCGAGGACGGGGCCGGCTGCCAGTCTCTTGAGCAATGCCTCTTCGGGCATCTCGATGCCGATCATGGACTTTCCCTTGTCGGTCAGTACGAGGTACTTTAAATCCCCCTCTGAAACTATATCGGCCAATGCCTTCCTTTTGAGCCAACCTACCGCGACCTTGTCCAATCCGTCGGACATCTTCTCGGCGAGGACGTTCATGTCCAGCTTTCCGCCTGCGGCATCTATATTGGTGATCGCTATCCTTTCTGGCAGACCCTGCTCCACTACGGACATATCGGTGAGAGTGATGTATTTCTCGGAGTCTTCCTTAATTTTGGCCATCCCTTTGGACTCCAGCCATGAGGCCGCTCCCATGATCTCGACTTCCAGTCCGAAGTCCTCTGCATCGATCAGCTGTGCGGGTGTCGCGGCCCCGCCCATTCTGTTCAAAGCAAGCAGCAGCTTCTTCTCGTTGTAGCTCAATCCTTCCAATATCTCGTCGCTAACCATGGGGATCACCATTCAAATCCGTCATAAGCCATATCGGCTATGACGTCCTTGGCCTTCTCTCTCTTCTCCTGGTGCTCTGCCAGGAACACGTTGATTTTCTGTGTCAGGCACATCTTGCATTCACCGCAGAGGATCTCGCCGTTACGGCATTTACGGACGAGTTCGTTGATCTCGTCGTCGCTGTGCTCGAACATGAAATAATTGTACTTGAAAACAGAACAGACTTCTGGGTTTCCGCCCTTCTCCCTCTGCTCCTCGACGGACACGCATCCGCCTGTGAACGCCCTTCCGACCTTCTTCTTCACCTGCTTCTCGGTATCCGTGGTGTATATCGTGGCATTCTCGTCCGATGAGGACATCTTGTCGCCTCCCGAGAGTCCTGGCATCATCTTGCAGAAGATGAGCGACGGTTTGGGATATCCCAGACCGGGAGCCACGTCCCTGCAGACCCTGAAGTGCGGATCCTGATCGATTCCGCAGGGGATAAGGACGGGCACCTGCTTCCCTGCATCCACCGAGGGGATGAATGCGGGTGCGGACTGCATCGCAGTGAAGAATATCGACCCAATGTTCGTGGAGTTATCGAATCCGAACACGGCCTTCGCTGTGGAGAAGGTTATCTTCTTCGCAACACTCAATGCTATGGGGTAGAGCTTGTCGATGTTCTTCGTGTTGAGGATGATTTTAGTCCTCTTGGGATCGAATCCGAGTGCTATGAAATCCAGTGCATTCTGATAGGCCATGCTGGTAGTGTCCTCCAGAGTGAGATCCTTGAAAAGGAACTTCTCATCGTTGGTCATTTGGAAGATCATATCCACTTTGAAGGTATCCTGTACCCATTTGTTGAACATCCAGGGCATCAGGTGTCCCAGGTGGGTGTTTCCGGAAGGCCCCCTTCCGGTGTAGATCGTGAACTTGTTGCCCTTATCATACTGATCGAGCAGCCATGCCAGGTCCCTATGGGTGTAAAAAATCCCGCGCTTGAGCATGGGATGCAGCTCTCCGTAGCCCGCCAATCTGTCCAGCAGAGCGTCGTCTATCGGCGTGGTTCCGAACATCTTCATGAGCTGATCGTAGTCAATCTCGCCCTTGACCTCCCATGGCGTGACCGTGAATTCCTCTGGCATGACTGCCCGTTATCCTTTCCTTCTAAATAAAAGAGTGCGCGCGGTTAAGGATTTATACGGGTCAGCCGATTTTGCCGGCATGTGGAAGATTCTCGGAAAGGAAGCGATTTACATCGACATCCCCAACACCTGGAAGGAACGTATGCTTGAGCTCATGTCCGACGATGAGAAGGGAAAGAAGTTCAAGGATATCGTATCCGGATCCAAGGTGGAATACCTTTTCAACCCTCAGACTGAGGAGCACACGTTCTTCATCAGGCTGGACGACGACGTCTCCCCTGAGGATATCCAGGACCTTGCCGATGCCACGCTAGCTACGCTCAAGGAGCTTGAAGTCCCCGTAGTGGAGATCGAGGATACCAGGCAGAAGTACCAGGTTATCATCACCAATTATCACGAACCGGAACTGATTGGTCTTAACAAGACCCCCGGCATGTCATCAGGACAGGTCTTCATGCCCATCATAAACTCTCTTAACAAGCCTGGACAGCTGAACTCGAATTTCAAAGGTCCCGGTTTCTGAAGTCAGGGATGAAACAATCCGAGGGGTTTCTCCTCGGAGTCCCTGGCACACCGTCATCCAATGATGCCCTCTTGTCGTTCTCGGAATACTGCGAGTATATGCTCGTAGGGTGGAACGTATCCCATTTATCAACTATGTCGTTGACCACTTCCACCTCGTTGCTGGTGTAATACATGATGGATGTGAATATGATCATGATGATTATCATCCCGAGGGACATAGCGACATAGTACAGATTGTCCGGCCCGGAAGATACTGCGGAGATGAGAAAAATCATCGCGGCGAACACAGGCAGGAACATCTTCTTGAAAGTTTCCAAGAATCCGGAGTAGATCTTGAAGTCGCGGTAATCCGTGGATATCCTCGCATTGAGCGTGCTGAATATCGAGCAGGGCATCACAATCATAGCCAGGTACAGCACGATAGTAAACGTATAGATAGGAACGCCCGTAACGTTTATCGAGAATGAGGGATTCAGGAAAAGATAGATCCACAGGAACATGCAGAACAGAAGTGCCAGCAGCATGGAGAATATCATGTCTTTCCATGGGAGCTTGTCCATGATTATGTTCTTGTCTATCATCAGATTGCGGGTATCGATATCCACCGGGATGTTAAAGACAAAGACCACGAGCCTGTCTATCAGCGAAGGATTCTCTTTGATGTTCACACGTTCGATGGATGCCATTATCTTGTAGAATGAGAACCTCTGGATTATGTCGACCATCTGAGCGACTCCCTCTGCGCAGACCAGCAAGTAGATTATGTAAAGCACGCTGTCCGGCATGATCAGATACGAGAGTATTGCGACCACTATGATGAATATCATCGCGTAGAACCTGCGCCTAATTACGTAGTATATGGCGCCGACCACGAAAAACGGGACGGCGGTCACAGGCAATGCCCTGTAGACGGATATGCCCTGATAGGAGATCATGAACCAATAAATTATCGCGGATGCGATGAACAGCACTATGAACAGTATGGCCGTCCTGACATCCCTCTTGCTCAGAAGATTGATCTCGGAATGGATCGGGAGCCTGAGGTTCATCGCTCCCTGGACCTTGGCCTTCACATTGCCGCCCTTCATTTCTTTTCCGTCCATGCTTCGACTGTGGCTGTCGCCTTGTCACCGCGGAACACCGCGATGATTATCCCCATGCTTTCGTGCTTCTCCGTTGGATACGGCCCCATCACTATGTCCTTCTGCCTGTCCTTGTGAGCCACCGCAGAGACATTATCCTTGGCGATCACTATGTCAACGGGATTATCCGATTTTACGCTGACATAGAGCTGCTGATTGTGCTTTATCTCCAGAGGGATCGTGACCACGTTCCTATAGAAACCGTCCGCTGTAGGGTCGAAATCACCTATGGACAGCACCTCCGGTCCGTACACCTGGGTCCTCTTCTGGAAGAAAGACATGACTATCGCTTGGTTATGGCAAAAGAAAGATAAATCATTTAGGCGGGGAAATCTGGCTCTTCTGTCAGTTCAGGCAGATCCGTGGAATAGCGCCACATCCTAGGATAATGGCCCTCTTCCATGAACACCCTCTCGGTATCCACCGCTTTTCCCTGCGATGTGGACATGATCTTGGATGATGACATCGCCATACGGCCGATGGCTATCAGCTCGCCTCTTGCAGTCATCATCGCGACCAGAGCATTCTTGCGGATGTCCTCGTCGAGCATATGTATCCCGGAGATGTTCAGATCCGCCCCGTGGCAGATGGCATCCACAGCAGTAGCTTTGACTACGACCTTCGGCAGAGGCTCCACTAGGACCTCCATCGGCTGAAGCATGCTTCTGAGCCAATCCTCACGGCCGTTCTGCTGCCAGAACACATAGGCATCCTTGATGTCGTGAAGCTGAACTGCGCGTGATTCCGTCATTTTACCTGAGCGAGTACGCCTCAGTTCCACCATATTCGCTCCGCATCCCAACACGTCACCAATATCGACGCAAAGCGTCCTGGCGTATGTTCCGGCATCGCATTCCATCCTGAACAGGACATCGCGTCCGCGGATATCCAGAACCTCTATCTCCCTGATGGTCCTGATCCTGAGCTGACGCTTGATTGAGGACCTTACGGGAGGAAGCTGGTAGATCTTTCCCACGAACTCCGATATGACGGCCTTTATCCTGCTCTCGGGACGGTCGCCGTGCAGCCTCATCAGGCAGATGTACTCCTTGTCCGAGGACAGGACGATGTCTGTGAGACGGGTGGCCTTTCCGAGAGTGATAGGGAGTACTCCGCTGACATAAGGATCGAGCGTACCTCCGTGCCCTACCTTCTCAGCCTTTAAAGCATCCCTGACCCATGCGGTCGCCTGGTGCGAAGTAGGGCCTGACGGCTTATCCAGAATTATCACTCCGCCTTTGAGAAGCTCGCCGACCGAACGGTCCGACGGCCTCTTGCCCCATTTATCGGGTATAGCATTCGGATCCTTCACGATCAATTCGAAACACCTGCTGCTTCGAGGATCTTCGCTACCACTTGGTCCGGGTCCAGGTCATCTGTGTTGATTATGAGATCGTACACGCTCTTATCCTCGATATCGATATCGTAGTACATCTTGTATCTCTTGGCCTCAGATTTCTGGCGTTCCAAAGTCTTGGCATATGCATCGTCGAATGTCTCGCCCTCACGGACCCCGATCCTGGAGATACGGACCTCCGGGCTTGCATCAATGTACACCTTGAATGCAGAGATACCGTTGCGCGAGCACATGTAAGCAGAAAGTCTTGATTCTAAGATGATGTCCTCATTCTCTCTGGCGATATCCAGGATCCTAGAATCTATCATCTTGTCAATAGAAGGGTCTTGCTCGGCGATGGCGCCGAGCTCGACCAGTGAAAGGTTTTTCTCTGCAGCAAGCTCGCGGAATATCTTGCCGAAAACCACGGCCTTAAGCCCCAGTATCTCGGAGAGTTTGCTGCAGGCGGTCGTCTTCCCGGATCCGGGAGGACCGCTTATGGTTATTCTCATAGGATCTCAGCCTGTTGGGCCTCACGGTCAAGCTTCTCCAGCTCCTTCTTGAGGAGGTGAAGCCTGATGAGCCTGTTCTCAATCTGTCCGATGGGCAAACTGATCATCGTATAGATGAATATCCACACGGGGAAGTTCAAGAACGCTGTCGCATTCAGGTCTATTGCTGTCCAAGGCATCTGAACATGCACGCTGCCGTACGTGTCAAAGATCGGATTGCCGGGTCCGAAGTATGCTCCGCCGGCCCCGCCGTCTCCGGTACTAAGGAAGTACCATACCCATGCATAGATGGGGATGACGAAGAGCATCGTTATAGGCATGACCTTCATCTGGTCTGTGCTCTGCTTCATAGACATCGACATGATCTGGGGTTGAAGCTCTTCAAGCTTCTTCAGCTTGAAGAGGTTGTTTTCAATCCTAGCCTGGCGGAGCTCCTTGTTGAACTCGCTCTGGATCTGCTGGTTCCTTGCCATCTCGATAGGATTCTGAAGGAATCCCCTGATGACGGTTCCCAGCGTAATCATGATCGTACCTGCGATGAACAGCGTGAGGACGGGGTATTCCCCGTCGAATGCAATGAACCTGAACACGAAATCCAGTGCCTCTCCGATCTGCTGCCTGAATCCGGCAACTGCGAACATGATGACGAACACGAGAAGCATTCCGATCATTGTCTTGTTGGACATCATCGGAGCCTGCTTCTGGTTCAGTGCTGCCATGTTCTCTGGACTTCCTGGATTCGCCATTCACTCACTCTCCACCGAAGAATCCCCTCATCATGGGGTTCATCTCCATCATCTGTTCGCGTCCCATAGCCTCGTAGAAGTGGATGATGATACCGACTGTCAGCAGAACTCCTGTTCCGCTTGCGTTTCCGGTAGTTCCCACCATATCCGCGAAGGCCGCTAGCGCTCCGACGATGGCTCCCGACATGATCGTGATCGTTGGGATATACCTCTCAAGGACACGTTTCAGGACACGGGGGTCGCGACGGAATCCGGGCATCTGCATACCGCTCTTCTGGATCTGCTTGGCCACTGCCTCTGGACCGAGGTTTGTGGTCTCGACCCAGAACTTAGCGAACAGGATCGAACCCATGACCATCACCGAGAAGTATACTGCCACGTGAGCTAGATGCTGCAACGGACCGTGTATACCGTCACCGTATGTCGCCGGGTCTATGATAGGCATCAGCCAACTCACCAATCCTGTGGGCGCTGACAGATACCACGCCAATCCTCCTGCCGCAGTCGTGCTTCCGTCCACGAAATAACCGATTGCTCCGTTATGTCCGATGAGCGGGATGCCGCTGAGGAAGTTGTTGCTGTAGAGCAGCAATGCCACCATGCTCACGATAGCGAGCAGAGCAGACATCAGGATGACAGGGATGTTGCTTGCGTAGAGCAACTTGATCGGGTAACGTCCGCGTGCACCCCTTGCGTTGCCGTGAGACAACGGGAGCTCGATACGTGTCGATTCCAGATACGCCACCACGAAGAATATCACTATCGTACCTACCAACGCAATTACCGGGTTGGGGCTGCCGAGGAATAGAGACTCGTAACCGTACGATGACATCTCTGCGGGTGACAGGGTGAACACGTAATAGATCGCTCTGGGTATGGTACCTCCGGGCACCTCCATGGAGCCCATGTCCACCATCTCCCAGTTGAACGTTCCTGTGAATAGCTGTTGCGCCACTCCTGCTGCGATGAACAGCGAGATACCGCTTCCGATACCCCACTTAGACACCACCTCATCCATCATGAAGATGATATAGGATCCCACGAACAGCTGCAATATGAGAATCAGTCTTCCACCTATATCGCCGACTGCGCCTGTCAGTCCTGCGGAAGGTGAGAGGTATCCCGCGACCTGCGGGATGGCCTCAAAGACGATCATCACTATGACCAGCAGTTTGAGGACAGACTGGTAACATGCCTTGTCGTCACGTTTCGTGAGATCCAGTTTGATGATCTTTGCACCGACGAACAGCTGCATTATAATCGAAGCTGTAACGATCGGTCCTATACCGAGTTGCAGTAGCGATCCGGAAGCACCGGCCATGATAGTTCTGTACTGTGCGAATATGTCGAGCATAGTCGACCTGTCGAGGCCGTAGAGGTACACATTCGTCATGACGAAATAGAGCACCAATACGACTATTACCCACATCATTTTGGTCCTGAAGTGCACATGGCCTTCGGGCCTCTTGACGGAGGGTAGCCTGTCGGACAAGGGCTTAATCTTGTACAACAGGCTCTGTGTTTCTTCCATCTCTTTCTACCTTCCCGATATTTTCATTCGGCGATTGAACCGCCTGCTGCCTCGATCTTCTCGCGAGCCTTCTCGGACACGGAATCGACCGTCACATTGACTGCGAAGTCGATGTTTCCGTTTCCGAGCAGCTTGTCGATTCCAGCCTCTGTGAGGTCGAGCTTGTAGGCATCTCCCTCTTTGGAGGCGAATCCCATTGCGACGAAGGTCTCGATCTTCTCGGACAGCTCGCCGACGTTGATTGTGCGGTTTGCTTCAACAGTGCACTGAGGTCTCTTGAAACCGTGGCGACCGAAGTAGTTCCTGTCCTCTTTCAGCATTCCGATTTTTCCAGTCTTGCCGTATCCGGCCATACCGTGTCCACCGATGATACCTGCTCCACGTCCGGACTTCTTTCCGCGTCCGTGAGTCCTGTATCCCCTGAATTTCTTGGTTCTGCTTGGCATATTTCACACCTCAGATCATCCTGTTGATAAGATCGTTGATCTTTGCTCCCCTGTATCCGAGTGCTCCTCCGTTCTGGAATGAGCGCTTGTTCCCCTCGTATCCCTTAACGGGTGGGTGGAGGCGGAATATAGGTTTTGCGCCGTCAACATCTTTCATCTTGTAGTTATTCTCGATGATGGCCTTGGCCATCTCGTCGACTGTTGCGAACTCGGAGTTCTCCTTGAGGTATGCATCGTCGAGGGGTTTGTCTCCGACTACCTTTCCGCGTGCGCGGATGAGTGCCGCCAGGGTGGCCTCGTCGATCTCCCCCCATGTGCAGTAGTCCTTGACTACCTGGAGCATTCCCTTTGTGGAGGGGTTCTCGGGGATCACAGCACAGTTGTTGACCTTGTTCAGGCCGAGGAGTCCCATGGTGTACTCGATGTTGTAATTGACATCGGGCTGTCCACGTACACGGATAACTGCGTATGTCATCTTCACTCCTCCTGTGTGTCGACATCGGTCTCAGCGAACTTGATTCCGGTAGGTCCGGAAACGATGTTCAGGTTCTTCGCCTGCTCGTCGGTGACCCTCATGCGGGATGTCATCTTCAGAGCCTCGAAGGTCGCCATTGCGTAGTTGACCTTTGTCTTTGTGTTTCCTCTTGCGAATCCCCATGCATCCTGGACGCCGGCGAGGGTCAGCAGACTCTTCGCGACGTCACCGACTGCAAGTGAAACTCCGCGGGGTGCGGGCTTCAGTGTAACAGTGACGGATCCGGTGGACCCCTGTACCTCGAAAGGCAGACTGTGGGGGTTTCCACATCCGCACTGCCAGGAACCGCATCCCCTTTTGATCTCGATCATGTTCAGTTTCGCATTGTCGATAGCCTTCTTGATGGAAGGTCCGACTTCTTTTCCCTTTGCCCTTCCGTATCCGATGAATCCGTCTCCGTTTCCTACAATGCAGGTAACGGCGAACCTGACCCTCCTTCCGGAGTCGGTCATCCTCTGAACCATGTTCAGGTCGATGACTTCGTCCTGGAGGTCGGGGAGCAGGATATCCACGATCTCGGGCTCACGGAGAGGCAATTTGGTCGCCAGGGCGTCACTCATTGTGGTGATCTCGCCGTTGAGGACCATCTGTCCGAGCCTTGTCTTAGGAACCCAGTCAGCCATTTTAATCAGCCTCCATCTTCTGTTTGATGCTGTCGATTGCCGCTTCCATCGCGTCATCGATGTGCTTTCCCTTGAGCCTGTCCTCCTCGGGGAGAACATCCTCGCTGCAGGGAACCTCGAGGCCTGCCTCGATCATTCCAGCAACTGTGGCGAAAAGGACTCCGCCGTGCTGGACTTTCTGCATACCGATGTCGAGTACTGCGTATTCGACGCCTTCTTTGATTGCTCTCTTTCCTGCAAGGTATCCAACGAGGTAAGCTGCGGGAACTGAGGAGCATGAGTACTCCCATCCCATTGCCTTGAGCTCCTTGGTCGATGCAGAAGCGATGATCTTGTCTCCCTCCATCGCGAAGTCCGCGAACTGGATGGAGATGTTCTTGTTGGACCTCCTTACGACGGCCCTTGTCTCTCTTGCTGTGAGGAGCTTCTTACGGGCATAGTAGTCGGTACGGAGTTCTCTTCTTCTGCGGAATGCGACTTTGTATCTAGGTCCTGTTGCCATCAGATCTCCTCCTTGAGGTGTCCAGCAGCAATCATGTGCTGCTTAAGGTGCCTGCGTGACTTGAACATTCCTCCCTTGGCCTTCCTGTAGTAAAGCCTGTAGACGGAGGGTGAAATCTTGCCTTCGGCCCTGAGGGTCTTCAGCTCGTCACGGATGGGCCTGATGGTCGCCATCCAGCGCTCCTTGTCACGGACGCGGGCATTGGCGGTTCCCTT
>SUSW01000037.1 GCA_015063235.1 Thermoplasmata archaeon | reverse complement strand
CGGACGGGGCGCAGGGCTACCTGGACGTGATGTCGTACATAGGTACGGCGGCAAAGCACAAAGTGAGGGCGTACGACGCTCTCATGGCCGCGTTCGAGGGGAACGCGGACGCAGTGCTGTGATGTGGTCCTGAATAATAACCTGTATTTTAACCTTGCATCGACCGATTAAATAATGGATACATCTGCCAAGATAGATTCATATATCGAAGCACTCGGAATCAAAATCGGTTTTGATTTCCAACCGAATCATTCGGACGTATCTTTCTTCTTAGGAGTGGCTTTTGTCGCACGGACAGCTTTCTTCTTTCCAGGACAGTCCGGGTTGATACACTCCTCGATGCTGCCTACCTTTATCATCGGCGCGCTACAGATTGCACAGGATTTACCCAAAGGTTGTATGGTGCCCCTGGGCCTAAGTGGATAGGTCTGTGTACAGTTCGGCCATGAAGAACATCCTGCGAACCTTCTGCCTGCCTTGGAGAACATTATCCTGATGTGACCATTATTGCAAGTAGGGCACAGACCGAGATCGTTCATCGCGATGTTACTCGTGCACTTGGGATCGATGCACTGTACGGACGGCGGGTTGCCCCTTCTGATGATCTTGAGCTGCGGAAGGCCGCAAACAGGACATGTGGTCTCTACCGTCTGTATGAGGGCGCCCCTAGGCAGAGGGTATGCGCGCTTGCATTCCGGATAACCGTCGCATCCGATGAAATTGCCGTTCTTGGACCTCTTCACCGACATGTTGTTACCGCATGTTGGGCAGATCCCTATGTGCTGCTGCGAATGAAGGGCATCCTTGATCTCCTTCCCAATGTCCTCTGAACCCTCTGTGATCTTCTGAGCCACTTCGTAGAGCATATCCTGCGATTCCTTCACGACGGAATCCAGAGTGCGCTCTCCCTCGGAGATGCTGAGCATATCCGACTCCAACTTCGCGGTCATGTCAGGCTCGGTAATTCCTCCGCCATGCTTCTCCAGAGATTTCGTAAGCGCGATACCGCTGGGTGTCGGGATCATATAGTTGCCCTGAACATAATTTCTAGAAAACAGCTTGCCGATGATATCGTGCCTTGTACTCTTGGTACCCAGCTGGAGCCTGTCCATCTCCTGGATCAGCGAACCCTGATTGTATCTGTACGGCGGCTTGGTCTCCAGCTCTACTACCGAGATGGACCTTATATCGACCTCATCCCCTTCCTTCATGAAGGGGAGCTTGCTTTCGTTAGACGGAAGATACTTCTTGTAGTACTTCTTCCAGCCCGGCTCCTTCAGAACGTATCCGTCGGACTCGAACTTCTCTCCGTCAACGTCGATTATACATTTGGTGACCTCTGCCTTGGAATTCGGCGCGACGGTAGCCATGAACCTTCTGACGATCAGCTCGTAAAGCTTCCATTTGTCACCCTTCATCTTATCCGATGTAGCCCCTGCAGTCGGGTAGATAGGCGGATGGTCCGTGGTACTCCTCTTACCCTTGGACGGGTATATCTTCTCCTGAGAGAGGATCTCGACCGCTTCTGCCTTGAAATCCGATTCCTTAAGCTTCTCCAGGACCGATCTCAAGTTGAGACTCTTAGGATATTCAGTGTTCTCGGTACGGGGATATGAGATGTAACCTCCGGTGTATAAGTCCTCCGCGAGCTTCATTGCTGTGGTAGGAGGTATGCCGATCTTGTTGGCCTCCACCTGCATCATCGTGGTATCGAACGGTGCCGGTCTGTACTCCTCCTTCATCTCGGACTTATAAGATTCGACGGTACCCGACTTACTCGATTTGAGCTTAGACAGAATAACCTCGGCCTCATCCTTATTCCAGAACGGATTCTTCTCATGGTCGCCCTTGAATGCGAGCATGCCGAACTTCCCGACGATGTTCCAATACGGAACCGGAACGAAGTTCTCGATCTCCTCATGCCTGTCTACCAAGAGTTTGAGAGTAGGGCTCTGCACCCTGCCCACTGACATGAAGTTGTTACCCACCTGTCCCGATGACAGGGAGATGAGCCTTGTGAGGACCGCACCCCATGAGAGGTCGACTATCTGCCTCGCTTCTGCGGCATCCGCGAGCTTCTCATCAGGGTCCGTGAGGTTCCTGAAAGCATTCTCCACCTCTCCTTTGGTCAATGCACTGAATTTTGCCCTCTTAACCTTCGACATATCGGCATCGACAGCCTTGACGGTCTCCATACCGATGAGCTCCCCTTCCCTATCATAGTCGGTTGCTATGATGATCTCATCACTCTGAGAAGCGAGATCCTTTATTGAATTGAGGATGGATTTGACACGTACGGTCTTGACCTGCGGAGCATATACAAGCTCCACCGGCTTCACTGCACCCCAATCATTGTACTCCTTGGGATAATCAAGCTCTATGATGTGCCCTCTTAGACTGATAACGCTGTAATCATCGCCGCCGGAAGCGAAGGATATCGTAGTTACTCCGCCTGATGTGCTGGACTGCGATTTACCGTCCGAGAGAATGGTGGAGATCCTTCTGGCCGCATTGGCTTTCTCGGTGATGATAAGCTTCTTCATAACTCCCTGGAAACCGAGAAGAACGTACATAAAACTTGCCCACGGTTTTTCGCTGGACATACCAATAGAGTCCGAAGGATCATATGACGGAACAGCAGGGGTGGCCGATAACTCAGAAAGCACCCTTGAATCACATGATTATTTTTCTCCATGAGTTCATTATATAGTAAGAAGAGAATGGATTGGCAGTAAACTCTGAAGAATGGTGATTTACATGAAATCGAAAATAAAAATGCCGGAAGATTATGTGGCCATGGATTCCGCAGAGGTGCAATTCTCAGGAAGTGGACCAAATATCGAGAAGCTCAACGGCGGATACAAGGTCTTCAAGCAGACATACGTAAAGCACGTCGAACACGAAGGATGGTTTATCAGAGATTACAGAATGCTTCCTGAAACACAATTCGCAGGAAATGCCAATCAAAGACCGATGAGCCAAAAAAAAACGTACGGCACCACCCCAATACAGAGTGAGTTCACAGCACTCGGAGCTGTGACAATGGTCGGGGGATCAGTCCTCTTGGCAGGTCTGGTAACTTGGGGACTGTATGAGCTGTTCACCGACGACTGATCGTCCCGATGGGGCAATCTTCCGGCTTGAAAGCATTGACGACGAATAAAGTACAATCCATTCTTTTCTGATGAGTAGGAAAACCGGCAGTCCCCGTAATTCCGGGGACCGCTGGGCATTTTGTATAAACTGTATCAGGACCTGTGGCCGATGTGATGCATGTTGCCCGATGAGGGCGCGACCATCGTCAGACGTCCTCTGAGGACACCTTTGATGCTGGTGATCTCATCGGCGAACTCCTTGAGGTTGGAAAGTTTGTCCTCGCAGATGAGGATTTCCATGCAGAGATCATCGTCGAGATGGACGTGAACCGACGTCTTTACGAGACCGTGATGGCGGTGCTGCACATCGGTGAGCTTGTCGCCGACTGCAGAAAATGTGTGGTCGTACACCATGACGATGGTTCCTACCATCCACTCGCTCTCATTCTTCCACTCATTCTCAGCAAGAGAATCGCGGACCAGGTCGCGGAGGGCCTCGGATCTGCTGCTGTATCCTTTCTTGGCGATATCCTTATCAAATGCCTCGAGAAGATTGGGTTCTAGTGAGACACCGATACGTGTAACTCCTATCATGCGACTCCAAATGTTATTGTTGAATATAAATCGTGTTACGTCTGACGTACTTAATACGGCAATAGTATGCATGATGCGTATACGATATAATATCATAATAACAACTGAACCATGATAAATACAAGGGTTACGAGAGACCTAAGACGATTATCTAAACAGGACTATCATACAGTTTATAATCAATCTGAACGATTCCCAGCACATGTCGATTGAGTTGGAGAACCTTCAGAACGCGCTGATTTCAGCCATCAAGAGCCAGGTCCAGGATCAGGACATAGCCGTCGCATTCTCCGGCGGATTGGATTCCGGTCTGGTAGCGGCGATTGCAAAAGACTACGCCAGATCCGTGACGCTTTATACATCCGGAAAAGACAAATCGTACGACGTGGTCATGGCTCAGGAAATGTCAGAACAGCTCGGACTGCCGTGGCTCCACATCCCTCTCACGAAAGAAAATATAGAGCCCAGACTCAGGGAGATGATCTCCATCACCGCTACATCGAGCCCTCTTACGCTCTCGTTCGAGCTCCCTCTTTTCTTCGTCTGCAGGACCGTCCGTGAGAAGTATGTGCTCGGCGGACAGGGATCAGACGAGCTGTTCGCAGGATACTCCAAGTACATCGGACTTACGGATGAGGAGCTCGACAGGATGAGGAAAGCGGATCTGGGCAAACTGATCTCCTCTACAATCCCTCACGAGACAAAGATCGCAGACCACTTCGGGAAAAAGATACTGTACCCATACCTCGACCCCCTCGTCGCAATGCAGGTCAACGCTATGGATCTAAAGGAGCTCAAACCAGTGGACCAGGACCACAGGAAGATGCTTCTGAGACAGATCGCCAGGAACCTCGGGTATCCGTTCATCGCAGATAAGAAGAAGAAAGCAGCCCAGTACGGTTCAGGAACCATGGATCTCGTAAGAGAGGTCGCTGCCGATAAGGGCATGACCTACTCTCAGCTCGTGGAGCAGATCTATAAGGAAATATTCGAGTGAAAACATCGGGCCCAGCGCCCGATCTCTTATCTCAGTATTGGCCGACGCGGTCGGCTATATATTCTATGTACATCTTCGCCGGATCCAGATCGGTCAGCTTGTAAAGCATCCTCGTGCCGACGACATCCTCGATCTCGTTGAGATACGGCTTCCCGTCACTGAAGATGAAATCGATGCCGACGAAGTCCGGCATCAGCTCAGGGACGATGGTCTTCACCATCTTCTCTATATCCGCCGGCACGTCCACGATCTCCGCCTTTCCTCCGAGCTTGAAATTAGCCCTGAAATCACTGTCGGATGAGCGCATGACGGCCGCGATTATCTTTCCGCCGAGGACATAGACGCGCAGATCCTTACCCGGGTCCCTGCAGAACTGTTGGATTATCGGCTTCTTGTTGCCTATGCGGATGATCATCTCGTTGGCTTCCAGCTCGGAATCGACCTTGAACACCTCGCTTCCACCGTGACCGTTGCGTGATTTGATCACCCATGGAGGACCGGGAGGCATGCCGTCTCCGGGGAAGGAGAAGGGCAGAATGGGTATACCTAGACTGCGCACGAATGAATATGTGTAGGCTTTGTCGTTGCAGACCCTGCTGACAGAGGACCTGTTGAAGACCGTGGCACCGTTATCCTCCAGTCTGTATGTGAATTCGCATTGTCTGACACGGGAGATTACCACATCCGCGGGGTCATAGATATCGAAGTTTCCTGTGGTGACGATATCGGTCTCGAATCCAGCCCTATCCGCATACATCTTAAGCCTGTCAGCGAAGAAACGGTTCTCTTCAAGGTCCGCGGCCTCGTATAGTATCCAGCATCTCATTCTATCAGCTCAGGTAGTTGATTACATGCTGGAGGATCCTCTCTGACACGTCTATCCCGGTCGCATTGCGGAGATTCGTGATGTGTGCATTAGAGTTGATCTCACAAACTTTCGGACCTCCCTCCGAGGATATGATGTCCACACCGCAGAAATCCGCTTCGACGGCATTGGCCGCCTCTATCGCCAGCGATTTCTCCTCCTCGGTAGGACTGTAAGCCTTCATTACACCCCCGTTGCTCGCATTCGATCTGAAATCGCCTTCGGGCGCTTTGCGCTTCACCGCTGCTACGACCCTCCCTCCGACAACCTCGACCCTGATGTCTTCACCTCCGCACTCGATATACTCCTGGAATATCTTAGGGACGCTGCTGCTGAGCTCCTTCCGAAGATCGCCCATATCTCTGACCAGCCTGACCTGCTGTCCGAAAGAACCGACACGGTCCTTGGAGACGAACGGAAAACCGAATTGATTTAGAATCCTGTCTGCCTGGTCTTCGTAGTTCATGCCGAACGACATCGGACTGGCCACAGTCCTGATGGAGGGAATGTTCCAATCGGCCAGTGTCAAATGGGTAAGGACCTTGTCATCGCATAATCTGATGCACTCCGAACAGTTGAATACAGGAATGTCACAGACCTCGAGATTCTTGGCGAGGGGCACATCCTTATCCCAGAATATCACGAAATCCGTATCGCCCAGGATTCTGCTGAAGGCCTCTGCATCACCTATCGGTACGGTCAGATCGTTGTTTAGGAACGTCCTCATACCCACACCCGCCTTAGCAGCGGATGCTATGAGCATTTCCGCCGGTTCTGTGAAACTAGAACCGTTCAGATAGCCGTTGATGACAATCGCTCCATCCATGCTTGCGAATGAAAATGAATTCTTATAAAGATAGGTGCATTGGCGGAAATACATGCAGAGGGGCGTTGAATGGCTGGATTCTCTTCAGAGCCGCGGCATAAAGCCAGGACTCGATAACATAAAACGCCTGCTGGATGGCCTTGGTCGGCCTCATGACCACTATAGGACGATACATGTGGCCGGCAGCGACGGAAAAGGTTCCGTATGCTGCATCATGGAATCCATCCTCAGAGAATCCGGGCTTAAGGTCGGTATGTTCAACTCTCCTCATATACTGAAGATCAACGAATGCATCAGGATTAACGGAAAGGATATCGACGATAATCTGCTCAATAACGCTTTAGGAAAGGTCATGGGTGTCTCTGAAGAGGGAGATATATCCTGTACCAGCTTCGAAGCGCTCACCGCCTGTGCTTTTCTTGCATTCTCCGAAGCAAAGGTGGACATCGCTGTGATAGAAACTGGTATGGGGGGAAGGCTCGATTCCACCAACGTCATCGAACCTGAAGTCACGGTTATCAACAACATAAGTCTAGAACATACCGCGTTCCTCGGCGATACAATAGAGAAGATTGCCACGGAGAAAGCCGGGATCATGAGACCCGGCGTACCTTGTGTCACTATCGAGAATGAGGGTTCGAAGGTCATCGAACGGTATGCTGAGGAACTGGGATGTCCGATAACGGTGATAAGACCTGAGGACATCCGCATAATAAACAGCTCTCCATACGGCCTTGAGTTCAGCTACAAGGGCGAGGATTACATCGTCTCCATGCCCGGAAGGTACCAGGGGAGGAACGCGGCGGTCGCTATCGAGGCTATCCGCAAGCTGAAGGATGCCGACAACGTCGAAGCACATATCCGCGAGGGGCTCAGGAAAGCCCGCTGGCCGTACAGGATGGAAAAGCTTGACAGCTGCCCCATAGTTCTGGACGTTACTCACACGGAACGCGGCTCCGAATGTCTGAAACAGGATATCCAGGAGATCTACGGAAAGGTCATCTTGGTGACGGCGATGCTCGATGACAAGGATCTCGAAGGCGTCGCCACTAATCTCTCACCGATAGCCTCGAAGGTTTACGTATCCGCCCCAAATTCCCCGAGGGCCGCATCCGCAGAGAGGCTTGCGGAATGCTACAGGAGGCATCACGATGATGTCACGGTCTGCAATACGGTGGGAGAGGCAATGAAGCAAGCATTGAAGAACGATGGGACCATACTCGTAACTGGTTCTTTCAGGACCGCGGAGGACTGTCTTAGATGGCTAGGAAAAATGCGATGGTCGAGATTCTCGACATACTGTCCGAGGACTACAACAGAGGGGCCTACCCCGGAAGGAATTCCGAAGGACTGAATCCGGAATGGCCCTGCGACCCATTCCATGTGCTCATCGCCACGATACTTTCCCAACGCACCCGCGACGACAATACCCGTAAAGCGTCCGACAACCTTTTCCACAAATATCCCACGATAGAAGCCATCGCAGAAGCAGATGTAGATGACGTATGCGAACTCGTACGTCCCGCCGGATTCCCCAAGCAGAAGGGAAAGGCGATAGTGGAATGCTGCCGGATACTCAGAGACGAATACGACGGCAAGGTCCCTTCGGACACGGATGAGATGATGAAGCTCCCGATGGTCGGGAGGAAGACGGCTGCATGCGTGAGATCCTATGCTATGGATATCCCATCGGTATGCGTCGATACCCACGTCCACAGGATATCGAACCTGATGGGATTGGTAGATACGAAGGATCCGGTGGACACCGAATTCCGGCTTATGGAGATCACTCCAGAGGAACGCTGGTCGGACATCAACAGATATCTCGTAAGGCATGGCCAGGTGGTATGCCTGCCCAACCATCCACACTGCGAAAGGTGCAGGATCTCAGGATACTGCAGATTCGGGAAGAAGAAATGCAAGGTCTGAGCCTTCATGCGGCTTTAGTCGCGCGCGATTATCCGTCAAACTAATATCTCCAGTACCCATCACCCAACCGATGCACGAAGTATCAGTGGTGACCACGCTTGTCGACGCCGTTATCAAAGAGCTCGGCAAATACAATGTGACCAAGGTCAACAGCATAGAGGTCGTCATAGGCGACCTGACCAATCTCGGAGAGGAGCAGCTGAAGTTCGCTTACGAGATAGTCACACGCGGCACGATCCTAGAGGGTTCAGAGATGAAGGTAATCCACGAACCCATAGAGCTCCACTGCGATGCGTGCGGATTCGACGGACCGGCAAAGGTCATTTCGGATCCCGATTTCGATACACATTCCATACCTATTCTTGCATGCCCCCAGTGCGGGGGGCCGGTTACCGTTACCAGCGGCCAATCATGCACGGTCAGGAGCATGGACATCGAGGAGGCAGAATGATGTTCAAGTACAGGGACGAGCAAACAGCTAAGAAGATCCTTGAAGGGATCGATGCGATGGGCGTGCATGCCAAGTTCATGCACATCTGCGGAACACATCAGGATACGATAGTTCGTTTCGGATTGGAACAGATGCTCAACGACGTGGGCATAGAGATAGCACAGGGTCCCGGATGCCCCGTGTGCGTCACTACGAGCAAGGAAGTGGCCGACGCGATCACATTGGCCAGGAACGGTGTTACCGTAACAGCCTTCGGAGACCTGATGAGGGTCCCCACCACCGCTGGTTCGCTCTTCTCCGCCAAATCCGACGGAGCGGATGTGAGGATAGTCTATTCCATCGACGATGCCGTCGCCATGGCGAAGGCTCAGCCGGACAAGCCCCTGGTATTCGTGGGTGTCGGATTCGAGACCACTGCACCGTCTACATGCGTACCCCTCCATAAGGACGACTGCCCCGAGAACTTCAGCGTCTACAGCTGCCACAGGATCTGCCCCCCTGTGCTCAAGACGATATTCGATCTGGGAGAATCCAGGATCAACGGGCTCATCGAGCCCGGACATGTCGCTGTCGTCACAGGTACGGAGATGTTCAAACCGTTCTCCGAGATATACAAAGTACCGCAGGTCATTTCGGGATTCGAGCCTCTGGACCTGCTTATGTCGGTGTACATGCTCTGCAAGCAGATCAAAGAAGGAAGGGCTGAGGTCGAGAATGAATACACCAGGCTGGTAAGGCCGGAAGGCAATCCGAAGGCAATGAAACTGATCGAGGACACCTTCACACCGGTGGACCGCCACTGGAGAGGCTTCCCTGTCGTTCCCAAATCCGCCCTTGCTCTCAAGCCAGAGTTCGCGGACCACGATGCCACGAAGGTTCACGAGGACATCCTGAAGCTCACTCCTGAAGTGGATGATGAGGCCAAAGGATGCAAATGCGGAGACGTCCTGAGAGGGCTGATAAGATCTGAGGAATGCCCCATGTTCGGAAAGGTATGCAAGCCCACAAACCCGATGGGTCCCTGCATGGTTTCGGCCGAAGGAAACTGCAGCATCGCCTACAGACTCGGGAACAAGAGGTTATGACATGGCCCAGTTCTACACCGATATGAAATCGCTGAAGCGCATCCTCATAGTCACCAATGATTCCACCGTGTTCAAGGCAAAGAACAGGCTGCTTTCAGCATTCGAGATGTTCGAAGGCCGCACGACTGAAGTCAAGAACCTGGTCGCCAGACTGGATACGGCCAAAACGAAGACTGGCAGCAAACTCTGCGACGTATCCTACGGGGTGATCACAACCCAATACGGTTTCGTCCCCGGCAACTATATGGTCACCGGATACGACAAGGTCATGGAGACCAAAGAGGACTACATAGAGGTCAACGAGAAGAGGAACTACGTGGAACAGGTATCATATCTGACCCGTCCCTTCGACAAGGTCATCTTCTGCATACCCAAAGAGATGTTCAGACTGTTCCTTGAGTATGACGACATCGCCAACGGGAAGCTTATCGCCGTCACCAATCCCGAATTCGAGGAGGAATGCAGGAAGAGGGATTGGGTGTACCTGGAGAGGAAGGGTGCACGCGTGGGCAGCGATAACGCGGACAGGATAGAAGAGATCATAAGAGAGCTGTGCGAACAGTGATATCCCATGAGGGTAGACGAGCTCCCGATCTCAGACAGGGTCGCCGAGGCCCTTATGGAGACGGGTTACGTCAATCTTCACCCTCCCCAGGCCGAAGCCATCCCGATAGCGCTGCAGGGCCACAATCTCGTCGCCGCCATACCTACGGCCAGCGGTAAATCTCTCATAGGCTATATCCCTGCGCTCCAGATGATGGTGGAGAAAAGGAAGAAGGTCCTCTACATAGTTCCGCTCAAAGCGCTCGCTTCTGAGAAGAAGGACGATTTCGATAAGTACACCTCTTTGGGGATCAGGACACATATGAGCACGGGCGACCTCGATTCCGATGACAGGAACCTCGGTGATGCGGACGTGGTCGTCGCCACATCCGAAAAGGCGGACTCGATGATCCGCCACGGAAGCGAATGGATGGACAAGGTCGGGCTGGTCATCGCCGATGAGATCCACATGATACACGATCCCGGTAGAGGACCCACTTTGGAAGTCACCCTCACCAAACTCATGAGGAGGAACAGGAAGATACAGATCATCGCACTGTCGGCGACGATGAGCAACGCCTTCGATCTCGCGGAATGGCTCCATGCCAGACTGGTTGAGAGCGACTGGCGTCCCATTCCGCTCAAGGAGGGGGTATTCTGCGACAATCAGATAGAGTTCGCCGACCGCACGAAGAGGGATGTGCCTCCGGACAAGGAAGACATCTGGAGCCTCATAGAGCAGGCAGTCAGGGACGGGGGACAGAGCCTCGTGTTCGTCAACTCCCGCCGTTCCACGGAATCCCTCGCTGTGAAGTTCTCGAAGAGGATGGGAGAGATTGCAGGAAGACAGCTGTCACGTGCCGATCTGGACCTGCTCGAGGGCGACGGGGAGACCACAGAGACCGGAAGGAAGCTCTCAGCCTGTGTGAAATCGGGGATCGCGTTCCACAACGCCGGCCTCACTTACAGACAGAGAAAGTATGTAGAGGACAACTTCAGGAACGGACAGATCAAATGCATCGTCGCGACACCGACGCTGGCTGCAGGGATCAACCTGCCTGCGAGAAGGGTGATCGTAAGGGACACCATGCGCTTCGAAACGAACTACGGCAACTCGCCGATCCCGGTGATGGAGGTCAAGCAGATGTGCGGACGTGCCGGAAGGCCCGGCTACGACCCTTACGGGGAGGCCATACTCGTGGCCAAGAACCAGGAGGATGCGGACCACCTCATGCAGGATTATGTGAATCATGACACGGAACGTCTTACCTCGAAACTGTTCAACGAGAAGGTCCTCAGGAGCCATGTGCTGGGCCTTCTTGCCACGGAGGATGCGGACTCCCATGAATCCATCATAGATTTCCTTAAGGAGACGTTCTTCGGTACAGTCTCGCAGCTGTTCGGTATAGAGAGCGTCGTTGACGGCATCGTGTCATCGCTCGTCGAGGAGGAGATGGCCAAGAGCAACGGTGACAGCGTCAGGGTGACATCCTTCGGGAAGCGTGTATCGGACCTCTATATCGACCCTGTATCGGCATCGATCCTGAAGCATGCCGTGCAGAAAATCGATGAGAACACCTCCAACATAGCGATACTCCTGGTAGCCGCGATGACGCCTGATGTTCTGGGAATGTATCCGAAGAAATCGGATTTCACGATACTGGACGCTACGATACAAGAACTCGACGATAACGACCAATGGCTGGTGGACCCGTATGAGCTCAGGGATTACGATCCTGAATTCCTCAACAGCGACCTCAAGGTGGCGCTCCTGATCCAGGATTGGATCGAGGAGATGAACGAGGATACCATAACCAGCACAATGGGCATAGGACCCGGGGACATCCGTTCCAAAGTCGATATGATGGATTGGATCGTATACGCGATGAGCGAGATCGCATACATATTCAATCCCTCGGCCATGAAGAAGATCAGACCTCTGATGACGCGCATCAGATACGGAGTCAAGGAGGAGCTCATAGAGCTGGTATCGTTCAGGGGCGTCGGAAGGAACAGGGCAAGGATCCTTTTCAACAAAGGCATCAAGACCAAGGCGGATGTGTCCGCCGTACCGGAAGAAGTTCTGGCGGCCATACCCGGTATCGGCCATGTACTCGCCTCGAAGATGAAGGAGCAGGTACGCGGGAAGGCCCAACCTGTGGAGAACATATCCCCGTCGGAAGAAGAGGCGATGCTCATGGAGATGGCGGCCGAATACGGCGAACCCATCCCGGAACCGATCGCGGAAGAAGAGCCGAAAAAGGTATCTAAAAAGAAGAAAAAAGTGGAAGAGGATGGCCATAGGCAGACCAACCTCTTCGATTTCTGATCACTGTGATAGAATCCTCTCTACATCCTCGACCGAGTTGCCGCACTTGATCGGAGGTGCACAGTTGTTGATGATCGTGTCGGGATCCTTGAGACCGTTTCCGGTACAGATGCAGACCACACGCTCATCCTTGTCAGCCACTCCGAGTTCGATGAGCTTCTTGAGTCCGGCGACGGACGCTGCCGATGCGGGCTCGACACAGACACCCTCCTTTCTTCCGAGGAGCTGCTGAGCTGCGATGATCTCATCGTCGGTGACTGTGGTGCAGTAACCGCCGGTATCATACATGGCCCTGAGTGCCTTCCTTCCGCTGACGGGGTTTCCGATCCTGATGGCGGTTGCCACAGTCTCGGGGTTCGGTTCGGGCTCGAATGTCTTGTTCTTTGCTGCGAATGCCCTTGCGACGGGTGCAGAGCCTGCTGCCTGGATTCCTGTGAGCATCGGGACCTTGTCGATCCATCCGACCTCCTTCAGCTCCATGCATGCCTTGTAGACGGCCCAGATGTTCGCTGCGTTTCCTACGGGCAGGATAACCCTGTCGGGAACGTCGTATGCCAGCTGGTCCATGATCTCGAAGAGAACGGACTTCTGACCCTCGGGACGGTAGGGATTGATGGAGTTAAGGAGGTACAGCTTCCTCTCGTCGGCCATCTTCCTTGCAAGGGCCAGAGCATCATCGAAGTTGCCGTCGATGGAAAGCACCTTCGCTCCGAAGAACAGCGCCTGGGCGAGCTTTCCCATAGCGACCTTCCCTGAGGGGAGGAACACTGCGCACTTCATTCCTGCCTTGGCCGCGTATGCTGCGAGGGCTGCAGATGTATTACCTGTGGAAGCGCATCCTACGACCTTGGCACCGAGCTCTTTGGCATGGGAGACTCCGATGGTCATTCCCCTGTCCTTGAAGGAACCTGTGGGGTTGAGTCCCTCGAACTTGACGAACGCGCTCTTGCATCCGATTGCCTCTCCGAGAGCCTTGGTAGGGTACAGAGGGGTTCCGCCTTCCTGGATCGACACCTTGTGCTCGGGATCGACGGGCATGAAGGGTGCGTACCTCCATACTCCGATCTGAGTCTTGTGAAGATCGGTAGGCTTCATCTCCTTGACTTTCTCGAGATCCATCTTGACGGTCAGAAGACCGCCGCATTTGGGACAGGTGTTGACGAAGGGGTCCTCGACCTCTGCGCCGCAATCCCAACAGATTACTTTGTGTGCTGCCATTTCAAATCCTCCTGCATCCGGAACCGCAGTTCGTGATCCAGGTATCGCATTTCATTCCGTTGTCGGAATAGACCTTCTCGATGGCCTTGGCGATGGCCGATCCATCGTTCTGGTCCTTGTTGAAGAGTGAAAGAATGCACGGTCCGGAACCGCCTATGCATGACGATATCGCACCGTTGGCCTTGGCCGCCGCCTCGGCCTCCTTAATATGAGGGACGAGTTTGGTCCTGGCAGGCTCGATGACCGCATCGTCGATTGACCTGCCGATGAGATCGATGTCCCCTTTCATCATCGCGTACACGAGCGATGATGCGTGACCTATGTGGAATACCATGTCCTTAAGAGCGACCTCCTTGGGAAGCACGGCCCTGGCATCCTTCGTGGGAACGAGGACGTCCGGGAGCGAGGCGACGACTCCGAGGTTCTCCGGCGGTGTGACTGACATCACATCCAGAGGCTCGTTGGACCTGATTATGGTGAATCCTCCGAGGATACACGGAGCGACGTTGTCGGCATGGAACCCGCCTGATGTCACGCCTTCGGCGGTCGCCGCACAGATGATTAGCTCCTCCTTGGAGAGCTTCTCCCCTGTGAGGATATGGGCCAGATAGGCTCCTCCGGATGCCGATGCACCTGATGAGCCCATTCCGCTGCAGGGCCTGATGCCCTTTGTGATCTTGATATCGATTCCGAAGTCGGCGTTGCACCTCTTCAGCACCTCCTTGGCGGCTATGCTGACAGAGTTCTTATCGGGATCGAGGGGTATGGATGTGCATCCAGGCCCGTTGACCTCTACTATCCTGATACCGGATTCGGTCTTCCTCCCCTCGATGATATCGCAGGGGCCCTCGAACGCGATTCCGAAGGTATCGAATCCTGCTCCAATATTGGCCGATGTGGCCGGTGCGGCAATCTTGACCCATTCGTCGCTCATACGATCACGTATAGTCGCGTGTATCCCGTTATATTAAATAAAAGAGACGAAGAGTCGGGCTGAGATTTGGGTAACACTAATTATATATTAGTGTTACTCTGCATCCCTGATGGCCATCAGAAGATCGCGGAAAGTGGTCTTCTCCGGGATCAGATCGGGGGCCCTCCCAAGAGAAGCTAGCCTGTCCGCGGTGGGTCTGCCGATGGCCGCCACACGGACCTTCTTCATAAGTGCCGGATAATCCTTGCCGTAGGCTTCCTTCATGTTGTCGAAGAAACTTGCTGCAGACATCGGGGACGTGAAGGCCATCCATTCGAGGGTACCGTCGGCTATCGCTCCCATCAGCGCCTTCATATCATCTCCGGACTCGGCCGCCTTCAATTTGTACGAGGCGATGTCTATCAGCTCGAATCCGGTGGATTCCAGACCTTGGTTGATTATCTCCGTACCGCTGTCAGAGCGGATAACGAGGATCCTTCCGGGTTCGTACCTCTTCCTGATCTCCTCGAGCAGCCCGTACGAGGAGTAGTCCTCGGGCATCACATCTACCCTCACACCCAGATCGGTAAGGCGGCCGGCCGTTCCCGGACCTATCGCTATGACCTCGCAGGGCACCATCATCTCAGGGAATTCATCTCCGAACTCCTGGCTGCAGTGATCCGCCGCCGTGGTGGAACCGAATATGACGGGCACCCCTGGCGCTATCGATTCCCTGAACCTTTCGAATTCAGATGCGTCTCCGTGGATGACATCGAGCGAAGGGGCGGCGTAGACCTTGAAACCTAATGCCTCCGCCTCCTCCACCGACGCCTTCAGCTTCGAGGCCGGGCGTGTGAAGCCCAGTACCTTCATTGCAGGTCACCGAGCTTTTCGCGGAGCGTGGCGACGGAACCGACCACCATTATCCCGGGAGGCTCCAGTGCCTTCTCCCTGATGGTCTTCTCGAGATCGGCCACAGTCGTGACCTCCACCCTCTGCTTGGGCGTCGAACCGCTACAGATGATGGCAGCAGGCATCTTAGGGTCCATTCCGCCCTCGATCAGTCCCTTGGAGATGTTGCCTGCATTGCCCAGACCCATCAGGATCACAAGGGTCCCATGGCCTCCGACCAGCTTGGTCCAGTCGAGACGGTCCTCCGTCCTGTCGTCCTTCTCGTGTCCTGTGACGAATGTGACAAGGGATGTGTGGTCCCTGTGCGTGACTGGTATCCCTGCAAGCTCCGGTACGGAGATCGATGAAGACACTCCCGGGACCACATGCACCTCTGCGCCTGCGTTCCTGAGCTCCTCTGCCTCCTCCGCGCCGCGTCCGAAGAGGAACGGGTCCCCTCCTTTGAGCCTTACGACGGCCTTTCCCTCAGAAGCGTATTTCACGAGGAGCTCGTTGGTCTCCCACTGCTTGAGGTGGTGGTCCCCTCCGCGCTTGCCTGCGTCTATGAGCTCGGCACCTTCCTTGCATTCTTTGAGAAGGTCCGGATTGGCCAATGCGTCGTACATAACGACGTCCGCCTTCCTGAGGAGATCCAATCCCTTCACTGTCATCAATCCGGGGTCGCCTGGTCCTGCGCCTACGAGATATACCTTTCCTGTCATATTGTGTCCCTCTTGCCTGTGAGATAATCTGCGATGTCCCTGAGTACGCCTTCGTCGTAATCGATCGGGATCCTCTTCTCGACCCTCCTCGGTTCGGGCGTGTAGTCGAAGGCTATGGCTCTGACGATCAGCTCGTCTCCGTCCGCCTCTGCATTTATTCCTACGGGTGCGGAACATCCTGCACCCATGATCCTCATTATTCCCCTCTCTGCGTCGACCGCTGCACGTGTCTCGGCATGGTCAAGTTTCTTCAGAAGGGCTATGGCCTTCTCGTCATCCGACCTGCATTCCACCGCGATGGTCCCCTGACCAGGTGCAGGGATGAAGACGGATTTGTCCAACGTGTGCATCGGACGCTCTATGCCCATCCTCTCCAGACCGGCCTTGGCCAGAAGGATGGCGTCGTACTCGCCGTTGTCCAGCTTGGACAGGCGGGTGTGTATGTTGCCTCTGAGCTGCAATATCTGCAAGTCAGGGCGGATGGATTGTATCAGCCTCATCCTTCTGACGGATGACGTTCCCACCCTGGCCCCTTTCGGAAGGTCCTCCAGCGGGCAGGGGAGTATGATGTCCTCGGGGGAGTCCCTCTCGAATATGGCTACGACGGTGAGCCCTTCGGCCATTTTGGTCGGGATGTCCTTGAGTGAATTGACGGATGCGTCGATCTTGTGATGCAGCATGGCCTCGTCCAGCTCGCGGACGAACGCCCCCACCCCGGACATCTCGTTCAGAGGTGATGTGAGATCGATATCTCCCAGCGCCTTCATGGAGACGATCTCGACCTTCTCATCGGGATTCACCTCTGCCATCAGCTGCTGGAAAATCTCGGTCTGACGCATGGCCAGCTTGCTCTCTCTGGTGCCCACGATCATCCTTTCACGCTCTCGAAGAATCCCTTGAACTTGTCTTCCAGCACGGCGATGTCCCCCTCGCTGTGGGCAAGCGACATGAAGTTTACCTCCATGGCTGAAGGCGGAAGATATACTCCGTTGGACAGCATGTATCTGAACAGCATGTCGAACATCTCGCGGTCTGCCCTCATCGCTTCCGAACCGTTGGTGGCCTGCTCTATACCGAAGAACACCGAGAACATGGATGCTACGCTGTTGACGCATCCGACAATCCTATTGTCTATCATGGAATCCCTGATAGTCGCGACAAGGGAATCGGTGCGCTTCTCGAGTTTGTTGTAATTATCGTTGGAGCACATCAGGTCGATGGTTGCCAGCCCCGCGGTAGCAGAAACTGGATTGCCTGCGAAGGTACCTGCGACGTATACCCCTCCCTGGGGAGCGACGTTCTCCATAATGTCCTTCCTTCCCATGAATGCGCCTGCTGCGAATCCTCCGCCGATGATCTTTCCCATCGTCGTCATGTCGGGAGTGACACCGTATCTCTTCTGAGCGCCTCCGGAGGATGCACGGAAACCTGTGATGACCTCGTCGAAGATCAGTATCGTTCCGTGCTCGGAAGTGATCTTCCTGACCTCTTCCAGGTATCCCTTCTCGGGTGTGACGACTCCGACGTTTCCCATCACGGGCTCCATGATGACGCATGCGACGTCATGCTTGTCGAGGATGTCGTTCATCGACTGCGAGTCGTTGTACTCCGCCGTGAACGTGTGCTTCGCCACATCGGACAGCACCCCTTTCGATGAGGGCACTCCGCCTGCGCTTCCGGAACCTGCTGCAACGAGAGCCGCATCGTGGGCGCCGTGGAACCCTCCGTTGATCTTGATTATGTCATCCCTGCCTGTGACACCCCTCGCTACGCGTATCGCGTGCATGGTGGCCTCGGTCCCGGAGCATCCCAGCCTCACCATGTCGGCGGACGGGACCTCTTTAACAATCCTCTCGATGAGATTGAGCTCAGGCTCGGAAGGGGCCCCGTATACCGTGCCCTTGGAGATCTGCTCCTTGGCAGCATCCATGACCTTCGGGCATGCGTGTCCGACGACCAGAGGCCCGTACGCCATGCACAGGTCGATGTACTCGTTACCGTCGACATCCCAGATCCTGGATCCCTTGGCCCTGTCTATGAACAATGGGTTGGGCTTGAACGCCCTGACCGGACTGGAGACCCCTCCGGGAGTGACTCCGCTGGACCTCTGATAGAGCTCTGAAGACCTGTCCATGCTATCACAGCATCCTGGCCGCTTCCTCGGCGAAGTATGTGATGATCATATCCGCCCCTGCCCTCTTGATTCCCAGGAGGGACTCCATCATCACGCGGTCGTGGTCTATCCATCCGTTCGCCGCTGCCGCCTTGATCATCGCGTACTCTCCGGACACCTGATATGCTGCAAGAGGAAGGTCGAACGTATTCGCCGCATCCCTGATGATATCCAGGTACGGACCTGCGGGTTTGACCATGATCATATCCGCGCCTTCGGCTATGTCTAACTCAATCTCGCGCATGGCCTCCTTCCTGTTACCGCACTGCATCTGGTATCCTGCCCTGTTTCCCTTTCCGGGGGCGGAGTTGGCGACATCCCTGAACGGACCGTAGTATGCGCTGTAGAACTTGGCGCTGTATGCCATGATAGGGACATTCTTATGTCCGGCATCATCGAGAGCCCTGCGTATCTCCGCTATCTGTCCGTCCATCATTCCGCTGGGGGCGATGATGTCCGCTCCGGCATTCGCCTGGGAGACGGCCGTCCTGCCGTACAGCTCGATGGTCTCATCATTCATGACATATCCATTACCATCCAGGACACCGCAGTGACCGTGATCCGTGTACTCGCACAGACACAGATCCGATATGACCAGCATATCGGAGTTCTCCTTGAGTCCCTCGATAGCCTTCTGAACCACCCCCTCCCTTGCATAGGCTCCGGACCCCACCGCATCTTTGTGGGCGGGCACTCCGAACACCAGAACGCTGTTGACCCCGCTGTCCTGAATACCTGATGCGATGGTATCGTATCCTTTGAGCGGGAACGTCCTCACCCCCGGCATGGATGCCGTGGTCTTCTCCTGCGAGATCGTTTCATCAAAGAAGATAGGCAGTATGAACTGGTCCGCATCGAGCCTGGTCTCCGCTACCAGATTCCTCATCCTCTCGTTCTGTCTGAGCCTTCTAAGGCGCACTTCTGGATACATCATGTGATTCACCTCAATCCGAACATAATCGCCAATGTGTTGCATGCCGCCAGGTCCCCTTCGCGGGAAGCCTTCCTGAGATTGACATACAGATCGGCTGTAATCTTATTCACTAAAGCCCTGGACATGTCGTCCAGGAGCGTTTGAGTATCCGCGGTTCCGCTGCGGGATACCGCTGTCTCAAGCTCCTTCTCCCTTATAGATGCGAGCTTCATCCCTATGAGCCTGATGATCTCGTTGGCCGCCTCCTCCCTCCTCTCCGAATCCATCTTCTCCAGTTCCTGGGCGATGATCTTCTCGGCGGAGTTTATCTCGTTCATCCTGCGTCTGACGTTCTGCTGGGCGATGGTCTCGAGGGAATCCATGTTGTCCAGTTCCACGTTCGCGACCTCTACTATGTCCTGGTCCACGTTGTGCGGGATGGAGACGTCGATGACGAGCAGTTTCCTGTCCGGGCGGACCTTCATGGCCCTCATGATTGCCGGCTTATGGAGAACGGTATGCGGTGCGCCGGTAGCTACAAGGACGAGATCGCTGGAGCTGATCGCTTCCTCCATCCTGTCCATGCTGACCGCATCCCCTCCCAGCTCGTCAGCCAGCTCCATTGCGCGACTGTACGTACGGTTGGAGACGAACACTGTGCTGATGTTCTTGCCGATTAGGTTCTTTGCTATGACGGATGCCATGTCTCCCGCTCCCAGGATCGTTATGGCCTTCCCGCTGAGATCCCCTATCTTCGATTCCGCCAGCTCTACCGATGCGGAACCTACCGAGACCGCCCCCTTGTTGAGCTCGGTCTCGGACCTCACCCTCTTGCCCACGATGATGGCCTTTTCGAAGAGACGGGACAGCATGCCGTTGACATGGCCCTCCTCCTTGGCCTTGAAATAACATTCGCGGACCTGATGCTGGATCTGATCCTCACCGACTATGAGGGAGTCCAGTCCGCAGACCACCCTGAACAGGTGCTTGATGCTCTCCTTGTCCTCCAGGATGTATGAGATGTTCGATGACGGGACCAGCGAGCGGATGAGTTCCTCCAGAAGCCTGACCGTCGTGC
This sequence comes from Thermoplasmata archaeon, assembly GCA_015063235.1. GTDB lineage: Archaea > Thermoplasmatota > Thermoplasmata > Methanomassiliicoccales > Methanomethylophilaceae > Methanoprimaticola. The sequence continues at coordinate 23,123 of SUSW01000037.1, read as the reverse complement.
GGTTGTCCTGCGTTGCGATATATGCCTCAAAACGGTTGCAGGTGCGGACCACCACATATTCCGACACGGTGCCCATCAGTGAGATGTAATCGGGAACCTCGGTCTCCAGAAGGGAGACCACGTTGTTCAGCCCCTCAGTGCCTCCTGCGGAGGAATGCGTGATATGCATGCTGACGATCATTGGAGGCCCCCTTTCTTCAATGCCCTGTTGAACGCCCTTGTACTGTTCCCGTCTCTGAGAAGGTCCCATGTGCCCCTGTCGTTCAGGACCATTGCCAGGAACTTCGCCCTCTCAGGCTGTGTCGGGATCCTCTCCTTAACGATAGGGCGAAGCTTGACCAGCAGATCCAGCATGGCATCGTACGAGGGGTCCAGGAATTCATCCAATTTGTCGACTACATACGGCGGAAATGCGGGGACACGGCCTTCTGACGAGACCGTTACCGAGTAGCCTGGACGTTTGAGAACGGACGGGATGAGGACGTCTCCGCCGCCGTGGGCGGAATTGGTCATTATCCCTTTTGACAGTGAGATGTCCCTTATGGAATCGTTGAGCTCATGGACCGAAGTGGCTGCTATGACGATGTCCGCACCTTCCATGTATTCCGCTGCGGTATCAGGCTCCACCTTGGCTTCGATTACCTCATCCGCGATCTCGCGGAGCTCGGGCAGGACTTCGATTGAAACGATCGTGATATGGAATCCTTCGAAATGCATGCATTTCCTCAATGCTACCTTGCCTCCGCCGAACACTACGATCCTACGGCCTCTCGGCGAAAGGTAGATCGGCGACATGAGGATTCTTTCCTCTTCCATCGGCGGGTGGGATAACTCATCCATGTACTCACTGAGGGCATGTATCTAATCTACATATTTATTACATACGGGTGGGGGGTATATGTTTACCCTTTCTCGGAGGGTTTTCCGCCTTATTCTATGCTGTAAGCAGGCCTGCTAGGCAGCGACCATCCCTTGTATGCCTCACGCATCTGCGGAGTAAGCATCAGAATGATGCATGTTGCGGACAGGATCCCCTGGATCCAAAAATCGTATCCGAACGTCCTGTCGTCCCATATCCCGACCACCACGTTTATCAGCATGATCAGGACGGTGATGAAAGCGAGCTTGTAGGCCAGACCGGAACCGAGATAGACTCCCACCGCAAGGACCCCTTCCCATACCGCGACGATTAGAAGCAGGACCAGATAGACCGTTCCCGTCATCATCGGACTCTCATACATCTCCGGGAATATCAGAGCTGAGAGACTGCTGATGAACATATGCACGCTCATCGCCACCAGGCACCCGGTGGCGTAGTTGGCGACGATTGGCCTATCCTCCATGGTAATTGTCAGATTGGATGCCGTATTTATCGATGATGTTCAGAACCGTATCCCAGAGGACCTTCGCCGATTGTCCGTCGTTGGGAAATCCTATTAATATTATATCTATTCAGAGAAACGATGGCCAAGGAGTTGAGCTGGGGCATCGGCCCGTACATGAGACCTCATACGCGCACTGTGACCTACATTGCGATTCTCCAGATCATAGGGGTGGCCGCTCAGATAGCATCCATCGCGCTGCTCAAGCCCATCCTAGATGAGGGGGTGTACGGGAACGATTTCGACGATATCATCATAATGGGTGCCGTTCTGCTCCTAGTCACCATCATATTCTCGGTTGTCACCTCGTACTCCGCGTTTATGGCATCAAAGATCGCCGCGGCGATCTCCAAGGAGATGAGGAACGACATCGTCAGCTCCCTGCTGAACAAACAGAGGCTTGATTCCAAAGGTTCCACGACCAACACCATGACCTGCCTCATAACGGACATCAACACCATACAGAAATACATCTACGAAGGACTAAGAACGTATCTCCCGATGCCGTTCCTCATCCTGTCCCTGATCATATGCACACTGATCATCAACTACTTGGTCGGAGTGCTTCTGGCCATAACGTTCGCGTTGGTTACCGCGATCACCATATTCCTGGCCATACGCATCAGCATGTTCTACAGCAAACAGTTGGAATCTATAGATTCGGTCAACTCCCTTCTTAGACAGAAGATCTACGGGGCACGTACCATCCGCGCTTACAACGGGAAGGAGTACGAGACGGAGAAGTTCCTGGTTGCCAGCAAGAGGCTTGGAGGGTACAACACGAAAGTAGCGTTGAACTCCTATTACATCCCCCACCTCATGTCGGTCGTGGTATGGCTGTCCATTGTCTTCATCTACACGGTCACGGCCCTCAGCAGCCTGAGGGAGGCCGTAGTCCCTACGGAACTCATACTGTTCATGCAGTTCACCACCTGCTTCATAACCACCCTCTCTCTGATCCCCTATATAGTCATCGAATACCCTAAGGCCAGGGCATCATATTCGCGTCTCTCTGCGGTCATGAATGCCAAAGATGCCGATACTGGGGTAGAGAAAAATGTGGACCAGGGCGGTCTCGCCGTGGAAATCAGCGACCTCACCCTTACGGACAACCTGGGAAAGAAATCGCTCGACGGCGTGGCCCTGACCATCCCCAAAGGCGGATTCGTATCGTTGGTCGGACCCAACGGATGCGGAGGATACAACGTCGCCATGACCATGCTGGGTTTCAACAAGCCTGTCTCCGGAGAGGTATCCGTCTGCGGGCTGGACGTCCTCAGGTCGTCCCCCGAACTTATCCGTTCCAGAATTTCCTATGTCAGCAACTCGATCAACATCCTCGAAGGCACGATGAGATTCAATCTGGACCCGCACGGCCTCAATACGGATAAAGAGATCATGGAGATATGCAGGAAGGTCGGGCTGGACTCGTTCATCGACGATCTCCCGAATGGTCTGGACAGCATCGTATCGGACAGCAAGTCCTCTCTGTCGGGAGGTCAGAAGCAGCTCGTGCTGATAGCCCGCGGACTTCTGAAGCATCCGGAGCTGTACATCTTCGAGAACTGCTTCTATTCACTGGACGTCAAGACGAGGGAAAGGGTGTTCAGGACGATCAAAGAGATAAAGGACAGCACCGTGGTGTTCGTGATGAACGACACATGGACCTGCAACGATTCTTCCAAGGTCATCCTGATGGACTGCGGACGCGTATCCGACGTAGGCACCCACGAAGAGCTGCTGGGCAGATCGAGGCTCTATGCGGACATGTGCAAATTCGGCCAGATGAAGGAGGGAACCTGGGCATGAGCGGAAGCCTCGATTCAGTGCACCGTCTGATGGATTTCCTCGGCAGGGACAACAGAAGGGAGCTGCGCCTGTGCATCGTCGTCTCGTTCGTTGCCACCGCCCTCATCTATACCATCCCTTACATCTGCGGTCTGTTCCTCAACCAGATAGTAGGCCTGCAAGAAGGCGACGTCGTAGATCTGAACTTCATCCTGGACATGTGCACAGGCATTGCGATAATGGTGATATTCTGGTATGTCGGGACTACTCATTCCGGTCGCAAGATGTCACTGATGTCGCTGGCCGCCGGGAAGAAGATCAGGGAAGGCCTCAACCGTAAGATGATGAATGTTCCCGTCGGGTATGTGGACAGCGTCCCCGCCGGCGATCTGACTGCACGCTTCACCACCGATCTGCCCAATGTCAACAAACTGATCTCCACGGACTTCATAGGGCTCATCGTCCATACGACGATGGTAGCGGCAATAGCCATCATGATGATGGTGACCTCGTACCAGCTGGGGCTGCTGTATCTGCTCCTGCTCCCGATAACCATCCTGATATCCAGGAGGCTGACGATCAAATCGGAATCGGACTTCCGTATCCAGAGGGAGAAGGAGACTGAGCTCAACGAACAGCTGAGCGACATAATCTCATCCCACCGTACTATAAAAGCGGAGGGCCTGGAGGATCGGATCAGGAACAAGTTCCAAGATACGAACAAGGAATTCACCATCGCGTTCATCGCGGCCCACAAGAGATCCAGTCTTATCGCGCCTATCGTCGGTATGAACATCAACGCAGGATATCTGATCACTGTCATCGTAGGGGCCATCATGCTCCTGTTCGGCGAGATCACTGTCGGTATGTTCCTGACGTTCATGGTTTACGTCAGGGCCCTCAACAAACCGCTGATCGGTACCGCTACCGTGTTCGACGGAGTGAAGGAGGAGTTCATCTCCCTCGACAGGATCCTGGAGGTCCTGAACGCCCCCGAGGAGGAGAGCGATGAGGAGATGGAGGATGTGCCTGTGAGCGGATCCGTCCGCTTCGAGAACGTCTCGTTCTCCTACCATGAGGGCAAGGAGATCCTGCACGATGTGACGTTCGAGGCCAGACCGGGGGAGGTCACGGCCCTTGTCGGCAGGACCGGTTCGGGAAAGACTACGGTTGCGAACCTGCTAATGGGATTCTACAGACCGGATTCCGGGAGCATAACCATCGGAGGGGTGGACATCAGGAACATCCCGCGCAAATCATACAGTACCAACATCGCCGCTGTCCTTCAGGACCCTTGGGTGTTCGACGGTACCATCAGGGAGAACATAGTCTACAACCGCAAGGACATATCAGAGGAGAGACTGGCATGGGTAGCAAAGATAACCGGCCTGGACGACTATGTGAGCAGGCTGCCCAACGGTTACGATACCGTTATCGGTAACGATATCAAACGTCTGCCCCTTGCCCAAAGGAGGATGCTGGCCATGTGCCGTGCGTTCATCGGGGAACCCAAGATCCTCATCCTGGACGAGGCCGTGGCCGGACTCGACCCGATATCAGGAAGTTCAGTCATAGAAGACATCTTCAAGATAATCGAAGGACGTACCGTAATCATCATCACCCATAACCAAGCGCTGATGGATCAGGCTGACAGAGTTGTACGCCTGGACAAGGGCTGTGTTGTGGACTGAAGTAACACTTAATGTCTATTCGTGTTACTCTGATTCACTCCGATACCTGCTCTGAGAGTGGCTGAGGCACCTCTTCCTCTGGAGTCGGGACTATCACGACGGGACAGAACGATTTCTCGACCAGGTTCTGAGAGACACTTCCCATGACCATCCTGTCGAAACGGGACCTATCCGGCCTGCCCACTACAATCGCATCGCACTGGAAATTATCAGCGACTTCCAATATGACATCCTCCGGTTTCCCTACCTCTATAAGGCTATGAACATCGGCACCTGACGAGGATGCTTTCATGGATGCTGCCTCCATGTACTCACGGATCCTCGGGTCCATATCATCAGGGTCCATCTGATCCTTAGTGACAACTGTCAGTATGTACAGAGGTTCGTCGAAAGAGACTGCGAGCCTGGTAGCGTATCCGAGAGCAGCCTCTGTGTCGGGCTTGCCGTCGTACGCGATAAGTATCGTCATTGCAGGACTAAATCGGGACCAAAGAGTATAAATCTTTCATCTGGAAACGCCTCCGCTGGCATATTCTGAATGCAATACAGGATGTTTTTCGGAATACGAAAACCCATCCATATCCGATTCCGTGATTGGACAACCTTCCCCTAAGCATGTATAGCACAGTACAAATACCACCGATGTTTTGGCATCATCTATGTACGTATACATATTGGGCGGATTCCTTGGAAGTGGGAAGACCACCCTTTTGATGAAGCTCGCATCGATGTACACCAAACGCGGACTCAAGACCGCACTTCTGGTCAACGAATCCGGAGAGATCGGTGTAGACGGAGCCACCCTCAAGGCCGAGGGTTACGATGCTATAGAACTTCCGGACGGATGCATCTGCTGCTCTCTATCAGGAACGCTGCAGAAAGCATTGGTGAACATCACCGAAGATATCGACCCCGATATAATCATCGTCGAGCCGACCGGATTGGCCCTCCCCCACAAGGTCAAGGAACTCGTCCAGAGCTCCGGAATCGAGACCGAAGGAACGTACATCATCGGAGTAACCGATGTGGAGAGGTTCGAGCTCCTTGTTTCCAAGAAGGAAGAGTTCATAAGAAGGCAGATGATGGCGGCGGACTTCGTCCTCATCAACAAGAAGGACATCGCCAAACCGGGACAGATAGAATTCATCGAGGGATGGTTCAAGAAGGAATTCCCCGACAAGGACGTAATGATCGTTTCTGCAAAGACCGGCGAAAATCTGGAATCAGTTTACGGGATGATGAAATGAGCGGAGAGAAGACATCTTTTGAAGAGGCCGGAGGGTGCGCTGCAGGCGTCTCCGGAAGAATCGGCTGCTGGAACGCAGACGCGGAAGCAAGGCTCAAAGACGCTATGATGGAGGTCGGAAAATGGGTCGAGAAGGAAGCCGGCGCGATGCTCGGACACATCAAGGCCGCTGTGACCCTCGATGACGGCACTGGAGTCACTTACAATCTCACCGACATGTCGAACGGCGTCGAGAAGCACGGGAATCTGGATCCCCAGGAGAGGGTCAATTTCACATTCATGAGTGCAGTGCTCGACGTGGATGAGCACGAGCTCCAACACAGGATGTATCATGCGGTGGACGACAGCGGACTGTTCTATGAGATCGACGAGCATGTGGAATGCCACTGCCACGATCACCATCATCATGATGGAGAGGAGTGCAGCTGTCACCATGATCATGATCACGAGCATCATCACCACCACGATGGAGAATGTTGCTGCGAGCATGACCACGATCATGAACATCACCATCATCATGGTGAACATGATCATGAACATCACCACGATGACGATGATGAAGATTGCTGCTGCCACAAAGAGCACAAGCACGAGCATCATCACCACGACTGAAAATAAACGCTATAATCCAACACCTGCCCTTTATGGGCAGGCTATTTTTTCTCTATCTTCCTTAATCGGATACTCAACTGTCAATTTCTACAATTAGGAATTTTTTCCCCAATAAGGTTATAATCTAACCCTACAAGTACGTTACAAGGAAGTGCGAACATTAGAACGAAAACTCTAGTGATAATTATCGTTCTGATAGAATTGATAGCTGCCGGAGCTATCTTCGCCCTTGAAAACAAGGAAACCAGTTCTGCCTCAGGAGAGGTTGAAAAGGAGCTTTCTCTTATCGCAAGGGTGAATACGGATGGATCCGGAATCTATTTGGCATCAGAATATGACGCTGACGATTTCATCACCATCAACAGTGATAAATCCATAACATTCAACAAAGAGATGTGGGGCGGAAAGGTCTTCGGAACCCCCGGAGCCAGCACCATACAGCATGTCCAGCTCATGGATATTGTGACAAACAAGATGGGATTGGAGTTCGATAAATACAGCAATACGAAACCCCTCAATCCCAACACAGTTTATTTTGTCGACAATGTCAACAACTATACGATGGCCATCAACAACAGGGACATTCTCGACGGCGGAATCCTGTGGGAGCCTCAGTATCATTACATTCTGTCCAGCGGTTACTACGATGGAATGGTGACCACTAACGTACTGTTCCCCGGGCACACATGCTGTCTGATCGCAGGATACCAGGATTATCTGGACAGTCATGCGGATGAGACCATAAGATTCCTCGCAGCATACATCAAGGCAGTAGACTACATCAACGAGGCCAAAGACAATCCTTCAGGAGAAGAGTATGCTAAACTCGTCCAGATCTGTAAAGACAACATCAAGGGACTGAGCGATGAAGTCATCAAAGAGGCCCTAGATGGCGTGGTGTACAAATACAGCGACAAGCCCAACAGCTCCTCACTCTCGGATCTAGAATCAGACATCGCCTCCCTGGCGGAGAATCTGACCGATCTCGGAGGAATCAAGTACAAGATCTCTGAACTCGGATTCGATTCTTATGAGGAGTTCTCAAAGGCATTCATAGACGACAGCTACCTTAGGAATGCTCTCTCCTACACAGCCAACTCGGGCTCCAAATCCACGATCAATGTCGCAGCCATCGACGGAGACATCCACCAAATAGCAGTCCAGGTCGCGAAGACCCTCGGATACTGCGAGGAATACGGACTCAGTATCAACATCAGGGCCCTGCCCAACGGAGGAGCTGTTTCACTGGATATCCTCGGAGGCCAGTCCGACCTCGGATTCATGGGAGCTCCACCTATCACCAGCGCAACGATCAACGCCAAAGCCATCGTCAAGCATGACGTCGCCACCCATGTGGAGAAGGCTGTATCCCTCATCTCAAGGGTCAACACAGACGGATCGGGGATATACATCGCATCGAAATACAACGCAGATGATTTCGTGACGATCAACGGAGACAATATCGAGTACCATAAGGAGATGTGGGGTGGAAAGGTCTTCGGAACCCCTGGATCCAGCACCATACAACATGTCCAGCTCATGGAACTGGTACAGAACACGTTCGGGATGAAGTTCGAGAAATACAGCGAATCACATCCAGAGCCGGACACCGTTTACTTCGTGGATAGCATCAAAACCTATTCCGATGCCATCAACAACAGCTCGATCCTTGACGGTGGAATCCTTTGGGAACCTCAATACCACTACATCCTGTCCAGCGACTATTTCAAAGAAATGGCGACCACCAACGTACTGTTCCCCGGTCACACATGCTGTCTTATAGCAGGATACGAAAATTACCTCAAGAACCACTCGGATGAGACGGTGAGATTCCTCGCAGCATACATCAAGGCAGTAGACTACATCAACGAAGCCAAGGACGATCCGAGTGGCACGAAATTTGCTAATCTTGTCGCTATCTGTAAGGAGAACATCCACGGTCTGACCGATGAGATCATCAAAGAGGCGCTCTATGGCGTCATATATGCATACAGCGACACAGCCGGCACAGCGCAACTTGACAAGCTGGTCGATGACATCGGAACGCTTGCCCAGGACCTTACGGATCTTGGCGGAATCAAGGTCAAACTGGCTGATCTGGGTTTTGCATCATATGACGATCTGGCATCGGCATTCATCGATAACAGCTACCTCGTGAAGGCACTTACGGCGAATGGATACTCCGGTGACAAGAGCAGCATCACCCTGGCTGCCATCGACGGGGATATCCACCAAATAGCAGTCCAGGTCGCGAAGACCCTCGGATACTTCGAGGAATACGGACTCGAGGTCACCATCAGGACCCTCCCCAACGGAGGAGGCGTCGCTCAGGATCTCCTCGGCGGCCAGTCCGATCTCGGATTCATGGGAGCTCCGCCTATCACCAGCGCAACGATCAACGCTAAGAAGATCAAACTTGTGGAGGGAGAGGAATGACATTCGAGACATTCAATTTCGATGAGAACAACAAGTATCACAGATTCGGCAGGACGGTCTTGATTGTCATTCTGTCTCTGATAATGTTCGTGGAACTGTGGTGGATCCTTTCCATATTGGCAAACACCAATGTGTTCCCCACGCCCGCGGAGACTTTCGAAGCACTCATAGACTTCCTGGAAAACGGTTATTCGCACCAGTCTTCAGGAAGCATCATATGGTCGTCGCTGAGCCTGTTCATCCAGGGATTCCTGCTGGCGCTCATCGTGGCTATCCCCCTGGGATTGTTCCTTGGATACTCCAAGACGCTGAACACATTCGTCACCCCCATGATCGAGGTGCTTAGGCCTATCGCACCCATCGCATGGGCACCTGTGTTCATCTACGGAATCAGCTACGGCGTCGGACCTATCCTAGTCGTGTTCATAGGTATATTCTTCCCTCTGCTGACCAACATCATCTTCGGAGTGAAGAAGATCGACCAGACCCTGGTCGATGCCGCCAGGACCCTCGGGGCCAATAAGACACAGGTCTTCCTGAAGGTCATGATCCCAAGCGCCGTCCCGTACCTGATGAACGGTATCAAGGTCGGTCTGGGAGTGGGATGGATGTGTATCGTCGCCGCAGAGATGTACTCGCCCGTATCCATCGGAGTGGGTTACTGCCTGCAGAGCATGTGTCAGAACAGTCTGTGGCCCAGCGTATTCGCCATCCTTGTGATCATCGCGTTCCTGGGTATAATGACCACCAGTCTCTCTGAATACATTCAGAAGAGAATCTCGAAGAGGATGGGGATCGAATGAGCAACGAAGTCAAGGAAGGAGAAGATTTCATCGTCATCGATGGGATCCGTAAGGTCTACAGGAAAGATGAGGTCGAAACCGTCGCCATCGACAGGATAGACCTCACTGTCAAGAAAGGAGAGCTTGTCTCCATAATCGGACCCTCCGGTTGCGGTAAGACCACCATCCTCCGTATGATAGCAGGACTGCTAGAACCCACCGAGGGATCCATCATCATAGCAGGCAAGGAATGCAAGGAGCCCGGACCCGACAGAGGTATGGTGTTCCAGGATTTCGCCCTGTTCCCATGGAGATCCGTAAGGAGGAACGTGGAGTTCGGACTGGAGGTCGCAGGGGTCCCCAAGGAGGAACGCCACCAGAAGGCCGATGAGTACATCGAGCTTGTAGGCCTTGGCGAGTTCAAGAATGCAAGGATACACGAGCTTTCCGGAGGGATGAAGCAGCGTGTGGGAATCGCACGTGCGCTCATCAACAACCCCGATGTAATCCTGATGGATGAACCGTTCGGAGCTCTTGACGCCCAGACTAGGAACATCATGCAGGCTCAACTGGTCAAGATCCTGGATAAGACGGGAACGACGATCATATTCATCACCCACTCAGTGGACGAAGCCCTGTTCCTTTCAGACCGTGTGGTCGTGCTCTCGCCGCGTCCCTCCAAGATCAAAGAGATCATCAACCTGGATTGGCCCAGGCCCCGCGACCGTTCTGCGCCTGAATTCACGGCTCTGAGGAAGAGGATCCTCGATGAACTCGAGAAATTGAACGTGATGCGCTGAAACACCCGGAGGGCTCTGCCCTCCGATTCTTTTCTCAATCGAAAATCTGTTTCCTGATATCCGCGTACTGGAATTCCATCATCTTCGGGAGATCGGAAACGTTCACCTTCATCTGCCAGCCGACCTTTCCCGCGCTGAAATACATGTAATCAGCATCCGTGGCGCTGGAATCTATAATTATCCTCACAGGGCGCTTGGTGCAAAGCGGAGAACAGCCTCCATGGACATAACCCATCAGAGGCAGTAGCTGGTCCGACTTCAGCATAGTGACGGACTTCTCGCCTACGGATGCCGCAGCCTTCTTCAGATCGAGCTCGCCGGTCACAGGCACCATGAAGCAATAGTAGCACTTCTCCTTGCCCATCGTCATAAGCGACTTGAAAACTCTGGACGGATCCTGTCCATTTGCCATGGCCACATCCAATCCGCTGACGAACTCTCCTTCGGTATGGATAGGTTCGTAAGGTATCTTGAGCTTGTCCAGGTGCCTCATCGGATTCGTCTTCTCGTTCTGCATCGCTCAAGCTATCCTCTATCATCATAATAAATCCATTCGGACGGAGGTACGTTCATGCTTTATGTCTGTACCGAATTATCGGAAGCATGAGGATCCTCATCCGCGGAACAGTTCAGGGAGTCGGTTTCAGACCCACAGTCTACCGCGCAGCAGAGAGGATCGACGCCTCAGGTTCTGTATGGAATGACGGTTCTGATGTGGTTATCGAAACCGATAAGGGGGATGAACTCATCGCAGAGATCGAATCCTCCCTGCCCCCGCTGGCCAAGATAGATTCAGTAGAAAAGATCGATACCGTATACTCGGGGGAGAAGGGATTCAGGATATTGCCGTCTATGGATTCCGGCCAGGGAGCATCCATACCTGCCGACAGTGCCATCTGCAATGAATGTCTGAAGGAGTTGATGTCCGCAGGCAGAAGGAGAGGATATCCGTTCACCACATGCACCAACTGCGGCCCCCGCTTCACACTTCTGAAGGGCATGCCTTACGATCGCCCTCTGACATCCATGGACTCATTCCCGCTATGCAAGGAATGCGACCATGAATTCAGGGATCCGTTTGACCGCAGATTCCATCATCAAACGGTCTGCTGCCCCTTATGCGGACCTTCATACAGGCTCGAGGACAACGACGGCATCATCGATACGGATGACCCTATATCCGCTCTGGCGAAAGAACTCGATGCAGGAAAGATTGCAGTGGTGAAAGGATGGGGAGGAATGCACATATGCTGCAACCTGAATAAATTGAGCGATCTGCGTGAGTGGTACGGCAGGAAGGAGAAGCCCTTCGCATTGATGGCCAAAGACATGGAATCCCTCGAACGCTACGCCAGACCCACGGAATTCGAAAGACACCTTCTTCAATCTCCCAACAGACCCATTGTCCTCGTGGAGAAGATCCCGTCGGAAACCACCGAACTTGCCTCGCCCGGATTGGACAACGTAGGGGTATTCCTTCCGTATACGGGGATGCATCACCTGCTGTTCTCCGAATTGGATCATGATGCTCTGGTCATGACCTCTGCGAACATCCCCGGAGAACCCATGATAGTGGATGACAGAAGGATCAAGGAGCTCAAAGCAGATTACTATCTTCTCCATAACCAGGAGATACTCAACCGTGCGGATGACACCGTTATGAGGGCGTTCGGGGACAGGACACAGTACATCAGGCGCTCCAGAGGAAGCGTACCTTATCACATGCCGATTTCAGGCAGAGGATGCGCTGTTGCACTTGGTCCGCAGGAGAACCTCACGGCATCCGTTGCTTTCGACGGAAGGATCTGGCCCACCCAATACATCGGCAACGGGGAAAAGGTAGGCGTGCCGGAGTATTTGGAGGAAGCTGTGAGGACGCAGATAGGATTCCTGGGGTGCGTACCTAGTATAGTTGCGCTGGACCTCCATCCCGGCTATTCCAACAGACCTTTGAGTAAGAGTCTGGCAGAAGAATACAATGCCGAGATCATCCAGATACAGCACCATTGGGCTCATGCGGCCTCACTAATGGTGGACAACGGACTGGACAGATGCGTTGCATTGACCCTTGACGGAACCGGTCTCGGAGATGACGGAACCGCCTGGGGCGGAGAGGTCCTGCTCTCTGATTTCTGCTCCTACAAAAGAATTGCCCATCTGGAGCCCATCCCGCTATTGGGTTCCGAACGCGCGTTGTACGACCTCAGAAGGCTCGGATTCGCCATAGACTGCATCAACGGTGAAGAGAACCACGATTTCACCGATTCAGAGAGCATGGTGCTGAGGAAGCTCATGGAAAAGAGTGTAAAAACATCCTCCTTCGGAAGAATCCTGGATGCACTCTCGTTCCGTCTCGGGGTATGCTCACAGAGGACCTATGACGGCGAACCCGCCATGAAGCTCGAACCGCTTCTGGCAAGAGGGAAGCTCATCGACGGATTCGAGACCGAAACAGTGGACGGCTGCATAAGAACTGCACATCTGTTCCGTTCTCTCAAAGGCAGAAAAGAGGATGTCGCTTATTCTGTGGTCCACAGCATCATGAAGGAACTGGTGGATTCGGCGGCATCCTGTGCGGAATCTGAAGGTCTTGAACAGATAGGATTGACCGGAGGGGTCTCCTATAACGGAACAATAACCAGGATGTTCACGGAGATGGTTTCTGCCAAAGGGTTGGAACCGATTCTCCACAAGGATGTCCCCAACGGCGACGGCGGAGTATCTGTAGGTCAGGCTGCGATCGCGGTCAGCCGTCTATGAACTCCGTCATTTCTGTCCTTCTGAGAAAGGTTTCCAGAGAATCATCGTCTGTCATGAACAGATGCGTGTAGCAACCGCAGTCCGAACATCCGAACCCCTTGACAGAAGGTTCCATCCCGCATGCTACGGCGATACGGGCCAGATCGCATTCCGGTATGTAATCCGGATATGATATGTAAGCTCTGCATGAATCGGCTCTGGTCGTGAGATAATCCGCGTGCCACTTCAGGACCTTGTCCTTCCTGAGATGCCTCCTGATGCGCGGGTCCAGACCGCCGAGGGCACTGCCCACATAACAGTACACTCCTTCAGAAAAACGGAAAGTGCCTAGGGCGCCGACACGGATCTCCGTATCGGAGCCCAGGAAGATAAGTATGACGTAAGTGCCCTTACGCCTCATTTCTTAAGGGAATCCTCGTAATCGACCTGCGAGCGGGTCTTGATACGGATAATGGTGCTGCTGGAATCGATCTTCGAAGGCTCGATGTAAGCGACCTCTCCCAACCTGCGTCCGTAGACGATCACGTTTTCCAGATACTCGCGGTGCTCATCGTAGGGGATCTTTATCCTCAGACCGTCCAAGTGAAGAACCATGGGTGCCGGCCTGAGACACATGTCGATAGGCTCATACTCCTGCAGGATCTGCTTGACCTCGGCCGGGTGGATGAACAGCGGATCCTCCTCGATGGTGAGCTTCCTGTCCTTCAGGACCTTCTCTACCGTATCAGCAATCTCATCGAGCTTGGCCCTCTCCTCGGGGCCTTTCATCCTCGATGCCTTCCTTCCGACTCCGGTGACCAGCGCATCATAGGTGTCCTCAACGCCCTCGGGCGCGGGACCGGATACCAGGACCACGGGGACGTGCACGTCCCTCATGAGCTCGGACTTGTGCTCCACGCATGTCTTGAAGTTGCCCAGAACGAAGACGCATGCATCGTACTCGTCTATGATGCCCTTCTCGATTGCTGAGATCTGAGATGTGTTCTTCCCTCTTCCCCTGGCCAATCCCATGACGACGGTGATCGCTCCGGCTCTCCTCAGGATCTCGGCGATGTCGCATATCGGATGGGGCATGTGATGCCTTCCCAGCGTAGGTCCGACGACCGCTATCTCCGTACCTGCGAGAGGTACATCCTTGACCATCCCTCCGATGTCCGTGCAGAGCTTGGAGATCTCCTCCCTATCCTCTCCCGGAACGGACATTATGACTGTGAGCATCTGGGAGCTCCTGTTCTTCTGGAGCACTACTCCGCCGACATCCTCGATCATCTCGAAGAGCTCGTCTGAACGGTAGATACCTCCGTCGTACATCATGACCTCAAACATTCGCCTTACCTCCCATGGAGACATGAACGGCGTAGCCTTCCTCCATCATCGATGGCTGCATGAGCTCCTCCGTCGCTACTACTGTGATGACTCCTCCGTCGATAAGCGTACGGCGGTTCTTGATGCCTTCCGGCATGGACCTCCAGATTGCACCCATGATCTCTCTGAGATCGTCCTCGCCGGATGCGATGACCATCTCGTTGAGTTCCGACAGCTTACCGTTCGCGATCTCTATATCGAAACGGGTCTGCTGGACCACTCTGTTCCTTCCGTACTGCGTCCAGAGTGCCCTCAGGATGTCCGGAGCATAACGCTCCTGGGTGATGGTCACGTACGTGGTCGTGCCCTCCTCCCTGACGTTGGCCACATCGGTGACCGTCTTGTTCCCGGGATCCCCCTTCAGAACTATGGAGAAGATGAACAGCGGGACGGAGGGCTTCAGCACCAGCTTCGCCCTGTCGATGAGCACGGCCTTGTTGAGGTCGCTCATCGTGTCCTCGAAGAGCTTCTTGTATGCGGGCTCTCCGAACTTATCCTCTCCGATCACTTCTACATCCATGATCATACCTCACAGGAATCCGGAACTCAGCAGCGCTCCTCCGACCGCCCCGATGTACTGGGAGTCCGGAGGCACTATGGGCTGCTCGCCCAGGACCTCTCCGATCTGGGTCACAAGTCCGGAGATCAGGGATGTTCCGCCCACCTGAATGATGGGGTGCCTGACATCGATCTCCTGGAGCTGTTGCTCGTAGACCTGCTCTGCGACCGAGTGACATGCCGCACAGGCGACGTCCTCGAACTTCTTTCCCTCTCCGAGGGTGGTGACCAGGTCCTGGATACCGAAGACAGAACAGTACGAGTTCATCTTGGCGTTCCTCCAGTCACCCTTATCCGCAAGCTTTCCGAGCTCTGTGATCTCGATCTTCAGCCTGTTGGCGGTCATCTGAAGGAACCTTCCGGATGCTCCGGCGCAGATTCCTCCCATGGTGAAGTTATCCGGGATTCCGTCCCTTACGGTGATGGCCTTGTTATCCATACCTCCGATATCGATGATTGTGGCCTCTCCCTTCTGCCTGTCGGCAAGCCAGACGGCTCCCTTGGAGTTGACGGTGAGCTCCTCCTGGACCAGTTTGGCCTTGAAGTGCTCCCCGAGGGTGAAACGGCCGTATCCTGTGGTACCTATGGCCTCGATCTGGTCGAGGGTCACGCCGGCCTCCTTCAAGGCGTTGTTGAGGACCTGCGTAGCGGATTCGACAACGACCGCTCCCGATGGGGTCCAGTCCTTTCCGATGATCTTGTTGTTCTCCATGACGACCGCCTTGGTTGTGGACGATCCGGAGTCCAGACCGACTGTGAGCCCAGTCTGCCTCTCCCTTGCCAGGAGCTCCTTCCTGGTGACGATGGTGACGAGCGCTTCCATCCTTGTCAGAAGCTGTGAGGCCTTGAGCCTCTCGGTGAACGAATAGGTGACGACAGGGAGCTTCGTGTTCTCCTGTATGTATCTCCTCAGCTCGTTCCTGACCAGTGCCGCCTCGGCGCACCTGAAGCATGTGGTGATGAAGACTGCATCGGCCTCATACCTTCCGGATGCGAGCTCCGCGGCCCTTGCGATCATCAGTTTGAGCTGGGGGGAGCGGGGTTTGAATCCGAACTCCTCCACCGCCCTGTCGATGTCCGCTGACGATACGTCGGGATATACGATGGATGCTCCGACGGACCTTGCCGCCTTTTCGATCTCATACTGTACGCTGCTGTATTCTGTTCCGCATGAAAGCTGTGCGATCTTGATGGTCATTTCAATCCCTCCATCCATTCCTTCGCCTGTGCGACGAAGTTGACCGCATCCTCGTCGGTCTCGGGGTATTTCACATGAAGTGCCGGGATGCCGCGCCTGTGGACCAGGTACTTAATCATCAGGTTGGAACGCTCGCAACCTACGCATCCGAAGCTGTAAGGGCAGTCATCCATGATGATTGCCGCGTCCGCTTCCTCGATGAGGGGGCCCCAAAGGGCAAGCCTTCCCCTCACACCTGAGGGGACCTCGATTCCTGCGTACTTCAGTCCTTTAACAACATCGTCCAATGTGACGTTCATGGGGGGCATGTCAACCTCGAGGTTGTCCACCCTTTCTTGGATTGCCGCCATGGTACTGAGCGGTTCGTGTCCGAACCTCTCGACGAGGTCGAACAGGACCAGGCTGTTTGGCGGGTCTATGAAGATCTTCATCACTGCACCTCGCATATCTTCTTAAAAGTGTTTACATCAAGCCTCTTCTTCTCGGGCTTTGGATCGTATTTAGCTCCGGCCTCTACCTTCTCGAGTCCGTACTGTATTTTGGCGAGCAGCGCCCACTCCTCCTCGAGCTGGGCATATCCGGGCCTGGTACCGTGCTGTGCACGGCATCTCCTTGGATCGCTGCATCTGTACGCCCTGATCTTGGAGAACACCTCGTTGGGGTACTTCTCCCTGACCTTGGCCAGTATCTGGAGGACCTCCGACCTGGGAGCCTCCACCAGACATCCGTAGCATGTCTCCTTCACGAGCGCCTTGTCCCCGAAGGAATGCACCATGCGGACCAGCTGGTCCGGCGTCAGCATCGACCTGGGGGATATCATGAACAATCTGGTCTCCCTCTCTTCACTCATAGGTCTACCTCCCTTATGTAAACGATATCGTCATCGTTGAGGTCCTTCATCAGCCTGTCAAGGTCGTCCTCGAACCTTCCGATGATGTTGGTTCCGTACGGCTCCTCGCCGGTCGGACCGTGCTCCTTGCTGTCCTGCAGCCTGATACCGAGCAGTCCGTGGTACGGCCTGGCTTGGTTGGTGACTCCGATGTCTCCGCGCTTGACCTTCTTGAAGGGGTCCTGCGGGACAAGGTCCTTGCCTTTCATCTCATCCCCGTAGAAGGTCACCATCGGGAGACCTTCGAAGGTGAACTGCACCTTCATGGAACCGATGGGTTTGTGGCTGAGGCCGGTGACCTTGCGGAAGTAATGCTCGGTCCTCGGATCCTTTCCGTTGAGCTTTATCTTAAAGACCCTGTCCTTCGATACGCCGAATACCTCCACCTTCCCCTCCTTGAGGGCGGTGACAGTCTGCTCCGGAGTCTGCTCCACTATGATCGCGTCATCCGAAGTGTCCCCGGTCCTGACGGCCTCGATTCCGGCCGTCTTCAGGAACTCGGCCCCATCCTTCTGCGTCATTCCGACTGCCAGCGTGCGCGGGGGATTGGTCTTGATCGTGAAGATGTCGTCCTTCTTCGCATACTTGACGATAGCGGAACCGTTGGTGACCTGTCCGGCGATGTTGTGGGAGACCGACTGCTGCCTCCTGTCCTTCAGGATGTACAGCCTTCCTGTTCCTACCCCGTCGCATCTGACTGCGACGCACCCCTGGTCCCTGACACCAGTATCCTCGGAGGGTATCTCCACGTCCATGTCCTCGGAGCATGCGAGATAGCTTCCCGTGACATCGGTGGCCTTCATGTATCCTTTGGATGAAAGCACAAGGATGTGCTCCGCAGACATAGGGGATTTGTCATCCAGATCTATGGTGACCATGGTCTCTATCCGATACCCTTCGTCCAGCTTGTATCCCAGATCCTTGGTGACGATCACATTCTCGTTGCTGATCTCCGACATCATAGGACGGACATCCAGGATCTGATCGCTCTCCTTGAGGAGCGGGAGCAGATGCCTGCCGACCGTGATCCTGCCGATGACCGCCTTGCCTGCACCGTATGAACCTTTGTGGTTGTCCTTGGCGATCATCAGGTAGGTGGTCTTGTTGTCGAATCCTCCCAGGGAGAAGAACACGTCGTTGACCTTGTAAAGATTCTCGGACCTGTCCACAACTAGCTCCGTTGGGAACGATCCGAATGCGATGAGGTCGTGCGTGACCCACCTGGAGGTTATTCCGTCCATCCTGTCCGTCAGGAGGGACTGCCACATCCTGGCCTCGGGCGTATCGTTGAGATGCATCACCAGGGTCCCGCGGTTGGTCAGTATCTCGAAGTCGCTGGTCTCCTGCACCAGCTTCTCTTCCGAGAGGTGTATCGCGATGAGCGTATCCTTTCCGTAAGGCTCTCCGGCGATGGCCGTCTTCAGGGTAGCCCCCTTCTTCAGGGTCTTTTCGTTACCGTTCACGATGACCTTCATCGGTGCTCACGCTCCGGAAGCATGGACTGGACCTTGGATACGATCTCATCGAGCTTGTCCTGGGAGCAAGTGACTCCTCTGACAACCCCGTTCACAATCTCTATGATCGTCCCTTTGGTGTCGATCTTATCGTCAGGCGGCATGACCGTCTTCGTCTTGACCCCGACTGCGGCGAAGTCCTCGTAATCCACAGGACACTGCGCCACAATGATGGCCGGGATGTCTACGTTCCTCAGAATCAGCCTCGCCTTGTAGACTATGTGCATGCGCACGTTTCCCAGGTGAATCAGGGCCACTTTGAACTGCTGGATCCTCTCCACCTCGATCGGGTCCAGTCCGAAGTAGCTTCCCGTGGTCATATCGGGGGCGTCAGCGGGGACCCCTGACCCGGCATTGACAACCATGACGCTGGTGTCGATACCTTCCTCACGGAGGGCGTACGTGATTTCGCAGACGGGTTTGGTGATATGCCTCCTGCTGGGCCCCATCGCGATTGCGATGACGTCCCTGCCTGATTCGGAGAGGGTTGCCCTTGCGGCAAGACCTCCTCCGGCACCGAGTCCCATCGATTCTCTGCACTCTACGAAGCTGAGATGCCTTCCCATCTTCTGCTTCATGATCATTCACCTTCTGGTACCGGCTCCTTCTCGAATGATTCCAGGATCTCCTTCGGATCCCCTATGGCAATGACCTTACCGCCCTTCATGAATGCAGCGCGGTCACAGCAGTTGAGAACGAAGTCCATGTCATGGCTCACGACTACGAACGTCTCTCCCAATGTGTCCCTTGCCCTGATCACTGATTTGGCGATGATGGTCTTTGTGATCGGATCCATCGTTCCGGTAGGCTCATCAAGTATGATAATACGCGGCTCCTTGATCAGGACCTGCGCGAATGCGATCCTCTGACATTCTCCCACGGACAGCGAGTCGGGGTACGAATACAGGATCTTCTCGATGTCGTTCTTGGGGAATCCTACACTTATGAGGACCTGGATGGCCTTGACCTTTGCGAGCTCTGCAGGCATCTTCATTCCGATGCATGTGCTCAGATTCTGAAGGACCGTGTCGAAGGGATACAGGGTGTATTCCTGGTGAAGGAATCCGATGTACGGTGTGGCCCTTCCCTTCCCCATGTAACCTTCCTCGGACATGTTGACCCAATCCTCACCGATCCTTACCTTGACCTCTCCGCCTGTGGCGGGGGACATGCCTGCGATCATACGGGATGTCGTGGTCTTTCCGGCTCCGGAATAACCGACAAGGGCGAAGATCTCCTTCTCCTTGATATCGAACGTGATTCCGTCCACAGCCTTGACAACTCCTCTCACGACGGAGAAGTAGTGCTTCTTGGCATCGTTGCAGACGATGAGCGGCTCACCCAGCTTTCCGTGGGATGTCTTCTCGAAATGATAGTCCTTCATGAACTCCTTCGCGATATCCTTGGGGTTGCCCTGCATCAAGACATCTCCGGCGTCCAGGAGCATGGCCTCGTCGGCCATCCTCTCGATTGCCTCAGGCCAATGGGAAGCGAACACCATGCATATTCCGTTGTTCTTCACATACTCGATGAGTCCCTTGTGGACAGTCTCGGCCGTTGTGGGGTCAAGGGTTCCGGTAGGTTCGTCCGCGAGGAAGAACAGGGGCTTCTTCGCAAGCTGCCTAGCCATGACGACACGCTGCTTCTCTCCTCCGGAGAGGTCCCTTGCTATGTGGGTCGTCCTGTGTGTCATATCCACTAGCTCCAGCATCTCGATCGCACGCTTGATGCGGTCGTCTCCCTGGACGTTGTCCGGGATTGCCTCCATGACATTCTCGATGACGGTCATATCGCCGAACAATGCAAACGTCCTCTGGAGCATAATTGATATGCGCCCCTTGATATTGAGTCTGAGCGGATCGTCGTGCTTGAGGGACCAGAAGTCGATGGCCTTGGTCTCTGTTGCACCGCCGCAGCAAGTGCATTCCTTCCCTTTGTAGGGCAGGTCGAGGTTTCCGCACTTCGTACACTGATTGAGATTGAAGATCACACGTCCGGAATCGGGCTTGTACTCGTCGCTTCCCCTGAGGATGTGTATGAGAACACTCTTTCCCGATGCGCTTTTACCGATTAAACCTAAAATCTGTCCAGCAGTCAACTTCGCACTGACGTTGTTGAGAGTGACACGTCCCTCGAAGGTTTTCGTGACATTCTCGATAACCAGAAGTTCTACCGAATCTTGAGCCATGTCCAGGGCTACATCCTCCGTCGATTTAAACCCTACCCCATATCTTATTATTATAAAGGCCGGTGCGTACGTTGGATGGATGTATCTTAAAAAATATTCATATATTGGATACCAATTATATCCACTATGCTCTCCAATAACGCTAGGATCGGAGGACCGATACCGAAGTTCAATGATTACCACCTCTGGAAGGCTTTATACTACCTTGACGACAAGGAAGCCATAGGAAGGAAGAAACTGTCTTCTCTGCTCGACATAGGCGAGGGCAGCACCAGGACGATTATCTCCCTGCTCCAGAACCATGGTATAATCAGCATAAACAAAAGCGGCATCATCCTGACCTCGACGGGTATGGATCTCAAGAAAAAGACCCGTATGGACCTTGCTCCGATTTCCATCAAAGAGCTCACCATCGGAGAGCACAACTTTGCCGTCCGCATCCCGCGTCTGGCACACCAAGTCTCATACGGCTGTGAGGAAAGAGATGCGGCGATAGAGGCCGGTGCTACAGGGGCCACCACGCTCATCTATGTGAACGGCGCCCTGATCTTCCCCGGATCCGAATACCGTGTCGACCCTACCATAGAGAACGAGATCAAGTCTGTCTTCAACCTGAAGAACGAGGACGTCATCGTCATCGGAACAGGCCAGAACATACAGCTCGCCGAAGTGGGTGCGGTCGTGGCCGGAATCAAGATCATGGGAGGACTGAAACTCTCCCGCGGCATCAAGGACATCATCTCCACCAGGAGCGATAACTCCGAACTCATCTCGCTTGCGTTCGCCATCCACGACCTCGTAGGAGGATTGCCGGTATGCGCGAAGAACAGGGACAATCTGGGCGTTAGGATAGAGAACGGTGCTGTGATAGACAATGCATATACCGGAGAGGTTCTGGAAGAGGTCATACGCAGCGGTACGACAATCAGGAGGATAGCTACATCCGGCCCGTACAAGGGCATCAGGGTGATCGTCACACCGATCGAGCTCGATAACCGTACCATAGCCGTGATAGGCGTTGTGGACATCCGTTCCATGGCAGGTATCGATAATCTGATCAGGCTGCGCGAGGACGAGGAGTCCTACTAAAGAAAGAGGTGTTACAAATGGCTAAGGATTTGGATGCAGGACTGGATCTGCCTTTGCAGATCGTCCGCGGTCTCAGAGGCGTGAAATACGCTTTCTATCTCGATGAGGAAACATTGGAAATGCTGAAGGAAGAGGAGGCCACTGTTAGATCCATGGGTAACATCCCTGTGGACAACCAGGGCTTCCTTCAGGCACTCAACAGGGAAGCTGTGATATGCATAGTCAAGGATCCTAGGTTCAGGCCCCCACCGGAACCCACCGTCGTCCTCATGGGTGCGAACGGCAACCTGCTTGGAGAGGAGGTGTTCCCGTTCACTATGCACAAATATGAGGGAAGGAACGATGTCGTCTGGATGGGCGACGGGTTCGTTTGCTTCCTCGGTGTGGACGCAGGTGGATCGGAGCAGTTCGTCATGCCTCCAGTATCATTCCCCGAGCTTAACGAGAGCAACGGATGCAAAGATGTCATATCATGCAGCCCCGCACCTACAAGCGACCGCATGATGAGACAGCATTACGGCCTCGATGACGATTCCAGATACGCTTCGGTGCTGGTAGCGTTCAACAGGATCTGAAATCCATTATCGCCCGTGAGGGCGAGTCACCTTCTTTTAACAACAACATACATAACAACAGTTTCTTCAAAAGAATCGGACCCCAACCTTCTGGACCTGCCGACAATTCACGCACGGTCTGATGATAGGTCGTTTCATTTTCCAGTAATCTCAAAAAAAAATGTGTGGCTGTGCCCCGCCCTTTTCAGGACGAGGCATGCAGCCTTTATTAATCGGTTTTAGGACGGATCATCCGCCTCCGGAAGGCATG
>SUSW01000036.1 GCA_015063235.1 Thermoplasmata archaeon | reverse complement strand
GATAATTACTCCGACCGATATGGCATATATAACGGAGGTATGAGTCATGGAAGCTGACACACAAGTCTACACATCTGATGAGATTATGGCGATCGGAATGAAATGTCTGGTCGAGAAACTAGGTCATGTCAATGCGGAGCAGTTCATCAACTCGGTAAGGGCCAGTTGTCCGGATTATACCCTCTGGAGAAGACAGGTTTTTGATGACATGTCCCTCGATGAGCTCAACGAGATGGCTAAGCAGGATGCTGCAGACAATCCGTTTGAATGATCTGCCGGGAAGAGACATGGATTACGAACTCTCTGATGACGAGGTATATCATATCGGCATGGAGTTGCTGTTCGATCGTCTCGGATTCATCGATGCCCAGCGTTTCCTGGTGTACGTGAAAAGGAATGCGGGAGATTACACACTGGAAAGAAGGGGGATATTCGATAATCTCACAATGGAAGAGATAATGGAAGGTGCCTCAAACTACATGAGGGAACACCCGCTCAGCCCAGAGACTCAGGCCCGTTTGAAAGCCTATAAGGAATCACATCCAGAATGATGGGATTCTGAAAAATAGAAGGGCTTCGACTCTCAAAAACGAAGCCCGGTTTATCACATTGTTATTTGACTTGAATGAAACCTTTCTTCTCCAATATCCATTGAACAATGAATATGAGAATTATGACCAACATACTGATGCTGAAGAACATAGTACGGGTTTCCTCATAAGAAAGAAAACCAAATACTACCATGGTCAAATACATCGCTACGATTAGCACAATCAATATGAATGCCTTGAACCCGTATTCTCCTCTAGTCATTTTTATCCCCTTACTGACTACGCGCAAAACACATAGGGGTGGGATATGGAATTACAACAGTTATCCCGAAAACGTCGATGGGATATCCTGTCCTATATTCGACCACCACGCCGTTTGGATAAATGTCTTCTAGGTCATTCAATGTAAGATATGCAGCAAGCGCTATACCAACTACAGGATTAACACCCAACAGAGTGACAAGGGCTCCCGCACCAATACTGTTCCAATCACCAATCTCTTCCAGATACTCACTACTTATGTATATATCATATCCATAAGAGAATGATTCTATTTTGTTGACTCCACCTCTAATCTGCTCACTGATTGTTATGGAATCAGATACAATAAGTGTAGATAAATAGTCATCAAAACAACTGTGATCATTCAGATATTCACCTACATATGAGATATAAATATCTACAAAATCCATTGGGTTGCTGTGTCTAGACGAAATATAGTCTGTATATGAAATATATTGAATGGTTGTTAAAGCATCGTTAGAAATGCCCTGGTACTCTTCCAAACTAACAGTGCTTGTAAGACGCTCAATAAAATACTGTTCATAACTGCTCGAAACATCCTGCCCTAATCCATCATTAGCAGTAGCATCGACAGATGTGACTGCCATCGGAACTGCTAGGATGGAAAAAGACATAATTGTCACCATGAATACACTCAACAAAGTTTTGTCCATTTTATCCCCGTAGATTACATCTACGAAATATTAAGAAACAAGAGAATATTTAACCTCGAGTTGACCAATCAGTCATTGACCTTCTGGTCATGTTTTTCTTGTTCGATCATCGCTGAAATACCATTCATTATTATTACACTAATCTTTTCAGTTACTAATTGAGGATTTTTGCTGTTCTGAACTATATTTGCAGCAAGAGCGGCTACAGTAATAAGATACTCAGAAATCAACATGAAATCTGGACACTTTGATATGAACTGTTCATAACGATCTCCAAGAATGGATCTCGCCACAGCGTCTGAAGAGTTATATCCTGAAGGAAAACGAGAGTAGTTCAACGAGTAAAATATAAAGAAATGCATTTTAGCTAGATGCGACACTAAGTAAGAAAAAAACGTTCTCCATATTTCACAAAGATATGAAAATATCGTTCCTGTTTCAATTACGTCTGGAACACTAACAGCTTTTATTTCTTCTTTGATCTCATGACAAATCAAATCAAAACAATTATCAGAAAGCGATCTTACATTAGGATAGTACTGAAAAATAAGAACCTTGGAACAACCAATATAATCAGCTACCATTTGCGCTGAAGCTTTCTTTCCAGTATTACGGTTAATATAAGAAAGTTCAATATAAGCATCTAAGATTTCCTTCTTTCTATTTACCATCAATATCGTAAGCTAATGACTACTATTTAAATAAAAATAAAAAAATCATTGATACTGGAGAAACATCAATAGTTAAGAACTGTTTTAACTCAGGTTATCTTTATCAAGTCGGCATACTTCCCCGTCCGAGCTTCGCTCGTCCGGGTCGTATGCTCTCCATTCCCGTTGCCTTCGCTGCGCTCGGCAACGCGAATGTCAAGGTTTCGACCACGTCCCCTCCGACGGAGCTACGGGGCCGGGTCTCAACGCGTCGGGCGGCCTACGGCCACGCTTCGCGTGCGCCCGCCGCCATACGTGCCGTCCACACGTCGGCGCCCCTGCCCCAAGGGGCGACGGGGCTTCGCCGCCGCGTGGCCGTGCACGGCCTATTGGGATGACAGCATGGTTGCTGCCTAGAATCATCTGAAGAAACGTCTCAGGACCGGTATGAATTCGTGGGAATAGAACTTCCTGGTGGCAGGAGTGACGATCTTATGTCTTCTGCCGTATCCATCTTTGACATACGAGGTACGTTGCCTTTTATCCTTTACTCTCATCTCGAATGCCTTGTTATGACTGTAGAAGAATGAATACAATCCTTCAAAGAGATCTGATAGGATAGTCAAGATAAAATCTACCATTTCATCAAAAATGAATTCCAATACTTGAAAGGTGTAGCTGAAGAGATTATGGATCAGCGTGGAGAAGAATATGCGGATGCGCATGGGGATCATGTCCCGGCACCTCCCTGTAAGGCCATGACCTGTCTGAATCTGGCGATGGCGGCCTCTTCGTTGTAAGCTTGAATGAAGTTGTATTCCGCATCCGTGACCGTCCTTATGCGTTTCCAATCGGAGGGCTCTGAGGATTTCTCCTCCGGCAGGATGCCGATGCGGTCCTTGAATCCCTTGCCGAATGATATGTCCCTGGTGCGGAAGCATTTGTTCCCAAGATGTGTGAAGAGCATCGTGCGGAGGGACGGATCCTTGGCTGAGTTGATGTCATGCAGCTCGGAGACCTTGCTGCTGCCGTCCTCGATGAGGCACTTGACCAGATATTTGAACGCATAGGCCACGGTATCCCTTCCAGACCTGGAATCGTCCTCCTTGACGATGCCCTCGAAATCGATGAACCCGTGTTTCCAGATGGGATTCATCTCGATGGCCTTGTGATAGTCCTTCTTGCTGAGCTTCCTTATATGGAGGCCCTTTCCGATCCTTGAGAGGATGCGAGGGTCGCAGATCCTCCAGGTGACCTTACCGTCCTTGCCGACATGGCGCTCGACCATGACGGGCTCGTCCAGGATGTAGATGCAGTGGGGTGCGGGATAACCTGACGACTGTGCTTCCTTGGCCGTGAGGGTACCGTGCTTCCCGAAGATCTTGCTGATGTTCGCATTGAGGTTGTTCATCACGTTGTATCTGTATTCGATGCCCACGGTGGGAGTGGACCGCAATGCGGCCCAGGCCTCCTCCTTGGTGAACTGCGACCTGTCGAAATTGACCGTGACCAACAGCATCCTG
This sequence comes from Thermoplasmata archaeon, assembly GCA_015063235.1. Taxonomy (GTDB): domain Archaea; phylum Thermoplasmatota; class Thermoplasmata; order Methanomassiliicoccales; family Methanomethylophilaceae; genus Methanoprimaticola. The sequence goes on along the minus strand of SUSW01000036.1, from coordinate 9,405 downwards.
GTCCATCTGCGGTTCCTGAACCCGTCTACCGGTACGTCGAATTCTTTACCATCCAACGCAGTCTTGATCTGATCCCTCTTCTTGGTCTTCCTGGTGGCGTAGACCTTGTTGCCTCTCTTGGCTGATAATGCATAGATGACCTCTCCTGTTTCAGTATTGAGAAATTTGTTGCGATCCTCGGATTCGATCCAATCAAGGAATTCCGCCTGTAGCTGAGGGTCGTCCATCGACCGCTCGTATGAGAGGAGTTCCCTTATGAGCTCATCATTGTCATGTGGCCATGCACCGCCTAGATTGACGCGGCGCTCTATGTGAGCTACCCTCAGAAGAACATCTTTAAGACGGGGTCTAACGACCTCGTTTTGAGCACCTTTACAAGTGGTACTCGTCAAATCAGAGCCCAAATTGGTACTCGTGATGAAATCGGGGGTGCTGGATAAGGATGGTCCCCACTCCCTGATTTTAGTTAGGTCATCCATGCTGGATAGCCCCCTGTTCGAGTATTCTTTTACGAATAATCTTCTGCTGATAATCGGCATGGATGTCGAGAGCTTCGTCCTGATCGTCCTTGTTTATTCCGAGGTATTTGATGGTCGTAGAGATGTTGTCGTGCCCGAGAATGTGGGAGATCGTGACCAATTCTACCCCTGCATGATAGAGGGTACGGCCGTATGTGCGTCTGAGGGTGTGGTTGGTGAAATGTATCCCCAATCCGTCCCTGAGGACGTGAATGACGGCACGGTCGATGCTGTGTCCCGTTTCGGAATACGGGCCGACCTTAGGCTTGTTCTTGTACTGCTTGTGCAGCAGAAGGTTTCCCGGATCCTCCCAAGACGGGTCATAGAGTTTTACGGCTTTCACATAAGACTCCCTGACGGGCAGCCATCTCTTGATGATCTCCTCGGTTTCGTGCTTGAAGGTGAAATACCTCGGTTTGCCCTCTCCGGGACCTTTGCCGTTGAAGTATGCGATACCGTGCTTGAAATCGATATCATCAAGCATCAGATGGCAGACCTCGGCGATACGAAGGCCGTGATTGAGCTCAAGGCATATCACCAGATCCTCAAGCGGATTCTTGGGATATTCGAGAAGATCCGCCTGCTCATCATCCGTCAGCCAATCCGCATTAGGGCGGTCATCCTTCGGCCAGCGAAGATGAAGATCGGCGATGACGGTGTTCTTGTAGAATTTACAGTATCTGGACAGGATGTTGATCCTCCATTTTCTGTAAGACAGTTCGTTGTGCTTCCATAGGTCATCGAGAAGATATCTGACGGCCTCCTGGGAGATCCTGTACGGAGAAGGATCGAAATTAGCCTCGATTAGTTCCCTTGTGATCTTGTAAAGGACCGTCCTGTACTGATTGTAGGTCGAATCCTTGGATCCTTTCTGGGACTCGGTGATGTATTTCTCGATACACTCCTCCGGAGAAGACTTGTTCCTCGGCATTCAGTCAGCCTCCTCTAAGGCCACCTCCTGAGAAACGGTTTGATCGTCCTCAGGTAAGGCCGTAAGTTTGTTCTTGTGCAGTTCTAACCAGAGATGGTATTCCCACTCATCCATGTAAACCATGTCTTGTGTCCTCCTTAGTTTTGTAATAAATGTATTATCTTTTTTCTATATAATGTTAGTAGTTGATACGCAACTCTATAATTAGCAAGATTTCTATTAAGTAAGCAAGGGAAAGAGTAATAGGAGGTTTACAATTGACCGAAGATAGGATCAGGGTGATGTTTAGAATTCCAGATAATTTCTGCAAAGTCATCGATGCTTATGCCGGCTACACCCATGTTTCGCGTCCGGATGTCATAATCGATGCATGCAGGCAATTCTATACGGCCCTGTTCTTATCCGAAAAAGCCCTCTTGGATGCTCTTGAGGAACAGGATGCATCCAAGGAGGTGAAAGTGGTATTCTTCTACGAAGAGATGTCGAAATATGTGGACGGTTACAAGCAGATGTACACGGAGTCGCTGCCGAAAGCGAAGGGTGACGTAAGCATATTGGTCACATTCCCTCCGATGATGCTTGCCGAGATCAACCACTACATTGACCGGTCTAAGCTGTTCAAGAACATCCATGATTATGTCAAAGCAGCCCTAATGCAATTCTTCTCCGTCAAAAACGGGATGAACGAACATGAGAAACGGATGAACGAATTCATCTACACGGAAGACATCGGAGACAAAGTGAAAAAGCTCCGTGAAGTCATGAAGAGCGGATGAAGGGTCATTTGAATCTGATCTGGAGATTCAGTTTGACATAATATTTGCCATCTATTCCCTTATAGACATCGGAGAATTCATAGCGTGTTGTCGAAGGGGTATCCAGCCTCGTGTTCTTGAAGAGATAATCCTCGAAATCGTTACGGTTGTAGACATGATAGCAGAGAACCTCCCCGTCTTCCTTTACGATGATATACCCTCCGTTGGCATCTTCCTTGCCATCCCAATCCGTCGCCGGTTTCATTCCCAAAGCGATTGCCGCCAGAAGCTTCTTGATCTTGTATTGATAGAGCTGACGCGCGGCCGAATCTTTGTAACCCAGGGGGTTGATCTTCTCCAATTCGGTAGCCTGATCTTCGATGTTACTGATTCCCCTGATATAGTGCAGCTTAAGCATCTCTGCAACAATTACGGGCATGCTTGAATCAATCATGGTCAGGTTGCTCTCGAATGTATCATTATCCATGCCAGCATAATCGAACTTGATGCCCTGTTCTTCGATAGCAGAGAACTTGTCCGATAATTTTCTGGACACCTTGTCCCCAGAACCGAAAGAGAACTCTCCCTGTTCAATGAGGAACTTACTAATATCACCGTTCAGGACGAACAGTATGTTGGTTGTTTTACCGGGATTCAGAAGTGTGGACGCGTGTCCGAGTTTGGATTTTATACTGAAGCCCAAGGTAGGGTCCATGTTGGTACGGAAATCATGTATCTGGATGGTGATGTCGGACTTATCTGCGGAAGGAGCTTTGATCTTGAAGCATTTGATTCTGGACATGAACTCCTGGGTGCGGGGAGATGAAAAAGAACGTCCTTGAGCAGCCTTGATGGTGTCCAAGAGATGATCCGCTTCTTCGGCGAACGATGTTCTATCGATCGTGAGGAGTATTTCGTTTCCAGATATGACTTCCGCCGTCCTCCCATCTTTGGAGATGACGTAATCCAAAGAATCCTTGTCCTCCTGACGGATGACCTTGATGATGTCGTAATAGACATCATCCTTTCTGTTGGTATCGCCGTCGGCACCGTACAGACGTCCGTCGGCGATGATGCGAAGGAAAGCATACATCTCCGACCATTCGCCCTTATTTCCGGTGAGTTCGGTCAAGACTGTTCCTCCTTCGCATATTCATCGACTTTCTTGGTGATCTTGATAGGGGATTCTATGGATTCTCCGTTCAGAACCGCTTTGATATTGGATGCGATGGCTTCAATCACCGGAACGGAAACACTGTTGCCCAATTGCTTGTATGAATGAACATCCGCAAGAGGCAGCTCGTATGTGTCGGGGAATCCCTGAAGTCTGGCCCATTCGCGGGGAGTCATCTTTCTGATGCCCTCGCGGTTGACTTCTCCTTTGATGTGTGTGACGGGGGTGAAATCGGTTAACCTGTCATCGATTATCAGATTACGTTCCTTACCCATCCCGCCGCAGACGATTGCTCCTGCAACCTCGTCCTGACCGCGGATCACATACCCGAATCCGTTACCTTTCGACTCGTGCCTGGCCTTATGCTTCCTGAGGGATTCCATGTAGACGTCGCTGAGATAATATTTGACCGACACGGGATCCTTTTCCATTATGTCGCGGATCTTTGTATTCGGATTGGTAGCCACAGGGAACCCGAATCCGGAACTGTCGATGTCTTTTCTGAAAGCAACAACGTAAATGCGCTCCCTGTTCTGGGGGACGCCGAAGTCCTTACTGTTCAGGACCTGTGAATACACGTTGTATCCGAGCTCTTCAAGAGTTTCCGTGATTACTCTGAACGTGTTTCCGTGATCATGAATCGTCAACCCTTTGACGTTTTCGCAGAAGATGACTTTGGGTTCATGATACGCGCATATCCTGGCCACATCGAAGAACAAAGTTCCTCTGCAGCGACCCTTGTAATCATCATGGAATCCTTGCTTTTTGCCGGCAATAGAGAACGCCTGACAGGGAAATCCCGCAAGGCAGATGTCGAAAGAAGGTATGTCCTCTTCCTTGACTTGGGTTATGTCCCCGGTGATCTCGAAATCATCATGGAAGTTAGCTCTGTATGTTTTCTGAGCATATTCGTCCCATTCGCAGACGAATTCGGTAGAGATCTGATCCCCAAAAGCCCTATCGAATCCCATACGGATTCCACCGATTCCAGCAAACAGATCGATCGACTTGTATCTGCCGTTCATCTACCCCTAACCTCCTTTTCTATTATGTCGGCGCATTGGGTTAGATTCTTCTGGATGTCTTTGCCCCAGAATCTGAGTACTACCCAACCCTGTTCTCCTAATATACAGTTCACTTGATAATCTCTTTGCATGTTGCGTTCGATCTTGTTGATCCAAAAATCACGGTTAGTTTTGATGTCGTTCTTCCGATGTTCCCAATCATATCCATGCCAGAATTCTGAATCACAGAAAACAGCAACTTTCGAACCCCTGAATACTATGTCTGGTTTACCTTCCACAGATTTATCATTTTTCCGGTAACGGAGGCCCCTTGACCACAATTCTTTGCGCAATTGAATCTCTATTTTAGTATCTTTATTACGGATACGAGACATGTTGTAATGGATCTGTTCAGGAGTTTTCTTCACTATTGGGTATTGGGGCGATGATGTAAATAAATGCCGGTTATTTGCGTTTTGAACATATATATTCGTACTCTTCTTCAAAATCTTCCATTGGAAGAGATGTTAGAGTATAACCGTAACCATGCAGTATTGCCATTTGACTATGACCGCCTATGCCCCATCTCTCATTCTGAGGTCTTTCATCATCTATTTTCTTCATTGTTTCTATTGCTTGGATGAAGGTTTTAGGTATGTCGTCAGGATTCACAGGAATAAGGAGGGTACCAGATTCAGGATCAATAATGCCCTTGCCTGGCCTAGCCATATGGCCATATTCACATTTTGTTATTACTCCATGGCCATCATCAACCGTTAATTTATAGGATTCAAATACAGACAATATGCAATTAAAGCCGAAGATATAGATTGTGCCGTTAGGTTTGCGATTATAGCGATTAATAAAAAAACTGATGAAATCATTCAACGATAATTCCAAATAATGGACTAAAGACGAGATGTCTTTGCAAAGGATATTTTTCTCAATATGTTCGAACAAGGACATTGCAAGATCAAATTCCCCCATTGGACATATGATGCTACGGGCGTGCAAAAGAGGCATGATTTTAGAAGCGAATGATATGGGAGTATGATCTTCGCCAGAGGATACTAGTGTATCCATAGCTACGATCACAATTTCTTTAGTGCAAAGAGAGAACATTCCCGTCATTGGGTTTTGAATGTAGTGGTAAGATATGGTTTTTGGTTTCAACTTTGGTTATCTTCATCAAGTCTATGCATCCTCCCCTTCGCTCGCTGCGCTCGCTCGGGTCGTATGCTCTCCATTCCCGTTGCCTTCGCTGCGCTCGGCAACGCGAATGTCGCGGTATTCGCCCACGTCCCCTCCGTCGCAGCTCCGGGGCCGGGGCTCATACTCGGCGGTCGGCCTGCGGCCACGCTTGCGCGTGCGACCGCCGACATACGGGCCGTCCACGACGTCGGCGCCCCCTGGCCCAGGGGCCGACGGGGGCCGTGCCGCCGCGTGGCCTGGCCCTGATTATTTGGATAGAAGTATTGTCTGTTCCGAATATCGGTACCATCTCAGCCTGCGAGGGGGCAGAGGAGGACGACAGTATTTAGGATCGAAAGTATCTGGATTTCTGTAAATCTTGAATCTCCTTCCGTAACCGTCCCTGAGGTAATAGGTGTGAGTTCTGCAGAAGTCAGCCTTATTCCTGTATGCGTTATAATGGCTGTATGAGTAGGAATAGAACCTCTCAGAGACGACCAGGAGCAGATAGAGGATGCAGCTTGATAACCTGAATACGATGAAGCTGATGAATTGATAGATGTAGCTGAGGGTGTTGGATATCCGAGTTGTAAACCAGATTTTGTAACGCATGGGAATCACATTATCACGACCTTTCTTGGCGGAGTAATCTTCGGATTGAACTTGAGTGCTAGAGCAATATCCGGCGGAAGATCATCGAGATCCCACCCCATCCATTGATACAATCTGGGGTTGTCCACTGAGACCGTATCAACGAAGAACCAACGGGATTTCAGTTTCTCGATCTTCTCCTTGATCTTCTTCAGATCCTCCCTGAAGGACTTGGATATAACCCATGTCTGGGAGTTCCAAATGAGATTGTTGAGGACGGTCCAGATCTTTGTGCGATACTTCTCCGGCAGCTCCGACACCTTCTCGTACTTCTCCAGATCGGGAATGTCCTGGAGGTCGAGGGATTTGGAGATGTATTTGGCGATGTAGTTGATGGGATTGGAGTATCCTTTCATCTGCAGGTTGTCGTTGGTGAATCCGTAGATGTCGATGAACCCCTGTCCCCAGATGGGGCTCTTGGAGTTCCAATCTTCGAGGTTCTTGAGCTTGGCGAGAATGGAACGGGTGTAAGGGTCGGAAGGATCCGGACGATAGGAACGGCTCTTCCTATGCCACTTGATCTTTAGAGGCCTCTCCAGGTGGAGGATGATGTGCACCGCAGGATACCCGGAAGTGGTGGACTCTTTCACGATGACCTTGGAATATCCGCCGTCCAAGGCCTTCTCCAGACGTGCGAAGAATCTGCTGATTCCCTTGCCTTTGGTCGTGATGAATCTGTTGGCCTCATCACGGGACATCGTATCATGATCGATCGTGAGGGTCAGGAAGAAGAGATGCGAGAAGAGTCCGGAAGAGGTTTCTTTAGAGATGGTAGATTTCTTGATCAGCTTAGCTAACATCGATTTCTTGAAAGACTGACGTAAAGCGTATGCGGCGTTGCCTCTCCTTGATACGGGACAGGCACGATGTTCCCCCGTATCGAGATTGGCGAACAGGTTGTAGTAGACGAGGGTCACCCACTGGACCAGATCCTTCAGCAAGCAGTCGGAATCGATCTCCCCGGAGAGGACCATCTCCTGGAGCTTGGAACGCTCCATCGTGTCGAAAACAGACACGTCAGAGCCTCCTGGAGAAGGATATTCCTATCGGAATAAAAATCCCAAAAATAGGCTTTTCCCTGTTTTTGTTATTTTGGAATTCGCCGGAGATGCTGGATAAGGATGGTCCCCACTCCCTGATTTGAACAGGGGACCTGCTGATTTCAGCGGCTGTATCGGTTTCATCCGAAAACACTCTACAGTCAGCCGCTCTAGCCAGTCTGAGCTAAGTGGGGACTTAAACTTGGGGATGCGTAGGCATTATAAAAACGCATTGGTCGATTGTTTATAGCCTTGAATCAGATATTCTGAGAGGCTTTCAGCGGAAGTAGGATAAGTCCTCTGGTTTGGTTTCCGAAAGGGCTTGTACTTCCTGATTGATCTGTTCCACTTGTTTGATTTCATCGTTCATCTCGGAGGTATCGATTTCGATCCCAAGCAGCTTGCAGACAACATCGACTACATTGCTGGCACTTTTGTGATCCACTAAGAATCCGGAGGTCTCGCCCATCAGGCAGGCCGCATCGATCCCATATTCGTCGGCCAGGCTCATGAACATGGCGGCCGCACCGATTATGCCGCCCTGAGGCTCGCTTGGAACGAATGTGACTCCGCATTTCTCCAATTTCGATTTCAGTTTGGAATCGTTGACTGCACCTATCACACGAGGGCTTTCAACGATCTCTCCGAGACCGTAACCTCCGAGAGTGATTATAAGCTTCGGATCGTACCTGATGATCTTATCAAAGATGAATTTGCAGAGGTTGAATTGACCCTGGGGAGTTGAACCCTGGAACTCTCCCTCTAGGAATATTATATCATATCCGTTGACATCCTTAGCATACCAGAGTTCGTTGTTGGCACTGTATATGCAGCTGTTTTCATCGATGAACACCTGAGGAGGGAGGTCGCTGCTGATGATGGTGGCAAGCCTTTTACAGTCCAGTTTATAGCTTATGAAATCCGCAGCGATCTTGCCAACGTTCCCGACGCCGGGCAGTCCCTCGATGAAAATGACATTATGGAATTCCGGTCTGCAGTCATAAGTGATTAAATTTGCCATTCTCTCCATACTCCTCAATTATGGACCTGCGGCGGTACTCCCCCAAACGGTCATCCGGCGAGTATCTCGGAGGCACCGGACAGACGGTCTCAGCTCCGCAATTCTTGCATATAGCCGATAAGGTGTATCTGCCGCAACTCTTACACTTACGGATCTCTGATTTCATCTCACTTGCTCTCACGTTTCAGCACTGCAGTGCCGTTGTTCGATGTGAGTGAGTTGATAGCGGTCGTCGTGACTGTCTTCATGATGTCCTCGGCTTCCTTGTATTCGGCAGCCGTGACCACGACTCTGTATTTGGGACATCCGACACAAGTGATCTCCACACCTGTGCTGTCGGCTGCATCCAGACCAGCGATAAGTGCGTTCTTGATGAGCTCCATCCCATTGGGTGCCGATGAGCTCATCTCGAGAATACCATCGATCTGCACCGTGGGTGCAGCGACGTTCTCTTTGGCAACTTCCATAAAAGTATCGGTCCACTCACCCTTGAATTCCGAAAGGAAATCATCGGGATAGGCGACCGCGGATTCGAAGGCACCGTACAGTGTCTCGTAGGCATCAAGCAGCTCTTCTCCGAACTGCTTGTATGCCGTGTCGATGTCAATGTCCATCCTCTCAGCAACGATCTCGAGGAGCTTTTCAGCCTTTTTCTCGTTCTTCCATTGCTGAATCTTTTCTCTTTTCTGATGTTCATTGACTGATTTTAAGGAAAGGTCAATGTGACCTTTGGTTGAATCCACGCCCAGAACTTTACAGACGATTTTTTGGCCTTCTCTGACGAAGTCTCTGATGTACTTTACCCAGCCAGTGGCAACATCCCTGACGTGAATGAATCCCTCTTTGTCGTCGTACTCATCGAGAGTGACGAAAGCTCCGAAGTTCTTCACGCTTTTAACGGTGCAAACTACGAGTTCGCCGTTTTCCGGGAGTCCCCTGACCCTTGACATCAGTTGACTACCTCAATGATCTCGCCTTTGATGTCTCCGACTCCGCCCTTAGGGACGATGAGTGTGGCACCGCAGACGTGGCAGGTGACCTTGGTCGCTGCCTTCTTGAAAGCGATCTGCTCGTTGTCGCAGTCTGGACATTTGATCTTGATGAAATCTCCGGTCATGTT
>SUSW01000035.1 GCA_015063235.1 Thermoplasmata archaeon | reverse complement strand
TTCACCACTTCGCAGAGGTCCTCTATAACGAGGTCGGAGTCGAGAAGATCAAGGCAGCAGTCACAAAGCCCCTGGACTATCAGGTCGCAGCATTCTACGGATGCCACTTCCTCAAGCCCAGCGAGATCAAGCAGGTCGACAACCCCGAGAACCCCCACATTCTCGATGACCTTATCGAGGCAACCGGAGCCAAGTCCATGCCCAGGAAGCAGAAGACACTCTGCTGCGGAGCAGGAGGAGGACTCAAGGCTGCATTCGGTGACGTCGCTAAGAAGTTCACAGAGACCAACCTCGAGAACATGAAGGAGTCCGGAGCACAGTACATCATCGATGTCTGCCCGTTCTGTCACCTCCAGTTCGACGGAGTACAGAAGGACCTCGGATACGCTATCCCTGTCCTCCACCTTTCACAGCTCCTCGGTCTCGCAATGGGAATGGATGCGAAGGACCTTGCTCTGTCCACTCACATCACCCCTGTGACACTCTGAAAGAAGTAAAACTCATTGGGAGGGAAACCTCCCTTATTTTTCCGTTATATCAACTTTGAAACAAGGTCCTTATTGGATTAATTCTAAGTAATTTCGAGTTAAATTTTAATATATGTGGTACAAGAACCAACATATCTTTTAATATGACCATATAATCGCCGATTCAGTAAAAGGTGTCATTATGGCAAGAGCACAAGTAGCACGTAAGGTGAAGGACAAGTGGAAGGCGAAGGAGTGGTACAAGGTCCACGCCCCCAAGATGTTCAACGAGGCAGAGATCGGAGACACACCCTCAGCGGATCCCGAGTATGTGATCGGACGTACAGTCGAGGTCACCGTACAGGATCTTACCGGAGACTTCTCCAAGATGCACATCAAGCTAAAGTTCAAGGTTAACGCGGTCGAGGGATTGGATGCCAAGACAGTCTTCGTCGGACACGATCTCACCAGCGATTACGTCAGGAGGCTGACCCGCAGGAGAAAGACAAAGACCGACCATGTCGTAGACTTCTACACAAAGGACGGATTCAAGTACAGGGTCAAGACCATGTCCATCGCAGACAGGCGTATCCAGTCCTCACAGGAAGAGGGGATGAGAGCAATCATCTCCGAGACACTCGTCAACATGGGTAAGGAAATGACTCTCTCAGAGGTCGTCAAGTCCATCATCTCCGGAAACATGTCCAGGGATTTGGCAAAGGCCTGTCACGTCGTCATTCCCATCAAGAGAATCGAGGTCCGCAAGTCAGAGGTCCTTGAGTTCGGCGAGGGTGAGCCCGAGGCCGTCTTCTCAGCAGATGAGATGGTCGGATCAGAGCCCAAAGAGGAAGAGCCCGCAGCAGAGGAAGCATCAGAGGAAGAGCCCGCAGCAGAGGCTTCCGAAGAGGCTCCTGTAGAGGAAGCTTCCGAGTGAGTTTCCATCGTCCCGGTTCGCCGGGACTTAAACTCTTTTCTTCCGATTCTGTACTATTTTTGAAATTCAAGCATCTTGTTCTTGGAGTTTAGGCGACTCTCTGAAAAGCAAGGGAGCTAGTGAAAAAGTCTGCTGGCTGTCGATCCGGCCGAAAATGAACAAACGGGAAGAATAATTTCTGGATTCTACCTATGGTTTTCGAAGGTCCCGAGACGAGGGGCCGAAACGAGCAGGACAAAACGGCCAGACGTATTGTTCTGTTTGGTCGCTTAAAGTTCTAAAAATCGCTGTTATGGTTTCGAGGGCGGGTCTCCCCGCCCCAAAACCTGTTGATTGTTTGGTTTCAATAATCCAGTTTCTTTTTGAAGATCAGGATGTATGTTATTCTATTTTGATAGTTATACTCATCCTTGGTTAGGGCTGGCTGTGTCACTGTATCCCATCAGACCCACAAAGCCGACGACAGCAGCCGCTCCGGCGACAGTAGCGAACACACCAACTGTTGCGGTAGTCGCTCCTGCGCCTATAGCTATTATACCTCCAACACCTGAAGCGACTGCAATAGCGAAACCGGCTATCATGACCCCTTTCCAGAACTTGTTCCAGCTGAAACTGCCGGTGTACGCCATGTCTGCTTCCGTCATATCTACGTAATCGGTCGGCATGACCATCTTACTTGTAGCGTTCTCCATCATGTAACCTCCTAGGGTGAATCCCTACGATTCCTATACTGTTTTTGTTTCATTAATAAATGTTGCCATCTAATTCTCAATTTGTGTGAAACAGTCTCATGGTGTCCCGATGCTATGGTTCAAACTCTGAAATCAGATGTCATTCGGAGGATTTGAACTGCTATCCAGGAAGAAATTCAAGATATCGAGGAATTAATCCGCGTTCTCAGATAGGATTGAACTGCCGGTAGCGATTCCTCATCCGTCAAATTTTTTTTACTGATGCTGCACATGCTCTACATGCAATGCGGTTAAACAGGATCGACTGTAATCGGTGCTCTGCAAATGTATTGTTATGCTCTGGTCTTTGAAAGTACAATAATCAGATGTATTGCCTCCATAGCAACGTTTATAATGAACAATCCGATGTCCGATTTAAGGCCGGGGTGGCTCAGCCTGGTGGAGCGTCGGACTCATAGGGTTCTGGTCAATTAGACCTCTTCCAGGGAAATCCGAAGGTCATGGGTTCGAACCCCATTCCCGGCACCATAATTTTTAACATCCTCATACATTCCAATCGCTATGTGGTTGATCTTCGCCATCTGCTCTGCATTCTTTGCAGGTCTGACATCCATATTGGCGAAGTGCGGACTCCAGAATGTGGATTCTACGGTGGCCACAGCATTCCGTACGGTCGTAGCACTGCTCTTTGCATGGACCATAGTGGCGATCAGCGGGTCCTATGAACAGCTGGGGGACATCACTTCCGAGGGCTGGGTTTTCCTCATACTATCGGGATTGGCAACAGGTGCGTCCTGGCTATGCTACTTCAAGGCACTTCAGATAGGAGATGTCAACAAGGTCGTCCCCGTGGATAAGTCCAGCAATGTCCTGGCGATCATACTGGCGATAGTAATCCTCGGTGAGACGTTATCCGTGTGGGGTGCGTTCGGGGTTGCTCTGATCCTGATCGGAACCATGCTGATGATAGAGAGGAAGGATGTGACGGAGGTCAAGACCACTAACTCCGGTTGGCTGCTGTTCGCGATAGGTTCGGCTGTCTTCGCAGCACTGACATCGATCCTAGGCAAGATGGGTATGGAAGGCATAGATTCCAACCTCGGAACGGCGATCCGTACCGCGGTGGTCCTTGTGATGTCCTGGGTGATGATCTACGCCACCCACAAGCAGGATAAGATGCACGGTCTCACCAACAGGGACAAGATGTTCATCATCTCATCGGGTCTCGCCACAGGCGCTTCGTGGATGTTCTTCTTCGCCGCCCTTCAGGACGGTCCGGCCAGCGTCATCATACCGATAGACAAGCTCAGCATCCTGGTGACCGTGGCCTTCGCATATCTGGTGTTCAAGGAGAAGCTGTCGAAGAAGAGCGCCATAGGGTTGGCGGGAATCGTTGCTGGAACGTTGCTTCTGCTGGTACGATGATCATTCAGAAATACGGATATACTTCAATTATAGTCTCTGAACCATGAGGCTCATCATTTACACCGGGAAAGGCGGTGTAGGAAAGACGTCCGCATCCGCTGCCACGGCATACAGGTTGTCACAGTTAGGCTACCGCACATTGCTGATGAGCACAGATTCCGCACATTCTTTGGGAGATTCTTTGGGAATTGATCTGGGGACGGAGATACACAAGGTGTCCGAGAACTTCGATGCCTTCGAGATCGATATCATCCATGAGATGAAGACCAAGTGGTCCGACATCCAGGAATACGTCGTTGAATTCATGACATCGCAGGGAATGGGCAACATCACTGCTGAGGAGATGGCGATATTCCCGGGGATGGAGATGATTTCCGCTCTGTTCTATGTGGACCAGTTCCAAAAGAACAACAGTTACGACGTCATAGTGATGGATACGGCACCGACCGGAGAGACCCTGAGATTGCTCAGTCTTCCGGAGGCTGCCAATTGGTATGTGATGAGGTTCTACGGAACGTTCAAGAAATTGATGGCATTGGCGCGTGCGACGGTGGGAAAGCTGTCATCGGTGCCTCTTCCGTCATCGGAAGTGATGGACACGGTGGACAGGCTTAAGGACACATTCCAAAGCGTCAGCGTGACACTGGATGATCCGAAATGCACCACGGTTAGGCTCGTTCTGAATCCGGAGCATATGGTTATCAAGGAGACCATGCGCGCTTACACTTATCTCAGTCTATACAACAGGAACGTGGATATGCTCCTTGTGAACAAGGTCCTCCCCGACGACATCTTAGTAACACCTCCTTTCAGGGATAAAGCGGTGGAGCAGGAGCACCATCTGCAGGAGATTCATGATGCTTTCGATCCCATGGAGATAAAGATGTGCCATCTGAGGCACACCGAGCTCAAGGGGATTCCGATGCTCGCCGCAATGGCCAATGAGATCTACGGGGATTCGGATCCTACGCAGCCGTATTCCGACGAGAGTCCAATGAGCTTCCGCTATGAGAATGGTATCGATCTGCTGGTGATGAAGATGCCTTTCGTCGAAGCGGCACAGGTGGAGCTTTTCAGGGTCGACGCTACATCTTTGGTGGTCCATGTGGGAAGCCAGAAGCGCAACATCCATCTCCCGGATTCACTCATATCGTCACAGATCCTGGGCGCAGATTTCATAGACGATGAACTCATTATCAAATTCAAGAGGGAATGACATGGTCACGGACGAGGATTTGGATAGATTCGTCAGCGATAACAGGGATTTCATCGAGCGGATTATGTCTAGCCGCAGAGAGGACATTTTCAGGATGCCTGCCGCTGCCGCCGAGCTGACCAAGATAAGGGGTGAGAGGTTCTTCAGGGAGACGGCGGAGGCTTTGGCGAATTCGGATGTGCAGAGGCATTTCATGATGGCAGGGCTCGAGTTCCTGGCGGGGTTATCCGCTCTTATACAGAACTCTCCGCTTCCCGAGTATGTCAAGAAGGCAGCCAATGAAACCGAATTCAATGCAAGGCAGACTGCATGCATGAATAACAAGGACTGTCCTGCCAAGAATAAGAAGAAAAAGACCGCTAAAGCGGTATCCGAAGAGTGTGCAGAGTGACCATGGATATAGAGACTGTCCTGATGGGAAGAGCGTTCGTCGGTGGTGAACTCAGATATACCGAGATTGGGATAAACGAGGGAAAGATCGTAGCCGTAGGCAGCTACGTGTCCGGAGGAGAGAGGAGGATAGAGCTGGGAACAAGCATGACCGTGCTCCCGGGTTTCGTGGACCCGCACGTCCATCTTAGAGATCCAGGTATGACTCAGAAGGAGGATTTCTCCACAGGTACCATGGCAGCGGTGCACGCAGGTGTTACCACGGTGCTTGATATGCCCAACACCAAACCTGCGGTTTACAATTCGACCACCCTGATGGATAAGAAGGCCCATCTGAAGGGAAGGTCATATGTGGATTACGGCCTGTTCGCAGCGATAACCCCTGAGACCAATGCAGCGATGATCGCGAAGTACGTTCCTGGATTCAAGCTGTTCATGGGCTCCACCACAGGCAACATCCTCCTCAATGACGACAGCGAGCTGGTGCCTGCGGTCTGGGATGCGTTGGCGACCGGAAAGAGGGTCAGTGTGCATGCCGAGGACGATTCTCTGATATTGAAGGAACCCGAGAAATGCACCAGAGACCATCTCAGGAACCGTCCGGCTGAAGCAGAGCTCAATGCCATCAGGAGATTGGCCAAGCACTTCTCCGGACAGAAGATCAACATCTGTCACGTCACGACCTCGGAGGGACTCGATTTGGCGAAGGCTGCCGGATTCACCACCGAGGTGACCATGCACCACATGATGTTCGAGGTCGATCGCAACAAGGATGCCTTCTACAAGGTCAATCCTCCCCTTCGTACGCTGGAGAACCGTGATGCTCTGTTCAAGAGGTTCCTTGCGGACGAATTCACGATGATAGGCACGGACCACGCCCCGCACACCCTGGCGGAGAAGAGCCAGGATTTCGATTCTGCCCCCGGCGGAATGCCCGGTGTGGAGACCACGATGCCGATAATCATGAACATGGTCCGCAAGAACATGATACCGCTATCGCAGGCCGTCAGGATGGGTGCTATAGCGCCGGGAGAGGCATTCTCGTTGCCGAAAGGGAACATATCCGTGGGCATGGATGCAGATCTTGCTATTTTCGATCTCAGAAGTGTTACTCAGATAGACCCAAAGAGGCTTCACAGCAAGTGCGGCCACACTCAATATGCTGGAAAGGAAGCAGTATTCCCCGATACAGTAATAATCAGAGGAGAGGTACAGGTCGAAGGAGCAGAGTTCTGCGGAGAGCAGAGAGGGGTCGATATCTATGGCTGATTACGAGGTGGATTATTCTGAGGTCACAGGCAAATTGGTGTCATGTCCGGAGCAATGTGGAATGTGCTGTCTCTGTCAGCCGGAGGTGCTTCCCGAGGAGCGTCCGTTCTTCAAGAAGAACTACCCTCAGTTCCTGGTAAGGACCAAAGGTCCCCAGCCGTACAATGCTCTTGCTCTCAAGAAGGGATGCGGTTCCTGTGTTTTCCTGGAGAACAGGAGATGCAAGGTCTATGACCACAGGACAGCGTACTGCAGGCAGTTCCCGTACCATATCTACGCGAGCGATAAGATCAAGGTGGAATTGGATCTGTCGTGCAGGGGTGCATGGTACGGAACGGGCAACGATGCCCAGTCCGAGGCCAAGGAGCTCATCAAGGCCGCAGGCCCCAGGATAGAGGAGGCCTTGGCAGAATCCAAGGAGGTATACAGGGAATTTTATGCCAACTGCAAGGAAGCAGGCGTATACCAAGATCCTTCCATGCTGCGTATGCAGGTTGCTGAGAATGTATCCATGTTCACCGATCTGGCATATCTGAGCCGTATCATGGATATGTCTGCGATAGAGCCGATGATGGCTCTGTCAGGTACGCATCCCGAGACGCATCTCGATATGGAATCCCTCCAGGAGGCCGGGATGGAGCTGGCGATGGATTCGATGTCCTCTAATGATCCCCTGAGCGTCCCCGTGTATTGCGATGAGGGGTGGAATTGGAACATGTTCATGGCCAAGGGAGGTCAGATAGAATGGTTCGTCATGGATGACGACGGCGAGATGCATAGCAAAGGCAAGGCCGATGCGGCATCCATTAAGCTGAAAGTCCCGGACGAGGATGGAGTCAAAGTCCTGAGGGATTATGTCAACGTTCTCAA
Organism: Thermoplasmata archaeon; assembly: GCA_015063235.1. Classification (GTDB taxonomy): domain Archaea; phylum Thermoplasmatota; class Thermoplasmata; order Methanomassiliicoccales; family Methanomethylophilaceae; genus Methanoprimaticola. Next base: position 21,680 of record SUSW01000035.1, on the reverse strand, counting down.
CCAGAGGGACAGCTTTATGGGCAGCGTATTCTCGATGATGGACCAGAACGGTTATGAGGATGATATGACTAACGCATATTTCGGCAGTATGGCCGTCACCGTCATGGATCTCCTGTGGAGGATGTCCATGCTCGACCATTTCCAGGGTACGGGAGTCGGGGCTGAAGGTGTGAGGGAGGCGATCATATTCTACGACATGGACCGTCTCGATGCACCGGCAATAGGTGCCTTTGTGTGAATTGGAACACGTATTCTGATAAAATGAAGGTAGTACAGCACTGCGCCGGCAGTGCCGTACTGTATTCTGGTAGGGATGTTTCTGGACCTGTTATGTCATGCCTGTCCTGATGATCCTGACGACCACATTTTGTCATTTTTGGCTTCTGGGGCGGTTACAACAAGCAAAGCTGTTAAGCCGCCTATTCCTACGGCCAAACCCCCTCCGATGGTGTAAAGCCCTGAGGCCGCTAGTGCACCGGACGAAGCTATCACTCCGCCGATTGTTAGGGCGCCACCGATTGCCACAATGGCCACACCTGCAATAGCGACGGCCGTGAGGAATTTGCTCCAGCTCCATCCGCCGTCGTATGCCAATTCAGCTTGGGACATGTCCACATAGTTCTTGGGCATTTTCATTTCGCAATTCGCATTGTTCATTGAAATCATCACCTGAATTTGGTCAACACTAAGACTTGTGTGATTGTTTAAAAGGCTTATTGTTGGACATTCAGACTTATCGTCTTTTCAAGACGGGCCGTCTGACCATCTGCAGAGTCAAATAGGGGATGTGCGATGACGGTATGATGTCATCGTCAAGTGGCATACGCGGGGAGTCCAGAATGTCGGCGGACTTCAGATGTACAGAGTTTCTGAAGGAGTGGCCGTCTCGATACCTTAAAATATATTATGCTTATAGGTGTCCAAAGTTACCACCTTGGGGTAACCCTGAACGTTCTCTGAACGGGGGAAATCCTGGAGGCGGATTGTCCGCGGGGACAATAAAACAGGAGAGATTGAAATGTCAGGAGCAGGTACACCCGCACAGGGAAGACACAACAAGTACAAGACACACATACCCTGCCGTAGGTGCGGAAAGCGCGCATACCACGTAAGGAAGGGAGTATGCGCTTCATGCGGATACGGAAAGACCGCAAAGATGAGAACATACGCTTGGGCAAAACTCCGCGAGTGATCTGAAATGGCCGGACCGAACCACAGCTGCGGCGTAGTTGCGATTTCAGCTGATTACGACGTCGCGTCGGATCTATACACGGCCTTAATGATTATACAGCACCGCGGACAGGAAAGTGCGGGAATCTCGGTATACAACGGGGCGGCCAATAGGACAGTCAAAGGCCCTGGTCTCGTGAACGTTGCCATACCGTCGGATTCCCTTTCCACCTTACCCGGTAAGTCCGGGATCGGCCACGTCAGATACGCCACTATGGGCGCATCAGGCTATGAGAATACACAGCCTCTGAATGTGACCACTAATTTTGGTGAGATCGCAATAGCACACAACGGCGAGCTCACGAACTATAAAGAATTGAAAGAGAAGTACATGAAGGAGGGTTGGGTCTTCTTCACCGGTTCCGACAGCGAACTCATCCTCAAGCTTCTTGGAATGTATCTAGTCGACAATGATCCTATCGAGGCAGTCCACAAGATCATGGACGAGCTCGACGGCGCCTATTCCGTTGTTTTCACCATAAACGGAAGGACTTTCGGATTCAGGGACAGATACGGATTCAGGCCGCTCATCCTGGGGAAACTGGATGGCGGATACGTCCTCGTCTCGGAGAGCTCCGCCATCGAAGCTCTCAAGGGAGAGGTGGTAAGGGATGTCCAGCCCGGAGAGATCTGCGAGATCTCCTACAATGGATACAAGTTCACACCGCCTGAGAAGGAGCACCCCATTGCGCACTGTATGTTCGAGTGGGTATACTTCGCCAGGCCGGATTCAGTCATAGACGGAAGGACCGTGTACGATGTCCGCAGGGATATCGGAAGGATACTTGCAAAGGAGTGTCCGGCGGACGTTGATTTCGTCATGCCCATCCCGGATTCCGGACGTGCGCATGCCATAGGTTTCGCCATCGAGGCCGGAATACCCTACGAAGAGGGATTCATGAAGAACCGTGCAGCAGGAAGGACATTCATCCTTCCCGAGCAGAAGCTGAGGGAGACTGCGGTATCCATGAAGATGATTCCGATCAGGTCCGTCCTTAAGGATAAGAGGGTCGTGATCATCGACGACAGTATCGTAAGGGGAACCACACTGAAGATCCTCATAGGGATGCTGAGGGATGCAGGAGCGAAGGAGGTCCACGTACGTATCGGATGTCCTCCGGTCATCGCACCCTGCTTCTACGGTGTTGACATGAAGACCAGGGATCAGTTCATCGCCAACAAGCATACGATCGATGAGATCCGCGAGATCATCGGTGCCGACAGTCTCGGATACATCAGTCTGGAAGGTCTTGTGGAGGCTCTCGGATTCAAGGCCGAGGATCTCTGCCTGGCATGTGTCAACAACAAGTATCCTACAAAGATCGAGGGCGAAGAATACAGATTCGACAAGTGCTGAGCACCTGCCTAATCCAAACCTTTAATTACAGAAAGTATATCCTCGATTATCCTCTGGGCAGGTAGATCAGTTGGAAGATCGTTACATTGGCATTGTAGAGGCCGCGAGTTCGAATCTCGCCCTGTCCACTCATTTCTTCTATCCGGATCCCTAAAGTTCGAAACCATCGGATTTTCACTCTTTTACGGTCACTGTCCGCCATTTTCCGGGGACTGTCCACCAGACCCTTATAGCGAAGTATCTTGATCTGATTGCGGCAGCCATCATATCGGTGCCTCCTGTGATTTGCTATGATCCCTGTCATCGTATTGCCGGTGCTGACACTTGTATCGGCCGCCGCCGTGCAGGAGAAGCGGTCATGCTTCGATGAGCCTCAGATGGAACGGATGGGCATAATCCATCGAGTCGCCGGAACGCAGATAGACTGTTGCGGACAATTCCTCCGTATCATATACGACTGACCATCTGGTGTAATGCACCAGGTCGGGGTCGTCCTGCCTGACGGAGTTGAGCACATCCCTTACCTGATCGTCATCCATGATGTCCGACGAATCGAGGGATGCTTTGATGATGTCATATCTGTACTTGCTGTTCTCCGAAACCGGGACACCGGTATCGGGGAAGATGTAGTGATTGGTCATCAGCTCCGTGGGTGTCGACTCGATCCTGCCGTCGATGACCTCGATCGACCTTGAATCGCCTGTCCTGTCCGTGACGAAGAAATGGTAGCAGACATCGGACTTCAGACTGTAATTCTCCACCAGCCTGACCGCGGATTCCGTCGAATCGGCCTTATCGAGGATCAGTCTGAGTGCGGACGTCGCGAAGATCGGTGTCTTTCCCTTCATGTCCATGACATCGCCGAAGTGCACCATATTGACGCATACGAATACTCCCTTCTCATTGACGCCGTCCAACGGGATGTACGGTGCGGCATTAAGTCTGACATCGGTGGCGATCTTGCTGTATTCCTCATCGGTATCAACGAACATTCTCATATCCACAAGACTCATCGATCTGTAACACCCGTCAGCATGGGTGTACACGACTCCGGGCATCGAGTATCTGAAATCGAAGTTCCTGCCCACGAGGAATCCAGATCCGTCGGAATTGCTCGCCTCGAACGCCGAACAGTTCACAGGATTGACCCCGTTTATCGGCTTCCCGCAGGTGATATTATCTCTCAGATAATCGTAGAAATCGCCCAGATTCACATCGGATGAGCCGTGCTCAAGGTAATGATTGAAACGATAGTCTCCTTTCACGTCTATGTATACCAATCTGCCGTCATCGCTCAGTCTCGTATCGAATATGGTATCCGGACCGTTCTTCGGCACGGCGAGAACACATATCATTACGCCGATAGCTATCAATGCGACAACTATCACAGCTACGATCGGCCTTCTCCTGGCATACATAAGAATGTAACGTGCGTTAAATTAATAACAATTCTGCTCTCTGGATTACAGTGTTCGATAATTATCTCTGGCCAATTGGCTTAAACTTATCATCGATGAATCTGTCATCCTGATAGCGGAGTGGGATGGAACCTAGCACTCGGAAGGCAACGATGTTCAGCCATACTTGCTGAAAGCTCTCATCGGTGTCATGCTGGTGTCGGCCACTGTATAGGATGAAGAGGTATCCGTCCTTTTCACTGATTGCTTTCAGTCTTTGCCGCATTCCTTTCGTCCCATTTCTTGAGGATGAATGGATATACAAGGATAATGAACACGATGACCACGGTCAGTCCGATGGTAGAGCCGTTGGATGTCATCATGCGGTAGATCATCTCCATGATGGCAAAGCTGATGATCAGGCCCGGAAGAGCTCTTTTGAAATGTTCCTTAAGCGGGATCGCCGGCATCTCATAATTCAGATACCTCTCTTTGACCAGGATGCATATAGGCACAGCTATGCAGAATCCGCACATCTTGTTGGAGAACATCTTCCCTGCGAAATAGTCGCATACGAGCGACATTATAAGGGCTGTAACGGCATATCCGACGAGAACATAGACACGGTTCCTGGGACTCTGATACGAGATCTCTAGAATTTTGAAGTTCACGAAGCTTACGACAAGGACTACGATAATAGCCACGATGATGTCCAGAGGGGTGTGGACTCCGAAGAACATCCTGGAGAATGGTACCAGTATGCATATGGTAATGCCGATTACGGAAATGAAATGATGGCGGAATATCCAAGCCAATGTCCCGAAGGTGGATACGGCGGATGTAGTATGGCCGCTGGGAAGCGAGTAGCCGTGGGCCTCACTCTTAGCCGCGGGATCCGGATCAAGAGTAGGATCCAACACCCATGGGCGGGGCTGCTGGACGATGTATTTGGTGAGGTATCCGACCATGTTCGAGAATCCGAAGTTCAGCATCACCAGCTCGGCCTCCTTATGTCCATAACACCAGAGCAGGAAGGCCATGATCAGGACCGGTATGAAGTATTGGAGCTCCACGCTCGAGATCCACAGATATATCTGCGAGATAAAGTCAGGCATCTCGACTCTGATGTCCTGAAGCAAGAACAGCAGATCTATTCCGGTCCACATCGGATATGCATTTGCAGATAAGTTAATAATCCATTCTGCGGAAGGTGGCTTAGTCAACAGTAGTCGTTGATGTCCCCATACTTCTATTATACATACGAGTCAATAATGCTGGCATGAAGTACATAGCGGTCGTCGAATGTGTCTCTTCGGGGATTCTGTATGTCGACGAGATAATATCCCGTGGATTCAAGCCATTGATCGTCAATGTATACATGTCGGAATTTACCGAGGATCTTGTCCACTACCGTGAGATGGTGGCCCAGAGATACGCGGACAGAGTGGAATACATCGATGAGGGCCCGGATTTCGAGGCATTCGTTGCTAGACTGAAGAAATACGACATAGCTGCTGTATTCCCTGGGTCGGAGTACGGAGTACGTCTTGCGGATCGCATGAACAGGGTATTGGGTCTGAGAGGCAACGATGACCGCACCACACACTACCGCTGCAACAAGGCCGGGATGTACGAGGCATTGGGGAAGGCCGGTATCAGAAGGATTGAAAGCGCCCATGTATATGCTGAGGACGATATCAGGAAGTTCTGGAAAGAGAACGATCTAGATAGATGTGTGATGAAGTACGCGGAATCCGCAGCCACCGTCGGTCTGAAGATATGTTCCAACGTAGAGGATGCGGTCGAGCATTACAAGGTGATGAAATCCTCTAGAACGTACAAAGGCGAATTGGATGCCGATATCCTCATCCAGGAATATATCGGCGGTACAGAATATATCGTCGATACTCTCAGCTGTGACGGCCGCCATATGCTCACCGATGTATGGGTCTATTCCAAGATACGTTCCGAAGATGGAACGCTGGCATACGACTATTCTAGACTGGTCAAGGATCTGGAGCCCGGACACAACGAGATGATAAAGTACGCCTATGCGGTATTGGATGCGGTAGGCATGAAATGGGGTCTCTGCCACTCGGAGATAAAAGTGGATTCGAAGGGCCCTGTGCTTATCGAGACTAACGCACGCCCCATAGGTCTTGCCATGACACACGCATATCTCGATGAGATTCTGGGATACCACCTCACGGATCTGGCCATTGAGTCTTATTTCCACCCGTTCAGCTTCGACAGGATGATGCATAAGCCGTACAGTCCGAGGAAGTATGCGCTAATGAAGCTGATGATTGTCCCCGAGGATTTCAAAGGCAGCTTCTTGCCGACGTTTGTTATCAGCAATATGGTCCGCAGCGCAAGAGAGCTGCTTTTCTTCGGTTTGGACGGGATATCGGATTACAAGAGGACCGTCGATCTTGAAACGAGTCCGCTCACCATCAAGATGGCCAATTCGGATTACGGAGAGCTGATGAAGGATTATGAGCTCATACATCTCATAGAATCCAACTATTTCCATCTGTTCTATACGCTCGGAGAGAAGGTCGAAGGCTGCGAACTGGAGACTGACCTCTCGATGATACTCAAGCAGGTGGATCCTGTCAGGAAGACTCTTATCGTCAAGGATGACGGTCAATACGTCGCTAAGAATGGAAAGGTCGAAAGGATGACAGACTGGCAGATCTTCGATGGAGTGATATTCGCCGAGTGCGGGGAGACCACTGCGGAGGAGAGGTATAGGCATATGTACAAATCGATGCACGATGTGAGGGAAGGAGGTTTGTGCGTGGTCGTTCCCGAGGCCTGCAAGAACCTGAAATCAGGCTCGGTGGTTACGGAGTTCATCATGTGCCTGGCAGGATTCCAGATAATTGCTCCGTTCAATGATTCCGTAGGATTCATAATCGGTCTGAAGAAATGAACGATAAGCATAATCTTCCTCCGGGTTCATTGCTTACCCTTACATTGATATTCCTGGCAGGTCTGATAGACGGCCTGGATGTGACGATAGTCACTGTGGCATTGCCTACGATGACCAACTATTTCGACGTCTCGGTGTCTAACGGGTCTTGGATCGTATTCGCATACGTGGTCGGTCTGGCTTCGTTCTTGCTGCCCCTGGGAAAGATGTCGAAGAACCATCGTACCAAGAAGTTCATGATAGCAGGAACAGCCCTGTTCGGGGCGTCTTCGCTGATGTGCGGTCTCTCGAACTCGTTCTGGATGCTCGTCGGGTTCAGGCTTCTGCAGGGGATTGCAGCTGCAATGATGAGCTGTGTGATTCCAACGATGATTGTGAGGATGCTTCCCAAGGACCGTAAGGGTTTGGGGATGTCTGTTCTCGGAGCATCTTCCGGTATTGCGCTCATCCTCGGGCCTGCTCTGGGCGGATTGATCGTAGGTGTTGCCACATGGCATTGGATATTCTTCATCAATGTCCCCATATGTGCGATCATCATCTTTATGGCACTCAAGCATCTCCCCCGTGATGAGGTCCCCGATAGGGAGAAGGATCCGACACTGATCGGGGGTCTGTCGGCTATGGTGCTGATAGGTTCCTGCCTGACAATCCTGGAGAATCTCGGCGATCCGGACATGCAGCAATACGGAAAGACGGTTTGCGGTGTTTTGATCTTGATCTCCCTGCCGATTCTGATTTGGAGTATAAGGAGAGACAGCAGGAGGGCGATAATAGCGCCGCAGATGCTCCGTAATCGGGAGTATCTTCTTGTCGCGTCCTCGTTCCTCCTGTGCACCATAGTGGTGGCCGGGGCCCAGTATCTGCTGCCATATCTGCTTCAGGACTACTGGGGCATGTCTCCGCCTGAATCGAGTTTTTATCTTTCGCTGATGTCCGTGGCCATGGTATTGATGGTTATACCGGTGGGGAGGATGTGTGACAGATACGGATGCAAGTATCCGACGGTGGCAGCGATATCATTCAGGTCGGGATTCTGCATTATTATGATCATAATATCTGTGATAGGTCAGAATATGGTTTTGCTCATCATGGCGATGATCGTATTCGGCATATCGCACGCATTCTCAGGAACGGCACAGCCTACACGCATGATCCATCATGCCACCCCAGGTTACGAGGATGAGGCTACGAATCTGATGCTTATGGTCAACTATGTGGCATCGGCAATGGGGTGCGTTCTTTTTGCATTGATCTTCAGTCTGGCTGCAAATTCATCTGTGACCGATCCTTTGGATATCGATATGATGGCCGGATTCACTGCTACCATGTGGTTCTCTCTGGCCATTATGGCAGTCGCACTGATATGCACGTTGGCTGTTAGGAATAAGATAGTGAAGGCAAATGATTGATGAAAGGTCCGCCCCTCAGCGGAGGGGCAGGATGGTCTAGAAAGGATTGTATCAGTCGATGAACTTAACCGCGGTACCGAAACAAACCATCTCGGCAGCCCCTGCGGCCACGGCAGATGTGGTGTATCTGACGCAGACGACGGCATCCGCTCCGGCAGCCTCAGCGTTCTCCACCATTCTCTGAGTGGCGATCGCTCTGGATTCGTTCATCATCTTAGTGTAGTCCTTGAGCTCTCCTCCAACAACGGATTTGAGTCCCTGGCCGAAATCCCTTCCGATATTCTTGCTTTGTATCATGTTACCGGTGATCAGACCGATGATCTCGTACTTCTTCCCGGGAATGTTTTCAGTAGTTGTTAACAGCATCTTCCAACCCTTCGTCTAGTTCATGGAACCTCTCTCTGGCGTAATATGCGAGAGCGATGCCGATGATCACGACGACAGCTGCGCTTGCGACTACCAGCCAGAGTGGCAATCCTAAGAGATAGAGGACGACAGGCAGTATGGCCTCCCACAGACACACGAGGATGACTATCAGGATAATGCTGGCCTTCGCTCCTAGTTTCTCCATGAGCGTTGAACTGTATCCTGTGTATTAACACAATTGCCTCTGACAATAGCGTCTCTGAATGTTATGAACCTGCATCCCATCATTCAGGGACCATCCTTGGACCTCGTGCCGAGGGTATGAGCCTCTGTATCCTCATATCCTCCACCAGTCTGTGGAGGGAATCAGATCTGTCCATCTGCCCCATGCGCTTGGAGAAATCGATATGGTAGCGTTTCTCGAGCCTATCGAACATCTTTTCCCTGTCATTAGGTCCGCCGGCACCTGTATCGAATAGTTCGTCCAAGGTGACCTGTCTGAGTTTTTGTTCGGTCAGATTGTACACCCCAGCTCCGATGAGCCTCACCGGCCTCTTCTTCAGTGTGTTCAGCATCTCGACGGCTTCGCGGTGTATCGATAAGGCATCGTCGCAGGATTTGGTAACCCTGGACCGTGTGATGCTCTTCATGTCGGAATACGTGATCTTCAGAACGACTCCGTTCCCGTGCAGATTGTAGCGTCCGGCCCTGGTTTCCACACTGAGTGCCAGCAGGAACAGGACATCCTTCAGGAACTCGTAGTCGTACACATCCTCCTGGAAGGTTATCTCACGGCTGATGGACTTGGCATCCTCCGGTCTGTAGGGAGTGACCCTCCTGTCATCGAGCCCCTTGGCCAGGTCCATGAGCACAGCGCCCTGGCTCCCGAAATGCTCCATCACCTCCATCTCTCTGTCGTAAAGGTCGCGGACAGTGTAGATCTCCATCTCGTTTAGCCTCTCGGCCGTTTTCTCGCCTACTGACGGTACCACACGGACATTCCTGTCGATGATGAGGTCCACGAATTCCTGGGGGCTGTGTATCTCGAAGTAACCGTTAGGCTTCATCTCTTCGCTCGCGGTCTTAGCGGCGGATTTGGAATATGCCACACCAATGGAGCATGTCAGGCCCACCTCATTCAGCACTCTCTTCTTAATCGTCCGGGCGAACTCTCCCGCCTTCTCGAACGTCGCTGCAGTCTCTGTAACATCCAGATATGCCTCGTCCAGCGCGATGGGCTCCATGGCGGTGCAGTATTCGTTCCAGATCTTATGGATCTGATGCGATACCTTCCTGTATTTGTCGAAGTTGGGGTGAATGAAGACCCCTTCCGGACATAAGCGGTAGGCTTCCTTGACGTTCATCGCCGAATGCACGCCGTATTCCCTCGCCTCGTAGCTGCAGGTGGCCACCACGCCTCTTTCCTGCGGGAGGGCGCCGATGATGACAGGCTTCCCTCTGAGCTCAGGATTGTCCCTGACCTCTACTGACGCATAGAAGGCATCCATATCGACGTGAATTATGATCTGGTCCACAGAATCGCCTATCGGTATTGTCCAGCAAAGGATAGAAGTATAAAACTTGCCGTAGATGCCCTTCGCATGTTAGAGGTCTCCTTAGACATGTATCAGAGTGCGGCAGTAGGGGCCATCGTCCTAGGCGTTGGTATCTTCCTAGTCAGGGAGATACCGATCCTGAGAAAGATCTGCATCCCCACAGCCGTCATTGGAGGCCTTCTCTTCTCAGTAGTGATGCTGATAACGCATTCTGCTGAACTGATGGAGTTGACCATGGATGAGACCATCCGTGAGATATGCATGAGGATATTCTTCTGTTCCATCGGTTTCCTTGCCTCCTTCGCGATGCTGAGGGCCGGAGGGAGGATGGTCATCATAATGGTCATTCTTTCATTCGCTCTGATATGTATCCAGAATTTCGTTGGCATCATGTCTGTGGGGTTATTCGATCTCGATCCGAAATACGGTCTCGCCCTTGGTTCCATATCGCTGATCGGAGGGCACGGTACGTCAGCCGCCTACGGTGAGGTCCTAGTGAATGATTATGGTCTCGTCGGCGGGGATGTAGTCGCTATCGCCGCTGCGACATTCGGTCTCGCCATAGCCGGAATCATCGGAGGGCCGCTGTCCAAGCATCTGGTGAAGAAGCACAATCTTGAGTCGAGCGGAGAGGAACTGAACGTCAGTGAGGAGGTAAACACTTCCATAGATCAGCACCGTTTCCTTCAGGCCGTCATGCTGATAGTGATATGTTTGGGGGGAGGTGTCATCGTGAATGAGCTGTTCTCCGATGTCGGAATAGCACTGCCTTCGTACCTGGGGGCCATGATACTGGCATTCATTGTAAGGAACATTGCCGAATACAAGAAGATCGACATTCCGATGAAGGAGCTGGAGACCGTAGGATGGGTAGCGCTCAGTCTGTTCCTCGCCATGGCTCTGATGAGCATGAAACTCTGGCAGCTGGCCGATCTGGCGGCACCGATGGTGTTCACGCTGGTCATACAGACCATCATCCTGATACTCTTCGTGTACTTCGTAGTGTTCAGAGCGACCGGGAGGAATTACGAATCGGCAGCTATGGTCGCAGGTATGTCCGGATTCGGAATGGGTGCGACCCCCAACGCAGTTGCGAACATGGAGGCACTGATGGGCGAGTACGGTCCTGCTCCCGTGGCGTATTTCGTGGTTCCGATCGTAGGCGGGGTTTTCCTCGACTTCATCAACGTAGCCGTTCTGACGACTCTTCTAAACGCGCTCTGAGCGGGAATGATGGAGTCTGATTCCAAGATACAGTGTGCCTAAGCATCTATGGATGCTTTATAATACAAGGGTGTAATCCCTATACCTGGGTGGAGCATGTTCTGGATTATCGTCAGTCTAATCGCAGGTTGTATCATGCTCTATTTCGGTTCCGAATGGCTCGTCAGAGGTGCCAAAGGCATTGCGCTGCGTCTGGGCATCACTCCGTTCATAATCGGTCTTACTGTTTTAGCATTCGGATCATCGGCTCCCGAGGCGATCACATCGATAGTCAGCAGCGATACGCCTGAGATAATAATGGGTAACGTCGTGGGAAGCAATATCGCCAACATCGGTCTTGCAATCGGTCTCGCAGCTATCGTCGGACCTATGGCTGCGATGTACAAGGATATGAAACTCGAGATATGCACGATGCTGGTCGTAGAGGCAGGTCTGTGTCTGCTGGCACTTCTCGGCTACATTGGAATTGTCGAAGGAGTGATAATGATGGCCCTCCTGTTCGTTTTCACCTTCGTTGTGTTCAAGCTGAAGGGGTCGGACAAGAAGGCCAGGGAAGCATACGAGGAGGACGTCACCGAGGAGACCCTTGCCCCACATTGGTTGGTAGCATTGGTCATAATCGGTCTGGTCCTTCTGTACTTCGGTGCCAAGTTCTTCATTCAGGGCGCAAAAGATCTGGCGGAGCTGATGGGCGTATCGGATCTGCTTATCGGATTGTTCGTTGTTGCAGTAGGGACATCTCTTCCGGAGATATGCATAAGTGTGATAGCATCACGCCGCGGAGAGGCGGACATGGCGGTCGCCAACATCGTAGGAAGCAACATCTTCAACATACTGTTCGTTCTGGCCATCGGTTCCATGCTCACCGACATACCGGTGACGGAATCCACTTTGACGTTCCATCTGCCTGTTATGCTGATATTCGCCGTGGTGATGTTCCTCATGGTGCGCTTCAGGAACAGGATCGGCAGAGGCTCAGGAATGGTGCTTATCGGAATGTATGCAGCCTACATCGCGATTATGGCTTTCGTTCCTTCTCTGATGGCATGATCAGAGTCTATCGCAGAATCCTTTGGCCCAGTCCTCCGTCGACAGCGCATGCTGGTGCATGTATGTGCCGACGGTGTTCTTACGGATCAGACCGTCTTTGAAATCTGTTATGCCTGCACCGCGGCGAAGCGAGAATCCGTAATAATCGTCCTTGGAGGCCTGTACTTCCGAATAATGGTACTCATGAGCGCGGACCTGACCTTTGAAGAGAGGGTTGCGGTCATTAGCAACGGCGATGACGTATGTGGGTCCGTGCCTCTTATTGACAAACACAGAATCGCAACCGAATATGTCCATCATCCTGTGCCTCTTGCCTTCTTTGTCAATCATGCCTGAGCACATGGTCATCAGTCCTCCGCATTCCCCTAAGATTGGTTTGCCTTCATCGGACATGTTCTTCACGCCTTCCAGGAAATCTCTGTTCTCTTCGAGGTCTTCCGCATGGAGTTCCGGATATCCGCCTCCCAGATACACTGCATCAGCATCGGGCAGTACGTCGCCGTTCACCGGGCTGAATTTCTTAACTTGGAAACCGGAAGCCCCGAGGCATTCGAGGTTCTCACGATAGTAGAAACAATATGCGTCGTCGTAAGGGACTGCTATCTTCGCACGCATGTCTCTCTTGACGTAAGGTGATTGGTCCGGAAGGTCGCCTTCGGCATTCTCGGCGATGTCCATGAGCACGTCCAGATCGACAGGGTCGGCAAGTCTCTCAAGCGATTCGATGCCGCTGCGGTTCTCGTCCAGTATGGTGTTCAATCCGAGATGTCTCTGTCCCAATGAGTTCTCGGCGTCCTTGCGTATCTTGCCTGCGACCTGAACTCCTTGACAGTAAGTGGACATAGCGACTTCCAGCTTATCGGAGTGCTGGGATCCGGAGACCTTGTTCAGAATGACTCCGGCGATCTTCACGTCAGGATCGAACGATCTGAATCCGTTGATGATTGCTGCGGAACTGCGGGTCAGCGAACCTGCATCCACCACCAGGACCACAGGCAGACCGAGCATCTTGGCGATGCTCGCCGTGGAACCGATATCCGAATCTCCCTGGAATCCTTCGTATAATCCGCGCACACCCTCTATGACGCACAGGTCTGCATCCTTGGAAGCATATCCTACAAGGTTGCGTATCCTGGATTCGTCCATCATGAACGAATCGAGATTCCTCGAGGGCCTGCCGGTGGCGACCGAATGATACATCGGATCGATGAAGTCAGGTCCGACTTTGAATCCCTGTACCTTATGATGTTTGGACAGAAGGGACATTATTCCTGTCGTGATTGACGTTTTACCGACACCGCTGCCGGTACCCGCTATCACGAATCCCTTCATAGGCCGTTCAGCTCCCTGAGGGTCTGTGCGGTCTCCAGATTGACGATGGAATGCGCGCCCATGACCATCCCGTGGCTGCCGGCCTCGCCGACTGCTGAGAATCCCTGGTCGAGATAGTTCTTCAGCTCGCGGGGCTGATCCGTCACGAGTATGCAGTTTTCATCGAGGGCGGGGTATCCGTGGCAGATTCCGAGGACGACCGTGAGGTCGGGTCCGAATCCTTTGACGGCCTTGGCCATCTCCTCGCCGATGACGGCGTACTCATCCAGTCCGCCTATAATCGCGTCCATCTTCACACCTGCGTTATCCAAGTCCCTGAGGATGTCCTCGCAGTAGCCTCTGATCCTGGGAAGCCCTTTGTTCTTATCGAGATTGGCCGCGAAGAATGTGCTTCCTCCCAGTTTCTTGCATGATGAATCCACGGCTTCGAACATATCTGCGAAGCGATACGCCAATTCCTTCTTTGCAATCATGACCACAGCGACCTTCCCGCCCTTTGCGAGGACCTCGCTGATCTTCTTGCAGACCGCCAGCTTGGTGGGGCTCTGGGCCGGGGACAGATAGGTCCTGCCTGCCATACCCTTGCTCTTCTCCAGGGATGTAGCAGCCTTCAAAAGCTTGGTCTGACGTTCGTATTCCTCTTTGGGTATGATGCCTGCATTGGCACCGGCCCTCAGGGCACGTATGGCACCTTCGGTGTTGTTGTCCATGCATCCGTGGCAGTCGATGGCGAAGCAGTTGGTATCTCCGAGATCCACTCTGCCGATTATCGCCTTTATGTCGTCACCTATGATGGTGCTGGCACATGTTCCGATGACAGCGATGGTCTTCGGTGAGAATCTCTCCTTGGATTCCTTGAGGGCCTTCTCGAGCGACGGTCCGCCCCCGAATATCAGATCATTGTCCTTCATGGACGATGTTACCACCCTTACCCCTGCGTTCTCGAGGGGCCTGGATGCCATGAACGAGCATCCTGCGGGACCATGCATGACTATGACGTCGACGTTCATGTCCCTGGCCGTGTACATGGCGGCCACGATCGGATTGGGGCGGGGGTGGAACACTCCGCTCATTGGTATCCTTCCTTGGTCATGCGGACGACCGTCTTCTTTCCTGCAGGGACCTCAGGTTCGGTCCCGTCCCCCGGGGTAACGATGAGGTCAGCTCCGTATTCTTTCACGACCTCCTCTATGAGATCGCGGTCCAGCTTGTCGCATACCTTCTTCGATACCGGATCTATAATCACGACGGCATCGTCTATAGCATTCATCATCTTTAGGGTCTCGAGGGTGCGTCTGACCGACATATGGGATATGCCTGGGTTGCGTTCCCTCACATACTTGATTCCATTCTCGATACGGATCTCCCCTCTTCCGGGGACCCCTTTGAACGTCCTCAGTGCTGCGATGACTTTCTCTGCAGGGATATCCATGATCTCGCAAACAGTCAGGGCCATGTCCATCGCTTCCAGATACTGCAGACCGAGGAACGAGCCGTCCAGGTCCACCCTGTGCTTCCCTTTGTAATCTACGTTCAGTTCCAGTGGGGAACCGAACGACGGAGTTGAGACCGGAGTAACACGATTGGATGTCAGAGTATAACTGCTGCAGTACTTGGACCAGATCTTCTCCTCGGATTTCAGGAAGATGTTCATCTTCTGTGTGATGATGTCCTTCTTGGCCTCCTCCGCATGTCTCGTCTTCCTTGCGATCCCGTAGTCCTCCAGTAGATTGGTTATGCAGGCGATGTCCGCCTTGGCAGAGCCTCCCAGCGATACCTCGCATACCATCGCATCGTAATCCCCTTCAGGGAGATCGAGCAGATACGGTGGAGCGATGCTCTTCAGATTCTCGATGTCATGTCCTTTCTCCGTGTAAGGTCCGGAACCGCGCGACGATCTGAGATAGACCCTGTAACCTGCATTAGCCAATAAATGTGAGATCATGTAGCATGTGCTTGTTTTACCCTTAACACCGGTGACCTCGATCCTGAATCTCCTGTCGTCCATGAAATGGTTGACCGATTGCGAGTACCAGATGCGCTTGTCATATGTGCATCCCTCGAGGAACACGTCCGGACAGTGGCAGGGCATCGACACAAGGTCGTAGTGGCCAGCAGGCGGATTCCCGACGGACACATTGATGCCTTGGGCCTTGAGACCGTCCAGCATCTCAGCGGGTGCAATGCGGTAGACATCGCAGACATAGACTTCATTCCCTTCTTCCTTGTAAAGGGGGGCCAGGATCTGGCCTCCGTGCGTCATATCGAGCAGGAGCACTTTCATCTTTCATTCACCAAGATATTCTCTCGCCTTCTGATCCATTACATCCAGCAGACGCGGGTTGGATTCCACCGGACGGGTGTACGTCAGAGGTATCTCCCTTCCGTTCACGGTGATTATCCCTCCGTCACTGTATTCCGGGATGCCCAATTTCTTGGGGATGTCCCTGTTGGGGTGTATCCCCATGGCGATGAACAGAGGAATGGCGATGATCCTCTGAACACCCATTTTTTCTAATGCGTCCAGCGCTTCCGGTATGGTCGGTTCGCAGAATTCGTTGAAACCGCACATCACATGCTTGTAGCCTCTGGCCTGTATCCTTTCCGCATTCATCATGACGGTGCGCATGTTGGCCTTCGTCCTGAACCTGGTGCCGTGGCCAAGGATCAGTATCCCTGTGTCCATGTCCCCGTCGGCTTCGGCGATCTTGTCGCAGATGATGTCGGTCAGGGTGTAACCTGTATCGAAGGCGGATGTCATGGTGATGGACATCTCCTTTCCTTTCACTATGATGTTCCCTGCATCGGAAGTTCCCAGTCCGAGCTTCTCGGGGATGAGCTCCTTCGTGAGGGTACCCTCTGATATGTAGTAGGGCATGACGATAAGGCGGTCCACGCCCTCGTCAGCCATCTTCTCCAATGCTTCCGGGATTGTGGGGCTCATGACCCTGAAGTACGCGGTCCCCACATGTTCCCATCCTCTGCACCTGAGTCTCTTGACCTGAGTATCAAGGACCTCTTGGAGATTTCCGTTTCTGGTCCCGTATCCGACAACGAGTATGCCTTTAGTCACATTCATCACATCCTGTGACCGAGTCGAATCTCAGTCCGCCTGAGATGTCCTCGGACAATTCGGTGACCTTCTTCGAGAGCTTGCGGTACATGTCCGCCATCTCGGAATCGGGCTCCCCGCTGACGACCGTTGTATCCTTGGATTCGCATAATTGGACAGTAGGGGAACGCGGAAGTCTGAAGATCACATCGGAGCCCATGCTTTTTGCGGCTTCCGATATCAGGCGATCCTCATCATCTATCCCTCTGGAGTTCTGTATGATGCCTCCGAAACGGGCATATCCGTCCTGGCGGAAATCGTTGACAGCCGTGGCGATGTTGTTCGCCGCGTACAGGGACATCCTCTCTCCCGATGTCACCACGAAGACGTCGCGTGCATATCCGTTGCGGATGGGCATAGCGAAGCCTCCGCATACGACGTCTCCCAACACATCATAGATGATGACGTCAGGTTTGTACACGTCCATTGCTTCCAAGCGGTCCAGTTCCTGGAAGGCTGCGATGATCCCTCTGCCGGCGCATCCTGTGCCGGGACGGGGGCCTCCGCATTCCACACACAGCACACCGTGTTTTCCCACATGAACCATGTCCTCCAGTTCACGGTCGTCCTTGTCGCGCATGATATCCAGAACCGTGGGGATGGGACCACCCGTGAGCATACCTGTGGAATCGGCCTTGGGGTCGCAGCCTATCTGCATGACCGTCAGACCGGATTCGGCGAGGGCATCTGAGATGTTGGATGAGGTAGTGGACTTCCCTATCCCTCCCTTCCCGTAGATGGCTATTCTGCGCATGTCGGACGTATCCTCCTGCTAGTTATTATCGGTAGCGTCGCGGTTCAGTTGAAGAATTCTGACGCCTTTCTGCTCAGGAGATCGGTGAGACGGCTGTCCGCCTCGACGGGGCGGGTGTATGCTACGGGGATCTCTCTGCCGTTGACCTTGATGATCCCGCCGTCGCTGTATGAGGGGATCCCGATCTGCTCAGGGATCTCATCTCCGAGGTGGAGCCCCATCGCGATGAACAGAGGCAGTGCCACGATCTTCTTCACACCCTCCTTCTCCAGAAGGTCGAGAGCGTCCTTGATGGTGGGCTCGCAGAATTCGTTGAATGCGTAGGTCACATGCTTGTAACCTCTTAGCTTGAGCCTCTCGGCGTTGATCTTGATTATGCGCATGTTGGCCAGGGACTGATACCTGGTTCCGTGCCCCAGGATGAGGATCCCGCAGTCCTGATCTCCGTCAACGTCAGCGATCTTGTCGCAGAGGATGTCGGTGAGAGATATGTCGGTTCCGAATGCAGGAGCGATGTAAATCGAGACTGTCTTTCCGTCAACCTCCACATCGGCCATGTCCTTGTGTCCCATTCCGAGCTTTTCGGGGATGAGCTCCTTGGTGAGGGTGCCTTCTGCGATGTAGTACGGAAGTACGATGATATTATCGACTCCTTCTCCGGCCATTTTCTTCAGTGCATCCGGTATGGTGGGATGAGATACTCTGAAGTATGCTATTTCGACGTGTTCCCATCCTCTGCATCTGAGCCTCTTGGCCTGAGTCTCGAGAATCTCCTCGAGGTTTCCTTTCCGCGTTCCGTAGCCAACTATCATGATTCCCGCTGTCATCGTTATCTCCACCATAGCTGAATTGTCGACCCAGCTTCAATGGCGCGGTTTAGAGCGTTGTAGTATTAAAATTGAACTAAAAAGTGTTACTAATTATGAAACGAAAAATAAAACGTGTTACCATATGCATTTTTCAAAGCAATCGTGTTACTCAAATCGCCATCTATAGGCCGGAAAGAATCCCGATTCCGTGATTCAATCTTTCAGAAGTGCTTTGCATTCTGCGTACAGATCCTCTGTGGGCTGGAGGTCCGCCCAGTAGTTGTCCGCCACTTTGACCTTGAGTCCGGTACGTTTTGCGACATTCTCCACATCCCTGTCGAATGTCTCCCTGTCGCCCAAGCCCGTGTCTATCTTCAGCACATACTCGTAGTTGCCGAGGCTGAACAGCCATCTGATGTATCCGTCCCTTCCGGGTTCTATCCCTAGGACCTCTCTCATCTCATCGGTCAGGCACGCTTCGGTGGCCGCTGCCTCAGCTTGGTCCGCTTCCATGAAGTCGTCATAGTTCTGAGCCATGGCAGGGAACAGGTAGAAGTGCCCCGTGTACTTCTGCTGGAGTTCGTTGTACTTCGGACCTCCGGCGATGTTTATCCCCACGCAGTCGTCGCAGAGATTGCCGCATTTGTCATGGAATGTGACCGATGGCTTGAATCCTTTCTCTCTGCACCATCTGGAAGGGTCCCACTGGTAGTTTCCGCAGGTCCCCAGATAGAATCCGATGCCATCCACGAACCACTGCATCTCCGTGGCAACTTCCTCGACCTTGGACTTCAGGAAATCCGGCTTGGAATGGAGGCCCAGATTGAGTGAGTATATCACGATGTTGTAACTGTTCCTGTCGAAGTCGAACATCCCGTTGAGCATCGCTTTCCAGCCTGCGAGCTCGTATTCCTGCCCGATGCCTTCCAGCTTTCTTTTGATAGGTCCGCAGTACTCGTTGTTGACGACGATCACGCGCTTCTGATCTTGATCCTTCTTGAGACAGTAAGTCAGATTGTCGTCCACCATCGGACAGAGGATGATGCCCAGTACGCCCTTAGCCATGGGGGTGAAAGGGCATTATCAGCAAATAACATTTTGTTATAACCTCCAGCTCTTGAAGTCATGATGCGGACTCAAGCAGGCCTCTGCCCTGAGGGTCGCTGAGGAAAATCATCTTGGATGCACCGCTGCCGAGAGTGAACAGATGCCCTTTTTCTTCCAGCTCCTGAAGCATCTTAAGGAGCTCATACCTGGTGAGTAGGGTTTTTGAAGAGAGCTCGTTGACAGACATTCCCGGCCTGTTCATCAGGCATTTTACTATAACGGATGCTTTCACATAAGGGCCGAACGTCTCGTTCTCGATCGAAGGAAGAATAGTTAGGAACTGGTGTTTCCCGTTCTTCAACATAGGGGCGATCCCGGTGCCGTCATAGGTTGTTCTAATCTTGGAGGTCCCGTTCCCTTTGAGGCTGGCGTATCCGATCAACTTCATCAGCTCGCCCATTCTCTGGTTCCTGGTGACAGGCACCATACCTCCCGGAGATGTGATCATAAGTCTATCCTTCCTTACAGCGACACAGATGTCTTTCCTGACGGACGGATCGAAATGGATCAGGGCATTCACCAAACTCTCTCTGACAGCGATAACGGGGAACTGCTTGAAGAACCCGGCACGGTTGGCGACCAAAACGGATTGGTTGAATGTGCTGATGACATCCAGACAGTCGTTCAGCTGTTTGGGCATAGGGCCGCTGAAAGTCCTTAAGGTCCCGTCGGCCGTGAAGTTGATATGCCAAGGGCACTGGTCAGAGATCAGGTAGGCATAGTTGTTGTACAGTCCTTCCGGAGTCTTGGTCCCGACGAGGGCGATCTTCTTGCTGACCTTGTCGACAATCGCTGGAGCTAGCTCATCGAATGTGAGTTCCTGTATATCCGATTGCATGTCTTCGAAACTGCATATCATGGTTTGGATGTATAGTCCAAAAGATAAGAACATTCGTGATTATTCTAATTATATTATTCCTTAATCTAAGCACCTCGGAGTATGTTGTGAATTTTATATCATATTATTGACATCACCTATTCATGGCATTGGAACAATATCTGCCATCCTGGGTCTTGGACTATCTTTCGCCGATTGTCCTGGTCGTGGGTGGTTTGATGGCATTGGTCATCGTCATCGCCTATCTGAAGGACAAGGAATCCGGATGGTACAAGCTGTGCGTAGGATTGGGTCTGGTGATCGGTGTACTGATAGTGGTGCTGGCCTTCCTGGAAGGGTATAAGGCCACCACATTTACGAAGGTCCTGATAGTGGCAGCTGCTTTCACGCTGATTATAAGGCCGATACGCGAGGTTCACGTTTCAGTTATAGTTGGACTCCTGGTGATGGTACTGGTGTACGTCCTGCTTGGATCGCTGGACGGCGTCACACTGTTGAACGACCAGATCGATCTGTCGGTTCTCGCGAGCGGGTGGCCGAGGATAATCATAGCGTTCATTGCCGGAGCATTCGTGTACGGTCTGCTCAACTTCGCAGAAGCACTGGTCAAGCTGTTCGGGAAGCTCCTCAACTACTGGCCGGTTCTCCTCGTGCTCGGAATCGTCTGTATCGCAGAGGGTATCTGCATCTATATGGGCTACGGATCGATATTCGATTTCATCCGCGGAATCCAATGGAAGGTGCCTGGCAGTATCATAATCAATGCGCTGCTGATATGAACAGAATGGGTGAAAACGAAGACGATAAGTGCTCTGGGTCGATGCTCCGAAGCCCCAAAGGTTGGCAATAATCTTTAAATTATAGTAGCCGATGGGGAGAAAGAGTGGGCTCGTGGCTTAGCCAGGATATAGCGCTGGCCTTCTAAGCCAGACGCCTCGGGTTCGAATCCCGACGGGCCCGCCTGGATGCATCACCATAACGATGACAAATCCAAGGAAGGATCAAGATGAAGAGAGGCTCACGCGCCTGGAAGAAACGCGGTAATCAGCGTTGGAAATGGCGCAAAAAGAAAATGAGAAGAAGAAAGAAAGAAGCGAAGATGCGTAAGCAGTGATTTGCATTTGCATCACTCTCCAGGGGGTATAGGCTAACCTGGCAGACTGGCGGGCTCCAGTTATTGAGCGTGATTGTAAATGGGTTTGCT
>SUSW01000034.1 GCA_015063235.1 Thermoplasmata archaeon | reverse complement strand
TCTGCCGTCGATCTCTCATGAAGTCCATTGGCGGGCCTGAAGGGATTCGAACCCTTGACAGCCTGATTAAAAGTCAGGTACTCTACCTAGCTGAGCTACAGGCCCTTATGGATAGCTTTCAAGCTTGTAATTCGGGTGCATCAGGTACTATTATAAAAATAATTGGTCCCCTATAACACGCGTTTGCACGCATATATAGGGGAAAAAGGGCCTAAAAGCCCGTTTATCAGTCGATTTCTGCCTCTTCGAACTGACTGTTGTACAGCTCCTGATAGAAGCCGCCCTGATTTAACAGCTGCTCATGAGTGCCCTGCTCGATGATGCTCCCCTCTTTCATCACGAGGATGAGGTCAGCGTTCTTGATCGTGGACAGTCTATGGGCTATGACGAAGGACGTCCTGTTGGCCGCCAACCTGTCCATGGCCTCCTGGATTATGATTTCCGTCCTGGTGTCAACGGAACTGGTGGCCTCATCCAGGATGAGCATGGGCGACTTGTCGATCATGGCACGGGCTATGGTCAGCTGCTGCTTCTGGCCGGCAGAGAGCAATCCGTCGTACCCTAGCTCGGTGTCATACCCATTGGGAAGGGTCTCTATGAAATGGTGTATGCCCACGGCCCTGCAGACTTCCTCCAGAACCTCGTCGGAGACTCCTTCCCTGCAATAGACGATATTGTCCCTGATGGTCCCTCCGAAGATCCATGTGTCCTGAAGCACCATGCAGAACTGCTCATGGACGTTCTCCCTTGTCAGCTCCTTCGTAGAAATGCCGTCGATAAGGATGTCCCCGCTGTCCACCTCGTAAAATCTCATGAGCAGGTTGACGATGGTAGTCTTTCCGGCGCCCGTGGGACCGACTATTGCAACCTTCTGCCCGGGCTGGATATCCACCGAGAATCCATGGATGACTTCCTTGTCGGGATGGTATCCGAAGTGGACGTCCCTAAACTCCACATGTCCCTTTGAAATGATATGCTGGCTCTTATGGGATTCATCCTCGTATTCCTTCTCATCGAGGAAGCCGAATACTCTCTCTGCGGCGGCTGCCACGGACTGCATGACCGTGAGTCCCTGAGACATCTGCTGCAAGGGTTGGGTGAACAGTCTGATATAGATCATGAACGCCACGATGACACCGATGGTGATGCTTCCGTCGAGGACCATTATGGCACCCGCTACACATACGGCGACGTATCCGAGATTGCCTATGAATCCCATCAGAGGGAACATCATCCCGGACATCATCATAGCCATGAATCCGCTTTTCTGAAGGTCTGAGTTGATCCTGTCGAACTCACGCTTGGCCCTTGAGGTGCCGTTGTATGACTTCACGATGCTGTGATTGTTGTAGATCTCGGCCACATGGCCGTTCATGGCACCAAGGTTGTTCTGCTGCCTGACGAAGAACTTCTGGGACGATTTCATGATTATGGCCATCAGGAACAGTCCGATGAGCGTCGAGACCACTGCTACCAGCATCATTATCATGTTGGTCCAGGCCATCATGATGAGCGAACCAAAGAACAGGGTGATCGATGAGACCATCGTGCTTATGCTGCGGTTCATATCTTGACCTAGCGTATCCGCGTCGTTCGTGACACGACTCATCAGGTCCCCAGTCTTGGCGCTGTCGAAATATGAAAGAGGGACACGGTTGATCTTCTCCGAGATATCGTCACGCAGCGACCCGGCAGTCTTCTGCGAGACACTGGCCATTATGTATCCCTGTATGATTGTAATGACCGCACTGGAAGCATATATTATCACCAAAAGGAGACCGATGTAACCGATCCTATCCAGATCTATCGGGTTGCCGGTAAGGCCCTCTTTGATCAGATCGGTGATCTCGCTGATCATGTTGGGACCGAGCAACGACAATATTGTTCCGATAATAGCCAGCAGTACAGCTACGTATACCCAATATCTGTAATGGCCCATGTAGATGAACAGCCTTGACCATGCCTGCTTGAAATTGTTAGGCTTTTCCGTCGGTACTCCCATACCCCTGGATCTGCGAGGACGGGGTTCTGTGCGGTTGCTCATCTTACCAGCTCCTCCTCGGTAAGCTGCGAGAATGCTATCTGCCTGTAAACCTCGCAATCATTCAGCAAATCATCGTGCTTTCCCAATCCGGCCACCTTTCCGTCATCCAGGACGAGAATCTTATCGGCATCCATGATGGTACCAATCCTCTGGGCAACGATGATCGTGGTCACATCCTTGGTCTCCGTACGCAGCCTGGACCTCAGCTCGCGGTCCGTCTTGTAATCCA
This sequence comes from Thermoplasmata archaeon, assembly GCA_015063235.1. GTDB lineage: Archaea > Thermoplasmatota > Thermoplasmata > Methanomassiliicoccales > Methanomethylophilaceae > Methanoprimaticola. The sequence continues at coordinate 80,953 of SUSW01000034.1, read as the reverse complement.
GTGCGGAGAACGAATCGTCGAAAATGTAGAATTCGGGCTTCCTGCACACCGCACGCGCTATGGAAACACGCTGCTTTTGGCCTCCGGAAAGATTAGTACCACCTTCTGTGACTGTGGTATCGAAACCTTTCTCCGTCCTGTTTATGAACTCGGAAGCCTGGGCAATGTCCGCTGCCTTGCGTATATCCTCCTCGGTGCGTTCGGCCTCGGTATCGCCGTAGTTGATGTTGGCTGCGATGGTGTCGTTGAACATGAGTGGCTTCTGCGGGACATATCCGACCTTCCTGTGAAGGGAATCCAGATCGTACTGCCTCACATCCACTCCGTCGATCAAGACCTCTCCCTCTGTGACGTCGTAGAAACGGGGGATGAGCTTCACCAAGGTACTCTTTCCACTTCCGGTAGAGCCTATGATGGCCAGGGTCTCGCCCTTGGATACCTTGAATGATATATCCCTGATCGTATGTTCCGATCCGCCCGGGTATGTGAATGATACATTCTTGAACTCTATCTCTCCCGCATCGCTCTCTACGGATGTCGGACCGTCCACTATGGTAGGCTCGGTATCGATGACTTCCTGGATACGCTTGGAAGCGACGGTGGCACGGGGCAGGACCATGAACACGATTATCAGCATCATGAAGGACATTATGACCTGCATGGCGTATGACGAGAAGACTATCATGTCCGAGAACTGAATGAACCTCTCCGGACCCAGGGTGGAATCGATGATTATCGCTCCTATCCAGTAGATAGACAGCCCCAGGATGCTCATGACAGCCGTCATTACAGCAGGCATGAAGGCCAATGCCCTCGTGATCTCCAGATGGGTATCTGTCAGCTTCTTGTTCGCCTGCTTGAAACGTGCCTCCTGGAAACCCTCTGCATTGTATGCATGGACCACGCGGAGACCGCTGAGGCTCTCTTTCGTTACACGGTTTACATCGTCGTTCAGCCACTGGATCTTCTTGAATCTGGAGAATGTGTACCACATGATGATCAGGATGCATGCTATGACCGCAATGACCGCAACAACGGTGGCAGTAGTCCACTCAATATTTTTCGTAGAGATCTTCATCAGCGCCATGACCGCCATCAATGGCGCCCTGATGAATATCATGAGTCCGATGATGAACGCATTCTGAATCTGAACGACGTCATTGGTGGAACGGGTTATCAGACTGTAGATGGAGAACTTGTTGATCTCCTCCTCGGAGTATTTCTCCACCTGGTCGAACTGCCTCTGGCGCAGGGTCTTTCCCAGGTTGGTACCGATATATGCGGATATGGCTACAGCTATTATTGATGTCAGAAGGCTGACGAACGCACACACCAGCATAGGGATGCCTTCATCCAGGACATCCTGTGCGGTACCTCCGGTCGTCATGATGAGGGTAATCTTGCTCATGTAGCCGGGGATCTCCAGCTCGAGCAGTACTTGGAAATAAACGAGAACAAGTGTAACGGCTATTAGTATCCAGTCGATCCTCCTGAAGTACTTGAATATCATTGCAGGGACCTCCGTATCCTTTCGGAGACCTTAGTCAGAACAGCATCGAAAACTTCCCTCTCCTGCGGGGTTACGTCTGTTAGAAGCTCCTGCCAGGCATTGTCCAGTATCTTCTTGGACCTGACTGCCGCCTTCATCCCCTCTTCGGTGAGTACTAGACTGTAAGCATGGCCGCTGGCCCTATTCTCGAGAAGATTCATGTCCAAAAGCTTGAGGACCGTACGGGTCACCATGGCCTTGTCTATCATCAGAATCTCGGACACGTCCTTCATCGATGCCCCCTCATGACAGCGCAGGACCTTCAGAACCATCCCCATGGGCGGCGTGATGCCTATCTTCTCGAATTCCGGTGTGGTCACCTTATCGAGATATGTTTTGACCATGCGCGGTCCGCACACATGCTCGACCTTATTTTCCATATTAAGTTGACTAATCAACTTATATTTATAGTTGACAAGTCAACTTTCTGAAGACATGCAGGAATTATGCTTGTTTCAAAGATAAATGGAGGAAAGAGCTGGAATCAGCTCTCTTCCTCTTTGTCCTCAGACTGTGCCGCCACCTCTGCCTCGGAGATCTGGTCGGCGATCTTCACTTTGAAGAAGATACCGATGATGACCTGCAAAAGGATGACGAATACTCCGCAGAGGAAGGCGAAATCCACGCTGTTCGCGAAGGACAGGAGGATTTCATGGGCCTCAGCAACGATCTCCACGAAAGGACTGCTGTAGTCACCGGCTTCAACATGTGCTGCTGCGACAGCCAAGTCGTCCAAAACCCCGGTACTGTGGCTGACGTTGTCAAACACATATTCGGACAGGTTGGATCTGAGCTCATCCGTGATCTTGTTACCGATGAGGACAGCGAATACTGCGGTACCGATGGTGGCTCCGACGGAACGAATCACGTTAACGGCCGAGGTAGTCATTCCCATCTCCTCTATGGATGAACTGTTCTGTACGGCTGTCATGACCACTCCCATCATGCAACCGAGTCCGGCTCCCAGCAGGAACAGGCACAGCGCATAATACGCTAATGTGGAATCCATGGTCAGACGGGACATCATGTACATCGAGCCGGCGGTGATCAATGGACCTATTATAAGCCAAATCCTGTAACCGGTCCTGTTGAGGAAACGTCCGCTGAGAGTGGCTGTTATCATCATTCCCAGGACCATCGCCAGCGAGTACTCCGCTGCCTTAAGTGTATCCCCATCCATCAAGATGGTCACTGCGAACATCGACGAATAGGTCATCGCTCCCATCATTCCCAATCCGAAGATGAACATGAATATGGCTGCAAGGACGACGACTTTGTTGTGGATCAAGTGAGGTGCCAGGATAGGCTCCTTTGCACGCTTCTCGATGAATACGAAGATTACCAGGAGAATGATTGCCGCTGCAGTCATTGCCATGGACTCGACGCTGATCCAATCGAAATCGGTACCGCCCCACTGGAACAGCAAGAGCAGATCTACCAGGAACAATGAAAGGACGGCTATACCAAGATAATCTATGATCGGTTTCTCTGTGATCTCAGGCGTGGGGAACTTCTTAAGCGTCAATATGAAGGCGATTATCGCCAACGGGACGTTCATGTAGAAAATCCAATGCCACGAGAAGAATTCGGTTATATATCCTCCAATCAAGGGACCGATTCCGCTTCCGATTCCGAAGACAGCTCCCAGAATACCCTGCATCTTTCCTCTCTCCATAGGGGAGTAGAGGTCCGCGACAGCGGAAGTGGCGACCGGGATGAGTATTCCTCCTCCCAGACCCTGGACAGCACGGCATACGATGAACATCTCCATGTTGGTGGACATTCCAGCAACGACTGATCCGCCCACGAAGAGGCCTAGTCCGACAAGGAAGAGAGGCTTTCTGCCATAAAGGTCCGACAGCTTTCCGGCTATCGGGATCATGACCGTCTCGCAGAGCAGATAGATGGTTACCATCCACGAGTAGAGCGCAGTTCCCTGTAGGTCTTGAACAATTACGGGTCCGCACGTAGCTACTATTGTACCGTCAAAACAGGCTATGAGCATCGCCAGGATAAGTCCCAGCATAATCATATTCCTGACCTTGGGGTCGATGTTCTTGTATGTTATCTGCTCTACAGCCATTGCTCTTCCTTCGGCAAGGCCTATTGGGACTTTGTATAAAAAATGTAAGACAGATGATTAGGTTGCACACAACTAATCGTGGATACGTATTCATCTGGTCTTTCTGGCGAAGATTAGGTAACCTGTGTGTCCGAGCATCTCGAATGAGGGCCTCACACCTCCGGAATGGACCTCCAATCCGCGCTGCAGATTCTCCAGCGCATAGACGTTGGCATAGCCGTGCTCCCTTAGGGCATTGACTATAGATTCGGCCTGATTCATATTCGGAACGTATGCACAGAGCCGTCCTCCGGAACGGAGATGTTTCTCCAGATTCGACAGTGCCAGCCATGGGTCCGGCATATCCATCGTAAGGGCATCAGCCATCCAATCAGCGTCCGCCTGCATATCCCTTGCATCGCCTATCTGGTATGACCAATACTTGTCCAATCCGACCCTGGAGACATTCCTAAGAGCGCGCTGGGCATTCTCCTCCTTGAATTCCAATGTCAGGACCTGTCCCGTGGGTGCCACGGCGCTCAGGAGAGCGGTGGTGAACGCTCCGGAACCGGCTCCGACCTCTATTACCTTGGATCCTGCCTTGACATCGCAGTGCATCAGGATGGTGGCTGCATCCTTGGGGGTGATGATCTGCGTACCCCTGTCCAGTGATGACATCAGATCCAGGACACCCGGCCTGAAGACGGTGTATTCGTGTCCGGCGATCGTGAACTTATCCCCTTCCTCCAGCTCCTTGAATCTGGAACCGTCTATCGCACCAAGCGACTTGACCTTCATCATTTCGAACGATATGTTGAGCCAAACTCTCTTTCCTGAGCTATCCTCAAGGAATACCAGCTCGCCTTCTCTGAACGGCATGGTATCACATCGTGTGGGCTGCGTAGGCAGGAGCGTCAACGTCCTTGCCGCACATTATGCACTTGCCCTTGAACTCCTCTTTGAAGTAGGGCCTTCCAAGGATCTTGAATCCAGTTGTGTCCTCGAACTTGTGGCCACACTCGTCGCATCCGCACCATCCGAACCTGAGGATCTTGTCCTCAGGGATGTTCTCCAGCGAGTCGATATCGGCTGTGCGCTGCTTCTGGATCTCGTTGGCCTTGTTGAACATGCATTCGGAGATGTCGTCGAGGAGCATCTTCACACCGGGAACGAGGTTCCCGATGGCGATGGTCCCTTTCTCTGCGGAATCCCTTCTGAAGAACGATACGACGTTGTTCTCTATGTCACGTCCTCCGAGCTCGAGCCTGAGGGGCACACCCTTCATCTCCCACTCGTAGTACTTCGCGCCGGGGCGGTCGTCACGGTCATCCAGCTTTACCCTGAATCCCGCATCGGTAAGGACCTTCTCGATCTCCTTGACGGAGGCCATCACCAGACCCTGATTGTCCTTCTTGAAGATGGGGATCAGAACGATCTGGAAAGGTGCGATTCCGGGGGGTATGATGAGTCCCTGGTCGTCTCCGTGGACCCCGATGAGGGCTCCGACCAGCCTCTCGGACATTCCGTAGGTGGTTTGGTGCACGAACTTATGCTCCCCGTCCTTGTCCTCGTAGGTTATCTCGTAGGGCTCGGAGAAGTTCGTCTTGTAATGATGGATGGAACCCATCTGAAGGGTCCTTCCGTTGGGCATCGAGGTGTCGATTCCCACTGTGTAGTACGCTCCGGGGAACTTGTCCCACTCGGTACGTACGAGAAGAGTGTAGGGAAGACAGATCTTCTTCGCTATCCTGGCGAGGATCTCGATATCCTCATCGACCTGCTTCTGTGCATCATCATAATCGGTGTGGCAGGTGTGCGACTCGAAGAAGTGGATCTCACGGACCCTGATGAAGGGCCTGGTCTGCTTCGTCTCGTAGCGGAATGTGTTGACGATCTGATATGTCTTGAGTGGGAGGTCCTGGTGCGACCTGATCCACAGGGCGAACATGGGATACATGGCGGTCTCGGATGTGGGCCTGATGACCAATCTCTCATCGAGCTCGTCCAGTCCGGCGTGGGTGACCCAGTAGACCTCGCTGTCGAATCCTTTGATGTGCTCCTTCTCCTTTGCGAACTGGCTCTCCGGGATCAGCAGAGGGAAGCATACCTCGTCATGATTGGTGGCGTCGAACTCCTCGCGTATGTACGAATCGATCTGCCTCATTATCCTCCATCCGTAAGGGGTCCATACGTTCATTCCCTTGATGGGGTACCTTTTATCGGAAAGTCCGGCCTTCTCGACGATGTCCAGATACCACTCTGCGAAATTGTCTTCCTTGTTGGTCGTGGTCATCCCCTCCTGATTCCCTCGGCGACGAGCTTGGCCACCGAGATGTCCGACTGCGAGCTCTCCAGGGTGTTGCAGCAAAGGACCTTGTCCAGTGCGCTGTGGGTGAGCTTTTCGATAGCATTGTTCACGAAAACTCCGTGGGTACAGGCTACGGAGACGCTCTTGGCGCCAGCATCTCTGAGTGCCTGTGCAGCGGTCATGATGGTACCGCCGGTGGAGATCATATCGTCGACGATAAGGATGTTCTTACCTTTACAATCCATGTGTGCCGGGGCGATCTTGACCTCGGTTCCTGACAGACGGGTCTTGTTGAGATGGTCGTAGGGCTTTCCCATCCTCTCTCCGACGTCCTTGGCGCGGTTGGCCGCTCCGATGTCGGGAGAAAGGACCAAATCGATCCCCTTATCCTTGAAGTAGTCGGCGATGACGGGTGCCGCCTTGAGATCCGTGTGCTTGCATGTGAATGCATCCAGAACGGCCTCTTTGTGAATATCTATGGTGATTACATGGTCGCATGCGAGGGAATCCAGCAGCTTGCACATGAGTATGGCTGAGGCAGGCTCTCCGGGATTGAACAGCCTATCCTGCCTTGCATATCCGAAATAGGGGATCACCAAAGTGACCTTCTTGGCCTTCAGGCCCTTGACGATGTCCTGGAGAAGGAACATCTCTACGAGCTTGTCATCAGGGAACGTGTTCTGTACTATGACCACATCATCGTTGAAATCCTCGCTCTCGACCCTTGTGTACACTTCCCCGTCGGGGAATTTCCTCGTACCTGCCTGAATGTATCTGCATCCGAGCTCCTCTGCAATCTGCTTCGCCAGAATCTCGGATGTAGACCCGCCAATTACTATCATGGGGAGAAGATAACAGCTCCCCCTTAATTATATTACTGGGGGTTCAGTCATCCTCGATGGTTTCCCTGATACCGCGGACCATGGACTGACGCTCCTTGCTGGATTTGTTCTTCACATAGTTGACAAGATTGGAACCGGTAAGCTCCACACTGGAAGGTCCGGAACGCACGTAGAACTCCTCCACCTTGCCTTCCTTGACGAAAACCGGTTTCTTGCACTTGTAGCAATCGACGCGGATGATGGATTTGCCTTCCCCCATGTCGATGTTCCTGAATGAGATGTACGGGAAGAACTCGTCCCCAATCTTGGATGAGATCATATGTGTAAGATGGAGATTCATCTTATCCCTGCTGTCAAATACTTTCTCGTCTACACCGTATATCGAACCGTCATCTGAGACGCCTATCATCAGGATGCCGCCAGATGTGTTGAGGAAGGCCACAATGGTCTTCAGGACGGCCTTCTCCATCCTCTTATCGTTCTCTCCCGTCCTGATGTTGGTGGTGATGGTTGATTTGAACTCCAGCTTCTCGGATTCGCCAGATTGGATTATCTCCAGCGCCTCCTGTTTGGCAAACTCGTTGGAGTATTCGCTGTTCTGATACACCTCGAGGTTCCTGTTGAGATTGCTCTTTATGATGTAGGAATCCAGACCGTACACGCAGAGGACCGAGGTGACGAGTGCTCCGACCATCGCATAAATGACGTACTGGGTCATTACCCAGAGCTCGAATCCTTCGTACTTTTCGAAGTGATAATAAACGCACTCGATAACGAACATTATCAAGAGGACGGTCATGGCTATGCAGAACGCCGATACGTGGATGAACCTCTTATGTTCCTGCTGCTTCTCCGGGGACGAGTGCATCATGGCGTATACCACGACCAGACCCATTAGCATCAGGCATACCCCGGTCAGCAGGCTCGACATCCTGTTGATTATGATATGGCTATCCTTGAACTCGCTCGAGATTATGACCATAACGAGAGCGATCATCATCAGTATGATCAACAGAGGCGGGATGTGGGCCACTTCACGGTCCGCTATGATGGCTACAAGAAGCATGATTGCGATCGGAACGGACAGCAGAAGCTGATCTATCCTCCCTACGAACAGATCTATAAGAGCAATGACTACCGCCAGAATCAGGCATACGGAGTACAGAATCAGCGTCTTTTTTGGAATCTGGTCTCCGGTACGTTCGATGATCGCATCCACTATGGACTTCTCCATGCTTCCGTAACTGAATCAGGATATAAGACTGTGATACGTGTCATTCGATACTTTATTAAATATAATCTGTTTTAGGACGGATGATGGGCTCTTAGCTTAGTCAGGTAGAGCGCTCGGCTCATAACCGAGTGGTCACTGGTTCGAACCCGGTAGGGCCCACCTTTTTTTATGTCATATGACATATTTTCGAGGGCACCATACAAACTGCTGGCCATTGTTTCGAATGTGAAAAGGGACGATTTCGGCCGGAAAACGGTTGCGGGCCCGTTTTCACATATTTTTAGCCCAAACAACTGTTGTCTGACAGCCGAAACCGTCACGTTTTAGTTTCAGGGCATGACCTCCTGCCTACCCTTGATCACATCGTAGATATTGTCAAGAACGTCCTTCTCGCGGTAGTTTGCGTAATATTTCTGAGTGGTCTTGATCGAATCATGCCCCATCGCATACGATACAGCCTCGATAGGGACTCCACGGTCCAACATCCTCTGCCCGTATGCGCGGCGCGCATCCTTCAGCTCGAATTCCTCGCCGATGAGGGTGGCGACAGTCCTTTTCCTCTTGTTGACGGTCTCCATCGTAACGAATCCTGACTTCTTCATGAGAGGAGGGATTAGCGCCGGCGATGTCACTTTCCACTGAGTGACCCTCGCCTCACGCATCCTGTAGAACCTATCGAAGATGTCAGCGACATCGTCGCTGATCGGCGCTTTCCTCTGACGGCCCCATTGACCTTCGCCCTTGGGATGCCTTACGAACACATACGGTCTGTCACCGAGGTACTGAACATCCTCAGCATGCAGCATCCTGACCTCCTGAGGCCTGATGCCCGCGGCGAATCCGAGGATTATCGCCACACAGCCCTCCAGGACATCCCACTTTTCGGTCTCCCTCGCAAGCCTGATGACCTTGTCTATCGCCTTATCGGAAAGCGGCTCGATCCTTCCATCAAAGGACGCGGGCCTCTTGTTCCCGTAGATCACCTTGTATTGCTTGACGACGTTGTTTCCGACGAATTCGAAGAATCCGTTGAGGATGGAGTAGTCCTTCTTGAACGTGGCTCCCCCGACCGTCTTCATCCTGAACAGCTGATACTGATAGAAGTCCTCGGGAGTGAATTTCCTAGGATTGCATGTGGATACGATGCCCTCACTGTACAGGTCGTAGATTTTGCTGGCATACATCCTGAGCTTGCGGCACTTCTCCTTGTAGGTGCTCTCGCTGAAATTGCCATCTATCCTCTCGAGATACTTGTTGGCCTCGGTCAAAAACTGGTTCTTGGTCATTCGATGCGCCTCCTCGATGAAGCTCCGAACGATCTGTAACAGGTTTCAACGGTTTCTTCGGTATTCTCTCTGGAAACAGGACACTCAGCTGCATATACGATGCAGATACCCCTGAGAGCCCTGTTGGAGCGCTTTGCTCCTTCGCTTTTGTTGCTTTTACCTATGTTATTCATATTTCCTCCTGTCCCGGGGCCTCGAAGGCCCTGGAACAAAGTAGATGCGGATGACCCTGCATCTAAAAGGTTGTAGGCTTTACACATATTTAATATGCTATGTAGCATATAATTGATGGTAAAAAGAATCGTTAGGATGTCTTTCGATTAATTGTATATACCTTCACACAGATTGCGTATGCATGATCGAGGCGCCGAAGAAAGGCAAGACGGTGAAGAAGATCGTAAAGCTTCCCGACAACCTGATTCGTGAGATAGACGAGAACGCCATAGGATTCTATACGAGCAGGTCAGAGTTCGTAAGCGAAGCCATACGCAATCTTACGAGGAAGAGACTGAGAGAAGACAGAGACTTCTTCAAGGATCATCCCGAAGGAATCCATGATTTCGATGACATCAATGCAGAGCTCATGCAATTCTCCCAAGGAGAATTCTTCAAGCTCATGAACGAGACGGCGCAATACTACTCCGACATATACAGTCCGGTCACCGTCTATATCCCCGAAATAGAGCTGTCATACATCGAGATGTACACAGGGAAGGACAGGGCTATAAGAAACCTTCAGGAATACGCCAGACTGGCAGCGGCCATCAGCATCAACGATCTGAAGAAAGAACTTGAACTCGGTTTCGAGATCAAGATCGAGGAGTACGGGGGCAGACCTACCATCACGGTATATCTGAAGGAATGATTGGACCACAGACCCATGAGTGTTCTGATCTATGAAATAAAAGTTAAGGAAAACATGAGGAGCTCTCCGATAAACATCTTCTCAAACAACTTCAAATTTTTGAAAGAAAGGCGAGGCTTCGAAATCCCGACTAGAGCTTAGCGATATGAACGAAACCTTTGAGACCTGTAACTCATACTGCTAGCAGAATATTGCAAATGTCGTATCGTCATTCACTGTTATGATGTGAGATTTCTCGCTGTTGAAATTATAGTAAAAATGTTTTTCGCAGAGACAGTATTATCTAGAACATATGTGTTATTCAATTAGTACAACATATGCGACCAAATAGGGCGCTATATACAAGAATGCTAAGGAGAGAATGAAGGGGGAACGAAGGATGTTTCGCAATGCAATCAATTACAACAACTCCGGTGCATCTAGGGGGGGGGGAGGTCGTCAATGGCTGAAAAATGGACACCAAAACTCCGTTCCGAACAAAGTGAAGGAAATAGTGCAGAGCAACCCATACCGATCCCCAGTCGCAGAAGAATTCTAAGTCCGTCGGAAGAAGATGCAATTCTTTAGCTCATCGTTCATATCGACGACAATTCCCCTGTTGTCCTGACAAAGGCCGACCTCGGGAACAAGAGGTCGGACGAGACGATAAAGAACCTAGAATACCTGCAAACCCTCAGGAAGATCAGGGAGTGGGGACCACTTATGATTTATTTGTCGGATATGATGGATACTCGGTGATACAATATGGCAACAAACAGTGTTTCCACTGAGAAGATGACCATCGAGGATTTGGGAAAGGTGATAGCTCCTATTGCTGCCAAATACAATATCACCAAAGTGTATCTTTTCGGTTCAAGAGCCCGTGGCGACTGCACCAGCGATAGTGATTATGATTTCATTATTGAGGTCACTCCTGAATATCGTTGGGATGATCATATGGGCTTCATCGACAGTGTATCCAAGGTATTGAATAGTAATGTCGATGTAATCACCAGGCGTAGTCTGACGGACGATAATTTCTCGAAAGATGCCTTGAGAGAGATGATATATGTCTGTTGATAATCGTACCATTGTCAGAGATACACTCGATCTCGACATCTTGTGGGGATTGTGAATGAAAAGGTTCCTGAGATCCTTAATATCATTCTCGAATTGAAAGAAAAATACCATCGTATTCCGACGATGATTTCTTGAGCATAAGTTCCAGAAATTCGAGATGAGTCATTTCTCTTCTTAATCGAATGTAATTGATTTGACATAATTGCAACATTTACAGGGGGAAATTGTTAGGTATATTGCAACATAATCAAAACGAAGATCACTATTTCATTAAACTGAGCTATCGAAGTCCAATCCTTGTCATCATTCTTTCCAGACCATACGTCGATGACCGGATTCAGGAACAAAGGTACAGTGCTGAAACGATCATCAATACTCGCAATCTAATGTGTTACCTGGAGGTAACTGGTCTCTATAAATACAGTCAGGAGTGATGACTTATCCGAGGTCTGATACCATTAAGAAGATTCTGATATTGAATGCCAGTAAGAGAAGGAAAGGTAACTCGTACGCCCTGGAGGATTACATCGCCGAGAAACTGAAAGGCAAAGCGGAGATCGTTCAGTTCAATATCGGTGAGAAGGATGTCAAGGTTTGTCTGGCCTGCGACGGATGCAAGAGACAGCACACACCCAACTGTGTCCAGAAGGACGATTACACCGCACTCATCCCGGAGATGGACAAATGCGATGCCATGATCATCTTGTCTCCCGTGCACTGGGATCAGTTCCCCGCACAGCTGAAGGCGGTCCTGGACAGGACATATTCCTTCATGGATTTCACCCAGCCGGATTTCTCCATGGCATCCCGCAAGGATAAGAAGCTGGCAGGATTCTTCTTCGCCGGATTCGGGCCCGTTGACGTATACACACAGATGGTGGAGACCAATCTGAAGAGCTTCTCTACCGCCGGATTCCGTGAGTACAAGGCGCATGTTGCCGGGGACTGCAACGTTCCCGGAAGCGTGATGCAGAAGGAAGCCGAGTTGAAAGCAGCGGACGCTATCATCGATTGGATTCTGTGATTTCAAACCAACAGGTGGAATCACCTGTACAAACCCCTTTCTTCTTATTATTGTGATTTGTTATTCATCTTCTTTCCTTATCGATGGTTACCTCCAAGTAACAGTGTTACCCATTAGTTACTTTATTACTTATTAGTATCTTTTTGATACTTATACTCCGAACGTTATGTAGCATTCAAGAGGTAACTCAAATAACACAGAATATCGAGACACTCAAGTACGGAACCATGACCACCATCCCCTGCGGCGACCTTAACGTCCGCGTATACACGACCAAGGATGCGATCGATGACCAGGTCATACCGCTGGACAAAGCGGGAAAAGGCGTTGTCATAGAACTACCCTCGTTCCACAACAGCATCGAGGAGATGACTGCATATCTGAAGGATAAGAACATCAAGGTAGAAGGCAAGCTTGTATCATATCACGCTGCAGGCTCATCATTCCTCCCAGATGTCAAGAGCTATCTTACCGAATCATCCGTCATATACAACACGAACGGGGAGGGGGCACAGCTTGTAAAGAAATTCTCAGGAGCCTTCGGAGAAGGCTTCGATGCCGAGATCGTGAACTCTGGAGAGAGACTGAACAAAGGTCCAGTGACAATCGCGGGCATCGAGATGGAGATCATCCCCAACGGCGACGCCTTCGAGGTCTACATCCCCCAGGCCAAGGCGGTGTACATGCACATGCTCGGTCACGACTGCCACTCCATCGTAGCAGGTGCAGGGCATGCCGATGCAATCATCGCAAACCTCAAAGATTACCTGGATAAGGGCGTCGAGATCTTCCTTTCCTCTCACTACGCCCCCGAGACCAGGGATGACGTGAAGACCAAGATAGCGTACCTGGAGAGACTGAAAGAGATCGCAAAGGGATGCAACGATGCGGAGGAGTTCAAGGAGATGGTCAACAAGGAGTTCCACGAATATTCCGGAGGCAACTATTTGGATATGAACGCAGGATTCTTCTTCAAGAATTGATATCCGGTTCCAGAGGATGATAGCATGAAAGAACTCCCACCGTGTCCGGTCGAAGTGTCGCTGCTGGTGATAGGCGACAAATGGAAGGTCCTCATCCTAAGAGAGCTCCGTTCTGGCACAAAGAGGTTCGGGGAAATCCGCGATTCCATCAACGGGATATCCCAAAAGGTGCTTACCGAGAAACTCCGTGAGATGGAATCCGACGGATTGGTTATCAGGGAAGCATATGCGGAGATCCCACCCAGAGTGGAGTACTCCCTCTCAGAACTGGGGGAGACCCTGGGTCCAGTGTTGGACTCCTTGAAGGAATGGGGCGAGATGTACAAGAGGTTGAATGCGGAATCATGAGTTCTGAACAATACCTCAGACCATTGCTTGATGGCATGATCAGGGAATCCCCGATGAGAATCACCGGGGCACCTGACGGTCCTGAAGGAGATAGGATGCTCCTGCGTTCTTACATGAACGTAAGGGATCCTTCCCCCATACCTCCCGATCTCTTGCAGCTTCAGGATGCCTATCTCAGAGAAAGGAATGCTGAAAGGGGGATCAATCATTTCGAGGACATGCCGACCGTTGACAAATCCCTCGGTAGCGACATCGTCAGCGCTGACAGGATTTCCCTATGGCAAGGCGACACCACAACGTTAGACTGCGATGCCATCGTCAATGCTGCAAACTCGCAGATGCTGGGTTGCTTCCAGCCCTGCCATGCATGCATAGATAATTGCATCCATACGTATGCTGGAATGCAGCTGAGATTGGAATGCAACCGGAAGATGACGGAGCTGGGGAAAGTCTACGGCCGGGACTACCAGCATCCTACGGCTGTACCTATGCTCACTGACGCCTACAACCTCCCATGCAAGAAGGTCATCCATGTGGTCGGTCCTATCATATATGATCAGCTAACAGAACATCACGAGAAGATGCTGGCACAGTGCTATTCCAGCGTATTGGACATGTGCAGGGACAATAACATAGAGAGCATCGCGTTCTGCTGCATATCCACAGGTGTGTTCAGATTCCCCAACGAAAGGCGCCTTAAAGAGCTGGTCACTAAAGAGATAATCAGGAGAGAAGGCAGCGACAAGAAGAGAAAATGGATCATCAACGCCGAGGTGCCCATAGAGACGATCTCCAAGATGCTCGGTCACGAGTCCACCATCGAGACCCTCAAGTACATCGGGATCTGCCTCGACGACATGGATGATGCCATGTTGAAATTTGCACAGTATGACCGTAAACAGAGGCTTACGGGGGTGTTGCGTAAGGGTATCCAGATACGATGGCCCCCATGAATCAGGATGTATCAGAACGATAAGTCCGATACGGTGATTGTAGAGATCACCCGTGAGGGAAGAGAAATGGCGAGAAAGGCCAGAAAAAAATCAATAACGAAGACATAAGTTGTCCTCGGTAGTCTCCGCATTAGATTCCAATTTTTGACGATACTCAATTCGAGTTTTAACTCAGGTTATCTTAATCAAGTCGGCATACGCCCTACGCTCGCTACGCTCGCTTCGGGTCGTATGCTCTCCATTCCCGTTGCCTTCGCTGCGCTCGGCAACGCGAATGTCAAGGTTTCGCCCACGTCCCCTCCGACGAAGCTACGGGGCCGGGGCTCAACTCGGCGGGCGGCCTACGGCCACGCTTCGCGTGCGCCCGCCGCCATACGTGCAGTCCACACGTCGGCGCCCCCTGCCCCAAGGGGCGACGGGGCCGTGCCGCCGCGTGGCCAGCACACCCATTTGGATGACAGTATATTCTGTCGAAGAATCATCTGAGACGACGTCTCAGGATCGGTATGTAATTGACTGCGTAGAATTTCTTGGTAGCCGGAGAGACCACCTTGTACCTTCTTCCATAACCATCTCTGATGTAGGAAGTACGAGATCTCTTATCTTGGATCTTTTCCCGGAAAGCTTCATGATGACTGTAGAAAAATGAATACAACCCTTCTGACATTTCAGTCAGGAGATCAAGAATCATTTCTGCAAAGATCTGATAAATCGATTCCAGAATTTGGGACGTATAACTGAAGAGATTGTAAATAGCAGCGAAGAAGAACATGCGTATGCGCATAGGTATCATGTTGAAACACACCTCTGGGAGAACATAGTCTGTTTGAATTGTGCGATGGCTAGAACTTCATTGTAAGCCTGGACGAGATTGTATTCGTAATCTGTGATCGTCCTGACACGTTTCCATTCGGAACCTCCGACGGTCTTCTCATCAGGGAGAACACCGATGCGGTCCTTGAATCCCTTGCCGAAGGATATGTCCCTGGTACGGAAGCACTTGTTCCCCAGATGCGTGAAGAGCATGGTCCTGGTAGATTTGTCCTTTACCGAGTTGATGTCAGGGATGTCCGAGAGCTTGCTGCTGCCATCCTCGATGAGACATTTGACCAAATACTTGAATGCATACGAGACCGCATCCCTGCCGGATTTGGATCCCTCATCCCTAACGATGCCCTCAAAGTCGATGAATCCATGTTTCCAAATCGGGTTGAGTTCTATGGCTCTGCGATAATCGCTCTTGCTGAGCTTCCTCATGAGAGGGCCTTTGCCAATCCTGTTAAGAATGCGGGGATCGCAGATCCTCCAAGTGACCTTTCCATCCTTGCCGACATGCCTCTCAACCATCACAGGCTGATCGAGGATGTAGATACAGTGAGGAGCAGGATAGCCTGAGGATTGAGCTTCCTTTGCAGTCAAAGTGCCGTGCTTCCCGAAGATTTTGCTTATATTCGCATTCAGGTTATTCATGACATTGAATGTATATTCGATACCGTCAGTGGAGGTTGACCGCAATGCAGCCCAGGCCTCCTCCTTGGTGAACTGAGTCCTGTCAAAATTGACGGTAACCAAGATCATCCTGGTCCAGCGACGGTTACGAAAACCGTCTATCGGTTCATCAAATTCCTTGCCGTCCAATGCGGTTTCAATCCTTTTCTTGTTCTTGGTCTTCCTGGTAGCGTAGACCTTGTTTCCTCTTTTAGCTGAGAGTGCATAGATGACCTCTCCTGAATTGAGATTAAGAAATTTGTTGCGGTCCTCGGATTCGATCCAATCGAGAAGCTCTGCCTGAAGGTGAGAATCATCCATAGAACATTGATCCGTAAGAAGCTCTCTAATGAGCTCACTAGATTCGTGCAGCCAAGCACCACCTGAATCAGTACGACGTTCTATCTTCTTCACATTCTTGCGAACGTCCCTGAAACTGGGTTTAATGACCTCATTCTCGATGGTACTATCGAAAGGCTGCGCTCCATCGAACAGATGCGCAGACTCGCTAACATCATTTGGTAACATGTTTACACCTCGTCGAACTTGCCGACATCAACGATGCTAGGGTCATCCGCAACTGCCGGACCATCCGACAGATTCGTTGATTTCGGTTCTCAAAGGCGCAACAGTTGTATGGGCTCTGAAAAGCCCCAACCAAAATAATAAAGGTCAGAAAATGGCGTCATTCCATTTTTTGCTTATATACTGGGTAGGGTGGTTGCGGGCTCGGTAGGGCCCACCACTTTTCTGAAAATCTCTTCCACTCTTCTGACCCTCAAGTATTACCGAACACAGTTGACTGCGGAATTCCCCGCACACAGACAATCTGTCCCTCTGCCGCCTGAAACAGAATGAACCAGGCCAGAAACCGTTAATAATCTACACATTCTGACAATTTACGGGGTTTCCGAAAGCGATGAATCGCTATATTCCGCTCATCCTGATCATCTGCCTGGTCACATTCATGGACTATCTGGATTCCACGATCATATTCATAGCGGGGCCGGAAGTCTCTTTATTCTTCGGCCTGGGAGTCTCGGACGGATCCTGGCTGGTGATGGGATACGACCTGATCCTGTGCGCCATGCTCATTCCGCTCTCGAAGCTGGCCAAGCACGGCCATTCCAGGAACATGCTGATCATTGGTCTGAGCATATTCATCATCGGAACGGTCATGTGCTTCTTTTCTGATTTCAACTACTGGATTCTCATTGCTTTCAGGGTCGTTGAGGGGATAGGAGCGGTCCTATGCGCTGCGACCCTGCCCATCCTGATAGTCACGATGTTCCCGGAAGATATGCAGGGCCGTGTGACCGGAGCCATGCTCACCGGTGCAGGAGCCTCGATGATAATTGCACCAATCCTGGGAGGATGGCTCACCGGTACGCTCGGATGGCAGTACATATTCCTTGTAAACGTACCCGTCTGCATAATCGCCCTGATCCTATCGATGAAATTCGTCCCGAAGAATACCCGGATGGCCAAACCGCACTTCGATATCAAAGGAATGCTGCTCTCTGTCACATTCGTGGTATCCATGCTGATGTTCTTTGAGGATGTGGTCGACGGCGGCACCATCGTCATCGTCTACGCCGTGATCTGGGTGGTGAGCGGTTGCCTCCTTGTGCTGCATATAAGAAAGCACGGGGATAACGGAATCATCAGCCACTCCATAATAGCCAACAAAGAATTCAGGATACTGTCCTTATCCATGCTGCTGGCTGTCATGCTCATAGAAGGGATGCTCTTCCTGATCCCGTACTATCTGGAGATCGGTTGGAACATGACTGTCTTCGAATCCGGAGTATATTTCGCCATCATCTCCGTGGCGGTCGTCTTCATCTCCATCCCAGTCGGAAGGATCTGCGAAACGAAAGGGTGCAGGAACGTTCTGGTCGGAGGATGCATATTGTCGGCAGTGTTCAGCCTGCTTTTCATCTTCATGGAAGAGAGCTGGGGCATCGTCATGCTCGTCCTGACGCTGCTTACAATGGGAACTGCATATGCAATATACGAAACTGCCCATTACGTCAGGCTGATCAGGCACATGCCGGGGCCCCTCAAAGACGAAGCGGCCACCTTCGGAACCATGATCTCCTTCCTGGGCGCATCGCTTGGAGTGTCTGTTTTCGACATATTTGTCGACATCGCGATCACAGAAGGACTGGGCAGTGGATTCCGTTTCTGCTGCATGGTGTGCATAGTGATGGCCGCCCTAGGAGCTATCCTAACGCTATCCGTCAGAAACATGAAAGATGGTCCGGCAACGGATAGTATGTGAATAATTATTCGAATCGTCATTATGAGATGACCGGCCATCAGGCCGGTCAGAAATCGTTTAAAGGCTCCAAGAACCGCTGTTTGTCTGCAACTCTACCATCCTGGAGAACATTCCGTCTGATTCTCTTAGTTCGGATGGGGAACCTTCCTCTGCGACCTTCCCTCCGGAAAGAACAACGATCCTGTCGGCATTCTCGACAGTTCTCATGCGGTGCGCTATGATTATGACCGTCTTATCCGACACCAATCTGGATAATGCCTCCTGAACCCTGCTCTCGGATTCGGTATCCAGGGATGCAGTTGCCTCATCCATTATGATGATGGGTGCGTCCTTCAGGATGGCTCTGGCGATGGAGATCCTTTGCCTTTCTCCTCCGGACAGCTTGCCTCCGTTCTCTCCGATGATCGTGTTGTATCCCTCCGGAAGGCTGGATACGAACTCATCGCACATTGCTGCTTTCGCAGCTGCCAAGACATCTTCGTCCGAGGCCCCCTTCTTCCCGATGCGGATATTATCCATCACGGTCGTGTTGAACAGGACGACGTCCTGGAAGACTATGGAATACCTTGACATCAAAGACTCGGGATCCACAGTAGCGATGTCAACACCCCCCAGAGTGATCTGCCCTTTATCGATATCCCAAAACCTGGTGGCAAGTCTCGCCACTGTGGATTTTCCTCCTCCGGACGGTCCGACCAAAGCTGTTACCTCACCCTGCTTGGCCACAAAGGACACGTCTTCGAGCACATTCCTCTCATTGTCGTAGGAGAATCCAACATTCCTGAACTCGATATCGTAATTCGCAGGATTGAATTCCTTCGAACCGACCTGCTGCTCCAGTTCGTTGATCTCCTGTATACGGTCGCAGTGATCCTCTGCGGTAAGTATCGCTGCCAGATTCTGAAGGGCGATGTTTATAGGATCGTAGATACGTCCTGCCATGATCAATGCTATGATGAGAACAATTATCGGCAGAGTACTGTCCGCTACCAGAATCGTACCCACTATGGCGGTGGTCGCGATTCCGAATTTCAATACGGCCTGTGCACCTACTACGAATAATGCAGTGGTTAACTCACACCTGATCTCGGAACTCTCGACCGAATCCAATTCCTTGTTGAATTTCTTCAGATATATGTCCTGTGCATCGTTTGCTTTCAGATCCACCGAACATTCGATAGATTCCTGGATCATCTCTGTGACCTTCTCCACTCTGTCGAATTTGATTCTGTTCTGTTTCTTCTGCACCTTGGATGACAGCGCTACTATCGCGAGTGCTACCGGAATCGGCCAGATCATCGCAATTCCGATCAGGGGTGACCATATGACAATCATTATTGCAATCAGAGGCGTGAAGATCAGCGATGCTATCAATGCCGGCATCCAATGCGAAAGAGCGCTCTCCTGCATGGTGACATCCCCCATCATACGCACTGTGAGATCCGTCGGGTCCTTCTTGGAGAAGAACGACAGCGGAGCCTTTCCCAACTTCTCCGCCATCGATATGCGGACATCCTTGCTCTCTCTGTAAGTGTAGGCGAAGCATCTGTTATACTCGTAGGAATAGACGATGAACAGTACGAATATCAGAAGTACGCTCAAACCCACATAGATCCACAAATTGAGATTAAAATCGTACTCATTATCACCGATGATATCGGCAACGAACATGATCGAGATCATCATAGGGACCATCAGAACGAAATCTGTGATAACAGCTGACAGTGATGCTCCTTTGAGATTGATCCACTGTCTGTCTGAAAGACCAAACTTCCTCTTCATAGATTCGGAGATGCTCATGCGGACACCCCTTTGACTTTCCATGACAGCGCTTTCTGATAATCATCCCACATTGCACTGTACTTTCCGGATCTGGAAACGAGCTCGTCATGCTTTCCTGATTCGACGATCCTTCCATGATCCATCACGCAGATCATATCGGCGTTGCGGACTGTTGTCAGACGGTGAGCGATCAGCAGGACCGTACGGCCTTTCGCCAACTCCTCGAACGCCTTCTGGATCAGATGCTCGTTCTCGGGATCTGCGAATGCTGTCGCCTCATCCAGTATCACTATGGGGGCGTTCCTGAGTATCGCTCTGGCGATGGATACTCTCTGAACCTCTCCGCCTGACAGGTATACTCCTCCCGGGCCTATCACCGTATCAAGACCCTTAGGCATCTTCCTGACGATATCGTCACATTGCGCCAGCCTTAAAGCCTCTGCCACTGCTTCCTCTGTTGCATCTGGTTTGCCCAGACGGACGTTGTCAAGAAGGGTACCCTTGATCAGATGATTGTTCTGGAATACATAGCTCTCAATACTGCGTATGTTCTTGCTCCCTATGCTCTTAAGGTCCCTGCCGCCAATCTGAATTGTACCTTCTTGCGGATCCCAGAATCTTGCTGCCAGCCCGGCCACTGTGGACTTTCCGCTTCCGGACGGTCCGACCAAAGCCGTCACAGTACCCTGCCTCATATCCAAAGAGACTCCGTCCACCGCCGGAGATGCATCCTCCGAATAGGAGAATCTGACATCCCTGAAAGAGATGGAATACTCCTCCGGATTCTCAGGAGCGTTCGGTTCTTCAAGCGGTTTGAGCGAGAGGAGATTATTGACACGTGCTATCGCATCGTCCACCTTGTACGTCTGATCTGAAAGGGATAGAATCCTCATCATCAGCACGCTGATGATCGGTGTGAACGTGATGTAAAAGATTGCATTGACTATCAGATCGCTGTTTATAGCACCGTTCTCAAAGAACTCGATTAGCACTACTGCCATCGCTATTATGAACGCACCACAGCTGTTGATGAGCGTAAACATTCCTGACATATGCGGACGTGCCATCCTCGTATAATCCTGACAGAAATCCGAATATCTGTCGATAGACCCTTTCAAGCTCTGGAATGAATCGACAGTCTGCTGGAATACCTTCACCACTGAGATTCCGCGAACGAATTCCACCGCCTTGTTGTTGACATCCTCCATGGAGTTCTGCCATTGGATCGTGCTCTCCTTCAGCTTCTCTCTTCCGAGCATGCCTACGGCCATATAGATCCCCAACACCACTGGGATCAAAGCCGCCAAAGCGAATCTCCAATCAAAAATCAACAAAAGAGCTACTATGGCCACAGGCAGAGCGAATGTCGATGCCAGATCGGGCTGGTTATGAGCTATGTATGTATGTGTAGATTCGACTGAATCCTGGATTACCCTCCTGACTCTACCGCTGCCTTCTTCGTCCAGCGCACCTGGAGACAGCGTCATGACATGAGTGATCATCGTCTTCTTCAGATTCTTTGAAATGCGGAAAGCCGCAAGATGCGACATCATCAAAGCCACGATGTATACCAACAAAGACAGCAAAGCTAGCGCCAATGCCATCCATCCATAGCTGATCATAAGATCGGTATCGCAATCACCTAACGCCTCATTTATTATAAGCCAAATATAGTAGAATGGCAAAACCGACAGTATAGCAGAAGCAGCTGCTCCAATCATCGCGATAGCAACGAAGTGATGTCTGCCCTCAGCATACTTTTCGAATTCTGCCATCCGGCCCTTCTTCTTTTCTTTAACCATTTTTGGTCCTCCGTTTTTGCATACCTGTATTTTTCTGCGATCTGCGGACCTGATCGCACCCGTAAAGGGCCCTATACCCTTAGGTAGCAATGTCTGAGGGAATGTCACCGAATGAGTATAATTTAGTTATGCCTAAAAATTCAATTTTGGATTCTTTTTAATTCCGACAGTTTAGAAAAATAAACAAATTGGATATTGGTCTTGCACAAAGGGAAGACGGAGCACCTTCATACGTTCCGATTCTGTGTTAGCGGATTCCCGAACTCTCTGTCAAAATGCTTTGGTCTGAAACCGAACTCCTTCCTAAAGGCAGTAGCGAACTTGTTCTCGGTGGCGTATCCTATGGCTTTGGCCACGGCCCCCATGTTCCGCTCACCGAGCATCAGCATACTCCCCGCCTTGAGAAGACGGTGGTGCCTCTGCATAGAATAAGGTGTTTCCCCATAGGTCATCTTGAAACGTCTGTTCACCTAATACTTGACAGTGTTAAGCTCGCTGCAGACCTCGTCTATCCGAGGCGCTTTGCTGAGATCGGACATAATACGGCTGTACACAGCATCCTCGAGAAGAGGTTCCGCCTCTGATGAAACATCGGTGAATCTAATCTCCTTCACTCTGTACAATCTGCGCAGCATATCGGACACTATTGCCGATACTTTGTCATCATCGATAGAATCCGGATTGTCCAGAATCGCCTGCAGCGCATACATCTCCATCATTACATCATCATCTAAACAGAAGACGGACAGACCGTCCGCCCTGTACTTAGATTCGATCGCTCTCAGGAAATCCGACCCAGCCATCTCCATACCGGGATCGAAGAACTTAAAATTCTTGTAATCGAAACCGATGCCCAATCCGACATATCCTTTGCAAGGCAGATTCACGTAACTCCTTTTATCGGAGGGGCGATGCATCAATCCCGTTCCCGGCAGCTTTGAAACAGTTGCCTCATCGAATCTGCCGACGAATCTTCCGAACAGAGTAGCATTGAACAGGATGTAGTCCATCTCACCCACTCTGTCCTGGTTTGTGAAAAATGATGTCTCCATGTCATAGTAATTGATGACGAACCCGTACTTCTCGAAGATGAAATTGGTGACCTTTGCGAAGCCGTCATCAAGTTTCATCTCGTACACACGCCCTTTGTTGACCGGAGTGCTGATGAAATCGTTGTAGACCCTTATCTCCATTCTCTCGAATCGTGAACGCAATCATGTGATAAAAACAGAACCAAGATTGCATTCCCGATGTAACAGTGGGAGATGACGCTCCGGATGATACACTGTTGTTATCAAATCGACGAAAACAACAGACAATGATCGCGATGCCGGAGTAGTCGCAACACTTGATCTTTAATCGGACACGCTGGACAAAATATTTCTGGATACTCAAACATCACGATGTCATGAAACAGCTGATCGGATACTGCGGACTTGATTGCGAGAAATGCGAGGCACGTATCGCTACCCTGAACGACGATGATTCTCTAAGGGCAAAGGTCGCCAAAGTATGGAGCGAGCTCAACGGTATCGAGATCACCCCTGAGATGATCAATTGCGTCGGATGCAGGACAGACGGCGTCAAGACTGTCTACTGCGGATCCCTTTGCGAGATTCGCAAATGCGCCGTGGGTAGAGGTTATGAGACATGCAGCGACTGCAGTGAGATCGACTGCTGCAAGAAGGTATCTGTTGTCATCGGTAATAATCCGGAAGCAAAAAACAATCTGACAAAAAGCTGAAACTCTGCAGTTCAGCGCATCCTCTTCTTGAAACGGAACATCTCGCTGCCGTCATCCTCATTCGGATCCTTATGATGGCTGTTGTAGAACTCTGTGATACTGAAACCGCATCTGTTCACATAGAAATGGATGTTCCTCTTCTCGAAGTAAGGTGTTACGGTGCTCCACACCTCTACATCAGGATACATCTCCTCGATTCTGCACCAAGCGGCATATCCGATACCTTTGCTGTGAGCCTTTGGAGATACAAAAAGAATCTCCAGTTCGCCTTTGCTGCCTTCCACCTTGACTACGGCACCGCCGACCTTTTCCCCTTCGAGGATTATCCTGTATGCCTCTCCGCCGTCGATGGATTTCTCGATGGTGCTTCTGGAGATGATCTCCCCGGGCTCTTCGAAATGTTCATCCTTCAAACCGAATTCTTCGGTCGCTCCGTATCTGAATGCTTCCTGATTGTCTTTGATAAAAGAATCGCGATCGTTCGGCTGCAGCGGAGATAGAACGATTTCCATACCTTCCATGCGACTGTAAGAATATCTAAGTAAATAATATCGCAGAACGGAATAATTCTACAGACCTCTCATTCCTTGACGAACTTAACGTACAGCGCCTTTCCCTTGGACCTAATCTCGGCGATCATTTCTTTCAGAATCGCGGCATCGCACGAGATGACCATGACCTCTAGACAGTTGCTGTTCTTGAGATGGGAATGCATCTGAGTCTTTATTGCGCTCTGATACTTCGCCTGAACCTGGAGCATCCAGGGATCTGCGTGATCCCCACGGACTATGATCAGTACCCCTTCGACATCCCCCTTCAAGGGACTGAACGCGTGCAGCTCATCTTTGGCAACAGATATCGACATACGGACGGCTTCGGAACGACCGACCAGGGCATAGGCATCTGCTATGTCATCCAAAGCGCCCAAATACTCGTCGCTGAGAGATATACTAATCACACTCATGAAATCACCCGGTTATTAATTTAGGAGTCTTTAGTATATAATACCGCTCTACTAAATGCAATTTTTAAGCTGAAATGTTATTAATTTGTTGATATCAAGTATATAAACTATTCTATTATTTTATTAACAACAGACCAAGGCTCTTATACCACAAGATAAAGTTTGGAATCATGGAACCAGGATTGCTGTTTGCGATTTACGCCATCATACTGCTAGCGGTCTCCATCGCTGGGGCCTATCTCCCCCAGATAGGCAAACTGAAGGATGACCGTGCGCACCTTATGATAGCACTGAGTGCCGGAATTTTTCTGGGACTCCTAATGTTCATACTGTTGCCCGAAGCTTTGGAGGAAAGCGAAGAGGGCGGAATAGACACACACTACGCCATGATGATGGTGGCCTTGGGATTCGTTCTGATCCTGATCTTCAACGCTATATTCAAACATCAGCACCACGAACACTGCGGATGTCATGAAGATGAGCACTCACATGAGCTCGTTTCGATCAGCACCTTCATCGGTCTGGCCATCCATGCTGCTTGTGACGGTTTGGCACTTGCGGCAGTATTCATGTCCGGAGAAGAGATGGGTCTTATGGCAACGATCGGACTGTGCATACACAAATTCGTTGAGCTGTTCTCGTTGTCATCCACGATGGCATTAACGGACATAGATAAGAAAAAGGCCATGACCCGCCTAGGACTATTCGCACTGATTACCCCTATCGCCGGAGCACTGTTCTTCCTGCTCTTCAGTGACATGGAGGTCGAAGGTACACTCGGACTTCCGCTGGCGTTTGCTGGAGGAACCTTGATGTACGTGACCATGTGCGACCTCATTCCGGAGGCTTTCCACAGGGAAGAAAAGGACTTCAAGAGCCTTGCACTGCTCCTTATCGGAGTAGGAATAATGGTTGCTCTGGCTCTGCTGTTCCCCCACTCGCACTGAAAAGGATGGGGGGAGACCCCCATCCGCCTTTAATCGTTTTATTAGAATTCAAGCATGCCTTATGCCGGTATGCTGGGAGATCTCTGAACTCACCGTACAGAGGTCATTCAGAGAAAGCTCATCGAGAGCTTTGTGGCCGGATACACGGAGGAACACCCTGAGCTCCTCGGAACTGACATTCAGATAATTCGCCAGCCTCTGTGCGCCGATCTCCAAATCCAGACGGGACTCCAGCTCGGGATCCTGGGTAGCAATCCCCATAGGACATTTTCCAGAGTTGCATGCCCTGTACTTCTGGCATCCGAGTGCCATCAGCGCGGCCGAAGCGACCGCTATCGCATCCGCCCCCATGGCGAGGGCCTTGATGAAGTCCTTGCTGGTCCTCAGACCGCCTGTTATGACGAGTTCCTGCTCCATGCCGTGCTCGTTCATGTATTTCCTAGCCCTTGACAGCGCATATAGTGTAGGCACCGTCGTGGCATCCTTGAGGTATTTCGGGGACGATCCCGTAGCTCCTCCTCTCCCGTCTATGGTGATGAAATCGCATCCGGATTTAGAGATGTATTCTAAATCTTCCTCGATATGCTCTGCAGCGATCTTCACACCGATAGGTTTACCGCCGGTCTCTTTACGGAGCATATCGACCATGGCCTTCAAGTCCTCCGGGGAGTTGATCTCTGGGAACCTCGAAGGACTCAGGATATCCTTGCCTTTCGGCCTTCCCCTCATGACCGAGATGATGTCTGTGACCTTGTCCCCCGGGAGATGCCCTCCCATTCCGGGCTTGGTCCCCTGTCCGATCTTTATCTCTACAGCATCACACCTCTCGTAGGTATCGATGGTGGTGCTGTATTTGTTCGGAACGTACTCGAAAATGTATTTGTATGAATTGCTGACCTCGTCGAAGAGGACCCCTCCCTCCCCGCTGCACATGGCAGTCTTCGCTCTGGCGGAACCCATGGCCAAGGCTTTCTTGGCCCTTCCGGATAAAGCTCCGAAGCTCATATGCGAAACGTAGATAGGTGTCTCTATCCTCATGGGCTTGACTGCCTTTTTACCTATGATGACACTAATATCTACTTCCGCCCCGTCATCCAACGGCGGGTGTGCCAGCTGTCCTCCGAGGAACAAGATGTCATCGAATGAGGGGATCGGCTGAAGTGTATCCATGGGTTCCCCTACGCTCTTACCGCTGACAGCTATGGCATGGATCTCGTCCATCGGGCCGTTGTCATATTTTACGAGGTTGGGATCATAGGAGATGTCCTTTTTCCCAGGAGCCTTCTCCCTCTTTTCTGCCGGTTTCTCGGGAACTTCGGCCTCTACCTTCGCCGGTGTATCCACGTCTACCCTCACGAATGCACTCTTGGGAGAACGGCATAAGGGACAGACCCAATCATCTGGAAGATCTTCGAACCTAACGGCCTCTTCGTCATCGTCGTAGATCTCTCCGCATATCGTGCATTTGTAAACTGCCATAAGGGTCGGATGACGTTCATTGTGTTTAGTAGATGCTGTCCGAACAGGAAATATCAATCCCTGTTACGGAGATAACTGTATTATCACCGATAGACAATCGCCACCTCAGAAAACATGGAATCTGCCAGAATCGGGATATTATACGTGGCCTTGGGAGCCGCCCTATGGGGCATAATTGGGCTGTTCACCCGCTTCCTGTACTCAAGCGGCCTGTCCCCGATGCAGATTACCCTGACCAGATGCCTTGTCGCCCTCGCCGTGATGACCGCAACCATCCTTGTAATGGATCGGAAGCTTTTCAGAATCGACCCGAAAGACATCTGGATGTTCATCGGAACAGGTCTGTTCAGTATTGTCTTCTTCAACGTGATGTACTTCACGACACAGCAGATGGTATCACTGTCGATAGCATCCGTGTTACTCTACACCGCGCCGTGCTTCGTCATGATCATGAGCATGTTCCTCTTCAAAGAGAGGATCACCAGACTGAAGATATTGGCGCTTATCTTAGCATTCGCGGGATGCGTATTCTCCGCCGGCATTGGCTCCGAAGAACTGAACATAGGGATCCTGTTCGGAATACTTGCCGGATTCGGCTATGCCCTGTATTCCATATTCAGCAAATTCGCACTGAAGAAGTACAGCCTGGTAACCATCCTCTTCTACACCTTCCTCATCGCATCCTTATGCCTGTTGCCTTTCTGCGAACCGATGACTATGGTAGACCTTTGTAATGACACCGAGATCATCTTGAACATACTGGGTCTCGGTATAATCTCCACGGTGCTGCCGTATTATTTCTACACCAAGGGGTTGAAGAGCATGGATGCGGGAAAGGCTTCGATAATAGCGTTCGTAGAGCCTATGGTGGCCACAATCCTGAGCCTGATGATAGGCGACCCGTTCGGGATAAGCAACGTAATCGGTATCGTCCTTATCCTGGGATCCGTGATACTCCTAAGCAGAGGCACAGAGAATGCCGATGCTGCCTGACATCATTCATTCAGAACATATCTGGCCGAACGTGTGCTGCCCTCGGCCTTGGCGATCCTGCCATCCTTCCTCATGTTCTGCAGAAGGTTCGTGGCCTTCACCGACAGCTGTTCCTCTGTCATACCCTTCCTGTCACGGAACCTCAGCACATCTACCACATCCGCGCGTGTCACGGAGCCGTTCTCCTTAAGGAGTGTGATGACTGCATCGCAGTCCGAGCCCTTGCTGAAACGGGATGACGGATCCTCATAGGATAAATTGATGCAAGGTACTCCGTCGTATACGGTGACCAATCCTCTCGATATCAGGGATTCCATCCTCTTATTGGAGATGTACCTTCCCGAATCCAGTCTGTCCATGTCCAGGATATCCGATACCTCCAGGTCCCTGCGGATATCCAAAGCACGGGCAAGAGAACCTTCCCTTCTTCCGGGGAATGTCACAGAGACGGAGTTGTCATCTATATGAAAACGGGGCAGCGGGAAATGCTTGTGTATCTGAGAAAGATACATGTTGCGTATGCCTGCACCGGAATTGGTCACCAGACCTATGTTCGTCATCGCGTTGATGAGGAAGCTGTTCCTGGACGCCATTGTCTGGTTCTGACCTTTGACGAAGGATTCCGGCTGAACGTCGGGGAAAGATCCTCTGCTGACGATCGTGACCGATTCGTTCTCCCTCTCGATGACATCGATGGCCCCTCCCATAGTATAATCCTGATGCTGAAGAGCGTTGAACATCGCCTCGGTCAACGATGCGATGCGGTACGTACTGACGAAAATTGGTCCATTGCCGTCGTCTATCTTCACGGTAGAGTTGCTGATTATAGAAGCTATCTTCCTGATAGCTAGCACCATTGATCCGTTGACTGAGCGCGACTCTATCTCCCTGCCGTCCACATCTATTAGCCTCCATCTGACGCAAACGGTAGGAGGCAGTACCTTCTCTGAAGATTTCCCCAGCAGTATCATGGCTGCGATGGTCATCTTTCCCCTCTTAAGCATGCCGACATGAGAGAGGAAACCCATATCATCCATCGCTGACACGGCTTCCCTCATATCCTGATGTTCGGAGAGATAGGTCGCCCTGACCGCCCTCACAGCCTCCGGGTCAAGACTTCTGATGTCAGTATTCTGGACGATGTTCCCGGTCCAATCGTCATAGACGCTCTTCACGGACGGTCATCCGAGTGCTAGGATATAATCTCATTTATTCTCATTACATCCATCCTGAATGTGCGGTTTCTTCACTTTCCTCCCTATAATCATTAAATAAGGAGAACCTGTCGCTCGACCGTTACATCCGGAGCTTATGCTCCAAGTGAGGAATAAGAATGCCAGAGCTAATGGGAATCAAAATCCACAATCTCCCCCACATCGCACAGGAACTTACACAGTGCGTACAGTGCGGATATTGTATCGACGTCTGCGAAGCACACGCCCAGACACCTTGGGACTCGGTTACACCCAGGGGAAAAATCTACTACATCAAGCAGCTCGACCTGAAGGGAACCGGAAAGCTGGACAAGCTCCTGAACAGGCCTGTCGAGATCAGCCCCGAGTTCGTTGACGCCATGTACAAATGTACAGGCTGCGGAAACTGCGAAGTTGTCTGCCATGCCAAGATTCGCCTGGTGGACCTTTGGGAGACTATGAGGAAATGGATGGTCCAGATCGGTGTCGGACCCATGCCCGCAGCGGTCAAAATGGGACAGAGCATCCACAAGAACCACAACCCCTACAACGAGCCCGACTCCAAGAGGGATGCGTGGTGGCCGGCAGATGTCGAGAGATGTGTCCCCGCCAACGTCATATTCTTCGCAGGATGTACCGGATCCTACAGGATGCAGCACATCGCACAGGCCGGAGTAAAGGTCCTCGACCGCGCAGGCGTCAAAATGAACTGTCTCGGACCCGACGAGTGGTGCTGTTCCTCCCCCCTTATCAGGACAGGAAACGAGAGGGAATCCACAGACTGCGCCCAGCACAATGTCGAGAAGGCAGACGGATTGGGTGCCAAGGACATGGTCATGACCTGTTCAGGATGCTACAAGACAGTCTCCTGCGACTTTGGAAGGTTCTACGCCAAAGCCGGACAGAACGTCTACCACTTCTCACAGTACGTCGAACAGCTCATCAACGACAGGAAGCTGCCCCTCAACAACGAGTTCAACCACAAGGTCACATACCACGACCCCTGCCACCTCGGAAGGCACTCCGGAGTCTACGACGCTCCCAGGAACGTCATCAAGAAGATCAAGGGTGTCGAGTTCGTCGAGATGGAGAGGTCCAGAGAGAACTCCAGGTGCTGCGGAGCAGGAGGAGGATACAAGAGTACCTACCCTGACTTCGCTCTCAACGTCGGTATCGAGAGGATCCACGATGCAGAGGCAACGGGAGCAGAGATCCTTATCAGCTGCTGTCCCTTCTGCGTCCTGAACCTCACACAGGCGGCCAAGAAGATCGGTTCAAACATCAAGGTCATGGATCTGTCACAGGTCCTCCTCGAGGTCACCGCACCCAAAGAGCCTGCCCCTGCACCTGCAGCGCAGGCCTGAAACCCGAACAAATCATGAGGGGGATGCGTCCCCCTTCCTATAATTCTACGAAATGTCATTCCCCGAACTCTGCCCGGACATCATACGCGTTCTCGAGTCCAGAGGTATAAAGGAGCCGACACCCCCGCAGCTGGATTCCATCCCGAGGATAATCAGGGGCGAGAACCTCCTGCTGGTAGCGCCGACCGGTATCGGAAAGACCGAAGCCGCCGTCCTGCCGATCCTCGAGATGATAATGAGGTCCAAAGGAAAGCCCGGGATCAGATGCATCTACATCACGCCACTCAGAGCCCTTAACAGGGATATGCTGAAGAGGATGGAGGAATACGGAAGGCAGCTGGACATCAAGGTGGGGGTGAGACACGGTGACACATCCCAGGCTGAGAGGACCAAACAATCGGAACATCCGCCGGACATATTGATCACAACGCCGGAGACCCTCCAGGTCATGTTCACCGGGAAGAGACTCGTCCAGCACATGAAGCATGTGGAATGGGTCATCGTGGATGAGATCCATGAGCTGGCCAATACCGAGAGGGGAGCGCAGATGAGCGTCGCGCTGGAGAGATTGGTCCTTCTGGCTGGGAACTACCAGAGAATCGGACTGTCGGCCACTGTGGGTAACGTGGATAACGTCGCAAGATTCCTCGCAGGGAACAACAGGCAAGTCGTGATCAGGAAACACGATACACACAGGGATTTCGACATAAAGGTCGAGAGTCCGGAACCGGATACGGAGGATTCGGAGCTCCTCGACAAGCTTCAGAGCGACCCGGACATCCTAGGTGTCATGAAAAGAGCCAGACAGATAATTGAGAGCGGAAAGTCCACCCTTTTCTTCGTGAATACCAGGGAGACGGCCGAATGGCTCGCAGCACGCTATCACCTCTGGGACGAGAACATCTCGATAGAAGTCCATCACGGTTCGCTGTCCAAGGAGAACAGGATGGACATGGAGGACCGTTTCAAGAGAGGAGAGGTGAGGAGCCTGATATGCACATCCTCTCTGGAGCTGGGTATCGATGTCGGAACCACCGATATGGTGATACAGTACAACTCTCCCAGACAGGTCTCGCGCATGATTCAGCGCGCGGGACGCGCGGGACACAGGATCGGGGAGAAGATCAGAGCAAAGATCATCGCCACGGCTCCAGACGAGGTCGCCGAGGCCATAGTGGTCGCACGCAGATGTGATTCGAAAGAATTGGAGTATTTCGAGGGCAGGGAATGCCCGCTAAGCGTACTGGCCAACCAACTCGTGGCCATGACCATGACCGGCGCCATGGATAAGGAGCTCGCATACAAGGTAATCCACAACGCCTATCCGTTCAGGAACCTCACCATGGGCATCATGCTGGATGTAATGGAACAGCTCAAGGGCATCAAGATGATCTTCGACGACGGCAATACGTTCAAGCGCTCGAAGAAAGGAATGAACTACTTCTACGATAACATCTCGATGATCCCGGATGAGCGCACTTACATGGTACGCGACATCGGTACCAGAGCGATAATCGGTACTCTGGACGAGAGTTTCGTGGCATCCTTCGCAGAAGAATATGCGATGTTCATCGCCAAAGGACGCACCTGGCGCATAGTCGAGATGAGGGAGGATGAGATCCTCGTCGAAGAGGCCAAAGAGGTCGGTTCTGTACCCAATTGGGTGGGATCCGATATCCCGGTCCCGTTCGAGGTCGCCATGGAGGTCGGAAGGATGAGAAGGCTCAGGAACTTCTCCGACTATCCAGGGGACGAGGGCTGTGCCAGAGTCCTGAAGAAGTACTTCGCCGACCAGGACGAGAAGTCGGTAATGCCAACCGATAAGATCGTTACGGTGGAGATCGGGGAGCAGATGGCCATAATAAACTGCTGCTTCGGAAGCAGGGTGAACGAGACTCTGGGAAAGATCTATTCTGCGCTGCTATCCGCACGTCTCGGAGAATCCATCGGGGTCACAGCGGATCCGTACCGTATAATCCTCGAGCTCCCCAGGCATGTGGACCACGAAACCATGATGAATACGATAAGAACGGTAAAGCCCGGCACCATCGAGGCGCTGGCCAGGATGACCATCACCAACTCTTCGTTCCTGAGATGGAGATTCGTCTATGTCGCTAAGAAATTCGGTATAGTCGAGAAGGAGGCAGACCACCGTTTCATGAACTTCGGAAGGCTGTTCGAGCTCCATAAGGACACTCCAGCATACAAAGAGGCCATCAATAAGGTCCTCTGGGAGGATCTGGACATCCCCAATACCGAGAAGGTGGTATCGATGATCGCAGACGGCGAGATCGAACTGATTACCGGAAGGATCTCCGCTATTGGTCTCGAAGGGATAACAAGGTCGAAGGAGCTCATGCAGCCGGTACGCGCAGACCACTCCATCCTAATGGCCCTGAAGAAGAGGCTCCAGGATGAGATTCTGTTCGCATCATGCATGCATTGCGGATCCCAAAACAGATTCAGGGTCGGCGATGCTCCCAAGAGATTCAGGTGTCCTCAGTGCGGAGGCGTGATGATCGCCGTACTGAAGAACTATGAAAGAGATACTGTCAAACTGCTGAAGGAACCGGCGCTGTCGAAACAGGAGAAGCAGGACCTTCAGAAGATGGGGCGCAACGCCAATCTGGTTTTCGAGCAGGGTCAGCGCGCGGTACTAGTCCTAGCTGGAAGAGGTATAGGCCCGGATACCGCCGCCAGGATCCTACGTACTCTCCATACCGATGAGGACGAGTTCCTCAGGGACATTATGAATGCGGAGATCCTGTTCGCCAAGAACAAGAGATTCTGGGATTGATTCGGACCGAAAGCCCTCTGCCCAGCCCTGAAACAATTGCAGAGGCCATCAGACCAACGTGAAAACAACGGTCACGTTTGGCTTGTTCAGCATCGCCGTTATCTCTGACTCCGACATCCCTGAGATTTTCCCCAGTTTGGTATAATCGTAAGCGTTATCGTCAAAGAATATGCTGATCTGGACTCCTCTATACAGCATGATGTCTCCCGTACCGACGTCTATCCACGAATCGTTCTTTACGACAGACTTCGGCATGCTTCCGGTCTGCTCGAAACCTCCGTAGCGTTCCATTCTGACCGTCATCGTATTCTTCGCCAATACCTTGATGGCATCAACCGACGGATTATCCTCCCAGATCACATCCACCTTCTTTCCGTCTATCGTAAGAATCAAATCCATGTCATCGACCCCTGGATCCACAGGAGAGGGTTCATCGCCCTGCCCGCCATTGAGAGCGAAATAGAGGCCTATGCCTGCAACCAATACGACTGCTAATGCGGATATCGCCATGACGGCCCTGTTCATGCATGTTCTAAATGTTTTAGATATAAATCGATTAAGGCTGGCTCCCGTCACTTCTGCTGAAGAAGGAACTTCATCTTTGCGGTGACGGCTTTATCGCTCGGACCTGACGCCGTTGGTGAGGGAACCAACATTTTGGATCTTAGCAACAACCACATCCCCTGGCTTGATCTCCGATACACCCTCAGGAGTACCGGTGATAAGTATATCGCCTGCATTCATGGTGATGTATCTCGAGACGTATGATACGAGGAACGGTATGGTGAAGATCATATTGGAGGTGTTCCCCCTCTGCCTGACCTCCCCGTTGACCGTAAGCTCCAGATCGAGATGCTGCAGATCGCCCGCATCTTTGAGAGGAATCGGTTCCGACATCGGTCCGAAAGTATCCATCCCTTTGCTGAGGTCCCATGTGTTCCCCTCATCGCGGGCCTTCCACTGCATGTCCCTGGCGGACACGTCGTTGAAAACGGCGACATGCGATATGGAATCCATCGCATCCTCTTCTGAGACGCCTTTGCAATCCTTCCCGAATATGAGTGCCAGCTCCACCTCGTGCTGCACATTAGTAATCCCTTTGGGTATCACTATGTCCTCACCGTTCCCTATAAGGCAGCTAACAGGCTTGAAGAACACTGTAGGCACCTCTGGAAATTTCGACTTCAGCTCCGATATATGGGATTTGTAGTTCCACCCGATGCAGACTATCTTGGTAGGTTTCATATGAATCCGCCCTTGACGGTGAACTCCGGTTTCTTCTCCTTCTCGGTGACGTCCTTGAGCTTCACGGATTTACCGAAGAAACCCTGGGCAATGACATAGACCTCTGAAGATGTGGGCCTGGACGCGTCTGGTGAATGGACCTTCACAGATTGGAAACGCTTATCCAGCTCATCTATGAGTGTGTCAAACATGTCTCCCATGAAGACCTTCATGACCAGCTTCCCCTCCTTCTTCAGGATGCGGTCGCATACATCTACGGCGAACATGCACAGATGTATCGATCTCGCATGGTCGGTTGAATAATGTCCGGCGATGTTGGGCGCCATATCCGACAAAACGACATCGGCCTTTCCATGGAACCTCTCGAGAAGCTCCCTCATAGTGGAATCCTCGGTTATATCCCCGATGATGAACTCCACGCCGTCCAGAGGTTTGATGTACCTCAGATCCACGCCGATGACGTGACCGTTAGGCCATGTCCTCTCCTGAGCGACCTGACACCATCCTCCAGGACATGCTCCCAGGTCCACAACGGAATCCCCTTCTTTGAAAATACCGAACCTCTCATCGATCTGGATCAGCTTAAAGGATGCCCTGGAGCGGTAGTTAAGCTTCTTGGCGAGCTTGTAGTAGTGCTCATGCCTCCTCTCTGCCACCCAGCGGTCGTGTAGGTCAGCCATGCTGGAGGTTACGGGATTCTTATATTAATGTTGTAGGACCGGTGACAAGGCATTATCTACTGCCACCAGCATTGTTCTCATCTGTGGTAGACCCATGTCCGAGATCATCATTCTCAATGCAGCCGCTAGGAAGAACGGAAACACCAGCGCATTGGTGCAGTCATTCACCAAAGGAGCGAAATCTTCAGGCAACAACGTCAGGGAATTCTATCTGCAGACGATGAACATCCGCGGATGCATAGGATGCATGGGGTGTACCCGCAATGCGGATCCCTGCACACAGAAGGACGAGATGTCCCAGATATACGATGCGTTCAAGACAGCAGATGTGGTTGTGCTCTCATCCCCCGTCTATTTCCTGGGGGTGGCCGGTACGCTGAAGACGGCCATCGACCGTCTGTTCGCGATGTTCACCAAATACGGTGCGGAATCCTGCCAAAGGGACAGCATCCTGCTGATGACATCGGACGACCCTACGTACGAAGAGGCTGTAACATGGTACAGGAACTTCATCGACAACGTGGGATGGAACAATCTGGGCGAGGTCCTCGGTTCCAGAGGGGCCACTCAGGCAGAATCGCTGGGAGCCTCTATTCAGTGAAGAGTGGTGATTCAAGATGACAGATTTCGAGATATTATGCAAACAGTTCGAATCCTTGGATCCCGCATCCTATTCATCGGTATTCGAGGAGAAATCCATCAGGGTCGTTAAGGCGCTGGAGGAGATCTCAGAGGAGGGCGAGACCGGCTTGGATGTGTTCAAGTTATTCATCATCGAAGCCGTGACATCGGACGGAAAACTGGAGAAGAAGGAGTTCGAACTGATACGCCCGGCCCTCGAGACCATGACAGGCAAGGAGCTCCACTACAAAGATGTCAAGGCCAGGTTCGAGGAGAGAAGAAAGAAGAACGATGACGACAGGCACGTCATCAAACAGATGAAAGATGTCCTTGATAAGGCGGATGACGATCTCAGGAACGACATCATCCTGGTCATCATGATGGTCTGCGCCGTAGACGGCGAAATCTCCTACAAAGAGAAACTCTGGATCAAAGAAATCGTGAGCTGAACCGTCAGCTGAAAACCGGCGGAATACCGCCCTGACCTTTATCCCTCTGACCGAATCCCTAAATTACTGGCATCACATACCGACCGATGAGGATCAAAATGAGCGGTTGGACCTACGAGAAATCAGGCGTAAGCATCGACCAGAAATCCAGTGCTATAAAGGCACTAGTTGACAAATTGGAGTACAAGAGGGACGGAATAGGACAAAACGTCCGCATGCCCGGCCTGTTCGCCAGTCTGATCGACTTCGGAGACAGATATATAACACTCGCCACCGACGGTGTCGGAACGAAACTGATGATCGCAGAAGCCCTCAACAAGTGGGATACGGTCGGAATCGACTGCATCGCAATGAATGTAAACGACACAATATGTGTAAATGCAGAGCCCACATCCTTCGTAGACTACATCGCCATCGATAAGCCCAATGAGAAGATCACCAGGGAGATCGGGATCGGGTTGCAGAAAGGTGCCGAGCTCTCAAACATGGAGATCGTCGGCGGAGAGATCGCTGTCCTGCCAGAGATCGTTAACGGCGTCGACCTGTCCGGAACATGTCTCGGATACGTCGAGAAGGACAAGATCATAACAGGCGACAAGTGTGCCGAGAAAGACCTCATCGTATCTCTCAGATCCTCGGGAATACACTCCAATGGACTCACCCTCGCCAGGAAGATCGTGGAAGCCAACAACATCGCTTGGACCGATTCCGTCCCCGGTCTTTCCAAGAAAATCGGAGAGGAACTCCTCACACCCACAGAAATCTATGTCAGGCAGGTCCTGGAGATAACCTCGAAATACGAGGTCCACGGATTGGTCGACATCACTGGCGGAGGACTCAGGAACATCCTCCGTATGAAGAAGGGACTCCAGTACGTCATCAGCGATCCTGTCAAGCCTGCACCCATTTTCACAAAGCTCCAGGAGCTCGGAGAGGTGGAGGACAAGGAGATCTACCAGACCCTCAACATGAGCATGGGATTCACCATCATCGCCCCTGCAGAGGAGGCTGAACAGATCGCCAAGGAGTATCGGAACGCCGAGATAGTCGGACGCGTGCAGAAAGGCGACGGCGTGCTGCTGGAACCCGGCAACATCCTGTACGACCACTACTGATTCAGCTCAGTCTCGTCAGATTAAGCCTGGTCATCTTGGCCAGGGATTCCCTGTATTCGCTGGGAGATAGTATGTTCAGAGCCTCTATCGCCTCATCCACATAATCGCTGATGATGGTCTTGCATTCCGCAATAGCATCGGTCTCCATTATCAGAGCACGGATCTCCTCCAGTGGAGCCCCTGATTTGAAAAGACGAGAAATCTTGCCTCCGACCTTCTTGTCACGCATCGCTATGATGGTCGGGAGGGTTATTACTCCCTCTCCCAGGTCCCTCATCGAGGTCTTTCCCGAAATCGATTCCGAACCTGTGAGATCGATAAGATCGTCCGCAATCTGGAAAGCCATTCCGTAAAGCTGTCCGAAACGGCCCATCTCGTCAATTACCTCTTTGGGGGCATCGGCGGCGATAGCTCCTGTCTTGGCACATTCGGAGATCAGTGATGCCGTCTTGCCTGAAATGACCTG
Source organism: Thermoplasmata archaeon (assembly GCA_015063235.1). Classification (GTDB taxonomy): domain Archaea; phylum Thermoplasmatota; class Thermoplasmata; order Methanomassiliicoccales; family Methanomethylophilaceae; genus Methanoprimaticola. The sequence continues at coordinate 43,027 of SUSW01000034.1, read as the reverse complement.
ATAGTACTCCTCTTCGGTTATGTCAAGATCATACTTGTGATTGTACTGAAGGAACTCGCTGTCGGCTAGAGACGATCCCATATCGATGATACTCCTCAGAAGCGATGGATTGGAGTCAAAGAGGGTCATGGCCTTGACGAACATGGTATCTCCCGTGGTCAATGCCTTCCTGACACCGTACTTCCTATAGGTGGCCTGCTTTCCGCGGCGACTCTCGCTCTCATCATTGATGTCGTCATGGATGAGGGTAGCCATATGTACCAGCTCGGATGCCGCTGCGTATTTCAGGGCGTTCTCATTGGATTTTTCACCAATCGCCCTGCAAACCAGAATAACGATGGACGGACGTATGAGCTTACCCGGCGAGTCCAAAGCATAATCCAAAACCTCCTGGACCTCCGGATTGCTGTCGCGAGTGGCCTCGCGCATGATCTCCGAGACCCTCTTCAGATCATCAGAGATGATATCCTGCCAATCGCTAGCACCTGACGCCATCACGGTTGCGATACGGTCCATACTATAATTTTATTGTCTTTATCCCGGCTCTATTTCCCGTCATTCACTGCGGTATTTAGCATTCAGAGTGGTCATGATCATGGATGTGGAAGAAGTCCTTCCCGATCTGACGGAACTCTCCAATAGCGACCTTAGATCGTCATCGGACAGCAGTTTTGTCTCTATAACGGATTTCAGCGTAGCCATATCGTTCTCCAAAATGGCATGCTCCGCCATCGGAACGGTGCGCGACCTCATATAATGTATGTATTTCTCACGGTTCTCATCCGTAAGCATATAAGGATCCTTCAGGCGGGCCATCACCGTAGACTCGCATATCCTCTGGTGTGATGCCAGGATCACATTGTCGAACTCTGGGAAGCTCATCGGATATCCTGATAGGAAATCGAAGGTGAATCCGTCGCCGCATATAACCTGACAATCGTTGCTTATGGTCCATTTGAACGAATTGAAAGTAGAAAAGTCCCCCAGATAGCTTATCGTCTTGATAACCGTGGAGACAAGAGCCTCATTTGAAGCTCTGGTGACGGAAGCTGGGATGATTAGCATACGGCTTCCGGGCCCATGGGAGTCTCTTAGGAACATGGGTCCGAGCGACACGACAGGACGCCCGTTAATCTGAGCGGGAATTACTATCTTGACATCATTGGTCACAAGCCTGGTTATCTCCAGACCCCCTTCCACCAACGCCGTCTCTACCCTGATCGTCATCACATCCCCTCCAGCAAATTCTGCAGGTTCCTATCCCTTCCTGCGCTCAGTAGATCGTCGTTATATGTGTACAGCGCACCTCCGGGGAGCGAGAACATCACTACATTGTAACATGAGATGAGACCTGTGAGAAGAGATATCGTCTCCGGGCCGATGCCGAATGCTGTCTTGGCGAACTCCACAGCATTCATTAAATGATCCTCGAAACGCCGTCTCGCATCCGTGAGCAGATCATTCAGCGACTCATCAGTGGCACTCTCGATGAGACATTCCGAGGCGAACTGGAGCCCCCTCCTCTCCTCCTGGGTGAGATTGGATTTCAGCTTCTTGCTGATATCCGCGTACGTGACGCCGGGGCTATCCTTGATTAGGTCTCTTGCATATTGGATATCGAGTCCCCTTCCAGCCTCCGAGTTGAGCTTTCCGACAAGAATCGAGATGACTGCCAGTCTGCCCTCTGCACTTACCGCTGAAGGTGCTACCTCGAACGATCCGGCCAGTATGGAATCCGCGTTGTAATCCTCGCGGTATTTCCTGTAGAATTCCCTGTACTTGTTGAACTCAGTTGCGATCTCAGGATCCCTGACATACTGAGATATCAGACCGACTCCGGCCCATATCCCTTTGGATTCATACTCATTCAGGACCACGGAGAGATCCTCCCATGCACGGGGAGTGACGAACTGTGTACCATCCACCGTACGCTCGATCTTGAGTAGATTCTGAGGCTTCACCTTCAGATAATAGATAATGGCGTCATTTATTCCTGCGCTCATAGCGTATCTCAGCCACACATCGGAATCGGATTGGACCTCGATAACCCTGACCCTGTCAAGAGTTGCCACATCGAAGTCCCTGGCGGAATCGTTGTATTCCTGAGGATTCCCTGCGGATACCAGAACCCATCCGTCCGGGATGAGGTGGGGTCCGAACTTCTTGTTCTGGAGCAGGTCCAGCATCGCCGGTGCCAAGGTCTCCGACACGCAGTTTATCTCATCGATGAACAGAATGCCCTCGGGTTTCCCTTCGTTGTATATGACTTCGTAGACCGAGGATATTATCTCACTCATGGTGTAGTTGGTTACGGTACACTCATATCCGCCGTAATCCACCTTCTCGATCATGGGGAGACCTATCGCAGACTGACGGGTATGGTGGGTGATAGTGTACGGAAGATACCCTATACCCAGTTCAGCAGCGATCTGAGACATTATGGCCGTCTTTCCCAGCCCTGGCGGTCCGAGGAGCATTATCGGCCTCTGCCTGGAACGGGGGATTACGTAATTTCCTGCCGCGTCTTTGCTCAGATAGACCTCAATCGCATCCTTGATTTGATCCTTGGCATCCTGAATGTTCATCATGACAATCACCGAAACGCGGTCTGGAATATTTTACTGTAGGAGGAAACTATGCTCACCTTACTGCCAATTGGCCCGTGCCTATCTGAACCTTCATGGCCCAGACGGGCACCTCCAGGTCAAGGAAGCGGTCGTCGCAGAAAAGGAATGCAACCGGATAATCGGGCTTCTTCGAAGGATACACGCCCATCCCATCGGTAAAATAGATCAATCCCTTGATCTTTGTGAGCTCCCCTTCGGAACGCAGACTGTCGACATAATAGAACACAGGCCTGAAGTCGGTCCCCTTACCTCCGTGGAGCTCCAGATTGTCTATAAGGTCGTGCATATCCTGCCTGTTCCGGATCACATCGTCGCATCTAACATCGTTGTCGCATTGGACAATATGCAGATTGGTCCTGTTTGTGATATCGCACTGCTCCATAATCCCATAGACGTCCTGGATGAACTGCACCACAGGGCCCCTCATTGTAGATCCTGAAGTATCGATGGCTATGACGAAATCCTCTATCATAGGTGAATTGGAATGTTCCAGGGCATCGATCAGCGGAATATTCCCGTACAGGCTGAGACCGTAGGTGTAATATGCCGGGTCGAACTCGTTGACATCCACCTTGACCCTCTCCTTGGAAGTCATGAATTTCCTCAGGAAAGCACGGTAGTCTACCTCCTTCCTGTTGCGAAGACGCAGAACCCTCATGAGCGCATCCGAGCTGCCTTCAAGATTCTTGGAGAATCCTTCGATCTCGATCATCATCTGCGTGGATATCTCCGACCATTCCGGATGCTCCATCCCGTCCCTCCTGTCATGGGAATCCCTGCAGAACAGGGGCGGGTAAGTCTTCATCTGCCATTCGGATACGTCCTTCAGCTCTTCGGTCAGCAGCTCCGGGGTAGGTGCCCCTGCCTTCTTGAGAAGACGGTCGAATACGAAAATACGATCATCCTTCCCCGGAAGAGTGATGTTCGGCGTATCGATCATATCCAAGGCGTATTCGACGATCATATCCTCTGCCAGATCGCGAAGGGGATCCAGATTCTTCTTGTAATGACCCAGCACCAGATGGAGGACCATATGGGCTATCACCCTCGGCACCCTGTTCGGATCGGTCTTGTAATCGGCGATCACCCTGTTGATGTACATATACAGATGGCTGCCATCGTAGGAATAGGGGCCGTCGCCTTCCAGCAGCTCCACCTTTATAGACAGCACTGCATGGGTTATGAAACGCAAATCCATACTGAGATTAGTACGGCTATGGGCCACTATCTGTTCCGCAATGGCAAGGGTGTCGACCATCGGTATCGGACCATATATCTTATTCAAAACACTAAAAAAGATTGCTTCGTGTCAATAATTGAGCTTGGCGTACAGCGCTCCGCATACCGAGCCCAGAGCTGCGCAAGTCTCCAGGGAGAAACCCCCTGTGGTTATGTCCAGGTTGTAGCGCGGTATCTTCATGACATCCTTCGGAACCCCGTGGGGGCCTATCCCGAATACCAGGAGAATGCTCTGGCCATGCTCCACCATGTCGGTCAGCTGCCCTACGGTGACCTTCTTGGACTCCTCTGCACGGCATGTAGTGAGAATCGGTTCCCCCAGCTGCGGCGGGAAACCCTTGGAGGGATATGGAAACTTCTGGAAACGGCCCTTCTCGGCCAGATCCACGAAGTAATCCCCGTGATGGCCGATGCTCGTGGTCCCCGCGATCCAATTGGCCACCTCCACCGGGGTCTTGGTGGTCTCCGGAATCGGGAATCCGAAAAGTGCCAGATTCATATCGAACGCCATCGCTAGGTCGCCTGCGCGAGCTATGATGCGCCTATGTGGCTCCCTGAAGTTCTGATCATATGAGTTGTAGAGTCCGATTGTAATCCTTCCTCTTCCCATCAGTTCTTCCTCCTTCTGCCGACGATAGCATAGGCATCCCCGTCCATGAATATCTCGTATTCGGGATTCTCCTTCTGGAGACGTGCCACTTCCTCGATGACCTGGCCCATCGTGAGAGGGGACTTACGGATATCGATGAAAACGATGTCAGGCTCCATGGCGGTACCCTTTGATAATGATGCGAGAAGGGATGGTGCCGTGAGCCGGGCTCGAACCAGCGACTTCGTGATCTTCAGTCACGCACTCTCCCAACTGAGTTACCACGGCGCAATTCCCCCCTATGGACATTCCCTTTATAAGTCTTTTTGAGAGGCCGGAAGAGGCTGTACGCCCCTTCCCGACCTCATTGCTCGTTCGTCTGGTCCTCCGGTATGTCAGCATCCTCCGATACCAGCGGCTCCACGGCTATGATCGTATCGCCGTCGCGGAGGTCCATGACCCTCACGCCCTTGGCGTTGCGGCCGGTCTCGCGGATGGTGTCGGTCTGCATACGGATGATCTTACCGCTCCTGGACTGGAGCATCAGCTCGTCTCCCACATCTACCTTGGAGACGCTCACGACCTTTCCGTTGCGCTCGTCGGTCTTGATGGTTATGACTCCTTTGCCTCCGCGCCTGGTCTTGCGGTAATCATCGACATCGGATATCTTACCGTATCCGTTCTCGGTGACGGTCAGGAGCCTGTCGCCGGATTTCACAACGGCCATCGAAACAACACTGTCTCCGTCGGAAAGCGTCATTCCCTTGACTCCCATTGTGTCCCTTCCCAGCGGGCGGGCGTCGGTCTCGTCAAATCTCACGGCCTGTCCGTCGGCGGATGCTATGATTATCTGATCCTCTCCGTCGGTGATTCCCATGCTGATCAGCTCGTCGTCATCATCCAGCTTAATGGCCTTGATTCCCCTGGCCCTGACATTTCCGTAGGCGGACATCACGGTCTTCTTAAACAGACCGTTCCTGGTACAGAACACCAGATACCTGTCCTCTGGGAACTCCTTTGTGGTGATGGAGTTGATGATCTTCTCGCCCTCCTCCAGGTCGGGGATGAGGTTGACCAGGGGTTTGCCCTTGGACTGCCTGCTTCCCTCGGGGATCCTGTATCCCTTCAGCCACTGCATGCGTCCCTTGTTGGTGATGAATAGGATATAGTCGTGGGACATCATGACGAACATCGCTGCCACGTGGTCCTCCTCCTTGGTCTGCATAGCGGTGAGTCCGACACCTCCTCTGGACTGCTGCCTGTAGGTGCTGAGCGGGATCCTCTTGATGTAATTGTCATTGGATACCGTGACGACTACCTTCTCGTTAGGGATGAGGTCCTCCTCGTCTGCATCGATCTCGTTGGGATCGATCTCGGTACGGCGCTCGTCTCCATATGTGTCAGACATCTCCGTAAGCTCGGTCTTGATGATATTCAGGACCCTCTGCTCGTGAGCCAGGATGTCCTTCAGGTCATTCATCTTGATGATGAGCTGCTCATACTCCTCCCTGATGGAGTTCAGTTCGAGTCCCGTCAGTTTCTGGAGCCTCATGTCCAAGATGGACTTCGCCTGCTCCTGATCGATGCCCAGAAGGTTCTGCAGCCCGATGTTTGCCGTCTCCCCATCGGATGATTCGCGGATGAGGGCGATGGTCTCGTCAAGCATGTTGATGGCCTTCATCAAACCCTCCAGTATGTGGAACCTCTTCGCTGCCTGGTCCAGCTCGTACTGTGTCCTCCTGGTGACGACGCTCTTCCTGTGCTTGATGTACTGAACGATGAGCTCCTTCAGACCCAGAAGTGTAGGCTTGTTGTCCACCAGCGCGATGTTGATGACACCGTATGTGATCTCCATGTTGGTCTTCTTCCAGAGGTTCTCCAGGACCACCTGCGGTATGGCATCTTTGTGAAGCTCTATGACGATGCGCATTCCGTGCCTGTCCGATTCATCCCTCAGATCCGTGATCCCCTCGATCTCCTTGTCCTTGACGCGGTCGGCGATCTGCACTATTAGCATAGCCTTGTTGACCTGGTAGGGGATCTCATCGACAATTATCCTGGTCTTCCCGTTGTCCATCTCCTCGAAATGGACCTTGGACCTGACCCTGAGTTTACCTTTTCCGGTCTCGTATGCGGACCTTATTCCGGAAAGCCCGTAGATGGTTCCTCCGGTAGGGAAGTCGGGACCTTTCACGTACTGCATCAGGTCTGCGACCTGGGCATCCGGATTGTCTATCGTGTACTCGATTGCCCTGCAGACCTCGGTGAGGTTGTGCGGAGGCATCTTCGTGGCCATTCCGACAGCGATACCGTCCGATCCGTTCACCAGAAGGTTGGGGAACTTCGAAGGGAGGACTGAAGGCTCCTTGAGAGAACCGTCATAGTTGTCCACCATGTCCACTGTGTCCTTGTCCAGGTCCAGCAGGAGATCGCTAGCCATCTTCGTCATCCTGGCCTCGGTGTAACGCATCGCAGCTGCGGAATCTCCGTCCACGGAACCGAAGTTACCCTGTCCGTCCACCAGCGGGTATCTGAGGGAGAAGGGCTGCGCAAGCCTCACCATGGCCTCGTATGCGGCCGAATCTCCGTGAGGATGGTACTTACCGAGGACCTCTCCGACCACTGTGGCCGATTTCTTGTGAGGCCTGTTGTACGTAAGGCTGAGCTGATCCATCGCATACAGGATCTTCCTGTGGACAGGTTTGAGTCCGTCGCGGACGTCCGGAAGGGCACGCCCGACTATAACGCTCATGGAATAGTCGATATAGGAGCGCTGCATCTCCTGCTCGATAGTCTGGTTGATCGTCCTCTTGTGATTCTCCTCTTCCATGATATCACACATCCAGGTTGATCACTTCGTGTGAGTGTTCTATTATGAACTCCCTCCTGGGCTCCACATCGTCGCCCATGAGGACGGAGAACAGCTGGTCCGCCAGGATGGCGTCTTCCACGTACACCCTCTTCATCATCCTCTTCTCCGGGTCCATGGTTGTCTCCCACAGCTGGTGGGGATTCATCTCTCCCAGACCCTTGTATCTGGATACATTGCATCCCTGTCCGAGCTCAGCCATCGCGTTGGCCATCTCCTCGTCGGTATAGCAGTAGACCTCCTTCTTTCCCTTGTAGACCCTGTAGAGCGGGGGCATCGCAATGTACACGTTACCGTTGTCTATCAGAGGCCTCATCTGTCTGTAGAACAGTGTCAGAAGAAGCGTACATATGTGCGCACCGTCCACATCGGCATCCGTCATGATGACGATGCTGTGGTACCTTATCTTGGAGATATCGAACTCCTTTCCGATACCTCCTCCTATAGCGATGGCGAGGTTCTTGATCTCCTCGTGGTCCAGCAGCTTGTCGGGACGTGTCTTCTCGACATTCAGGATCTTTCCCCTTATGGGCATGATTGCCTGGAACGCACGGTCCCTTCCCTGTTTGGCGGAACCTCCTGCGGAGTCTCCCTCGACGATATACAGCTCGCACTTGGACGGATCCCTCTCCGAGCAGTCAGCGAGCTTTCCAGGAAGACTTGTGGTCTCCAAGACGCTCTTCCTCCTGGTGGCGTCACGGGCCTTCCTGGCGGCCTCTCTGCCCTCGTAAGCCTGTATCGCCTTTCTGACGATCTGCTGGGCTATGGCGGGGTTCTCGAGCATGAATTCGGCCAATTTCTCGTTCATCAGGGTGCTGACCGCCCCCTGTGCCGCACTGCTTCCCAGCTTGGCCTTGGTCTGTCCCTCGAATTGGGGCTCCGACATCTTGATGCTCACGATGGCGGTGAGTCCCTCGCGGATATCAGATCCGTCGAGCGTGATATCCTTCAGAAGGTTGTTCGCCTTACCATAATCGTTGACCGTTTTGGTAAGCGATGTCCTGAATCCCGTTAGATGGGTACCTCCCTCGGGAGTGTAGATGGTGTTGACGAAGGAATCGATCTCCTCATTGTATCCATCGGTCCACTGCATCGCGATATCGATGCTGATTCCGTTCCTCTCTCCCGAAACACGGATGGGGGCGGGATGCAGAGGCGTCTTAGACCTGTTGAGATATTGCACGAACTCGGACACTCCTCCCTCGTAGTGGAACGTCTCCTTCCTTCCCGTGCGCTTATCCTCGAATATTATCGTGGCCTCGCTGTTGAGGAATGCCTGGTTGCGGAACCTGTTCTGAAGCGTTCCGTAATCGAATGTGACCGTCTCGAACATCTCGTCGTCCGGCCAGAATTGAATAGTGGTGCCATGCCTGTCCGATGTACCGATCTCCTCGACGGGACCGTCAGGAATTCCGATCTTGTATGACTGCCTCCACCTCTTGCCCATACGGTCGACGGTGGCGATCAGTTTCTTGGACAACGCGTTAACTACGGATACTCCGACTCCGTGGAGACCTCCCGATACCTTGTAGGAGTTCTGATTGAACTTACCTCCTGCGTGGAGATCGGTGAGACACATCTCCAGACCGGATTTGCCCTCCTCCTGATTGATTTCGGTAGGGATACCCCTTCCATCATCCACTACGGTTATGGATCCGTCCTCGTTGATGGTGACCTCGACCTGCGTTGCAAAACCCGCCATCACCTCATCGATACCGTTATCGACGACCTCATAGACGCAATGATGCAATCCGCGGGTATCGGTGGATCCGATATACATACCGGGTCTCTTCCTGACTGCCTCGAGGCCCTTCAGCGCGACAATGCTGTCCGCGTTGTACTCCTCTTCGGCTTTCTGAATATTCCCATCCATTGTCATAGTGTACCCCATTCCTCTAATGTATATATAGTATCGTGAGCGTGCGTGCGCGCGTGTGCATGCGTATGCGCACGTATCCGACTTTTTGATATACGACGGAATTACATGTCTGGACGATCAAAATGTCCACCATCATGGAAGAAGCCCGCAGGGGCGTATCACCTCTCGTGAAAGAAATCGCCAAAAAGGAGAGAGTCAGCGAGGAGTTCGTAAGGAACGGAATAGCATCAGGAAGAATCTGCGTCCCCCACAACCCCAATCATGACATAGAACCCGGGGCAATAGGTGAGGGAATGTCCGTCAAGATCAACGTGAATCTCGGAACTTCCCGCGACATGGTGGATGTGGATGCTGAGTCCGAAAAGCTCAGAGTAGCCCTGAAATACGGTGCGGATGCTGTCATGGATCTGAGCACCGGAGGGGATATTGATGCCATAAGAGCCAGACTGCTGAAAGAGTGCCCGGTGATGATGGGTTCCGTACCTATCTATCAGACCGGTGTGATGGCCGCCAGGAAAAACGCCATAGTGGAAATGACCGAGGATGACATCTTCAACGGAATAGAAAAACATGCCAAGGACGGAATGGATTTCATGACGGTCCACTGTGGCATAACCAAAGAGACGGTCCAGTGGCTCAAAAAGAGCGACAGGATCACCAATGTTGTCTCCAGGGGCGGATCTTTCCTCACGGCCTGGATCCTCCATAACGAACAGGAGAATCCCCTTTACAAGAACTTCGACTACCTCCTGGAACTGGCCAGGAAATACGAATTCACCCTGTCTCTGGGGGATGGATTCAGACCAGGATGCATCAAAGATGCCAGCGACCAGGCCCAGTTATCGGAGCTGATGACATTGGGGCACCTGGTGAAGAGGGCCCGTGAGGCAGGTGTTCAGAGCATGGTGGAAGGCCCCGGACACGTACCTTTGGACCAGGTTGCCATGAACATGCAGCTTGAGAAGAGGATGTGCGACAATGCGCCCTTCTACGTCCTCGGACCTCTGGTGACCGACATAGCGCCCGGCTATGACCATATTGTCGGGGCAATAGGCGGTGCGGTGGCCGCTCAGAACGGGGCCGACTTCCTTTGCTACCTCACTCCTGCGGAGCACCTGTCCCTGCCTGATGTGGACGATGTCAGGGAAGGCGTGATAGCTTCCAAGATCGCTGCCCATGTGGGGGACCTCTGCAGAGGCAAAGGACAGGAAAGGGACGAGAGAATGGCCCGTGCAAGAAAGGCCCTTGACTGGAACACGATGTTCGATACCTGCATTGACGAGGAGAAGGCCAGAAGGTACAGGAAAAGGGGCTGCACGGAGGAAAGCGAGGGATGTTCCATGTGCGGCGACGTATGCGCCATAAAGATCGTCAACGTCTACATGAACGGAAATGAGCCAGATGGTAAGAAATTACCGAAAGAGGATTGCTGAAGACCAACATGAGTAACACGAAATGCTAAATCGTGTTACTCAAATTTTCCTTAATAAAGAAGATGGAGCCGCTGAAGGGATTTGAACCCTCGGCCTTCTGATTACGAATCAGATGCTATACCACTAAGCCACAGCGGCCTCAAGCCAAGTGATATTTTAGTCCTATAAAATACTCATCCTGTCATTGGCGATACTGCGGGAACATATCCCTGAACACCACCGCATCCTTCTCTATCAGTGGCGATTCGCATATGAAATTGCATTCCTGCTTGGTATCGGCCAACACGTTCGCCAGCATCTGAAGGTCGGGATCCTTCGCCTCCAAGGGCAGATGTGAGATCTCACCCTTATCACCATATTTGATACAGCTTATGTGAAAATGGGCAATATCGCCGCAGAGCGGGAAGAACTGGTCTATGAGGCCCTGCATGTCCTTTTCGGTCTTCAGATATCCGTGTCCCCTCGCATGGACATGGGCGACATCGAGAACCGGGTGCACTCCGTCGACCTGTTCCATGACCTTTCCGATCTCATCAAGGGTCCCGAACTGGCCCAGCTTCCCCATGGTCTCCACACCCAGAATGACGTCCTTGATTCCCTCGTCGTCTAGCATATCCTTGCATTTCGAGAGCCCTTCAATAACAGAAGGCAGCGCCGTATCCGGCGATTTACCGTAGGATGCGGCATGGATCACGATGATGTACGCCCCGAGATTGTGTGCGGCACGTGCAGTATCCATGACCCATCCGATGCTTTTATCACGAGTCTCCTGGGAATCCGAGTTGAAGCTGATGAAATACGGTGCATGGCAGCTCAGCCTGATGTCCAATTCCTTGGCCTTGGAACCCACCTGCTGGGCCCTTTCGGGACTGATACGTGCTCCGCGTACGAACTCTACCTCGAGGGCGTTGAGCCCCAGGTTCTTTGTGTATTCCAGAGAGCCCTCCGGAGTCTTTCCTGCCGAGGGGTATCCTGCGGGACCGAATCTCATCATGCATCCTGCATCCGCTTATCACATAAATCATTATTTAGAACAGCCATCGGGGTGTCATGAAGATAGATCTCGAAGTGTCGCTGGACCCCACTCTGGGATGCGGACAGGCCCATCGCTGGCACAAATCGGATGACGGCTCCTGGGAGGGAGTATGGAGGGACAGCATCATAATTATGAGGCAGCTCACCGCTGGATCCGTGGAAGTCCTGGGAACAGACGACCGCAGGGGTATCACCAGGTACCTCGGTGCGGATGATGACCTCGGGGAGATCATATCCAAGATATCAGAGGCGGATGCTTACGTCGCCAAACTGGCCGAGAACTGCCCAGGGATGCGTATCCTGCGCCAGGACCATTGGGAATGCCTGGCGACATACGTTCTGGCGACCAACGCGAACGTGGCGCGCATAGGGAAGATGGTGGAATCGGTGTGCGATCACTTCGGAAAGGACCTTGGCGGCAAACATGCGTTCCCCACCCCGAAGCAGATCCTGGACGGATGCGACTGCATAGGCGAATGCAAACTTGGGTTCAGGGAGCAGAGGTTCATCACCCTGGCCGAACGTGTGGAATCCGGGGATATCGATGTTGAGGCCTTCGCAGAGATGGATTACGACACGTGCGTGAAGGAACTGCAGGGAATAAACGGAGTAGGCCCTAAGGTGGCCGACTGCGTCGCATTGTTCGCCTTCGAGCACATGGAAGCGTTCCCTATCGACGCGCGCATATCCAAAGTGATGGAGAACATCTATGGCATCACCGGTAGCTACAAAACGGTCTCGGAATACGGAAGGGCTAAGTTCGGAAAATACTCTGGATACGCCCAGGAATTCCTCTATCACGCGGATTTCATAGAGATATGATCAATCCCTACCATTGATCCCTGCGCTTGTACCGAAATTCTCGCATGTGGACAGAGGCTCACCGACATGCATCTCATAAATCTCCGCCAGGAGCCCTGAAGTCCGGACTATGTTGCAAAGCCTGCAGACCTCATTCTCGAAAACGGTCTCTTCGTCGGCTATACGGGCTGCCGACTGCTTCACATGCTTCATAAAGACAGGGTAGCTAGGGCTGAGTTCGATCTCTGAGCAATCTCCCCTCTTCTTCCTGATATACTGTGAGATGGCAGCCTCGGTCAGCCCGAACCTTCTGGCAACCTCCGACTGAGACATGGAATGCTCGTGGATCAGCTCCGCTGCCAGCTCCTTGCGTATCATCGGCAGGACGTACCAGACCACCACCTCACACGGTATCATCATAGAATTAGATTCTGGTATTGATATAAAAACCAGGGGTCCGGCTGGATGACCTCGGAACCGACGTTATGCTCCCATGTTAACCTTGGTGTAGAACTCGGACACGTCCCAATCCTCATCGTCCCTCTGTCTCTGGGTGTCCAGCCTTATGCCGACGGATTGGGCGGCCTCCTTCATCATACGGGAAGCACGGTCGTTGCCTTCGAACTCCTCCACCTTCGCACCCGACGGGCATATCTTCCCTACGAACGACCCTATCACCTTGTTGTTGGCAATTATGACGGATCTGGTGGTCCCGGTATCGGACTTGATCATATCCCTGAGGTACACGTTGAGGTTGTCCTGCGAGTTGAGAATGAAAGAGTCACCTGCTCTCCTGCGTATGTTACCGACATCCTCTGCTATCATCCATCTGAGCGTAGGGTCGTCCTTGATGAAGAATCCCTTCTTCAGGAATCCCTCGTCCTCTAGCTCCCTCAGGACAGCTCTCGCAACGGACATCCTGCTGGCCAGGAAGAGTGACATGTCCTCTGCGGAGAATATCCCGAAATCGCGGAAGTGCATCTTGGCAATCTCCTTGGTGGCCTCGGCCTGAGTCATATCGCTCTCAGGCACGATGCTGTAGTTGGAGTCGGAATCCTGATAGATGTAGGAGTTCTTGTTGAGCTCGTTGAATATCTCCGTCGTACGTTCCTGAGACAGCGGAGAATCGAGGATGATCTGCTTCTTGGATATGGGCTGCTTCTTCGCGATGAGGTTGACGATCGTCTTTGCATCGTCCACAGGGACATAACCCTTGTGGGCACGGAACATAGATGCACGCTCCATGTCCGTATATCCCTGATATCCGGGGACCAGCGACATCTTCACCAGATAGCCCTTCTCCATCTGCTTCTTCATGATGGTCTTCTCCTGGACACGAGTCATTATCTCTTGGTCTCCGCGTATGTATCCTCTGACGGCCACGCACTCAGCCACCGTACCATACTTATTGGTCTTGCCCACCCTCTGCTTCGAGAACACATAGGATATCATCTGATCCTCGGTCATAGTCCAGGGATCGAACCTTCCTTTGGCGAAGAATCCGTTGACAAATACGTATCCGGACTCCTCGAGTATGGCTTTCTTCTCATCATCCAGCTCTGCAGCGTCTGTGCTCAGCACCTCTCTTATGCGGACGATCTCTATCCCTTTCTGATGGTAGAATCCCATCATGTGATCCACGGCAGCAAGGACCTCCTTCAGCATCGACGGGTCGTCCATATCCATGGAACGTATCTCCACGCATCCGGACATCTCCCAGATCTCCAGTGCCCCCACGATGACGGATCCCTTGACCAGGGGATAGATCCATTTGTCCCCGTAGCGGGCCGCTATCTCGGCCCATTTAGAGCCCAGATCTGGATCGAACAGCGAAAGTATACGGATGCTGTACTCCGTCTCCCTGACGGAATCCAACAAGGGTATTTCGTCCTCCATCACATACATCTGGGTATGTCCGTCTCCTACGATGACGGTCTTGGCTCCGACCTCCGCCGCAAGCTCTTCGACCATATCCAAGGGGATGCCGATCATGTAGCGCAGGGCCATCGCAGGGATGGGACCGTAGGCCTTGATGGCCTTGGCCAGCAGATCCTTTGCGGGATCGCCTTCTGGCTCGTTCGGATAGAACACCTCGTACGTGTTCTCCGTTCCCCATTCCTCCTTCTCGCCGAATGCTCTGATGATGCGGAGCGACCTGTCCAAACGCATGATCGATTCACGAACGGCCTCTTTGTCCTTGCCTGTCTCAGCGACGAGCTGCCTGAGTGTGGCGCTGCCCATGCCGTCTATGACATTGAGGAGATCCAGATCCTCTGGGGATGTCTCATCGACCTTGATGGCCGCATAACGGTCGGCATCATCGCTCATGACGAACCTTACCTTGCCCCTGACGAAACGGCCCAGCTGGATTATTCCGTCCCTGCGCATGTCGTACCATTCGTTGATATCGAAGTTATCCACCCTGTTGTAGACATCGAGTTCGCTTCCTGCGGATCCGTGGAAGTCGAAGTAATCGGTTATAGAATCGAAATGCTGACCCTTGGTCAGCCTGTACCTCTCGACCGCATCGAAGCTGAACACGTTATCGCGTCCCGCCTTTAGCCTCATATGGTCGATCTTGAGCATGTACTGATCGTTCTCGGAGACCAGGAACCTTCCCTTCACGACGACCTCGTTGGCCGTCAAGGACTCCAATGCCTTATGGGCATCCTCTTCCGTTATGGATAGAGCGTAAGAGACTTCCTGCACGGTGGACGGTGCGAAACACTCGAGGAACCTGGATACGATGCGGTCGGTGGCCTCGTTGGCATCCTTCTCCGGATACTCCACACGGGAGAACAGCCATTTGTTGGCTGACAGATCGGTCCTGGATATCAGATACATCGATTCCAGCTTCCTTATCGATCTTATCACCATGTCCTCGCTGATCTCCAGCTTCTCCACTACCTCCGACATGGGGGTGTTGACGCCTATGCATCCGTAGACGTCACGGTCCGTATCGTTCAGCTCGCGGTCCTTCCTGGTGGCCGCGGCGTAATCCGGGATGTCCTCCGAGACCATGATGTGGGGTTCGTCGAGGAACACGGTGCCTATCTCTCCGGTATGCATCAGCTCCCTGATCCACACGTCCACGACCTTTCTGTCCTCGTCCGTGTAGGTGTAGATGTTCCTTCCGCGTTCGCGCAGTGCCTGGAGGGGGCCCGTCTGCTTCAGGAGCTTGGGGATGTCATCCTTGGACACTATGCGGACGGGCTTCTGAGCGTAATATGGGACGATCTGATCCTCGTTGAACTCGAATTCGCTGACCGAATCTCCCAGCGCACGGCTCAACACCTTCCTGTGAAGCTCCCTCAGCAGGGCCGAACGGTCCTCCATCAGTACAATGTCGGAGAATCCTGACAGGATGGCGGAATGTGCGAACGGAGACGGAGTGCCGGTGTAACGGATGATGTTCAGCTCCATATCCCCGATGTCTATCAGATCCAGGACGTACTTGGCATTCTTGATGTCCATGTCGTCCTCCATGACCTCTCTGTATGTCTCCTCGATGACCGGCACACCTTCCATGTTGCCCAAGGCCTCCAGAAGGTACGTTGACCTTATCTGCTGCCTGTTAACGGATATGGGGCGGCCCATGTAGTTCCTGAGGATCATGAAGCTCCTGGCAGCGGTATGCCTGAACCTAAGCTTGAATATCTCGGAGTCCTTGAGCGACTTCCTCAGTATGGTCTCCAGCTCCCCTCCTCTTATGAGCCCGTGGAGCTTATCCAGGTCAAATGTCCTAGGGCATCCCAGCATGAAGCTGTCATCCGATATGGTGACGGAGACGTTTGCTCCGAGCATGTTAGATAATCTGTATGCGTATGCACGCGAAAGGGCATCGTTGACCCTGCGTCCGAACGGGAAGTGGAACACCAGCTTCTGATTGCCGGACGGATCCACATACTCCTCCACGGCCAGCTTCCTGTCGTCGGGGATGAATCCGGCGACCGCTTCCTGCTCCTTGAAGTACGAGAATATGCTCCTGGCGGAACCCTCGTCGATATCGAACTCCTCCGAGAGCTCCTTGATCGCCTTGCGCTCATCCTCCTGTATCTTCTAGGACATCTCACGCCTGAAGACAGCAACATCCATGGAGAGGTCGAAACTCCTCGGCAGCATCTCTCCCGCCCATGAAGGGACGGTCGGCTTCCTTCCGTTGGCCTCCTTCACGTATGCGGTCATCCCCTTGGAACGGACGAACTCGAACGAACGCCCTCCCAGAACGAAGACGTCCCTGGGGGACAGCCTCTCGACGAATTTCTCGGACAGCTCTCCGGCGATCGAACCGTGATTGGTGATGACGCGATAGTTGGCTTCCTCCGGGATCGTTCCGAGATTCATGAAATAGATCATGCGGGAGCCCTTCTTCTTCCCAAAGACGTTCTCCTCCTCATCATACCATATCTTGGAGTACACTCCCTCGAAGTCATCCTTGCTTCCCAGGTAGCGTATGACCTGCATGAAGCTCTCCTTGGTCAGGTTGCGGTAGCAGTACGAATGCTTTACGAGACTGAACGCCTCATCTATATCCCATCTGTTATCCAGACTCATTCCGACGATGGTCTGCGATAGGACATCCAGGCAGTTCTCGGGTATACCGACACGGTCGATGTCACCCCTATGGGCCGCACGGCACATGACAGCACATTCCACGAGATCGTCCGGATCGAACACCAGCAGCCTTCCCTTGGCCACCTTTCCGAAACTGTGACCGCTCCTACCGATCCTCTGCAGACCTTTGGCAACCGACTTGGGGGAACCTATCTGGCACACTAGATCGACGGAACCGATATCGATACCGAGCTCCAGCGATGTGGAAGATACGACGCACTTGATCTCACCGTGCTTCAAACGCTCCTCCACATCCATTCTGATCTCCTTTCCCAAGGAACTGTGGTGTACCTCTATGTTATCGAGCCCTCTCTCCTTCAGCTTGTAGACGACACTCTCCGCACCCGATCTGGTGTTGGTGAAGACCAATGTAGTCTCATGCTGTTCGATGAGCTCCTTTAGAGTATCATACATCATCGAATTGACGATATCTGATGAAAGCGTTGTGAGATCATTGGTCGGACATATGACCTGCAGATCCAATGTCTTCTTCGATCCCGATTCTATCAGGGCCACATCCCGAATCGACCCGTCGTCGTTGCATCCTACAAGGTAGGAGGCTATTGCATCGATGGGTGCCAGTGTTGCGGATAGCCCGATACGGACGAAATCCTTCTCGCAATGGTTCCTGAGGCGTTCCAGTGTCAGCGAGAGGAACGCTCCCCTCTTGGAATCGCAGATGTCATGGATCTCATCCAGAATGACCCACTCCACGTTCTTGAAAGCGTCTTTGAACTTGGGGGCTGCCAGGATCAGCGCGAGGCTCTCCGGCGTCGTGATAAGGATATGCGGCGGATGGCGGACCATCTTCTGCCTGTCCGCCTGCGATGTGTCTCCGGACCTCACGGCGACTGTGATCTTCGGAACGTTCATACCGTGTCTGTCCGCGACCTCCCTCATCTCAGCCAACGGGGTGTTAAGATTGCGGTTGACATCGTTTCCCAAAGCTTTCAGCGGAGATACGTAGATACAGTAGACACGCTCCTCCAAAGTACCTTCCCTGGCATAGCGCGTCAGCTCATTGATGATGCTGGTGAACGCCGTAAGGGTCTTTCCCGAACCTGTCGGAGAGGACACCAGAACATTACGCCTCTGATGGATGACGGGGATGGCCTTCGCCTGAGGGATGGTGAGGTCATCATACTTCTCATTGAACCATGTGGAGATTAGCGGCTCCATCATGCCCATGACTTCATCCTTACTGTATGTCCTATCTACTTTCTCTACCATGAGGTCTAACCGCTTGTCTTAACATTAAGGTAAATTTAAGTCTTCTCATGGTTGGCAACTATAACCCTGACTATCCAACAGACTCCGAGAGTGTCGGTTTTCTGCTTACTTACTGTTTTTTGAACAGAAATCATGCATTCAAGCGTCTCTTACTTATATCGCCGATGCCGTTTCAGGAGCATGGATAAGAGGATATTCGGCCTTGCAGTTGCATGCCTAACGGCATTGTCCCTCTTCGCCGTACTGTCCGCTGACGCTTCTATGGCGGATGATCCTCCTGAACCTGAACCGGTCGAGATCAACAAACTCAGAGGGATTGTCTTCGACATACCGGCTGAGAAAGACCGTGTTGTCATTGCCGGCGTCACCGTGAAGACCTGGGTATCCCTTGACAGGGTCTACGAAACCGCTGTCACGGATGATGATGGGGTGTTCATAGTCAACTACGACAGCAACGTGAAGTACATCTCGTTCACCATGGAAGAGTTCACGGTCAAGGGAGTATGCTCAGAGCTGCACCCCTTCGGAGATTCCGGTCTGTATGAGATCGTACTGTCCGAGTCCCCTTCGGTCGAAGAGGGCGTACACAACCTTTACGATGCGGACGGCTTCACGGCTCTGATCTCCCGTTCTAGCGCGAACGTATATGGATCCGTCGTGGCAAACATCAACGGCTCCGAAATGCCGGTTAAGAACGCAGAAGTCACCCTGCTATCCAACAAGACCATACTGAAAACTTACACGAATGAGGACGGTATTTTCGACATCGCCGCATCGAAGGGTGTGGTCTACGAAATGGTCGTCACGGCCAGCGGACTCGAGGATTGGAAAACAGATGTCCAGACATCGGATGAGCCCGTAAGGGTCACGATGACGATGAAGGATCACGCCGTATTCCTGGGCCTGGACCTCGGGCACACTATCGCGATAATCGGAATGGCCATGGTGGTGCTCCTGATCCTCATCGCAATCTACCTCAGCAGAAAACCCGAGGAGGTAGACAGCATCTATGTGGTCAACGATCTGACACCGCGTGAGATCGTGGAAGAGGATTCAAGGTCTGACGAGTGAGGCGTTCACCTTATCATAGAGGCTGTTGCCTTTTGCGTCTATCGCTACGACCAGAGGTCCGAACTTCTCTGCATCGAACCTCCACATTGCCTCGGCCATGCCCAGATCCAGCCATTCCTGGCCGACGCACTTCCTGAGCCCCTCCGCAAGGCTGATTGCAGCTCCGCCGGTAGCGGCCAGATATACGCATCCGCATTCCTTCATGGCTTCGGCGGTATCCTTCGACATCCCGCCTTTCCCTATGATCGCACGGATGTGGAACTTCCTGATGAACTCCGGCTCCAGCTTGTTCATCCTTGCCGACGTGGTGGGTCCTGCGGCTATGACCGCCCATGACCCGTCTTCCCTCTGAACCATTATGGGTCCGCAGTGAAACAGGACCGAACCGTCAATATCTGCAGGGACGGCCTTTCCTTCCTTCACATAATCCAGAGCACGGATGTGCATCTCGTCACGTCCTGTGATGATCAGACCGTTTAGGAATATCGTCTCTCCCAGCTCCAGCGACCTGACGGTCTCCTCGCTGAGAGGCGTGTTGAGAGTCTTCAGAACTTCACCCCCTGGGAGTATGTGACACCGTCTCCGGTTATCCTGGCCGATGCACGGCGGGTCGCCCAACAACCGATGTTGACGGCCACCGGCAGGCTTGCCGTATGGCATGCGCACTTCCTGATTCTGACTCCGAGGGATGTCGTGGAGCCTCCCAGGCCCATCGGGCCCAGTCCGGAGCCGTTCAGAACAACGAAGATATCCTCCTCCATCTGCCTCAGGACCGGATCTGGATTCTCCTCATCCAGCGGGATCAGCAGCGCTTCTTTGGCCATGGCGACGCATACATCCGATGTCCCGCCTATGCCCACTCCCACGATCGTTGGGGGACAGGGACGTCCGCCTGCGTCCAGGACCGAGTCTATGATGAACTTCTTGATACCTTCGACCCCGTCGGCGGGATTGAGCATGGCCAAACGGGTCATGTTCTCCGATCCTGCCCCTTTGGGAAGGACCGTTATCTCCGTGAAATCATCGTCTGTCGGAAGATAATGAATGATAGGCATACCGGGACCGAGATTGGATCCGCAGTTCTCGCGGGTTATGGGATCGACCGTGTTAGGCCTCAGAGGGATGTCCCTGGTGGCCCTCTCCACTGCCCTGGAGATGTCCTTTCCTATGGAAGAATCGAATTTACCCCTAACGTAGAAAACAGGTATGCCAGTATCCTGACACATGGGTCTGCCAACGTGCTCCGCTTTCTTGACGTTGTCCATTATCGCACCCAGCTGAGTGTATGCGATGTCATTCTGCTCCCACCCCGAGGCGGCCTCCATGGCCCACCCTATATCCTCAGGGAGCTTGGTATTCGCTAGACGGAGAAGATTGACGACGACATCCTCGATGGGTTCGGGCAGCTTTATCATGACCGAGCTGAGGTCATGTCTCGTATATTTTGATAAGGGTTCAGGGGACCAGATACAGGACATCTTCGATGACCACGGTCAGCACCGATTCCCCGGCCTCGTAGCCTTCGGGCACCCTCAGATCCACTGTGGAGTAATTATCGGGATGGAGGACCTGTATCTCGGACCCCATCGTGTTCACGACGGTGGCTTCCTTCAGATCCTCGGCCTTCTCATAGAGCTTGATCTCGGTCATATCGGATTTCCTTACGGACTTCTCCCTGAAATTCATCAGATCCAGGACACGCCCTCCGTTCCCCGATACACGGGTAAGTTTGCAGTACCTTCCTTCGAAGACCACCACATCGCCCTGATGGTACTCAGGGAGACGTACCAGATAGGTCAGACGGTACATGTCCTGTCCATCGGTGGTCTGTCCGACCAGCTTCGGGGATTCCTTGGTCTCTGCGCAATAGCGCTCGGAGAACTCCTTGGCCAGGTTCTTTCCCAGCGATATGGATGAAAGGTAGACGTCGACCCCGCCAGTGACGATCTCCATCTTCGTGATGAAGAGGGATTTGTTCGTCTGGGCGGCCCTGTTGACATAATCCTCGGTGAAGGCCAGAGACTCCTCTCTCTGCTCCGGGGTCAGAGATCCTTTGGCCCCGGTGCGTATCTGCAGTATCGCCTCATAGTAGCTTCCGAGCTGCCTCGAGCATCTCTTGCAGACATTGTTCTTTATACGGACTATGGTGGAGGACTCGTCTTCTGCTATGTATCCCATGACATCGCATTTGGAATAGACATGGACGACGTAGACATAAGGGTCCTGGCACTCATACGAAGTCTCCACATCGACGATCTTGGCATCGCGGATGACCGATAATGAGTTCACCGCCGCATCGAGTACCGCTGTGACCTCGTCCTTCTTCAACCACCTATCGCCGAATAGGTATTCGCCGCAGTTGGTGCAGACCCTGAGATCGACATGATGGGGCAGTTCTGTCAAGCTGCGGCCGTCCAACCAGCAGTCTATGCAGAGACCGTTAAGGGATTCCTCGCATTCACGGCCGCACTTGACACAGAAATTCAGAATATCACAACCTGAACGTGCTTGACTCCGTCAATCTCGATGACATTCTCCGCGGAGGCGTATCCCTCCTCGATCGCTATCGAGACGACCTCGTCTCCGACCAGGTTCATCGTATAGACGTTCTTCATCCTCTCTACAAGGACGTCCCTGCCGACAGACTCCCCTTTGTAGAATATCTCGCTGACGTCCAGCCTCTTTCCCTCTTCCCTGAAGTTCATGCCGATGAGATGCTCATCGCATGCTGCCAGTATCGGGCCTTTCTCGGTCTTGTGAATCTTCACGAACATGTGATCAAGCCTTCTTGTAAATTCCAGATGGACTCTTGAACAGCTCTCCGCCGTCGTTCAGAGTCTTCACAGCGCGTTCGACCTCGCTGTCTGAAAGTCCCTGATTCTGAGCATGGAGCATGATCTCGTCCATCTTCAGACCTGTCTCTCCAAACTCGTTCATGATGCCGCGTATGATGTCCAGCTTGTTACGGTCCTTCGAAGATATTCCCGTGGAAATCTTGTCGATGTCATAAGTTCCGTCACCGTTGCCTGCGATCCTGTTGAGATACGCCTCGATGAGTTCCGCCGCATTGTTGGCGTCCTGCTCGGTTATCCTGTTGGACAGGCGCATCTTCGCCGATGCCTCGGAGAGACGCACGTAACCTTCGAGCTGTCTTGCCGTTATAGGTACGGAGTCCCCGCTTCCCAGGTTCCTGATCCTCAGGAAACTGTCCTGGATGATCTTGTTGGCCTCCGGTGTCATGACCGGCACGATGCGCTTGGAGTACGCCACATACTTCCTGAGCATCTCTACGGAGTAGATGGGTTTGATCTCATTGGTCTTGTTCAATATATCCTCCACGTCGATACCGTCGATGTTCGCCCCTTCGGGAAGCATCCTGGCCTGTCCGCGGAGCTGAGTCGCAAGGATGTGCGATGAAAGCTTCTGATCACGTGCTTTATTGGGTTTGTCCGTGAGTATCTCTATGAGATCGAAACGGGACATCAGCGGAGGAGGCAGTTCGATCTGCTGGTAGATGCTGGTCTCCTCCTCGAACCTTCCGTACTTGGGGTTGGCCGCGGCGAGCATCGAGCACCTGCACTGCAATGTAGCATTGATACCTGCTTTCGCGACTGATATCCTCTGGGCCTCCATTGCCTCATGCAGGGAGGACCTGTCCTGGTCAGTCATCTTATCCAACTCATCGATGCAGGCCAGTCCCTTATCCGCCAAGACCAGCGCACCTGCTTCCAGGGTCCATCTTCCGTCTCCGAAATCATCCCTTACCGCAGCGGCTGTCAGTCCTGCGGCCGAAGCGGACTTTCCTGATGCGTATATTCCTCTCGGAGCAAGGTTGCTCATGTACCTGAGGATCTGCGATTTTGCGACTCCGGGATCTCCGATGAGCAGAATGTGGATGTCCCCTCTCAGACTGGTACCGTCGTCCATGACCTTATGGCAGCCTCCAAACAACTGCAATGCTATGGCCTTCTTCTCATCATCCATCCCGAAGATGGACGGTGCGATCGATCTAATGATGTTGCTGTAAAGATTCGGATCCCTCGACATGGAGAGGATCTCCCTCTCATCCTCTTCCGTTATCTGGATCTCATCGTACTCATGCTGCTCGAACTCGATGGAGATCACGTCCAGATATGTCTCGAACACTGTGGACTTGTCCCTGTCGGATTTCTCCTGGGAACGGAGAATTCCGTTAAGAGTGATGCTGTTACCGGCGGTAACCAGACCTGCTATGTCGTCTTCCACGTAACCTATCAGCCTCTCGGGCTGGGAACCTCCCCTGAGTCCCTCCGGCCTCTCCTGGATCTCTATTTTCTGGGTATCGATGTACGTGGATGCCTTCAGGTCCTCTATGAAACGTGTCGCCTGCTTGTTGCAGCTTCCATCCGGATTGTTGCACATCAGAGGCTCCTTCATGATCATGCCGGTCTGCGGCACCCATATCTCCGAGCCGCATCTGGCGCACCTGAACAGAGCATGCGTTATACGGGGCTTGACGGTAGTGACCTTCCTGACCAATCCCTCCACGGCCACAAGCTTTCCGAGATGGTCCGCCCTAAGATTCCTGATCTCGACCTTTGCGTCACGGGGCAGATCGGATATCCTTACATTGATTGCCTGACCGGGGCGGTCTATGTTGGGAACCATGTTCATGACTGCCCTCTTCGCGATTTCGATACATCTGTCAGGCTCTTCGAGGAGATATGCGGAAAATGCCACATCGTAGAGGTTTATATCATTGTAATCGACCTCTACACTCTTCTTCTGAGGGTAGTTATCGGCGATATCCCCTATCATGACACGGTACTTGTCCGTGGCGAACACCGTCTCCCACAGTTTCTCTATCTCGCTGTCCTCGTATGTCATTCCGATTCCCCCTTCGAACGGCACTCGTCATCGACCCACCAGACCCATCCGCCGACATTCATGGATATCTCTCCCTTGATCTTACCTTCCTTACGGTATTTGGACAGCGTCTTCGCCAGATCATCCGGGCAGCGGTAGCCGAAGAGACTGTCGAGCCTCTCGCTGGCATCCCTGGTGGAGAGTCTGTCATCCCCTATAGACTCCCAAATCATCGATAACAATTCATCCTTCATGAGCGCCAACGAAGTAGTCCTATTGAGGTATTTTATGCTATTGAAACGGCCTCTTTCAAGGTAATGGCGAATGTTATAAACATGTCGGGAAAACCGATGTGGCCACCTGTTTATGGCCATCCCCTTCTGTACGTATGCCGATGCCATCATATTCACTTTCATTTCGATGCAAAGGCGATTGTCGCCTATACGGTGATAAAGGATGTGCTAACATGCAGCAAACGGTTTCGTTAACATGGCTTAATCAGTTTCTTCCTCAGGACCGGAGCCGCCTCTTATCGCTTCGAGGTATTCATTCTGTATGCGGACCACTTCCGTACTATCCTTGGCTTTGGAATAATCCTCGAGCATCTCACCGTTGAGACGCATGAACTCAGGCGCCCAATTGAATCTTCCCAGAAACTCCGAAGCCTGCTCCTTCTCTCCCAAAATGTAAAGGGCTGCCATGACCGCCTCCGCGCTGTTCAGCTCCATGGGGCGGCCCCAATTGATCGGATTCGATGCGAGAAGATACGGCAATGCGCGCTCCTCCACCGTCTTGAGCCTGGGGAACTCGTCGATGTTGGTCCATGTCAGGTCCATGACCACCAATCCTTTCCTCGCCGCATGGATGTCGGCAGGCGACATGGCCTTATCGGAGAACGGAGAAAGAACGATGGATCCCTTCGGTATGGCCCCTAAGGTCTTCGCCTCTTTGCCCAGATTGAACTTGAGCATGCGCTTGGCGGTACATTTCTTGGGATTGCACTGACATTTGTCGTAGATTATGACCGGGATCATGCGGATACCAATGCTGCCAGATTCTTCGGGTCCTTAAGGTTCTCCTTCACCCACGCCTTGACCTGCTCTATGACCCTGACGTAATCATCGTAGAGCTCGGCGTCATCCGTGGCGGTGAAGTCCTCCCTGGCGATCATGGGGGCGAGGATCTGCTTACCCTGCCACGGGGATTTCTTGGAGTACTCGTCGAAGATCGGCTGCTCCATGTAGACCACATAATCGAATACCAGATCCTTGGGGAGGAGCTCCTCGTTCTTCAGATCCTTGGCGACCTGCCTCCTCATATCCTCTCCGTTCTGATACATCACGGAGATGAGGTCGCAGTCGATGATATCATGCTCGAAACCGGCGCTATAGACCTCGTAGATCCCCTCATAAAACTGATTGGCGAAGTACTCCGCCAGCTGGGAGACGTAATCGTTCTTGCGGTCCAGAAAGAGTATGCGCACCCTTTCCTCTGTCGATTTCTTTCCGAACAAGGTATCACTGCCGGTTCGATATGCGACTGCATAGATAACAATACCGCATGATGGTCTGGTATGACCGGTAATTACAATTTTATGAGCCCCCAGGGGGTACGGATTATAGTAACACGATTTGTTTAAAAATGTTACCAAGTAATACTTATATCATATTCGTAATACCAGCATTCATGGCATACGAACACATCCAAATGGATCCCGAAACTGCGAGGAGCTACTCCAGGCAGATATACGGGCATGAGATCTGGCTTGACAAGATCATGAGGGACGGCAACATCGTGAACGTGTACGGTCTGTACGGACACACCATGGTCCCCGACAAGCCTATGCCTACCGATTACGCCAATGTCCTCCTCTATGATGACAACGGCAGGACCGAGGATCCCGACAGGGAGATCATCAAGAACCCCCACGGATGGCTGTTCTCATTCGAGGACAAGGGTGCAGATGTGTATACGATGTATGTCGATTCCAATTCGACGTGGGTCACGAACGACGAAGGATGGCATAGGGGATCCAAGAGGGATTATTCCCAAGTGAAGTACAGCGGAGCGTTCAACATGGTCGCCAAACGCATCATATCCAGGGACGGTGTGAATCCCGGCTCTGTCTTGCACAGCACCCTGGAGATCATGCCCGAGAGGGCCACCCTGCAGACAGGCAAGGACTTCACCCTGAGGGTCCTATACGAGGGGAAGCCGCTTCCCAACGCGAAGGTCATCACCTACGCCCAGGACGATGAGGACTTCGTCACCTACAAGACAGATTCCGAGGGAGTCCTCAAATATCCTGTCAGGAAGAAAGCGATGCATGTCTTCATAGCGAAGTTCACCGACGAGAACAAATGCGTCAGCGAGGAATTCGACGAGACATCCTTCACCACCGCTCTCACGATGGAGGCGGAATGATGCTCAAGGTCATCACGACAGGCAAAGGAGGGGTGGGGAAGACCACCACCATATCCACTTTGGCCACGATGATGTCCAGAGCGGGCAAGAAAGTCATCGTTCTGGACACCGATCCCAGTATGAACCTTGCCATGACGCTCGGACTACCTTATCTCGAAGTCCCCACAATTACCGAGAACAAGAAGGAGATCAACGAGGAGCTGGACGAGATGGACGAGGACCCCGTACTCGTCGGAAAGAGGATCATAGACGATTATTCAAGGGTGAACGAGGACGGCATAAGGGTCATCGTCATGGGAGCGATACCCGACGAGGGTAACGGATGCCTGTGCTCTGCGATCTCGATCATGAAGATGCTGCTCAGCTATGTGGACTCGGACGCATGCCCGGAGACCTACGACATCGCATTCGTGGATTCCCAGGCAGGGCCTGAGATCCTCGGAAGAGGGCTTGCCAAGGACTTCGACTGCAACCTCGTGATGACGGAGCCCACTCCGAAATCCGCCGAGGTATCCAGACAGGTCGTGTCCCTTGCGAAGAACCTGGGCATCGAACACAACATCCTGGTCATCAACAAATCGGAATCCGAAGAGGACCTCGCAAGGATCGCCGCCCTTGTCGGTGTGCCTTTGGATGATTCGGTCAGGATCGGATTCGACCACAGCGTTATAGACGCGGACAGGAACAACATCGCCCTCCTGGATGCGTTCCCCGACTCAACGGCGGTAAAGAACATTTCAACAGTGAAAAACTACTTAGAGAACATAGAGGCGCGATCGCATGTGTGAATTCACAGTATATCTCAACGGCCATGAGGATTCGGACATCGTGGCCACGAATGTCATCAAATCCAAGGTCAAACCGGACCACATTTCCCTTATGGATAGCTCCGGTAAGACGTACCGTGTGGAGAAGGCATACATCACCAAGGTGGATTCCATCATGGCCGAGATGTATCTGGAGTCGATGGCATGATCCCCGAGATCAACGATTTCAGGAAGGTCTCCTGCGTCATCGCGGACCCCGAAGGATTCGAATCCACCGTCAAAGAGCTCATGTCCATGTTCGACCGCGAAGTCTATGACTGTATAATAGCCAGCGGACCGTACGGACAGATCCTGGGAGGGGTTCTGGCGGACAGGATGAAGAGCGGTATCGTATTTGCGGACGATTCTAACTCGTTCTGCAGGAAGGCCCTGAAGGACGGTTGGAATGTCGTCATCGTCACCGACAGATTCGAAGACGGCAAGAAGGAGCTGGAACTCATCCAGGCAGTCGAAGGATGCGGATGCAGGGTCATTAGGGTGGGATTCGTCGCAGAGATCACCGCATGCGGCGGAAGGAAATCCAAGATCCTGAAGAAGTATCCATACGAAGCGATCTTCACGATCTGATCAAACCGTAACGGTCGCGGGATGCCCGCGGCCTTTCCCTATTTTCTGAAATCTGTGAAAAAAAAACTGGTGCCCGGATTGACCGGGCAATGGTTTCATTCGGATTCGGCCTCTTCGGTGATCTCCTCGGAATAATCCTCTTCCTGCTCATCGAACAGGTCGTCAGCGACGATCCTCATCCACTTGAAGGCTTCCTTGTTGGACTTCTTGACACCGCTTCCGTAGTGATACATCAGAGCAAGATCGTACTGGGCGTTCCTGACACCCTGCTCCGCAGATTCCTTCATCCATTTGAATGCGTCCTTGTACGACTGCTTCACGCCCTTCCCTTCGAGGTACATGGTGGCGACAGCGTACTGCGCCAGAGCGTGATCGTTCTGGGCTGCCTTCTCGTACCATTTGAACGCGGTCTTAGTGGACTTCTTGACTCCGATTCCCAGGAAGTACATCTCTCCCAACGCAAACTGGGCGTACTGGTTCTCCTGCTTCGCGGACATGCTCAGATATTGCTTGGCGAGATCGAAGTCCTGCTCTGCATCCTCGCCGTCCAGATAAATCATTCCGAGGAAGTACTGGGCACTGTCGTTTCCGAGGTCCAAAGCGTCCTTGAAGAGCTTCAGGGCCTGTTTCTTGTTCTTCCTGACATCTGGATCGTACAGATACATGCTGGCGAGATCGCACATAGCATCCGTGTGGCCCTGCTTGATAGCTGCCTTGTACCATCTGATGCTCTCCTCGAGATCCTGCTCGATACCGTCTCCCCAGGCGAGCATCCTAGCGATGCTGAACTGTGCCTCGGCATTGCCGCCCTCTGCGGATTTCATGTACCACTTTGCTGCCACTTCGGGATCGAAATGCTCGTCGAAGACGTCGTAATAGATATCAGCAAGGTCGCACTGTGCAGCTGCATCCCCATCGGATGCCATTATCACAAGCTGATCGAAATTCTCTGCCATGATACGTTATCTCCTTCTATATATAAATCGGAAATCCATATTTTGTCAGTCTGGACATACTGAAAATTCAATGAATCACATACAACTGAAACCGAAATTCCCAGAAACAGTGAAATACGGTTCTGGCATCCGAGCGTCCATGGTATCGAAAAGACGCGAAGAGGAGAACAGGACGCTGCTGGAATCCGAGAAGGCCATGTCCGATATGGTGGCCGATGACCGTACGGACCGCGTATGCCCCAAATGCGCCGTGGCCACTTGTCTGAAAAAATGCCCCAAATGCGGATCCGAGACTTTCCCCATTGAATGATCGTTAATTTCCTAGTCGCGGTTCTATCATAGTATTTTAATGGGATACCCATCCAACTGTCGTCATAGTCGATTTTTATTTAATTGATATTTAAACTCAATGTCTAATCAATATTGTAAAGAATGGTATACAATTAAACGACACACAATCAAAAAATCATTAATTTTTTTGAGCGCCAAGTTATTTTTTAACCTACTGTTTTATAAACAAATGGATAAATACTGATATGTACACGCAAAATCAACGGAACAGGAAACTCCGAATCCTGTTCATAGATGACGTGTAAACTGCAGGATCCGACGCCAATAGGATTCTGTACCGGACGACCCTCCTTCCTTCCTTTAAAGTGAAAATTGGTTTGCCAGACCCGGGTCGTCCGGGATGCTACTCAGCGTAGCATGTACTTTTTGACCACATTCAGGAAATTCTGGAATACCTCGGTACCGTACTCGGAGTTCTCCACCTCAGGATGGAACTGCACACCGAACAGCGGCCTATCCAAACAATGCACGGCCTCATAAGGACAAGACTCGGAGCAGGCGATTGCTTCGAAACCTTTGGGCAGGGCCTTGACCTCATCGTTGTGCGAGGCCCAGACCGTCATCCTATCCGGCAGATCCTTGAAAATATCGCTATGATTAGTGACCTTAAGGTCCACTGCCCCGAATTCAGGTACAGTGCCGGGGCCCAGCTTTCCTCCGAAATGCTCGCACATGAACTGCATTCCTGCACACACGCCGAGGATAGGTCCGTTGAACTTATCCAGATACTCGCCGTTGTTTCCCATTGCAGATTTCTCTGCGGAGACGTTGGGAGCGCCGCCCGATAGTATGAGCCCGTCCGCACCGGCTATCTCCCTGTAAGGGGTGGTGTTGGGGACGACCTCTGTATCGACCTTCAAGTATCTGAGGACCCTCCATTCACGGTGTGTCCACTGGCTCCCGTTATCTATCACGTAGACCTTCATTGCGAAGCGGATTGTAAAATGAATTTAAAAATGGTTTTGGAAAAGGATTCTTGACATTCTTTCGAATGTCCGTCATTCCCATTCGATGGTCGCCGGAGGCTTGTTCGTGATGTCGTAAACGACACGGTTCACGGAATCCTTCATCGTGTTCGTGATGCGCTGAGAGATCCTTCCTAGAACTTCTATCGGGATATTGGAATATGTTGCGGTCATACCGTCTATCGAATCCACCGCCCTGATAGCTATCGTCCTTCCGTATGCCCTGCGGTCTCCCTGGACGCCGACGGATCTGGAGGGCAGCAATACGGCGAAGTACTGCCAAGGCATCTTCATCTTCCCCTCCGCTACATACTTCCTGATCTCGTCCTCCACGATGAAGCATGCCTCACGGATGACGGCGATGTTCTCGGGAGTGACCTCATCCAGACACCTTACCGCCAGCGCAGGTCCGGGGAAAGGCTGCCTCTCGGAAGCTACGACCCCCAGCATCCTGGCCAGATCCCTGACCTCATCCTTGTACAGATCCCTGAGCGGCTCATACAGCGACATCCCCATCTCTTTGGGGAGACCTCCCACGTTGTGGTGCGACTTGATGGTATCGCGGACTCCGCCACCTGACTCGATCCAATCGGGAGCGATCGTTCCCTGGATAAGGAATTCCGCACCGTACTCCTTGGCCCTCCTCTCGAACACACGGATGAACTTCTCCCCGATAATCTTCCTCTTGGCCTCAGGTTCGGTCACGCCTTTGAGGGCGGAGAAGAACTCGTCCTTTGCATCCTCTATGACGTAATTGAATCCCATGGACTTGAACATCTGCTCGACTTCCTCGGTCTCACCCTTCCTCATGAGTCCGTTGTCCACATATACCGCGAGGAGCTTGTCGCCTATAGCCTTCTTCACCAATGCGGCTGCAACCATGGAATCCACCCCTCCGGAGCAGGCTATGATGGCCTTGCCGGTGATCTGCTTCTTTACTGTCTCGACAGTCTCCTCGATGAAATCCTCAGCACCCAACATCCTGCTTCACCTTCTCGGAATCAGCTATTACCTTATCGGCCTGCTCCTTCCTGTATGCAGCAAGTTTCTTCTGAAGATCTGCATCGCCGATGGATAGAATCTCGACCGCCAGAGTTGCCGCATTGTCCCCTCTGTCTATCCCTACCGCTGCGACAGGTATCCCTGGGGGCATCTGCACGACAGAGAGCAGAGCATCGAAATTGATCGCTCCGCTGACCGGGACTCCGATTACAGGTTTCGTTGTGAATGATGCCACTACTCCGGGAAGCGCTGCAGAGAGCCCTGCGATGGCTATGAAGACTTTGGCATCGCTCTTCGTTACAAGCTCTTCAACCCTGTGGGGGGTCCTGTGAGCAGATGCTACATTAATCTCAAAGGATACGTCGAACTTCTTCAATATGTTGATCGCTTTCTCAGCAACCGGCAGGTCGCTCTTACTTCCCATTATGATGGAGACTTCGGACATCAGACCTCGTTACCTGATTTTTTGTAATAAAACCTACTGTTGTACAACCGTTTTTGGATACCGCAACACAGCAATAATCTAAAAACCACATCGTCGATTTCAGCCCATTCAGCAGGGACCTACAAACGGCCCGCACAAGGAAGGACGAGGATGGACAATAGAAGCGCCAGAGAAGAACCCAAAAGATGGGTCGCAGGAACGATCCTTGGCCTGGCCATGCTGTTCACAGGATTGATGCTCCTCATCTCACAGACGCGGTTCTACATCGACCCCGAAGGAATAGACGCAAGTACCATCGATACCTTCCTTGCTGCTAGCAGAGTCATGCTTATTGCAGGCGGACTCATCATAGTGCTGAAAAGAAAGGAAGGGAACTATTTCGCAGTCGGAGTCTACGCCATCACCCTGGGTGCATCCAGGATTATAAGGTCTCTTCCTCGTCTGTTCTCCGGCAGCGACACGATATTCTACGTGAACATCCTCTTCCTGATAGTCGGTGCGAACCTTGTCATAGCAGGATACAACCACCTGACGGTAAGGACGAGGAATCCCATATTGATGAGGTATACCGCCATAATCATCGCGATCACCTATCTGCTGGTGCACCTGTACTGTCTCTACGCCAGGTTGGATCTGTCCCTCATATACCAATATGCAGGAGATACTCTGGCATACCTCCCTCTGTATATAGCCCTGGTATTCGTCCTTTTCTCCAAGGAATTGGTGATAAATGCGCCATGGGGACGTGTCAGGAGATTGACGGCCACAACGGCCGAAAGGATGTCTGTGGGTGATGTTGTATCCGTATCCGAAGAGGACGGCCGTAAGCTTATAGAGGGATTCTCCGAACCGGGATGGAAAAGAAGAACTGTGGGCGGAATCGGCCTAAAGGAAGAAAACATCACGCTCCGTACGAAACACGGGGACAGGGATGTGGTCATGAGCAGATGGGAAGGGGACCCGGTACTGTACATAACGATCGTGGACGACGGAAGAGATTCCTACATTGCCGGGCATAGGATAAGGGCCGTCAATTATGAGAGACATGATGACAGGATAGACCTTCTTGACGACATGGGCGTCTGTGCATCAATCATGATATCGTCGGAGGCGATCCAATGAATCTCGAACTCAGCGACAGGTTCTACTACCGCGCCGTGATGATAATTCTCATCGCCTACCTGATCGCATACCTATGGGTGAATTACCAATTCATATTATGGGACATATCTTTCCTGGACGCAGTGTTCATAGACCTCATGGAACCGGGACTCTGCGTATTATCCATCCTGACCCTCTTCCTGTTAAGGAAGAAGACCCTGAAACCCCTGATGATCGTCCTGGGAATCATGCTGAGCGTCCTGTCGCTGTTCAACTCATACCTCATACTGGTTGAATACGCGCCTGTAGTGGATTACTCCGTCTTCGCCTTCATTGAAGGAACGTTGGAACTGTTCGTCGGAGTGTTCCTGATCATAAACATCCTGATGTTCGTCGCGAATCTGTCCAACGACATGACGATGATGCTCTGTGCTGCTGCGGGCCTGCTGTTCCTCAACATAACAAATATGTTGACGCCCATCCGTTTCGATATGGGCTTCGGATATACACTGCAGGTATTCTCCACCAGGATCCCGATGAGCATCCTGCTCATCCTGATGATAATGATCTCGAAATCGAAATCCGTCAGTTCAGGGACCAACCTGTATGTCATAAAAACATCATTCCAAGATATCAGGAGTACTGGCGTACCGATAGGTGTCATCATGCTCCGTTCGGACCTTCGGATAATAGCCGACGCAGTGAACGGCAATACATGGGAACATGACAGCGAGTTCCATCTCAAATCATCATATTCCAACGAATACAGATTCGTATTCGCGAAGAGAGATTCCAAAATCTACGCTGCACTGTCATCACTGAACGATGCGACATCGATCGACAGTCACAGGTTCATACTGAGGGGTATCGACCCGGACACCGGAGATCTGGACACATGCGACACTGTCAGATTCTACAGCGAAGATGGCTTCTTCATACAGATCATCGTCGTGGATGCGTTCCCCGAACCACCGGAGAACCCGTTCAAGAAACTTCTGAAGTTCAGAGACCGCAACGGTTCCGAAGACCCTGAGAAGACAGAGAATACAGCAGAGTGAGACGGCGGGCACAGGTCCCTACGCAGGCCTGACTAGTTTTCAAGTTGAAGGAACCGAGCTTTGAATGTCGTTCCGTATGAGTACAGGGTCTTACAGCTTCCGCCTCGGAAAATAATCCACTATCTCGGATATCAATATAACGTGCAGATGAAAGGAAGGTAGGGGGTCGAACCCCCTTTGTTTGAAATCAGATCTCTCCGTAGTCCTTGAAGAAGTTGTCTATGTCCATCTGACTCTCGTACTTGGATTTCTCCAGGGTGAAGTTCTCGATGAAGTCGTAGAAACATTCCACGTAATCAAGATCGATCGCGTCAGGGTGCATGACGTTCATGTAGAACACCATCTCAAGCACGTACAGCGGACTGTTTCCTGCCTCACGGGCCATTCCCAGGTAATGCATCGTGGGTGCCACTTTGTCGAGCGCTTCGGCCCATGCTGCCACGGTCTCATCGAGATCCTTCTGTCCGCGCAGTCCGTCATGCTCGTTGTCGATCCAATAAACGGTGGTGTGACCGCCGTCGTTTGTTTCCTTCAGGACCGTGTAGATGGTATCCATCTTGAGATCATTGTAGTTCTTCGGAAGGTAGGTGCTGTGATCTCCGACGGCATAACATCCTGCCCAGTCAGCGTGTATCATGTTGGTGTTACCCTTTCCTGTGATGCTGTATACACCAGTAGTCTGATAGGAGGGTGAGTTCCTGGACATGATCAGTGCACCCTTGTCCTTCTCCGAGATCTTCTTCGCAGCAGACTCTACTGTGGAAAGGATGTGGTCGTGCCACTCCAGATACTCGTATGTCTGCTCCATATCTCCCTGGAGGAGGAATCCGAACATCACGATGGAACGGTCTATGTACTCGTTGGTATAGTCGACACCGCTGTTGTCGCAGGTGTTCATGAACATGACGTCGATTCCGACAGGGTTCAGCTTGGTAGGGGACTCTACATCGGCCTTGGCGTCACAGTATCCGGGAACATATACATCCACTTTGCTCTTCATCAGAAGATCATAGTTGGGCGAGTCGGTGGCTCCGAAGCTTGATGCTTTGGCCGCATAGCTGTTGAGCTTTGCCCAGTACGTCGCAATCGTATCGTCGACCATGATCAGTTTCTGTGTGAGTCCGGTAGCCTCAGCGGTATAGAGTCCGCTGCAGTAGCTTGTGGCGATGGTCTTGACGGGCCATGAGACCTTTGCGATCTTGAAGTAGTTGTCGATGTAGTAGACATCGATCTCCGTCGATGATGTCGCATTGATTATCTTTTTGAGATAGTCCACATCAGCCTGGTCGACTTTTCCGTCAACGTTGGTGTCGGCTAGCTGGGTGGATCTGACGCTGCCCTTGACCATGTTCTCAAGGACGCTGACATCGGTCTCGTCTATGTAATCATCCTCGTTCGCATTTCCGTACACCCAAAGCCTGGATGATGTGTCGGGGAAATTCTTCTCGGCGATGACCTCGCCCACTCTAGCTCCAGGATTGTCTCCTCCGCTTCCGCCTCCGTTGTTCATAACCGCGAAAGCCGCTACAGCGACCACAGCGATTACCGCAACGGCCGCGATAACTATGATCATATTCTTACTTACAGCCATATTACCACTCAATCATATTTGGGTACCAGATGAATCTGCGGTACCCCATTCCTTTCAGTTACTTCAGCTTCAACATTGTAAACGGTTTGGATATTCTCAGCCGTCAGGACCTCAGCAGGAGCCCCGTCTGCGAACACGTTCTTACCGTACATGAGGATCACACGATCCGCATAGGCGGCAGTTATGTTCAGATCATGGCAGACCATGATCACAAGTATCTGCCTGTCGCGTGCGTATGCCTTGAGGAACCTCATCACATCCATCTGGTATTTGACATCCAAATTTGACGTGGGTTCATCCAGGATCAGGATGTCCGGCTCCTGCACAAGCCCGCGTGCTATCAGCACTCTTTGGGTCTGTCCTGCGCTCAGCTGCCTGATGTCCCTGGAAGCGAACTCCTGCAGACCCATCAGGTCGATGGCCGCATCGACGACCTTAATGTCACGTTCGGATGTGGTCCACCCGGCACGCGGATGCCTTCCCATGAGGATGGCCTCTGCCACTGACATGGAGAAGGCCGATGAGGATGAATTTGGAACGAATGCCAGGGTCTGAGCCACCTCAAGAAGGCTCATCGTGCTGATGTCCTTCCCGTTGAGATAGACGTGTCCGCTCTTCGGCTTCAGAAGCTTGTTCATGCACTTCACGATGGTAGTCTTACCGACTCCGTTCGGACCGAGAATACATAGAAGACCGGGGTGGTCTATCTCCAGATTCACATGCTCCAATATCGTCTTCTCATCGTATCCGAACGTCATATCCTCGATCTTCACGCTGAACTGGACCTCGTTCTGGTTGCTGCGGGGCTCGAGCAGAATGGATGTCCCATCTATGCTTTCATGACCATGCGTCATGACCACACCTCCTTGGAGTTGCGCAATATCAGGAACAGGAACAGCGGGCCTCCGATACAGGACGTGATGACTCCTACCGGTAAAACCAGAGGTTCGGCAATCACCATAGCCACCAGATGCGACACCAATAACAGGAGCGCTCCGAAGAAACCTGATGCCGGAATCAGATACCTGTTGTCCGTACCTATGATCGCCCTTACCATGTGGGGAGCGACAAGACCAATGAAACCGATTATACCGGTAAAACTGACAATCGTCGCGGCCACCAACGTAACCACCATCAGCATGATGAGCCTCTTCCTCTCAACATCCACTCCAAGGGTCTTGGCGCTCTCGTCCCCCAGACCCATCAGGTTGAGCTGATTGGACATGTATTGGACATATATCGTTCCGAGGACCGCCACTGCAAGAATCAAAGCTGCCTGCTCCATGCTGGTACCGTCGACGGAACCGATCATCCATTTGTAAACGGCTGAAAGGTCCTCCGGATCCGCTATCAGCATGAACAGCTGCGTGGCCGCATTGAACAGATACATCAGTGCTATTCCGCACAGAATCATCATCGTAGGGGTCGCGTTACGGAACTTGCTCAGGAAAAGAATCACCAGAGCCGGAAGAAGTGAAAAAATGAAAGCGTTGGCGACAACTCCCGAACCGCCGATAAGCTCTATACCGAGGATCATCGCCAGGGCAGCTCCGAAACCAGCTCCGGACGATATACCCATCGTATACGAATCCGCCAGCGGGTTCTTCAGCATACTCTGCATGCAGACACCGCAGATCGCCAGACCGAAACCGCATACCAATGCGGTCACGATGGCAGGCATTCTCAGATTCACAACGATGTGATAGATAGTGACGTCCTCCGGAGTCCTTCCGAGAATGGCATCCAGAATACTATCGATCGCCTCCGCAAAAGTGATCGGGTAGGAACCCACCGTCGATGCGAATATGGCCAATACCAAACAGGCCACCACGCAGATGATGATGAATCCTAACCTTTTCGCCTTCATCTTCCGATATTCCGCTTCGAAATTCGACTTTGTAGGGATATCGTCTTCGCTCATTGGGCCTGCATTAAGTGTGTTACTATTTTATGATTAGTGTTACCAAACATACCTTTATTAATAGGGTATTATTCAAAAATTAATTTAAATTGCTGGCATACGAAAATAATCGGTGTTGTTACTTAACAGAATGAAAATATTACCGTATTTACCGTGATTTTATCAAATTTTTTTATAATATGTTGTATATAAAACAATATGTTAATCTAATAGGCACGGTGCTACTATTATAAATCTAAGAGGACGTGTAGAGGGCATGCGCTCCGATTTGGAAGAAGAATTCGAAAGGTACTGGACGGACCGTATCCCCGGACTCCTGGAATACTCTCGCCTTATTCTGAATTCCAATACGGACCTGAGCTTCATGCTCAACATGTTCCTGAAGGACAAAGGCAGATGCAAGATTGCTGATATGGGTACAGGTGTGGGAACGGTCGCCATCGAGGTCGCACTCATGGGACACGAGGTCTATGCCATCGATAACAACCCTGTGATGCTTGAAGCAGCAAGAGGGCTGGCAAAGAATTACGATGCCGATATCGAATTCATAGAGGATGATGTCCAGGACCCAAAGATCCCGCATGGTTCCTTTGACGTTATCATCGCCAGGAACTGCCTGTGGAATCTCACAAAGCCGTCCGAGGCCTATACCAAATGGAAGAAGCTCCTCAGACCCGGCGGATAGATCATAGTATTCGACGGCAACTACTATCTGCACAAATTCGACCCGTCCTTCAGCCACGAGGATGCCTATAGCGTTCTGAATACAAGGGAAGGTAAAGACCTTCATACCATGACCAATGTGAACAATGTGGATTTCACCAGATGCGACAGGTTGGCCGAAGAGCTTCCTTTGAGCAGAGAGTTCCGTCCGACATGGGATGTAAACATCCTCAGCAGACTGGGATTCAGAGACATAGACATCCGTTACCTGGATGCCGGTGATAACAGGACCGGCGATACCGGCATCCATGCTCCCGTGAACTTCGCCGTATGCGCCCGCCTTCCATACTCCAACGTATCTATAGCCGACGGGCCCGGACCCGATCAGCTGGAACCTGTCATGGGGCTCGTGGACGGGATGTCCGACGACATCAAGGATACCTGGTCCGTGCTTTCCAACAAGGACTGCGTAAAGCTCCTCCTATCCATGTGCTCTGTGGACCTGACCGTAGGTCAGGCCGCCGAGCTGCTCGGGTGCTCGTATCCCCTAGCATCGCATGACATGAAGAAGCTGAAAGATGCTGGATTCGTCGATTTCTACAAGGAGAACAACGAAAAGATCTACTTCCTGACCCGCAGGGATATCATCAATGACCTGTGCATCATGACCAACATACTGTCGGGAAAACACCTGAAATCCAAAGGAGTTTGAGAAAAGAACGGGGCGATGCCCCGTCGGTTCATCTTATGAAGTTCGTGCGCTCCCACGGCTCGCGCTGGGGGAACTGAAGGCCTTCCTTCTTTCCGGCCTCTATCGATTTCAGCAGCCAGGCCATGTTCCTTCCGAGAGCCCTCATGGTCTGCATCCCTTCCTTATCCTGGACGACCTCCTCTACCGTGTTCCCGTGGGTCATGTTCCAATACTGGGAGCCGGGAACGACCATTCCGCATATCAGATAATACTGGTTCAGCCTCTCGAACGATGCCGAGTTGCCGCCTCTGCGTGCATTGACCACGGATGCACCTACCTTCCCGCCCATCTTGGAGGAGTTCACGTAGAAGAAACGGTCCATCCAGGAGTTCATCTGTCCTGCAACTCCGGAATAGTAAACAGGGGCACCGAACACGAATCCGTCGAACTCATCGATCCTCTCAGATACCCTGTTCACATCGTCATCCGTGACGCAGCGTCCCTTCTGCTTGCAGTATCCGCATGCCTTGCATCCTACTATGTCTCCCTTGCCGATCCAATGGATCTCGGTCTGGATTCCGTTCTCCTCCAGTGTCTTTGCGACTTCGCTCAGAGATGTGTACGTACAGCCCTTCTCATGGGGGCTTCCGTTGACTAGCAATACCTTCATGGTCCGGTCTAGGACGATTGAGGTTATATTGTCTTGCCCGGCCTTCCATGTAGGTTTATCTCTTAGTACCCATATCCACCGTTCATGACAACAGTAATCATGCACACCTCGATGGGCGACATCAAAATCCAGATGCACGACGACATGCCTATCACCACAGGCAACTTCGTCAAACTCGCCAAGGAAGGATTCTACAACGGCACCATCTTCCACAGGGTCATCGAGGACTTCATGATCCAGGGAGGAGACCCCCAGGGAACCGGAATGGGCGGACCCGGATACACAATCGAAGACGAGTTCGGAACCGGACACTCGAACAAAAGAGGAACCATCGCGATGGCGAACACAGGAAGGCCTCATTCGGGAGGAAGCCAGTTCTTCATCAACGTCGTCGACAACACATACCTTGACAAAGAGGACCCTAGGACCCCCTACGCACACCCTGTCTTCGGTACCGTTCTCGAGGGAATGGATGTTGCGGACAAGATCAGCAAGGTCAGGACGGACAGAGGCGACAGACCCATCGAAGAGGTCAAACTCGTCTCCGTCGAAGTCATCGAGTGAAACCCCTAATCATAAGGCCGTTCTTCGGAACGGCCATCTTTCTCTTTCTTCTCCATCATACATTCCAAGACCTGTCCAGAAACCAATAAGAACGGACAGGTGAGTACTGTCTTCGGAGCGATATCATGTCCAAACATGTCATGGAGTGCCTCGGGCTCAGCCGTGTGACCATCGAAGACGGAAAAGTGGTCGATGTCACGGAACCCAAGGTCAAGTACTGTCCTCTGTTCGATCAGGTTCGCGGTATCAAGGAACTCAACAAGGATACCGTCAGGGAAAACATAGAGTACCGCATGAAGACGTTCGGCATGTGCTGCGAGAACAGACAGACGGAGATGGACAACTTCCTGTCATTCGGAATATCAGAGATTCTGTGCTTAGCTCTTAAGAATAAGAAAATCGAGGCGGCTGTCATCGCCGCCGACGGCTGCGGTACGGCGGTCATCAGGAATCCCTGCATCGTACAAGGCATGGGCGGAAGGATTTCCGGGATCAGGGAGACCGAACCCATACCGAAGGTCATCGAGGCCATCGGACCCGAGAACGTCATCGATCCGGACACAGCGAAGATCGACATGGTCGAAGGAGTATGCCTAGCATATGACAAAGGGATGCACAAGGTCGCGGTCACCACCGCATCGGTGGAGGATGCATGGGTGATGAGGGACATGTTCGGGAGCGACCTCGTCATAATGGGGGTGCACACATCCGGAATGACCGAGAAACAGGCCGAGGATGCATTCGAACTGTTCGATGTCATAACCGCTTGCGCCTCTAAATCGATCAGGGACATGTACCACAGGAGTCCCGAGAAATATCTGGCAGCGGGCAGCAAAGTACCTGTATACGGAATAACCGATCAAGGCAAAGAGCTGATC
The DNA here is from genome assembly GCA_015063235.1 of Thermoplasmata archaeon. Lineage (GTDB taxonomy): Archaea > Thermoplasmatota > Thermoplasmata > Methanomassiliicoccales > Methanomethylophilaceae > Methanoprimaticola. The sequence continues at coordinate 2,121 of SUSW01000034.1, read as the reverse complement.
ATGGACAAATTGAAGGAACTCGGAAGAGAACCTTACGACGGATCGACACCTGAGAAACCGCCCTATCCGCTTATCTGATTCATTCCTCGCCGAGGTACGAATCTATAACGAGGTGGCTTCCGGAACGGAGCATGATGATCGGCACGCCCTCCTTCCTGAGCCTCCTCCTCAGTTCCTTATCGTTGGTCAGGACATAACCTCCGGTTCTAGCCGCCATCTCTATGACAGCGTTATCACCGGTGTATTCGGTCGGAATGATCTCGTATTTGCGGGCCAGAGCGATAGCTGCCTTGGCATAGCGGTGATTCATATGTTTAAGCTCCCCGACCAGAGGTCCGGGGACGACGATCCTGACCTCGCCCAGGAGATCCCTGAGAGCGAGATCGAGGTTCATCTTCATCTCAAAAGGCATGAGTAAAGCGTTTGTGTCGAGCACGACGGTCTGCATGATCTCACTGATCGACAATACCGTATCCGATCAATCTCCACTTGTTGGAGATCCTTCTGGAGATGGCGACCCTCTGACCAGGCAATATGCAAACCGGGATCTTCAGGACCACTTCTGCCGAATCGTTCCTTGCACTCTTGACGATACCGACGGTTGTCGCGGTTCCGACACTGAGCATAAGGGGTTCGTTGCTCTTAATGTCCTCGACCGAGAGTTCAGCAGAAGAACCTACGACACGGTCGAGGAGAGTGGTCTTCATCTTGAAGTCGTGTACGACCGCAGGGAGCTCACCGGGAACACCGATGACCCTTCCCGTCAATCCGTCAGATTTCGTGATGGACGCATCCAATCCTGTTCCGATCGCGATGAGTCCTCCGGGAACGACCGATTTGACGGAACGTCCTCCCGCCTCCAGTGAGGTGACGGTGGCCGTGATCCTCTCGTAGACAGTCTTTCCGGCTACCTCGGTCTTCCTTCCAGGGGAAATCTCGATCTCGTCGCCGACCTTCAAGGTTCCCTGGATGAGTGTTCCTCCCAGGACTCCTCCCTTGAGGTCTGCCGGCTTGGTACCGGGCGAGTTGATGTCGAATGAACGTGCCACATGCATCAGCGGGGATGCCTTGGAATCCCTCTTGATCTTGGCGACGATGTTCTCCTCGATAGCCTGGATGAGCATATCTATGTTGACACCGCGGTTGGCCGAGATGGGGATGATGGGTGCGTTCTCTGCGATGGTTCCCTTGACGAACTCTTTGATCTGCTTGTAGTTCTCGATTGCCTGCTCCCTGCTGACGATATCGATCTTGTTCTGAACGATGATGATCTTATCGATACCGATGATCGAAAGGGCCATGAGATGCTCTTTCGTCTGAGGCTGGGGACACTTCTCGTTGGCAGCTACCAATAAGAGCGCTCCGTCCATGAGAGCAGCCCCCGACAGCATCGTCGCCATCAGGGTCTCGTGCCCGGGAGCGTCCACGAAGGACACCGCCCTGAGGTACTCGGCGTCGGCACCGCAGTTCTTACACTTCTTGGTGGTACCGTACGCTGCAGCACCCTGGCACTCAGGACATTTGTAGAATGCTACGTCTGCGTACCCGAGACGGATCGAGATTCCTCTCTTCAGCTCTTCGGAGTGACGGTCGGTCCACTCTCCGGAGAGAGCTTTGGTAAGAGTGGTCTTACCGTGGTCGTCGTGACCGATCATCCCGATGTTTATCTCGGGCTGCTTTGGGACTTTCATCAGTTCTCCGCGGGTGCCTCGGGGTTGAGACACTCCTCGATGGACTTGGGTCCGTACTCTTCGATGACACAGTTGATCTGGACAATAGCGTCGGAGATTGTGTTTCCGCGGATTGCGGTTCTCTTCCTCTCTCCGTGGTACACCTCGTGGAATCCCTTTCCGTCGGAGAGCAGGAGCTTGAGCCTCTTGTTTCCGGGGAGGTCCTTCCTCATGGGGGTACCGTCGGAATCAGATCCGCCGGTGATCTTAATCTTGTACTCGGGGAGACCAAAGAAGACTCCGTCGACTGTCTCTCCGATCTTCACACCAATCAGAGAGTTCGCGTGGTGACCGGAGACAGCCACATTGTAGGACTTTCCGGTTTTCTTGTCATTAACAACAGCTTTGAATTCTGCCATTTGAACACCTGTACGTGCGTGTAATAAAGTAT